>SZPG01000006.1 GCA_030263595.1 Chloroflexi bacterium CFX6
GCAGCAGTTCCGAGATGATCGTGATGCCGCGCTCGCCAGTTACGAGCAAGCCTTGAAGTTGTTCCGCGAGATTGGCGCTAAATTGGGCGAAGCCAACGTATTATCGGCGTTATGTCGAATATCCATCCGAGCGGGTGATGTGGAAATGGCAGAGAAGCAGTTGCTGGAAATTGTCGAAATGCGCCGGGCAATTGGCGCTATATACAGCGAAGGAGCCGATTATGGCAATTTTGCGATTGCTCTTTTGGAAAGTGGATATAAGTCAAAAGCAAAAGAGTATGCACAACGCGCTCGTCCCATTTTCGAGAAAATCAACCTCCCTGCAATTGTCGAAATGATGGATCGTTTAATTGCCGCAAGCGTAGAGGAATAGGGCAGGGGAGGGGGACTGCCATCCGCGAATGAAGCCGCGAACACGCGAACGACGTGGTCGCGGGAAGGTATATTCGCCGAAAGTTCGTGGAAGGTTCTTAATCGAAATTCACGGATGCTCCTCTCGCGAAGGGAGGGGGATTGCTTTACTTGCCAGGCTCAAGACGGGGCGCCGCTGGCAATGGTGGGCGTTCTCGTGCTTTCGATAAGTAACCTTATCAAAAACATTGACAGAAAAGCGAAACTTCGTATAATGATCCTCATGGCGACCACAGAGACCAAATCCCCGACGATTTCCGAGGCGATCAGCCGCTACCTGGACGTGGTGAAAACCTCCCGCAGCAGGCACACAGCGCTTGCGTATAAAAACGCGCTGCAGATCTTCCGCCGCGTGCTTGCAGAACAATGGCTGGAACCTGAAACCGCTCCCATAACGGAACTAACCGAAGACCTTCTTTCGCCCCTGATCGAATACCTGCACGCCTATTCGACCGCCACAGAGCAACTGTATTTGCAGGCTGTGAAGGGTTTCTATTTGTTCGTGGACGCGGAACGCCTGACAGAGATCAACCAATCGCGCGTGCGCGTGCTTATACGCCAGCGTGCGCGCCGCCCCGGCATCCGCTTTCCCCAATTCCCCACAGACGAGATCGAACGGCTCCTGGAAAAGGCGGAGAACGTGCAGAACCTGATTCCCCCAACCCGGGAAGGCGAAGACCCCATGCTCGTTCACCTACGCGCAACCCGCGACCGGGCGTTTTTGATCACCCTGGCAGATACGGGCTTGCGCGTCCATGAAGCCTGCAACCTGCGGCGCGGCGACATTGACTGGAACGAGGGGCGCGCCTTGATCGTCGGCAAGGGCGACAAACAGGCGGTCGTTCGCTTTACCTCCCGTTCGATTCAGGCGATCAAGGATTACCTGACCCAACGCGCCGCGCTGGACGGAAATTCGGGCCGCCAATTGACCTCCCTGCCGCTCTTCGCGCGTCACGACAAGGGCGCGGGAAAAAAGGTCAAGCCCATCACGCCGACCACGGGCCGCAATATCGTAAAGGAACGCGTGGGACAGTTGCTGGGCAGCGAAATGGTCGGCAGGATCACGCCGCATTCGTTTCGCCACTATTTCGTCACCTCCGTATTGCAAAGATTGGGCAACCTCAAGATCGCGCAGGAACTCGCCCGCCACAAGAACATCCAGGTGACGCAGCGATACGCCCACCTCTCCAACGACGAACTGGACAAAGCCTATCACGAGGTCTTCGAGAGGAAGACAAAACGCGTCTGACCTCGCCCGCGCCTGATCCGTGCGGCGAGGAACCCGACCTCCCCTCCCCCACCGACCGCCCACCCGTCTCAACGATCGTTCAGATACTCGAACGCCGCGTCGAACAAAATGGACAATCCCCCATGCGCGGGCTCGAGATCGTCCGCCATCCGCCACTCCCCTCCCGACAACTGATCCGCGATCGAAAACATCGCCGCCGCCGACAGGTTGTACGCTTTCGCCACCGCCAGCATCGCCGCGGCTTCCATCTCCACAGCCAGGACTCCCTGCCTTTGATGCTCGATCGCATCCTTGCGTAATTCCCGAAACGGCGCGTCGGTCGTCCAGGCGGTTCCCAAGGCGTGAGGGTGGTTTTGCCCGGTGAGAATTTGGCTGATTCCCCGAACCATCCCCGGCGCAGACTCCACCGTTGGACCTGGAGGCAGGTAATGTCTCGATACTCCCTCGCCGCGGATCGCGCCCGTTGCAACGACGAGACTTCCTGCGGTCAATTCGGGCTGCAATCCGCCGGCGAGTCCGACCAGGACGAATTGCGTTACGCCCAGCGCGGCAAATTCATCCGTGAGGCTTGCGATGGCGGGCGCGCCGACGCCGAAGCCGGTGGAGAGAGCGATCTGTCCGTGCGTGCGTTTGAGCAGGTAGAACTCTCCGAGGAAGCCTTTGATGCGTTTCGACGAATGACGGCGCAAGACGCGATCCGCCAGGCTCTTTTGCGGCGCGAAGATCACGGCGCGCGGCGCGGGGAAATCGGGCAACTGTCCGTTCGCGCGGAGGCGCGCGAGGAGGTCGGAGGGTTTGAGGACGGGTTCGGATGGTTGTTGGTCGTTAGTCATTGGTCGTTAGTCGTTGGTCGTTAGTCGTTGCAATGACGAGGATGACTGCCTGAATTATCTCACCCATCAACGCGGCGCAGGCCGCGCCGGTGAGTTGATGAGTCGAAATCAACCAAAGGTATAAAACGAGAAAGACGCCCAGCGAGATCGCAGTGGCTTTGACCAGCGTCCCCTCGCGCCCGCGCGCGACCAGATCCACAGAGAGGAAGGCGGAAACCGTGTACGGCGCGAGAGTCCACGCGAGGACCGTCAGCAATTCGATGGAGGGAGCGTAGTCCGCGCCGTAAAGCAGATTCACGATCGGGCGCGCGGTCAGGGTCACGGCGCCCGCCAGCAGCGCGCTGAATCCCAGCAAGCCGGGAAAGGAAACGCGAAAATTCCGCATTGCTCCCTGCGCGGCGCGCGACATGGCTGGCAGCAACGCGCCCAACACGGCGTAATGTCCAAGTTTCAAGCCTTCCACCACGCGCGCCGCAGCGGAGAAGTAACCGGCCTCGCGTTCGCTGATCAACGTGGCGACAGAGAAAATTCCCAGCCGTTGGGAGAGGATGCTCATGGTGGCCAGCAAAGCGAAGGGAAGGGCGAGGCTGAAGATGGGACGAAAGTCCAGGAGCGGCAGCAGGCTGAAGGTCGGGAACGAAGCGGAGCAGATCGCAAGGGAAACCAGCGCGGCGGCGATGTATCCGATCGTCAGAAAAACGCAAAGGGAGAGTAAATCCCATGAGAGAACGACCGCGATCAATTGCGCGAGGCTGTTGACGAGACCCGCCAGCCAGAACAGATCCATGCGCTCGAAGCCGCGCATGGCGGCGGAGGCGATGGAGGACAGGGCGAGGGGAAACAGTGAAAGAGAATAGAGGAGGAGGAGGGAATTGGGTTCGAGGATGATTGTGACGATGACCCACAGGCTGGAGAATGCAAGTTGCAAGGCGAACGCGCGAGGGAGCAGGTCTGTGGCTTTGCCGGCGCGGGCGAGTTCGCGGATGAGCAGGGTGTCGCTGCCGAAGGTGGTGAACGCGTTGCCGACCAGCAGGGCCGCGGCAATGAAGGAGAATTGACCGAAGTCGGCGGCGCCCAGGCGGCGCGCGGCGAATGCGATGAAGAGGACGCCCAGGGCGTGCGCGCTGAGGCGCGCCAATGCCAGCCAGAATGAATTTCCGCGTATCGAAGCAGCGGCGAACGTCATGGCTTGAATCGTCGAAGCCAGCCGACCAGGCGAAAGAGCATGGTTTGTCTCAAGGACGAACGCCCGCGGCTGGAATACTCGAACAATTTCCTGCGCGTCTCGATCTCGCTCCGTTTGTCCCATAGCAGGTCGGCGGGTTTGCATAGATTGATCCCCTCCCCCTCCACGTCGAAAACGAGATTGGCTTCGGGCGGGCGCATGGCAAGCGCAAATGTCTTCATCGGGTTACGGCAGGCGCGGGTCGTTACGACGTGATCCGCTTTGAAGTGACGGGGCTGTTTCGAGGCGTTCAGGTCCACGTCGAAATCCACGCCGCGCAGGCCGGGCGCCAGCCGTTGAAGGCAGCGCGACAGGAGTTCCATGAACGAGTCGTACACGGCGTTGGAGGTTTGCAAGTCGTTGAAATGGAACGAAGTCTTTTCGTGTTGCAGCGGGACTTGAAAATAGGACGTGTCGCGGATGAAGTGCGTGCCTGCGTCGCCGAAGCCGGTCGTCAACGAAACGCGCGGGAAGGCGTGGAAGCGATCCGTCGAGACGAGAAACTTCACCAGGATGGGAAAGTAATCGTCCGCGTCGAACTGCGACCAGAGATCGTGCAGCGTTTCGCCCCCGACCTTTGGGTTGGTCCCGCGCCATTGAGCGAACGCGTCCCATTGGGCTTTGTTCCACGCCTGCCCCAAAATGGATGCCGCCTGCATGAAGAACGCGTCGCTGGCGTCGGAAATTGGCTCGAAGGGCAGATGGGTGTATCCGTTGAACGCGTAACGGTGGAGGGAAATCCCTGCGACGTGCGGATCGTTTTCGAAACGGCGCAATGCTTGAGATGCGAAACGATAAAAGACCGGCGAGACGACGAGGTCGTCCTCCAGAAAAATGACGGAGCCGTATTGCGCGGTCAGGTCGCCGCAACAATAAAAGTTCTGCAACAATCCAAGATGCTTTTTGTGCAGGATGATTTCCTTTGAGCCGTGTTTCCAATCGAAGGACTCGGCAACCTCCTGCACGGCGGGATGGGGAACGCCATTTTCGGGGTCCAGGGAAATGACGAGTGGAATCGAAACGCCCGATGGGTAGTCCGCGGAGTGGAGGGAGGCGAGCAGCCGTTTCAACGCGTGCGGACGGTTGTAGACCGGGACGACGACGGCGGGATTCATCTCACCGCCTCCCCGATTTTTTGACGACCAACCACGCAAACGGCGAGTCGAATTTTCCGATCAGGCGTTTCACCGCAAGCGCGCGAGGAGAATAAAGGACTTGCGGCGAAAAGGATTTCAACTCGGAAAAACGATGATGAAAATAATAGTCCGCCATGTGCGGGAAGCCGAGGGATGCGTAGTAGTTTCGCGTTCTTTCCTTTGCCGCCTCCGCTTCGGCGTCCGCGTACAGCGGGCTGTCCAGGATGTGAATTTCACCGTTCGGTTTCAGGTAGTGCAGCAATCGGGTGAGCAGGGCGGGCAGGTCGGGAAAATACTGGATGACGCTGGCGAGCAGGATGAAGTCGAACATGCCGAAGGGAAACGGAGCGGAGAAGATATCCGCTTCGAGGAAGCAGAGGTCCGAGTTGGACGAAAACACGCGCGCGGCTTGACGGAGTTCGGTGCGGTTTTGGTCCACGCCGATCACGCATTGACCGGAGCGCGCCAACAGATTGGAGAGCCAGCCGCTGCCGCAGCCCAGGTCAAGGAGGCGGAGCGGCTCGGGTCGGCGCGACAGGTAACGGGCCAGGCGCGAGGCGGAGGCGGAGCGGGCGCGCCATTCGTCCGCGAGCGGATGTCCGTTTGGAAGGGAGGGCAGGCGCGCCGCGACCTCATCCGAATACAGCCGTCCTTCCTTTTCGCGCACGCGCAGGTACAGGTCAACGTCCATGACGAAACGTGTAGAGGACGAAATCGCCCCAGGCGTTGAACGGCGGGCGGATACCGAGGCGCTCGTCCAGTTGCATGAGGCGGCGCGCCAGGCGCGGGAAGCGTTGAGGGAAGCGATCCATGAACGAGGGCGGGCAGAACAGCGAAAGCGAACGTTGATGAACGAGGCGGAAATCCGAGGGGAAGGCTTGGTGAACCCGCCTCGGCGTGAAATACCACGTCCGCACGCGCGCGCCTTCGACGTTTGCCAGCACGCCGTTCGGGTCGAGGCGCCGCGCCGCCACGCGAAACTTGCCGCGCAATATTTGGATCAACTCCCACGGGCAGACCGGCGGCATGATGACCCAAACGACACGACCGCCGGGTTTGAGAATCGCCTGGAGATGCTTCGTGACCGCGCGCAGGTCGGGGATGCAATTCAAGCCGCCAAAGTTGGAAAAGACCAGGTCGTAGGGCGCGCCTTCCACGCGGTCGAGTTCGGTGAAGGAGAGCTGCTGGACGGTGAAGCGGTTGCCGGCATTGAGAGTGTTGATTTTGTGTCGTATCGCCGAGATCATGCCCCCGGCAAGGTCCGTGGCGTGAACCCGATAGCCTCGTCCGACGAAATACGCCGCGTCCGCGCCTGTGCCGGCGTTCAGTTCGAGGATGGAGCCGCCGGGTTGCAGGCTTCGAACGACTTCTTCGCGTATGATGGTTCGCGTCCAACGGACGACGGGATGACTTTCGCAATAGGCGTCGTAGATGTCCGCTTTGCGCGAGAAGCCAAGATCCACTGCATTCAGGTCAGGCATGGGAATTGGACCTTGCGCCGCATCCGCTGGAGGTCGTTCTCGATAAATTCGTCTAACGCTGCCCATTCGTTTTCCTCGTTCGAACCACCGAGTCACGGAGACACTGGGAGACTTTTTATATCTCCGTGTCTCGGTGACTCCATGGTTTTCTCTCTCAAGATTACAAAATAAATCTCCTCAATTGCCATTCACTTCTCACAAAGCCCAAAAGATTCCTCGGCATATTGACCAATCCCTTCAACGATGGTTGTCGCAGTATCTTCCGCGCCCGAAACTCGTAATGGACTCTGCCGTGCAATATCCGGTAAAACTCGGTCGGGAAGGGACCGCGATACAGCATCGCCAGATCCTCCGAATCCACCCAGTTTTGTTTTTCGCCGAGTTCCAATTTGACGCGCTCGTAAAACTTCGTGCCGGGCAGCGGATACGACACCGAAACGCCGATGTCGTCGGGCGCGCACTCGCGCACCATCTTCAACGTCTTTTGCACGTCGTCCCACGTCTCGCCGGGGTAGCCGAACTGTAAAAAGAATCCAACTTCGATGCCGTTCATCTTGAGCAAACCCGCCGCGCGGTAAATATCCTCCACCTTGTCGCCCTTCTCCATCGCGTCGAGAATCTTTTGCGAGCCGGACTCCGCGCCGATCCACACCGTCCTGCAACCCGCCTTTGCCAGCGCGGAGGCGGTCCTCTCGTTCACCAAATCCGCGCGCTGCAAACACTTGAACGGGATGATAGCGTCCGCTTCGTGCAATAGAGACGCGAACCTTTCGATCCAATTCGGTTTCAATCCCAGGATGTCGTCTGCGAACCAGATGTGATCGGGCGCGAACGATTCCTTGAGCCACTTCATTTCCGCGACCACGTTCTCCGGCGAACGCGAGTTGTAGCGCTGACCCCAGATCGGCTTGGCGCACCAGTTACAGCGATACGGACAGCCGCGCGTCGTCGCCATGTTCATCGAAAAATAGCCGTGCCGCGACAGCCAGATTTTTCGATACCGTTCGATGTCAATTAGGTCCCACGCTGGAAATGGAAGTTTGTCCAAATCCGTTATATCTGGACGCCGCGGATTTCTGCTCACTGACCACTGATCACTGTTTACTGATGACTTCCATGCCAGCCCCAGGATGGATTCAAGCCCCGCCTCTCTTCTACCCGATAACTGATCCAGCAATTCGAGCAGCGTTTCCTCCCCCTCGCCCATGACGCAGTAGTCGGCGCCCTGTTCGAGATATTTATCGTAATGGTCCGTCACGTCCGCGCCGCACAGGACGACCGTACAACCGCGCGCCTTCGCCATTTGAATCATCTCGAACGCGGCTGCGCGCATCCGCAAGAGGCACATCTTGGAGAGATAGTTGAAGTTATCCTCGTAGATGACCGCGTACTGCGGCTTGTGTTCGTCCAGCGCGCTCCCCCACTCCCCCTCTGACTCCGCCAGCATGGCGTCGAACAGCGCGACCTGGTAGCCGTGCCGGCGCAGCCAACTGGCGGCGTACAACGTCCCCAGCGGCGGATAGGGCTGCATCGCCTTCCAGAGTTTGGGATCGAAGCGCAGGTAGTAGGATTGACCGAGGAGGATTTGGGTCATTTATTAGCCACAGATTCCATGGATCTACACGAATTCTCCAATTCTCTCTTTGTTCGATTCAAATTGATTCATCAACGATTCCATTTTCTCCATGTATATCCTGTGCGTCCATTTACGGTGATGATGGAAATTGCCCTGGCACACGTCGGCGGTGAAGATCGTTTCCTCGCCCGCGCCCGGTCGCCGTGCGATGCGCTTCATCTGGAGTTTCATCGTCCATTGCTCGAACCGGTCTCCCGATTTGCCGCGCAGGGGGACTTCGAGAAGATTTTGGAATCCAGAAGATTGCTTCTGGAAGGACGGCGGCAAGCCGCCTGAGTCCATAAAGGCGTTCGGCAAAAACCTCTCCGCCCATGGATTGACCTGCATCAGGCGCCGGTACACATCCAAGCCGGTGATCGGAATCATCTGGTACAACTCGCGGGCGGTGTAAAGATCGCGCCGGTTCCAGGCGAGGGCGTTTTCGGTGACGAGCAGGTTCACGCAGATGACATGCCCGAAGGGACGCATGATCCGACCGAACGTGACGGCAAAAGCGCGGGCGGTCCACAATCGTCCCGGCGCGGTGATCAGCATGTAATCGAGGTCCGCCTGTTCGGAAACATTCCCCACCGCGAGCGAACCGGTCAGCGCGACCATGCGGACGAAGGGAAAAGAGCCGAGGGCGCGTCCGTATTTCAGGGCGACGGGAAGCAATTTCTTCGAACGCGCCGCGCGTCCCTTGCGGATTTCGACGATCGCCTCCCGCTTCTCGAGAAAATAGAAGTCCTCTTTCCTCCCCACCCGTCCGTTCAGCGACTTCAGGGCGTTGGACAACTCGTCCATTTCTGCGCGCACGGGGAGATAGCGATGCAGTTCGTCCAGCCGCAGGGGATAGTCGAAAATATCGGAGTACGCCAGCGCTTCGAGGACGGCGCGTTCGAGGGTGGGCATATTCTTCATGGCGTTGATGCGGCAGGGCGAACCGCCAGGGATTGCAGAACGGTGAAACCCGATACAAACAACAATCCCAGGGCAAATATCGCGGCATAGATCCCGATCAACGGATTGCCGAGGCGCAAAGCGAGGAAGGCTGTATACAAATTGACGAGCGCCATGAGCAGTTCAAGAATCACAATGGCGTCCACGCGGACGTGATAGCGCCTGTGATTCCACCCCTGCCCGCGTTGAGTGATGCCGTATTTGGGCGTCCGTTCGAAGGCTGCCTTTCTTCCCAAGCCGATCTGAAGGGCGGCGCGGAGCGTGTTGAGCATCATCCCGGCGCCGAATACAGAGGCGAATAAGACGGCGGGCAGGGTTTTCAACCATTTCCCGCCCAGGGAATGTTGGGCAACCATGAAGAAGGTCGTCGGCGCGAGCGCGGTGAAATTGAAGAGAGCCGCGATGCCGAACAGACTGATCAACGCAGGGTAACGGACGGAAAGCAGCAAAACGAAGGGATAAAGGATGGATAGCGCGAACAGGAAGAGATGCACGCAATAGCCCGTGAGGTGAAGTATTGCCTCGATGCGCCTGGCAAGCGGCGCGTCCACGCGCCAGACCGCAGAGGCATATCGAATGGCGCATTCGAGACTGCCCCGCGCCCAGCGATGTTGTTGACGCCGATATGCGGTCATGCTGACGGGCAATTCGGCAGGGACAACGATATCGCCTGCATACCGCGCCTCCCATCCGCGCAGGAATGCCCGGTAGGAAAGGTCGAGATCTTCCGTGAGGGTTTCCGCCCGCCAGCCGCCGGCGTCCTCGATGGCGGATTTGCGCCATACGCCCGCCGTTCCGTTGAAATTGAACCAATAGCCAAAGCGGGAGCGCGCCAGTTGTTCCACCGCAAAGTGCGCGTCGATCGAGAGGGATTGGAGAAAGGTCAACAGGGAGTAATCGCGGTTGAGGTGTCCCCAGCGAGCCTGAACAAAGGCGACGCGGTCGTTGTCAAAGCGGGGAAGGACGCGCTTGAGGAAATCGGGCGGGGGGACGAAATCGGCGTCCAGGATGAGGAGGAATTCGCCCCGCGCGGTCTTCATCCCTTCGGCAAGCGCGCCCGCCTTGAACCCGCGCCGGTCCGTACGATGCAGGTGTTCGATGTTCATCCCCGCGCCGCGCAGGCGTTCCACCGCTTCCTTCACGATCGAAAATGTGTCGTCCGTGGAATCGTCCAGCGCCTGGATTTCGAGCAGGTGGGAGGGATAATCCAGCGCGGCGGCGGCTTCGATCAGGCGGCGCGCCACGTATCGTTCATTGAAGATGGGCAGTTGCACCGTGACAGGCGGCAGGCGGGAGAGTTGGGCGGAAGCGGACTGTGTCAGATCGCTCCGCTCGCGATGCGCGCGCCACGCGAGGTGGAAGAAATTCAAACCATACGCGAACAACGCCACGACAACGAGCAGGTAAACAACCGCTATGGGAACGAGGAGAAGGTCATTCATGGCGCGTCAGGGAGGCGGACCAAAATCCCCAGGCGGTCCATTGCCACAAACGTCCCGGCACGAGCAGCCAGGTGTAGTAATCGAAGAACCCGACCACCGTCACTGCCAGCAGGAGGGCGGCGCAGGCAATGACCTGTGGGTCGCGCAGGAACCGGCTCCGCCCGACGATAAAGACGAGCGCGGGCAGCGCGGAGAGAAGAAAATAGAACGCGCCACCCAGGATGCCCGTCTCGAGCGCCGAAGCCAGCAGGGTGAAATGCGGCGGCTGGTAATTGATGGGAAAAACCGGGTATGCCTCCTTCAGGGCAACCGGTGAAACGCCCAACCCCACTCCGGTCAACGCGTTGCCTGCAAACAGGCGGTTGGACGCGTCGGAAAGATACGCGCGCTCCAGGATCGAACCGCGATCCCTGCTGGTCTGTGCGGAGGCGGAAGGTCCTACGTCGAACCGGCCGAAGAAGAACGGCGCGTTGCGATGGACGAGCGGAGCGGCGAAGACCGCGCAAATCACCGCCAGGGTTATGGCGCGCTTCAAGGCTCGATCGTTTCGTTTGATCGCTTCCGCCCCGACGACCACCACACAGCCCGCGAAGAACGCGAGCCATCCCGAACGCGAGAATGTGACCAGCAGCGCGGCGAAACCCGGAACGAAAACCGCCAATATCATCCAGGCGCGTTCCCTTTGATGCAGGAACGCGGCAAGCAGGATCAGGAGTCCGAACGCCAGGCACCCGCCCAGGATATTGGGGTGATCGCTCAACCCATACGCGCGTAAAAACCGGGCGTCGCCTCCTCCCAATACGCTGACGCCCTCCCAGAGCGGGTCCAATTCATATTCCCCGATCCATTGCAAACCCAGGTCGCGCTGCAACAGGTATTGCCCGATGGCGACGATGGACTGTGACAACACTTGCAGACCGACGGCGGCGACCACCCAGGCGGGCGAACCGACTTCGTTCACAACAAGGAGGAAAAAGAGAAACAACAGGCTCAACCGAACCGCGTGATAAAAAGAGAGCGGCGGGTCCCAACTGTTCGCCAGCGAAACCCAGCCCGCCAGCGTCAACCCCAACAGCGGCGCCCGTACGTGAACCTTCCCAAAACGGATTCTTCGAGGCTGAACCAGAAACGTAAGCCCCCACAACGCCAGCGCGCCGATCATGGCAAGGTCCGGCGCGAAGAGCAGGAAATCCGTATAATCCCCGTACACAGGCGGATCGGGACGCGACAATACGACCATCCTCCATCGCATGGGCAAAAGGACAAGAGTCGCAAAGAACGAGTACTTCGCCAGCGATTCGAGGATATACACTTTGCGGGAAGAGGGAGCGGCGTCTCGATCCACAGGGAACCTGGTTATGGTTTGCCGATTACCGACTCGCATTCGCAGAGCGACATGAATGTCGCGATACGAATGGTGCAGAGCGACGTGAATGTCGCGATACGAATGGTGCAGAGCGACATGAATGTCGCGGTACGATCATTTGCTAATTATAATTACGAATAAGACCCTGCATGTCGGATTTGGTTTTTCCCACACGAATATTAGCGTTTTCTCATACAGGTAATGGATAACCCACGAAATCGTCGTCTCGGACGGCGACGCAGGGCTAATCGTCAGTTTATCCGAACCTGATACGCTAACGAACGCCATGAAGACGCGCCTGCTCGATCGGGACCTGCGCCTGTCGTTGAGGGAAAAAGGCTTGGCGCGCGCAAAGCAATTCGCGCGGCACACCGCCGCCGAACAAATATGGAGAACCTCGAATGAAATCTGAACCGCGCCTCGCTTTTGTGATTGACGCCCTTCCCTCCCTCGGCGGCGGGGAGAAGGTTCTCTTCGCCGCGCTCGAAGCGTATCCAGAGGCGGAGGTTTACACACTCGTTTACAACGACGGGTTCTTCACGCAAACGCCCCTCGCGGACAAAAAGGTCAACGCATCCTTCATCAATTCGCTTCCGTTCGCGCGCGAACGCCACCGTCTATTCCTGCCGCTCATGCCCTTCGCCATCGAACGTTTTGACCTGCGCGCCTACGATCTCGTCGTTTGTTTCAGTTACGCGGTTGCGCACGGCGTAAAAAACCTCAACGGCGCGCGTCACGTCTCGTACACGTATACGCCCATGCGTTACGCGTGGACGGACATCCACCTCGACGGGACTCGCAAACGCAAGGACCTGATCCTCGACGGATTCATGCGCGCCTTCCGCAAATGGGATCGGAGAGCCGCTTCGCGCGTCCATCAATTTGCCGCCATCTCCCAGGCAGTCTCCCAACGGATAGCGGACGCGTATCGCCGCGACGCCTCCGTCGTCTACCCTCCCGTTGACGTGGAGCGCTTCAAGTCTCGATTCCCGCGCGAGGAGTATTACCTCACAGTCACGAGGCTGGTTCCACACAAACGCGTGGATGTGATCGTGCAGGCATTCTCGCAATTGAACCTCCCGCTCGTCGTGGTCGGCGACGGACCCGAACTGCCGCGCCTGAGGAGCATGGCGTCCCCCAACATTCGATTTTTGGGATTCGAATCGGATGAAAGGATCGCGGCATTGATGAGCAAAGCGCGCGGCTTCGTCTGCGCGGCGGAGGAGGACTTCGGCATTGCCATCGTCGAGGCGCAGGCGGCGGGATGTCCCGTCATCGCTTATCGCGCGGGCGGCGCGCTGGAAACCATACTGGACGGGAAGACAGGGATCTTCTTCGACGAACAATCCGCCGAAAGCCTTGCGGACGCGGTGAGACGGTTCGAAAGGCTTCATTCCGGGTTCGTCCCCGCCGATCTTGTCCGCCACGCTCGAAAATTTGGCAGGGAACGTTTTCTGCGGGAGTTTCAGGCGTTCGTCCGCTCCTAAATTCGTTCCGCATGTTTTTTGAGGTACGCCTCGTAAGCCTCCGACAATCGCCTTGTGACCTCCCCCACCTTCCCCTGCCCCACCGTCTTGTCGTCCATCATCACCACCGGCACCACACCGCGCGAACTGGACGTGAGAAATGCTTCATCGAAGTCTTCGCGCGGAGCGACGCGCGGCGCGCGGTATTCGATGGACATCCCCTCCCCTCTTGCCAGTTTCAGCACGACACTGCGCGTGACGCCGGGCAGGATTCCCTGACGGGCGGTAATCAACCGTATGTCATTGCGACCCGCGAAGCGCGGAAGCAATCCCCCACCGACAGAAGATTGCTTCGCCTGTCGGCTCGCAATGACATGCTTGATGATATAGAAATTCGAGGTCATCCCTTCCAGGATTTTTCCGTTCCTCGTCAGCAACACTTCGAATATCTCCCCGCCCAGCAATCCTCTCTGCGTCGAACTTTCGGAGATGAAGCCCGTATCCTTGATGCGCGGATCGTGCCGCGCCATTTCCGTTGTTACGACGCGCACGCCCTTCCTGTAAACCGATTCGGGCAGAGGGGCGAACGGCTCGACGCCGACGTATACCTCCCCCTTCTCCTTCGTCAGGATCAGGCGCACGCGCGATTCTTTGGGCAGGTTTTCCTTCACCGACTCCGTAATGTGCTGACGCAGCGTCCCTTCATCCACGCCGGGGCGTAATCCCAATTCGTTCGCGGGAACATACAATCTTTGCAGATGGGATCGCAAGCCCAACACCCGTGTCCCTCCCGCGAGGGTGGTGAAGGTGGTGTAGAAACCCTGCGGCAGCGCGCGCGTCATTTCATCGAGCGTGGAGGCGGAAATATCGAGCGGGATGATTCCGCGCGACGTGAGTTGATAACACTTTATCGTCATGCCGGGGCATTATAGCGTAGTTGACGTTCTCTAACGTCAACATTGCGCTACACCTGCCCTGGCGGGCGGTGCCAGGGGAGAGCGCAGATTACGCTCTGTAGGTGACAAAACCAACTTTTCAGACACTTTCTTAGAGAACGCCGCCTACGCACGGTGATTCTTATCGGCTGACAACGAAATTGAACAACCCGATCTGACGACCGTCCTGCGGGATCAACCGCACGGTCAGGTTTTCGATGGGCTGGTCGGGGAAGTAAAGTTGCGATGTCAACACTCCTCCGTTCGGCGGTTGGACTTTGACGTGGATGTGACGAATGGGACGCGAGGAATACAAACCCGGCATCACGGTTTCGAGCGAATAGCGTCCCTGCTCGTCGGCGAATTGATGTCCGCGCAGGGTGTAGCCGGTGTTGTCGTATTCGCCGTCCGCGCCGGCTTGCCAGAAATCCAGCCATGCGCCCGGAATGGGAGCGCAATTTTGATCCAGCACGTAGCCGATGAGGAGGAGTCTTTCCCCTCCCATGCCCTCTTCGAGCAGGGAGTTTCGTTCGGGCGTGTTCGGCGTGTAATAAGGACCTTCCGTCTGCGAAGGGGTCAACGATCCGTCACAGGCGGGCGCGGGGAGCATGGCGAAGATGTCGGGCGCGTCGGTGGCGGGAACGGTTGGGGCGGGGGGAATGCTCGTTGGGGACGAAGCAGGCTGGGTCGGGGAAAGAGGCGGGGCGTCGGTCGCCGCCGGGGCTGCGGGTTCGGTCGTCTGAATCGAGGTGCAGGCGCTCATCAACAGAATGGTTCCAATAAGAAAGGCTCGTTTCATCGGGTTCTCCTTTTCAACCCTGACGGGAGAACGGAAATGGGTCTTACCGCATGAACGCCCGGCGATGGGTATAATCAGCGGGTTTATTGCGGAGGCGCCGTGCTGAACAAGTTATTCGATCATTATCGAGACCGGGAATATTTCCCGAACATTTGGAGGATCGGTTTTCCGATCTTCGTCCAGCAACTTGCCTTCGCCGGGCTGAACATGCTAGGCGTGCTGTTCGTCGGGCAGAAGGGCGAGACGGCGGTGGCGGCGGTGGGGCTGGCGGGACAGGTGGCGTTCCTGTTGAACCTGGTGCATTTCGGCGTGATTAGCGGCGCGGCGATGTTCACCGCGCAGTTTTGGGGCAGGGGCGATATCGCCAACCTGCGGCGCGTGCTGGGCTTGTGCCTTGCGCTGGCGGTTTCGGTGAGCCTGATCTTTCTGGCGCTGGCGCAGTTCTTCCCCGAAGGCATTTTGCGCATCTATTCGAAGGATGAAGCCGTGATCGCTCTGGGCGCGGACTACATCCGCACGTTCTCGTGGACGTTTTTGTTCTTTGCCGTCACGTTCAGTTATGCGATGGTGATGCGTTCGACGGGGAACGTGAAATTGCCGACCATCATCAGCGTGAGCGCGCTGGCGTTGAGCACGTTTCTTTCCTATGCCCTGCTGTTCGGGCGGTTCGGGTTCCCGGAACTTGGCGTGAACGGCGTGGCGGTGGCCGCGGTCGTCGCCCGCGCGTTGGAATGCGTCGTCCTATTGACCGTCGTTTATGCGCTCAAATCCCCTGTGGCGGGGTCGCTGAAGGAATTGTTCAATTTCGACCTCCCCTTTGTGGGACGGGTGATCCGCCCGATGTTCCCCGTGATCCTGAACGAGTTGTTCTGGTCGCTGGGGATCACCGCGTATTATGCGATCTACGGCAACATGGGGACGGAATCCATCGCGGCGATGAACATCGTCAATTCCATCGAGCAGGTCGCGTTCACCTTCTTCATCGCGCTTTCCAACGCCACGTCGGTGCATGTGGGCAACCGCATCGGCGCGGAGCGGGAGGACGACGCCTATTCGTTTGCGGGGCGTTCGCTCGGGCTTGGCATCGCAGGCGGGATCCTGGTCGGCGCCCTGCTGCAGGTCGTCAAGGCGCCCATCCTTTCGTTGTACAACGTCTCGCCCGATGTGATTTGGAATGCCAGCGTCGTCCTGCTGGTATCGGGAGCGTTCCTGGCTGTCCGCATCAACAACATGACCATCGTGGTCGGCATCCTGCGCGCCGGCGGAGATACGAAGTTTTCGATGTTCCTGGACGGCTTCATCATTTGGATCGTGGGCGTGCCGCTGGCGGCGGTCGGCGCTTTTGTTTTCGATTTGCCGGTGTATCTTGTGTATCTGTGCGCCATGGCGGAGGAGGTCACGAAATGGATCCTGGGGATGAGGCGTTACCGTTCGCGCCGCTGGATACACAACCTGACGAAACAGGTGGATGGGATATAAAACCGGCTCTTTGGGGTTTATTGGGGTAAAAACCCTGCTGGACACGGATGACGCGGATTTCACGGAAAAGCACGGATATTTCTTTGATCTTTCCGTGAAAATCCGTCAATCCGTGGAATCCGTGTATCCCATTTTTTAATGAAACCATCCTTGACACATCTTCCCGCATCGGTGTAAACTCACCCCGCTTTAAGCAAAATCTCACAGAAAGGAGCGCATTACATGAGCACGTACACCGTCACCAAACTCTTCATCGCGCCGGTTGTCGCCGGATTCTTACCTTGTCGTAATGCGCCCTTCGACAGGCTCAGGGTAACACCCATAGACCGTTAGGTCTGTCCTTTCCTGTCCTTTCAGGCTGTGGCGCATCCGCCGCAGCCTTTTTGTTTAATTCGATGCGGCGTAGCAGGCGCTCTCTAGCGCCAAACACGCATTAGAGAATGCGCGCTACGCGAATCCTCGGAGAATGAAATGACCACGCTACAACCAACCTACGAACCCGCCATCACCTACGACTTCCGTCACTCGCTGGACGAGAACCGCCTCAAAGGGCTGTGGAAGATGATGAAGGATTACCGCCTGCCGTACATCATGGCGACGGTCGCCCTTGCCATCTCCGCGCTCTCGAAGACCTTTACCTACCTCCTCCTCCGCTTCTTCGCGGACGATGTGCTGGTTCAAAAAACCTACATCGGCTCCACGCTGACGACGACTCTCGTGTGGATCGGCGTTGGATTCATCGCGCTGGCGGCGTTCGAGGGAGGCTTTGCGTTTCTTTCGGGACGCCTGGCGGCGTACACCGCGGAAGGCATCACCCGCCGCCTGAGGGACTTCCTCTTCGACCACATCCAGCGGTTGAGTTTCTCGTATCACGCCACAACACCGACCGGCGACCTGATCGAGCGCGTGACCTCGGACGTGGACGCGCTACGCCGCTTCTTCAGCGAGCAAGCCATCGGCGTGGGACGCATCCTCCTGCTGTTCGTCATCAACTTCATCGCCATCCTCAACTTGAACACGGAGCTCGCGCTGGTGTCGGTGGTGGTCATTCCCGTCATCCTGCTGGTGTCATTGTGGTTCTTCAAAAAGGTGACCAAGGCATACGAGGCATACCAGGCGCAGGAAGCGGTGCTGTCCACGACCTTGCAGGAGAACCTGACCGGCGTGCGCGTGGTGAAAGCCTTTGCGCGGCAGGATTACGAAAAGAAGAAATTCGAGAAGGACAACTGGGGCAAGTTCCTGAAGGGCAAGATCCTGCTCTTCATGCACTCCATGTTCTGGCCCCTCTCGGACATCGTGCTGGGATTCCAGATGCTGTTCGGTTTCGTCCACGGCGCGACCATGGCGATCAACGGAGAGATTTCCGTCGGCACGTACATCGCCTACGTCGGTTTGGTCGTCTGGCTGATCTGGCCCATCCGCAACCTGGGACGCATCATCGTGCAAACCTCAACGGGCATGGTGAGTTATGGACGCCTGATGGAGGTGGTCAGGCAGCAGCGTGAGCCGCTGTTCGATGGGAAGATCCAGCCCAGGGGTCCGGTGCGAGGCGATGTGGTCTTTGACGACGTCTCGTTCATGTACTCGGACGGCAAGTCGGACGTGTTGAAGAACGTCACGTTCCACGTCAGACCGGGGCAGGCAGTGGCACTGCTTGGGTCAACAGGTTCGGGCAAGACCTCGCTGGTGAACCTGCTGCCGCGCTTCCACGAATATACGGGCGGGCGCATCCTGCTCGACGGCGTGGAGTTGAAGGATTACCCGCGCGCCTACCTGCGCAAGCAGATCGGCATCGTGGAGCAGGAACCGTTCCTGTTCAGCCGCTCGATCCGCGAAAACATCGCCTATGGCGTGGGGCACGACGTGACGCAGGAAGAGATCGAACGCGCTGCGCGAGCCGCCGCCATCCATGACGTGATCCTCGGATTCCCCGACGGTTACAACACGCTGGTCGGCGAGAAGGGCGTGACGCTCTCCGGCGGTCAGAAACAGCGCGTGGCAATCGCGCGAACGCTGTTGAAGAACCCGAAGATCCTGATCTTCGACGACTCGACCTCCGCTGTGGACACCGAGACCGAAGCCGAGATCCGCGAGGCGTTGAACGAATTGATGAAGGAACGCACGACGTTCATCATCGCGCATCGCATCCAATCGGTGATGGTCGCGGACTTGATCCTCGTGCTGGATAAAGGCGAGGTCGTGCAGATGGGTACGCACGCCAAGTTGCTGCGGGACGAGGACGGCATGTACCGCAGGATCTACGACATTCAGACGAAGATAGATGCGGAACTCGAAAAAGAAATAAGAATGAATGATGAAGGATGATGTGCAAGGATGAATGATGATGTGCAAGGATGAATGGTGAAGGATGAAGGATGAATAAACAATGATAAAGAAAGAGAGCAAAAGATGAACGCACAACCGCAGGATTTGAGAACGCGCACGAGCGAGTTTGCTTTGCGGATCATTCGGTTGTATGTAAGCCTGCCGAAGTCAACCGAGGCGCAGGTGATCGGAAAACAAGTCCTTCGTTCCGGCACTTCCGTCGGAGCGCATTATCGCGAAGGACATCGAGCCAAGTCCGACGCCGACATCGTGAACAAATTCGGCACTGCCTTGCAGGAATTGGATGAAACTGATTACTGGCTGGATTTGCTCGTTAGAGGCGGCATTGCTCCCGCTAAAAAACTGGAATCGTTTATCAAGGAAACCAACGAATTGATCGCGATCTTTACGACGATTGTGACAAAGATCAAGAAAAGAATGAACAGGAAATGAGGATGATATTGATTACAGGATTTCATCCTTCATAATTCATCCTTCATCCTTTTCCCTCCCGGTCACTGTTTTGGAGACTAACAATGTCTGACACCGAACTTATCGAACTCGAAGAAGAGGAATTTACTTCACAGTTAACCGCCCCGGTGCTGAAACGCATTCTGGGGTTGCTGCGCCCGCATTGGAAATGGGTGGTGGGATTCTTTATCACCATCGCCATCACCTCGGGTTTGGACGCGTACTTCACGTTCCTGAACAAGCAGTTCATTGACCAGGGCATCATGCTCGGCGACAGGGAACGCCTGATGCAGCTCGCCGCGATCTACGGAAGTTTCATCGTCCTGCAGGCGGGCGCGGTGTTCACTTTCATCTACCTGGCGGGCGTGCTGGGCGAGCGGATTCAATACGACCTGCGCAAGATGCTCTTCGATCACCTGCAGGACCTCTCGCTCTCGTACTACGCGCAGAACGCGGTGGGACGCCTGATCGCGCGCGTCACCTCGGACACGGGGCGCGTCTCGGACCTGCTGACCTGGGGCATCGTGGATACCACCTGGGCGCTGATGAACATCCTCTCGTCCACGATCTTCATGGCGATCATCAACTGGCGGCTGGCGCTCATCGTGCTGACCATCATCCCGATCATGGCGTACGTGGGCATCGAATTCCGCAAGAAGATCCTGGCGGAGTTCCGCGTCTCGCGGCGCGCCAACAGCCGGATCACCGGCGCGTTCAACGAGAACTTCCAGGGCGTGCGCGTGGTCAAGGCGCTGGGACGCGAGGACCGCAACACGCAGGAATTCCAGGGATTGACGACGAAGATGTACAACGCCTCGTACCGCGCGGCGTGGCTTTCGGCGCTCTTCCTGCCCACCGTGCAGATCATCGCGGCGGTGGCGCTCGGCGTGATCGTCGGCTACGGCGGCAACCAGATCACGGTCGGCTTGATGACCATCGGCGGCATCCAGGCTTTCGTCTCGTACCTGACCTTTATGATGTGGCCCATCCAGGACCTGGCGCGCGTCTACGCGGAGATGCAGCACAGCATCGCGTCGGCGGAGAGAATATTCAAATTGGCGGACACCCCGCCCGAGGTCCATGACCGAAGCGGCGCCGTCGAAGCGAAGACCCTGCTCGGCGAGATCGAATTCGATCGCGTGGATTTCTTCTACGAAGACCGCAAGCCCGTCCTGACCGACTTCACGCTGAAGGTCGCGCCCGGCGAAATGATCGCTCTGGTCGGACCGACGGGCGGCGGCAAGTCCACGATCGTGAACCTGCTCTGCCGCTTTTACGAACCGCGCCAGGGCGTGATCCGCATCAACGGACGCGACTACATGGATTACATGCTGGAATCGATCCACAACAAGATCGGCATCGTCCTGCAAACCCCGCACCTGTTCTCCGGGACGGTGCGCGAGAACATCCGCTACGGAAGATTGGACGCGACCGACGAGGAAGTGGAGAACGCCGCGAAGATCGCCGGCGCGCACGATTTCATCGTCACGCTCGAAAAGGGCTACGACCACAACGTGGGCGAAGGCGGCAACCTGCTCTCGGTCGGACAGAAGCAGTTGATCTCGCTGGCGCGCGCGGCGCTGGCAAAGCCCGAACTGTTCATCATGGACGAAGCCACGTCCTCGGTGGACACGCTGACCGAAGCGCTCATCCAGCGCGGCATGGAGGCGTTGATGAAGGGACGCACATCGTTCGTCATCGCGCACCGCCTCAGCACCATCCGCCGCGCGGACAGAATTCTGGTGATCGAAGACGGGCGCATCGCCGAACAAGGCACGCACGCCGAACTGCTGAGAATGCGCGGGCATTACTATCGCCTGTACACCCAGCAGTTCCGGCACGAATTGGAAACGCAATATGGGTTTGCGGAGGCTGTGGGCGTCGAGGAAGAGGAAGAAGCGCCCGAACCGCTGGCGGCAGACTAGAACGGGTCTGCGCGGATGCCCATGAACATTATCTTCCTGTTGTAGTGTGCGGAAGGCGCGCGCGATATGCCTTCCGCACAGAAGGCGAACATCATGAACAAAGATCGTTTACTCGTGAGATACGACAAGGACCTCCGCCTGCGCGTCATGTATCCCGAAGCGCGCAGGGAGGTCACCGGCGATGTGGTGCGTTTCATCCGCAAGGCGCCGGGCATGAACTTCATCTCGTTCACGTTTGCGACCGAACCGCGGCTGGAGCGGGTCATTGACAGCGAACTGGATTACTTTACCCCGATGAACCAGCCGTTCACCTGGAAGGTTTACGATCACGACCGGCTGCCGGGACTGAAAACGAAACTGGAGGCTCGCAACTTCATCCCCGACGACGACCCGGCCGCAGTGATGGCGCTGGATGTGAACGAAGCCCCTGAACGCCTCTTCCAACCGGCCGAGGCAGATATACGACGCATCGCCGTCCCCGAAAGACTCGAGGACGTGATCGCCGTCCTGGATGAAGTCTATGGAGGTCACAACGCCTGGGTCAATGACAGGCTTGGGATGCACCTCAAAATCCCCGGCTACCTGAGCGTCTACGCGGCATACGCGGACGACAAGCCTGTCTCCATTGCCTGGACCTATTTCCCCGGCGGACGTTTCGCCACGCTGTTCGGCGGCACGACCCTGGCTGCATACCGGGGACGCGGACTGTACACCGGCCTCCTCTTCACGCGGCTTAGGGAGATCCGCGCACGCGGCTACCCTTTCGCCATCGTCGAGGCGGGACCGATGAGCAAGCCCATCGTGGAAAAACACGGCTTCAAACACCTGACCACGGTCTGGGATTACGAGTGGAACGAGTGGAAGAGGAACTGACGCCCCCTCCAACCCGCGAGGCAAGACGACCTCCCCCAAAACGGCAGAAGTTCGCCGCTTTGGGGGAGGTCAGCGCGAGGATCGGCGGGTTATTTCTTATACGGTCTGAAATACTCGGCGGTATATTTGCCCACCAGCCAGGCGAGGGCGGCGAGAACGGCGACGCCGATCCATTTGAATAGAACGAACATGTTTGCGCTCCTTCGATAATGTGCCTGCATGACGGGGAGAACGCAAAAAGGTATACCGAAAATACTTACAAATAGGTTGGGAAAATCTCCACTTAACGATCACCCCAAAACAATGAAAATGCTACATAATTGGAAACGGGCTTCTGCTATCATGTACCTGATGGGAAATCCATTCCGTATGGGATTTTGGAGGAATAGCCGGCCGATCAAGTCGTAAATCTGGAAAAATAATTTCCAAGCCGCCGCTATCCTGAAAGTGATCAAACCACTTTCAGGAGGCGCGCAATGGCTCGGTTGCAGAAAGGCGAACGTGAAGAGAAGGAAAGCGCTTTATACCGCCTGCTTCGGAGATTGCGATTCGGGGTTCGAGAGTCGGAGGTTTCCGAGGAATTGGGCTGGCACAGGCGCACGGTCAATAATTACCTGCGGAAACTAAAGAAAGAAGAGAAGGCGGAACGGGAAGGTCGTTCGTGGTTTGCAAAATAGCAGGGCAAATGCCTCTTCGTAATTTTCTAACTGGCGAATAGAATACGAAGCGCCGCAGATTCCACGTGAATTTCAAAAAGGCTGCGGTACAGTAAAGGAAACATCCCATGCCGCGAATAAACGATGAAGACAAACGAGACAGGCTGGAGCGAATCCATCTCCTGTTGAAACGCAACCCGCGCGGACTCACCGAAGCCGAGATTGCGGACGAGGTGAATATCCAACGTCGCACGGTCAATAACTACCTTCAGGAACTCGAATATCAGGGGAAAGCCTTCAAGGACGGCATCTACTGGTTCCCGCTGGCTCTCAAAGAGTCGCAACTGCGTTCGTTCGACCTTTCTCCCGAAGAAGCCGTCACCTTATATCTTGGCGCCCGTCTGCTCTCCAAGCAACAGGACAAGCGCAACGAACCCGCCGAGACCGCCCTGCTCAAACTGGCGAGCGTCTTGAAGGCAGATGCAGGTGTAGGCGCGGAGATCGAGCAAGCCGCGCGCGAACTGGCGGGTAGACCCATTCAAAAGGATTACCAGCCGATCTTCCGCGACGTAGTGCGGGGCTATATCTATCGCAAGAAGATCGAGATCGCCTACCGCCCGCTCAACTGGAACAAATCCTTTACGACCCTCTTCTCCACCTATCTTTTGGAGCCCTCCCCCATCGGCTTCACCACCTACCTGATCGGGCACAGTTCCATCGTGGACAAGTGGCGCGCCTATAAACTGGAGCGGATCGAATCAGTCCGCCTGACGAAAGAGGAATACGCCCTGCCGCCCGATTTTCCAGGGCTTGAAATCCTGCGCAATGCGTGGAGCATCGTCATGGGCGAAGAGACCGTTCGAGTCGTCCTGCGGTTCAACGAGAAGGTAAAAGCCCGCGTACTCGAAACGCGCTGGCATCCCTCCCAGCAGACGCGTGATGACCCGGAGAAGCCAGGTTCCCTGTTATGGGAAGTGCAGGTGGCGGATACGCTCGATCTGCTCCCCTGGGTGCGCGGCTGGGGCGCGGATGTGGAGGTGTTGGAGCCAAATGAATTGCGCGAGGCGCTGGAGAGGGAGGTGAAGAGATTGGCGAGGGTGTATGGGGTGGGAAAAGTAGCTGCGCCGCAAACCCGTTTCTTTGCCCATCGGCGCGAAGGTGAAGACCGCGAAAACTGGCAACCACTTATCGAGCATTTGCAGAAAACGGCGGAAATGGCGCGTGATTTTGGCGCGGACGCCAACATAGCGGACTTGGCGTATATCGCTGGTTTGATTCATGACTTGGGCAAGTACTCCGCTGAGTTTCAAAAGCGGCTGGAGGGTACTGGTCCGCGCGTGGACCATTCCACGGCTGGCGCAAAGGAACTCAAAGCATTGCTCAAAGGCATGCCGCAGGAGGTCTTTGCTCAACTTCTGGCATATCCCATTATGGGACATCACACAGGATTGCCCGATCACGGTAATGAGACCGACTTGGAAGGCGGAACGGTTTGCGCGCGACTGAAAAATAACGTTCCCAAGTACAGCGATTACAAGAGCGAATTGGATCTATCCACGCTTCCGTTCCCGCAAAGTTTAAATATCCGCTGGGCGAAAGATAAACTTGGCTTCTCGCTTTCGTTCCTAACGCGTATGGTCTATTCCGCGCTGGTGGACGCTGACTTTCAGGAAACCGAAACCTACATGCAGCGCAGAGCAAAGCCGCGCGGCGGACACGAAGACATCCCTGCCCTGCGCGAGAAACTGGACGCGCACTTGAAGCAATTCGAGAATCCGACCAGCGACATCAACCGCAAGCGCAGTGAGACGCTCCAAGCCTGCATCGAAAAAGGCAAGAGGGAAAAGCCTGGTTTCTTCTCGCTCACCGTCCCGACCGGCGGCGGCAAGACGCTGGCTTCGATGGCGTTCGGTCTCCATCACGCCGCTGAGCATGGCTTGAAGCGCATTATCTACGTCATCCCGTTCACCACCATCATAGAGCAGAACGCCAAAGTGTTCAAAAACATCTTCGGCGAAGAGCATGTATTAGAACATCACTCCAACTTCGATTGGGAGGGCAAGAAACGTGAAAACTCCGATGACCGCACGAACAGCGCGCTTGCCAAACTCAAACTGGCGGCGGAGAACTGGGATATTCCCATCGTGGTCACGACCAACGTGCAGTTTTTCGAGTCGCTGTTTGCTAACAGGTCATCGCGCTGCCGCAAGCTTCACAACATCGCCAAAAGCGTAATTATCTTCGATGAGGCGCAAATGCTGCCGCGCGAGTACATGCGTCCCGCGATGGCAGCGGTATGGGAATTGGTAACCAATTACGGAGCAAGCGCGGTCTTTTGCACTGCCACGCAACCTGGGCTGGAACGCTTCCTGCCTGAAGAGACACGAGTTGAAGAACTTGCGCCCAATCCGCAGGAGTTGTTCGATTTCTACAAGCGCGTGGAGGTTAAGAACTTGGGGACGTTGCCCGATGAAGACCTGCTCGCCCGCCTGAACGCGCACGATCAAGCCCTGTGCATTGTCAACACCCGCCGCCACGCCAGCGGACTTTTCAGCGGCTTGCAAGGCGATGGAAATTTCCACCTTTCAACTCTGATGTGTCCCGCGCACCGACGGGAAAAACTGGCAGAAATTGAGAAACGATTGAAGAGCAAACAGCCCTGCCGCGTGGTTTCAACAACGGTGATGGAAGCGGGTATTGACCTGGACTTCCCCGTCGGCTATCGCGCGCTCACGGGATTGGATTCCATCAATCAGGCTGCGGGACGCGTCAACCGCGAGATGAAGCGCAGTGTGAGCGCGATGTTCGTCTTCGAGCCGAAATCGGAGTTCATCAAGCGGACGCCGTCTTTCCTGAAACAGACAGCGGAAGTTGCCCGCATGGTCTTGCGCGACCACGCCGAAGCGCCGATTTCCATCCCCGCTATCCAGGCGTTTTTCGAGCGGTTGTATGACCTGCAAGACCCGAACATCTCGTTTGATGTCAAGCGTATCATGGAATGTTTTGAGGACGAAAGATTCAAGTTCGAGACGGCGGCGCGCGCCTTCCAAATCATCGAAGACCCGACCGAAACAGTGATTATCCCTTACGACGAGGAGGCGAAAGAACTTATCGAAAAATTGAAAGACACTTTATATCCATCCAAAATCCTGCGGAAACTTCAGCCCTACACGGTTTCGATTTTTGAGGGCGAGTTTGATAAACTCAGTTCAAAAGGAGTAATTTTGACCATTGACGATACTTATCAGGTTCTCAATCCCGATTACATGCAAGAGTATTATGACTCTGAAAGGGGTCTGCTCGTTCCCGAAAGCGGCGGAGGGGATGGGTTGTTTTTCTAAATTGCAAATGTCATTGCGAGGGCGGCGTTCTTCCGCCCGAAGCAATCTCCACTTTGGCGAGGGGACTGCTTCGCTTCGCTCGCAGTGACACGAAAAACTGAAAGGAGGTTCGACACATGGGATACGGTATCACCATCCGCGTACAGGGATGCTACGCCCTGTTTACCCGTCCCGAAATGAAAGTGGAGCGCGTCAGTTACGATGTCATCACCCCATCGGCGGCGCGCGGCATCATCGAGGCGGTCTATTGGAAGCCCGCCATTCGCTGGGTGATAGATAAAATCCACGTCCTGCGCGAAATCGAGTTCACCAACATCCGCCGCAACGAGGTGAGCGATAAGGTTTCCGTGGACAATGCCATGCAGGTGATGAAGGGCGGGAACAAACCGCTTTACATCGCCGCCACCGAAGCCCGCCAGCAGCGCGCCGCAATGGTCTTGAAGGATGTGGATTACGTCATCGAGGCGCACTTTGAATTGACTCAACCCACAGGCAACCGCGAGACTGACGAGCAGGAAGAGAAAAAACACTACAACATGGTTTTGCGCCGCCTGCGTGAAGGGCAGCGCTTCCACGCGCCCTGCCTGGGCACGCGCGAGTTCCCCGCCAAAGTGACGCTCATCGAAGACAAAGGCGACATTCCCAAAAGTCCCCTGACGGGCAAGCGTGACTTTGGCTGGATGCTCTACGACTTGGATTTCTCCAATCCGCGCGACATTCAGCCGATGTTCTATCACGCTGTCATGCAGGACGGGATGATTGACGTGCGCGCGCTGGCAAAGGAGGTGCGGCGATGATTTTGCAGTCGCTTTACAACTACTACCAGATTTTGCTGGACAATCGCTCTGATGTAGAAATTGCCGAGCCTGGGTACAGCGCGGCAAACGTCAGTTTCGCACTCAACCTTTCTGCTGAGGGCGAATTGCAGGACATTGTCCCATTGCCGTCTAAGATTTTCGATGGCAAGAAAATGCGAGATGTTAACTACCAGCGGACGATTGTTCCCGAACAAGTAAAACGTGCAGGGAGTAATCCGAAGCCGAACTTCTTGTGGGACAACAGCACTTTTGTTTTAGGCATATCGAACAATGACCAAGATGATCCTGAATATAGCCTGAAACGATTTAAAGCCTTTCGTGACTTCAACGTTGAAATCCTGTCCCAAGCGGACAGTGACGCCGCTCGTGCCGTAATTGCTTTCCTGAAAAAGCACGATCCACAAAAAGCCAGGGAACACGAAGTTATCAACCGATACCTGGATGACTTGCTGAAAGGCGGCAATCTCATCTTTCGCGTTCAAGGGAAAAATATACTGGACGACCCTGAAATAGTGAGAGTATGGGAAGAGCATAGGACTGGCGAAAAGGCGGTCAAAATGCAATGTCTGGTAACAGGCGAAATTGAACCAATAGCCCGCTTACATCCAAACATTCAGGGAGTGCTTGGCGCAAAATCAACAGGTGCATCTCTTGTTAGTTTTGATGACCCATCGTTTCAATCCTACAATCGAAAAGACAAGGAGACAAAAGGGCTAAATTCTCCTGTCAGCCGCCGCGCGGCATCGGGGTATGGCGTAGCGCTGAACTATCTGCTTTCCAACCAAAACCCAAACCGCAAAATCTATTTTGGCGATACCACAGTGGTCTATTGGGCGGATGCGCCCGATACACGTTACGCCAGTACGTTCTACTCTTTTCTGAATCCAGAGTACCAGCAGGAAGAGGAAGACAATGAGAGCGAAGAACCTAAAGGTAAGGGAAAGCGAAAGCGCGCTAAAGAAACAGAACAGCAGATGGGTGAATGGGCTAAAACGGTGCAGCAGGGAAAAGCAATTGACCTTGCCGAGTTGCGCAAACAAGTAGAGAAAGAATTGGACAAAGATACGCGCTTCTATGTGCTTGGGTTGGCTCCGAGCGCAGCGCGTCTCGCCGTGCGCTTCTTTCTCACCGAACCGTTTGGCGTGTTTGCTGAACGCATCATGCAACATTACGAAGACTTGAAAATTGACCGAGAGCAATCCTGGCAAAGGGAATATATTTCCCCAGGTCAAATCTTAAAGGAGTGCATCCCTTCTGCGATTACTGACCCAAAAAGCAGGCAAAAACTTCTCAAATCATCTTGGTCGCTGCTGGGAGGCGCGTTCATGCGCGCCATTCTCACGGGCGCGCCCTACCCCGAAGGTTTGTACGCCGCCTTCATCAACCGCATCCGTCACGACACGGACGAAACCAACGACGAAGGCAGAAGGCGAAACGTCAAGATCAATTACATCCGCGCCGCGTATATCAAGGCGCATCTCATCCGCAAGTATCGCCGCTCAGGCAACAATCCCTATCAGGAGGCTTTGCAAATGTCACTCAACGAATCCTACACCCATCCCGCCTATGTGCTGGGACGCCTGTTCGCATGGCTGGAACGGGCGCAGCGCGCAGCCCTGGGTCAGAACATCAACGCCACCATCAAAGACCGCTACTTTACGTCCGCCTGCGCTTCGCCAGCCAGCGTGTTTCCCATCCTGCTGCGGCTCTCGCATCATCATCTTGAAAAAGCCGAGTATGGGAAATATTTCGAAAGGCAAATCGAAGGTCTGCTTGCCACGTTGGAAGCCAAGCCCTTCCCTGCCCACCTGACGCTGGATGAACAGGGTATTTTCATCCTGGGCTACTATCACCAGCGCGCTTTCAGAAAAAGCGATGAAGCCGAGGAAGCAAATCAACCCGAAGGATAATGTCGTTGCGAGGGTTGATAGTCGAGTAGCGTTCGTTGCGTATCGAGACCACAGCCCGAAGCAATCCCCTGCTTGGCAAGGAGACTGCTTCGCTTGCTCCTTCGCTACCGCTCAGGACAAGGCTCGCAGTGACATGACCAATCATAAATCTTCAATCGAAAATCCAAAATCACAAAGGAGACTGTAAACCATGACTACCCTTTCCAACCGCTACGAATTCGTCCTGCTCTATGACGTAGAGAACGGCAATCCCAACGGCGACCCCGACGCGGGCAACATGCCGCGCATTGACCCCGAAACAGGCTACGGCATCGTCACCGATGTCTGCCTGAAGCGCAAAATCCGCAATTATGTGGAGATGAGAACGGGAGACAAGCCGCCTTACAAGATTTACATCAAAGAAAACATCCCCCTGAACGTCCAACACAAAGAAGCCTATATTGCCACAGGCACACCTGTTCCGACCAATGACAATGAAAGAAAAGCCATTCGCAACAACGCCGCCAAAATTCAAGAATTGCGTCAATGGATGTGCGGCAACTTCTTCGATATTCGCACTTTCGGCGCTGTGATGAACACAGACGTTCCTGCTGGCATTGTGCGCGGTCCAGTTCAAATAAACTTCTCTCGAAGCATTGACCCAATCGTTCAACAGGAAGTGACAATCACGCGGCTCACCGTCACTGAAGAAGGGCAGGACAAAATAACCGAGATGGGACGCAAGCACATCGTCCCCTACGGCTTGTACCGCGCCGAAGGCTACATTTCCGCCAAACTTGCCAATGATCCCACCAAAGGCACGGGCTTTTCGGAAGAAGACTTGAACCTATTCTGGGAAGCGCTGGTCAATATGTTCGAGCATGACCGCTCGGCGGCGCGCGGCAAGATGGCGGCGCGCAGGCTGATTGTCTTCAAGCACGAAAGCGATCTGGGCAATGCTCCCGCGCATAAGTTGTTCGAGTTGGTCAAGGTCAACAAAAAACCAGAAGCCAATCCGCCGCGCAGTTTCGGTGATTACGAAGTGGCGGTGGAAAAGGCTGGCGTGCCGCAAGGCGTGGAGTTGATCGAGAAACTTTGATTCGGCGGAATGAATTCCTGCCTCAGTTCGTGGAAGTCCACTGAAGTGGACTCCGCATACCAGTCCCGCAGGGACTTCCATGTACTGAGCAGGGGATTTATCCCCGCGAACGATGATTCACCAAACACGCAACCATGTAACGAGGAGATTGCTTCGGCAATGACAAGTTAATACGGTCTTTCCACCTTCACTTCTGGTAAAGGATGAAAATGCTTATCGTTCAATGTGCAAATCGTGAGACCGTAGTGGTGAGCGCTTGCCCCGATCAGGCAATCGAGAAAACCGATGCCGTGACTCAGATGAAACTGACGATACCAATCCAACGCCGTCTGCGAGATCGCGCCCGATATGTGAACCACCGGGTAAAGCATCAACTCTTTTTCCACGATACCTTGCTCACGACGATTGCGACAGCCTGCAAGCAGTTCAGCGGCGGTTACCACGGAATACGCCAGTTCGCCTGTGGAGAAACCACCGATCCACGCTTTGGCAGTTTCGCTGCCGCGCAGGAAGTCAATGAAAATGGAGGTGTCCAGCAGGCGCGCCGCATCAGCCATCTTGCCGCCGCTCCATGTCCTGGCGAAGTTTCAAGGCAAAGGCGGCGGGATCGCTCGCTTCAGGATAATCCGCCCAAATGCCAAATGCGGCATGTTCGCCGGAAGTGGAGGGGCGAAGCGTTTGCCCTCGAAATTGAAGAAATTCGATGAATTGGGCAACCTCCACCAACGCATCTTTGGAGAGCGTATCCAACTGGCGAAAAATGAACTCTTTTGTTACTTGTTGAGATACCATGTCTACCTCTAATAGGATTTTAGCACATTATGACGATGTCATTGCGAGCGCACGCTGCGAAGCAATCTCCTGTTGATGGAGCGTCTCTCATGCGTGAGGAGATTGCTTCGACGGACGAACGCCGTCTCGCAATGACATGAGCGAACCATGACCGAATACACCCCCGAAGACCTGCTCCCCCTCTCGGGCATTCAGCACTTCCTGTTTTGCCGCCGGCAGTGGGCGCTGATCCACATCGAGCAACAGTGGAAGGAGAACGCGCTCACCGCCGAAGGCAGGATCATGCACAAGCGCGCCGACGACCCGTTCTTCACTGAAACGCGGAACGGCATCGTCACGGCGCGCTCCGTGCCGGTGGCTTCGTATCGGTTGGGATTATCGGGTGTGTGTGATGTGGTGGAATTTCTCCCCTCACCCCCAGCCCCTCTCCCAGGGGGAGAGGGGAGCAAGGAGGGAAAGGGGAGCGCGGGCGTCAAACTCCCAAACCGCGAAGGCTTCTACTTTCCCGTTCCCATCGAATACAAACGCGGCAAACCCAAGCGCGAACCCGTGGATGAAGCTCAGTTGTGCGCGCAGGCGATGTGCCTGGAGGAAATGCTCTCCACCAGCGTCCCGCGCGGCTATTTGTACTACGGTCAAACCCGTCACCGCGAAGAGATCGAATTTACGCCGCAGTTACGCACATTGGTAGAGGAGATGTCCGCTGAGATGCACAACTATTTCAGCAGAGGCTACACCCCGAAGGTCAAGACTCATAAAGGTTGTCGTTCCTGTTCGCTGGCGGACGTGTGCCTGCCTGTGTTACAGGAGAAGGTCGTCGCCGCGTCGAGGTATATGAGGTATATAAAACAATATTTGGAGCAGACCTGACAGGTTTTATTATGGCGCACGTTAATCGGACTTCTCCGAATGGTTCGATACTCAATCAATCACGGCTCTGCGAAAACCTGTCAGGTCTTTATACACTATTATGAAACACCTCGGTAACATTCTCTACATCACCACGCCCGAAGCGTATCTCTCGCTCGACGGCGAGAATATCGTCGTCCAGAAGGATGAAAAAACCTCTACGCGGCTGCCCTTGCACAACATCGAGAACATCGTCTGCTTCACGTGGCAGGGAGCCAGTCCCGCGTTGATGGGCGCGTGCGCCGAACGAAACATCGGGTTGTGTTTTCTCACGCCGAACGGGCGCTTTCAGGCGCGGGTCACGGGCCGGGTGAAGGGAAATGTCCTTTTGCGGAAGAGTCAGTTTCAGGTCGCGGAAAAAGAAGCGCAGAGCGTCCCCATCGCCGCGTCGTTTCTGCTGGGAAAGATCTCCAATTGCCGCAAGATCATCGAGCGCGCCCTCCGTGATCATTCGATGCTTGTGAACGTGGAGGCTCTGTCGGGCGCGTCGTCCTTCATGAAAGAGACGCTCAAAGCCATCCCGAACTGCACGACGACCGCGGACCTTATGGGTTTCGAGGGAAGCGCGGCGAAGATCTATTTTGGCGTGTTCGATAATATGATCCTGCATCAACGCGAGGATTTCTTTTTCAAGGAACGTTCACGCCGCCCGCCGCTGGATAACATGAACAGCCTGCTCTCGTTCCTGTACACTTTGCTGACGAACGAATGCGCCTCGGCTCTCGAGACCGTGGGGCTGGATCCGTTTGTGGGCTTTCTCCACGCCGACAGACCGGGCCGCCCTTCGCTCGCGCTGGACCTGATGGAGGAACTGCGTCCCGTGATGGTGGACCGCCTGGCGCTTTCGCTGGTGAACCGCAGGCAGATCACGGGCAAGGGTTTCACACAAAAGGAGAGTGGAGGCATTCTGATGGACGACGAGACGCGTAAAGCCGTATTGACCGCCTGGCAGGAGAGGAAGAAGGAAGAGATCGTGCATCCATATTTGAAGGAGAAGATCCTCTACGGGCTGCTTCCGCACGTTCAGGCGATGCTGTTGGCGCGTCATCTGCGCGGCGACCTGGACGCCTACCCGCCGTTCTTTTGGAGTTAATCGTGAGAGACCTGACGGGTTTTCGCGGAGGTTCGCTCAACCGGGCAGATCGCCGTTCGGAGAATCCAGGATCATCACGCGTCACAACGAAACCCGTCAGGTCTTAAGAAAGGAAGTTTGTATGATGGTCTTGATCACCTACGACGTAAGCACTGAATCCGAGGCAGGCAAGAGACGATTACGCAAGGTCTCGAAGAAATGCCAGGATTACGGTCAGCGCGTGCAGAACTCGGTCTTCGAATGCCTGATTGACCCGGCGCAGTTGAAGGAGTTACAGCACATCCTGCTGAAGATCATTGACCCGGAAGTGGACAGCCTGCGTTATTATTACCTCGGCGATAATTGGAAACACCGCGTGGAACACGTCGGCGCGAAGCCGGGCATTGACCTGGAGGGTACGATCATTACATAATGTTCAGTATGTCACTCTGAGCGACCGAAGGGAGCGAAGAGTCTTGTTGCGAACCCGATGCTCACGTGAAAACAAGGGAAGGTTCGCAGATAATTTTGCACTTTAACAATTGAATAGCGCTTTGAAAAGTATGATTCTGGCGGATTCGCGACTATAATAAAAAATGTAAGACCAATATCTGGCGGTAGAGATATTTTTTTACCCAGATGTTGCCGTCGCTCCCTTCATTGGGAGCGTGGATTGAAACGATATTCGGTTGTCCCATCGAGTTGGTCTCTGCAAGTCGCTCCCTTCATTGGGAGCGTGGATTGAAACGTCCAGTACGCAAAACACCGTTGCGTCATTGGTTCGTCGCTCCCTTCATTGGGAGCGTGGATTGAAACCTCTACGCGCATCTCCTGGACAACGCCAATCTCGTCGCTCCCTTCATTGGGAGCGTGGATTGAAACGTGCGCGCGGCGGGGCGTTGTGAGTGTACCGGCGAAGTCGCTCCCTTCATTGGGAGCGTGGATTGAAACACAAATCCGAAAAGTAGATAGTCCCAAAACCCGGGTCGCTCCCTTCATTGGGAGCGTGGATTGAAACCCACAATCCGCCACAGTGCATTCAACACGCCGACGTCGCTCCCTTCATTGGGAGCGTGGATTGAAACATTGTCACCATTGACGAAAGCGGCTCGATGGCGGAGGTCGCTCCCTTCATTGGGAGCGTGGATTGAAACATTGGTTTTGGATGGGGTGGATGAAATCAGACCGCGTCGCTCCCTTCATTGGGAGCGTGGATTGAAACCTTGAATTGTGGAGGCTCTTTAGTCACCTCCTGCCGTCGCTCCCTTCATTGGGAGCGTGGATTGAAACCTGCCATGCTATTCTCCTTTCATCTTCGCCCGCGTCGCTCCCTTCATTGGGAGCGTGGATTGAAACACAATGAGACGGGATGCGCATCAGCCACGCCCGCGTCGCTCCCTTCATTGGGAGCGTGGATTGAAACCCGCTGGCGGGGGTATCAAAGACCGATTGGCGTAGTCGCTCCCTTCATTGGGAGCGTGGATTGAAACAAAGATAAAAATCATCTTTGAGACGTGCGGGCAATGTCGCTCCCTTCATTGGGAGCGTGGATTGAAACACCGCGCTGTGTTTTGATTTGGCTTTCCAATTCGTCGCTCCCTTCATTGGGAGCGTGGATTGAAACTGATGAACGACTATCCTTTGTTCGGCGGCGTGTGGTCGCTCCCTTCATTGGGAGCGTGGATTGAAACGACATGATAGGCGACCGTACAGAGTTTACAATAGCGTCGCTCCCTTCATTGGGAGCGTGGATTGAAACGAGGCAAAGCGGTGATCGTCGCTTTTGTTCTTTAGTCGCTCCCTTCATTGGGAGCGTGGATTGAAACCTGGTTGTAGTGGTCATGGTTGATCTATCCTTTGTCGCTCCCTTCATTGGGAGCGTGGATTGAAACTCGATGTGCGTTACCAGACTCCCCCACATCCTCGTCGCTCCCTTCATTGGGAGCGTGGATTGAAACGATGAGTTGCCCGGCTGACCCCTCGGGGATGTTGTCGTCGCTCCCTTCATTGGGAGCGTGGATTGAAACGCCGAAGTTCTCGTCATCTTCGGAGTTGCTCTCGTCGCTCCCTTCATTGGGAGCGTGGATTGAAACCTTTGGCGGATTAGCCGCCCAACTAATGTATTAAGTCGCTCCCTTCATTGGGAGCGTGGATTGAAACATATTTGGAACGATCCCTTGTGGGTTGATTGGCGTCGCTCCCTTCATTGGGAGCGTGGATTGAAACCCCGAAAAATCTCCGGATACTCAGGAATCTGTACGTCGCTCCCTTCATTGGGAGCGTGGATTGAAACCGAAGCAGGTCGTTATCTTCGCAAGTATTCTTATGTCGCTCCCTTCATTGGGAGCGTGGATTGAAACCCGATAGAATGGTTCCAGCGCTGGCAGTTTCCAGTCGCTCCCTTCATTGGGAGCGTGGATTGAAACAGAAACCAACTTAGACCCAGGCTGACTTATTTTAGTCGCTCCCTTCATTGGGAGCGTGGATTGAAACGCCTGCGGCGCGTCCTTGACCTCCACGTAGCCGGCGTCGCTCCCTTCATTGGGAGCGTGGATTGAAACGCACACAAGACCCGCAAGCGCTACGCCTGCTCGAGTCGCTCCCTTCATTGGGAGCGTGGATTGAAACCTCGTTTGTTGGGGGGAGCGCAGCGCATCTGAGCGTCGCTCCCTTCATTGGGAGCGTGGATTGAAACTTCAAGATTATCATTTCGACTCCTTGCCCGAAAGGTCGCTCCCTTCATTGGGAGCGTGGATTGAAACCGCTTGTTGCTTTGTTTGGTGGGGCGATGGGTAGTCGCTCCCTTCATTGGGAGCGTGGATTGAAACGGCGGGTCCTAGATAATTCGAGTCGCGCGCCTTGTCGCTCCCTTCATTGGGAGCGTGGATTGAAACTTTATCTATCGAACTTATACCCCAGGACATCTATAGTCGCTCCCTTCATTGGGAGCGTGGATTGAAACTCATACACGAAGGCGTCGTGGTAGAGGCGGTACTGGTCGCTCCCTTCATTGGGAGCGTGGATTGAAACTTTGTGACCCTCATCTCAGTGACCAAGGAATACCAAGTCGCTCCCTTCATTGGGAGCGTGGATTGAAACCTGTTCGTCGAACTCCACGCGGAAGTAGGTCAGGTCGCTCCCTTCATTGGGAGCGTGGATTGAAACAGGTTGTCCGCCACGGAATGACGCGGCGGTTTCGGGTCGCTCCCTTCATTGGGAGCGTGGATTGAAACCACGATAATTGTACGCCGTCGATCCGGGTCCCCAGGTCGCTCCCTTCATTGGGAGCGTGGATTGAAACCCGTTCGGGGTCTGGAATATTGCGCCCTTGGGGGGTCGCTCCCTTCATTGGGAGCGTGGATTGAAACACCTGCGAGGGGTAACTCGATCTGATACGCGTCGAGTCGCTCCCTTCATTGGGAGCGTGGATTGAAACAGGGTGATGCCCTTGTAAAAACGGGTCTGCGGGAGTCGCTCCCTTCATTGGGAGCGTGGATTGAAACTTGCCTGAGACGTTGGAATATATCCAGCGTTTACGTCGCTCCCTTCATTGGGAGCGTGGATTGAAACAGGTCGGGCAAGGTGAAGGATGCACCGATCTCGTGTCGCTCCCTTCATTGGGAGCGTGGATTGAAACACATTTTCGGACGTTTTCTCCACCGATGGACTGAGTCGCTCCCTTCATTGGGAGCGTGGATTGAAACCCATCTTGACCAATCGACGCGCTATATCATTGATGTCGCTCCCTTCATTGGGAGCGTGGATTGAAACTTTGTTGTGAGTATCACACGTAGAAAAGATACTAGGTCGCTCCCTTCATTGGGAGCGTGGATTGAAACGCAGAGGAAAGCGAAAGCGTCGGGTATATATCCACCGTCGCTCCCTTCATTGGGAGCGTGGATTGAAACCAGCAGATCATCGTTGCCATAAACGGGACAAACAAGTCGCTCCCTTCATTGGGAGCGTGGATTGAAACTTGTCCGGCGAATATGGAGGCGTCATTGAGGACTAGTCGCTCCCTTCATTGGGAGCGTGGATTGAAACACGCTCGATCGCATGGACAACGAGGAAATGCTCGGGTCGCTCCCTTCATTGGGAGCGTGGATTGAAACAGCGTGACGTACATCACGTCGACGACCGATTCCGTCGCTCCCTTCATTGGGAGCGTGGATTGAAACAACGTCGGCCTTGCATACGGGACGTTATCCGACCGTCGCTCCCTTCATTGGGAGCGTGGATTGAAACGGTGGCGAGGCGGTAGAACTTGTGCAGATGCTCGTCGCTCCCTTCATTGGGAGCGTGGATTGAAACCCATCGAACGCGGCACGAACTACCTGCAACCGCGCGTCGCTCCCTTCATTGGGAGCGTGGATTGAAACGAGGCTGGTAATTCCGTCCACAACCTTGCCGCCCTGGTCGCTCCCTTCATTGGGAGCGTGGATTGAAACCAGAAGACCCAGAAGACATAAAAGCCCTAAAAGGCGTCGCTCCCTTCATTGGGAGCGTGGATTGAAACCTCCCTGTTGTTCAGGGGGTAGAGATTGCAAAATGGTCGCTCCCTTCATTGGGAGCGTGGATTGAAACTCTGACTGGATCGACGAATATGTCGACTAATCAAGTCGCTCCCTTCATTGGGAGCGTGGATTGAAACTCGATTGAGGTCGTCATTGACGACCTCTGGGAGTCGTCGCTCCCTTCATTGGGAGCGTGGATTGAAACCCCAATTATGTATGACGCCTCGCTGGCGTCATAGTCGCTCCCTTCATTGGGAGCGTGGATTGAAACGGCGTTACATACCCGGCAAGAACCGAAGGACAATAGTCGCTCCCTTCATTGGGAGCGTGGATTGAAACGTTTCTGGATGACTGTGGAGTATCAAATTATTGGAGTCGCTCCCTTCATTGGGAGCGTGGATTGAAACTTCTTCCTTCTCGGGCTTTTTTATAATTATGCCTGTCGCTCCCTTCATTGGGAGCGTGGATTGAAACTTTATCTATCTTCTTCATTCAATAAATCTGTTGTCGCTCCCTTCATTGGGAGCGTGGATTGAAACACCTTGCAAAGAGGCATTATGAAAATAAAAATCGGGTCGCTCCCTTCATTGGGAGCGTGGATTGAAACATCCTCGGTGCCTTTGTAGGGTACGCTCTGGGAAGTGGTCGCTCCCTTCATTGGGAGCGTGGATTGAAACAGGGCATTCTCCGGCCGCCTGGAAGTCAAACAAGAGTCGCTCCCTTCATTGGGAGCGTGGATTGAAACCCCCACGCTCCGAAGTCGTATTGTAATCCTGCATCGTCGCTCCCTTCATTGGGAGCGTGGATTGAAACTTTTCTGCTTCCCTCCAAGCAATTTCTCCAATCCTGTCGCTCCCTTCATTGGGAGCGTGGATTGAAACATCGCTGCGATCGTGTAACGCTTGACGCTGTGTCAAGTCGCTCCCTTCATTGGGAGCGTGGATTGAAACCAGCCTCAGTGGTGTACTTGGCGACCTTTTCGGTCGCTCCCTTCATTGGGAGCGTGGATTGAAACTCTATGTATTTCCCTGCTTCTCGAATCTGTATTGTCGCTCCCTTCATTGGGAGCGTGGATTGAAACTACAGGTGATTGAGGCCCCTGCGTCGTATTATCAAGTCGCTCCCTTCATTGGGAGCGTGGATTGAAACTCGAATCTGTATTGTGGAGTATGAATTTGGTGACTACGTCGCTCCCTTCATTGGGAGCGTGGATTGAAACATCTATGCTAATCAGGGCGGCGGCGGGTAACGCAAGTCGCTCCCTTCATTGGGAGCGTGGATTGAAACCTACGGTCAACCTGTCTTTGTCGATGATGATGGGGTCGCTCCCTTCATTGGGAGCGTGGATTGAAACGAGGTTCCGCATTGCGGCTTGCTCTGCCTGGTATTGTCGCTCCCTTCATTGGGAGCGTGGATTGAAACTTTGACAATCTTGAAAGAAGCCAAACGGATACAAGTCGCTCCCTTCATTGGGAGCGTGGATTGAAACCAGCCTTGCCGCCCTTGCTTTGCCCATCGGTGGTGTCGCTCCCTTCATTGGGAGCGTGGATTGAAACGTCGGGCCTTGCAGGTCAGCCGCTCTATTTATAGTCGCTCCCTTCATTGGGAGCGTGGATTGAAACTTTGATTTATACTCTCCGCACCTCTGCATAATGGTCGCTCCCTTCATTGGGAGCGTGGATTGAAACCGAAAATGGTACTAACGACACGCTTGACGCTCCGGGTCGCTCCCTTCATTGGGAGCGTGGATTGAAACGAGCCAGTCTGGGACAAAATATCCGGCTTCGAAGTCGCTCCCTTCATTGGGAGCGTGGATTGAAACAAGCCTGGGATTGGATTACGTCGAACTGGCACGGGTCGCTCCCTTCATTGGGAGCGTGGATTGAAACCGACAATCGTTGCTATATTTGCATTTTCTCATTTTGTCGCTCCCTTCATTGGGAGCGTGGATTGAAACACTGATTATGTAGAGGCACATAACTACGCCGTTAAGTCGCTCCCTTCATTGGGAGCGTGGATTGAAACATCAAAAAGTATCTTGATGGCAAGTGGAGCGCCAAGTCGCTCCCTTCATTGGGAGCGTGGATTGAAACTGCAATGCCACAAGTGCAGGCATAACCACCAGACGTCGCTCCCTTCATTGGGAGCGTGGATTGAAACCTGTTCTGGCGAACTGGGATTGACATAATCAGCGGTCGCTCCCTTCATTGGGAGCGTGGATTGAAACTTCGCTCCTTATTGCGTAGAAATCGTCAGAATGGCGTCGCTCCCTTCATTGGGAGCGTGGATTGAAACTTATCGAAGCGAATATGGGGGTGAGCCCCCCACCGTCGCTCCCTTCATTGGGAGCGTGGATTGAAACGTTGATCCAGTCGGAAAATGTCACTTCGGCTAAGTCGCTCCCTTCATTGGGAGCGTGGATTGAAACCAAGACCATGCAAGGAGATCATACCACGCCTCCAGTCGCTCCCTTCATTGGGAGCGTGGATTGAAACGACTTGATTTGAGTTTTGATTGTGGTCATTGCTATGTCGCTCCCTTCATTGGGAGCGTGGATTGAAACTTGGCACTGATTGTGTAACGCTTGTGCTGCCCATCCTGTCGCTCCCTTCATTGGGAGCGTGGATTGAAACTATTGATGGCAAAGCATGGATGAACCCGCCATTCGTCGCTCCCTTCATTGGGAGCGTGGATTGAAACAGGTTCGCGCCGCGCATGGCGGCCTGTAGAAGTGCGTCGCTCCCTTCATTGGGAGCGTGGATTGAAACTCCGATCAGCGCCTCGAAATGCGCCAGCGTGTCGTCGCTCCCTTCATTGGGAGCGTGGATTGAAACGCGGTAGGCGTTTTGCCAAGCCCTGAAAGTATCCAGTCGCTCCCTTCATTGGGAGCGTGGATTGAAACGTGAAGGCATACAACCCTAAAACGGATAAGTACGGTCGCTCCCTTCATTGGGAGCGTGGATTGAAACATCGTTGGCGACGAATGGATACCTTTGAGTAAAGGTCGCTCCCTTCATTGGGAGCGTGGATTGAAACAGGTCGGAGATGGTGAAGGACACGCCGATCTCGTGTCGCTCCCTTCATTGGGAGCGTGGATTGAAACGTCAGATCAGAACAAACGCCACTCATACCGATTGGGTCGCTCCCTTCATTGGGAGCGTGGATTGAAACTGCTTTCACGAGCCGCCGCCCGCCCTTGTCGCTTGGTCGCTCCCTTCATTGGGAGCGTGGATTGAAACGGCTTTTGCGTAATCTGCCGCCGTGAGAAGTTGGTCGCTCCCTTCATTGGGAGCGTGGATTGAAACTTCCGATCAGCGCCTCGAAATGCGCCAGCGTGTCGTCGCTCCCTTCATTGGGAGCGTGGATTGAAACAGGTCGGACAGGGTAAAAGATGCGCCGATCTCGTCGTCGCTCCCTTCATTGGGAGCGTGGATTGAAACCGATGTACGAGGCGACGCAACGGCAGAGGGAGATCGTCGCTCCCTTCATTGGGAGCGTGGATTGAAACGATTTCAGCCATACGCGCTTTGATTTCGGCGGTATAGTCGCTCCCTTCATTGGGAGCGTGGATTGAAACTCCCAGGCTACGCCGTGGATCTGGCGGCTCGTGTAGTCGCTCCCTTCATTGGGAGCGTGGATTGAAACTTAATGAATTCTTTGCAGCGGTAGGTGTCGCCTTTGTCGCTCCCTTCATTGGGAGCGTGGATTGAAACGGCTTGAGAGCCGTATCTTTTAGCAAGTTGGTTGAGGTCGCTCCCTTCATTGGGAGCGTGGATTGAAACTTGAGTTTTGATAATAAGGCAATATTAGCTGCCTGTCGCTCCCTTCATTGGGAGCGTGGATTGAAACGATGTTGTTAGTATAGCATATACGCTATACATTGTCGCTCCCTTCATTGGGAGCGTGGATTGAAACTTTACAGCGGTAGGTGTCGCCTTTAATGAGCACGCCGTGTCGCTCCCTTCATTGGGAGCGTGGATTGAAACGAGATATTGCTCGGTTGTACTCGTCGGATCTTGGTCGCTCCCTTCATTGGGAGCGTGGATTGAAACCAGTATGGATTTGCTGCGTTTTTTGCAGCAAATCGTCGCTCCCTTCATTGGGAGCGTGGATTGAAACAACGCGTTACCTTGATAGGGGTTACTTTTTTTGGTCGCTCCCTTCATTGGGAGCGTGGATTGAAACAGGCTCTGGGGTTGCAGAGTGTTTTTCGGTATTTTGTCGCTCCCTTCATTGGGAGCGTGGATTGAAACGCTCAAAAATATTGTACTCCAGAACGTTATCTTGAAGTCGCTCCCTTCATTGGGAGCGTGGATTGAAACAAAAGTAGAATCGTATAACAGGGACGGGATTGATGTCGCTCCCTTCATTGGGAGCGTGGATTGAAACTTGGCAGGGATGTAATCATCTCCACGAATTGCAAAGTCGCTCCCTTCATTGGGAGCGTGGATTGAAACCCGTCCGTTCGTCCGCCGCATGACGATCTCCAAAGTCGCTCCCTTCATTGGGAGCGTGGATTGAAACACTATCATGTGCAAAAACAACAGAAGAAAAATATAGTCGCTCCCTTCATTGGGAGCGTGGATTGAAACCAACGACTGTATGCCGTCGCGGTTTCTGGCTCGCTGTCGCTCCCTTCATTGGGAGCGTGGATTGAAACCGGGAGACCGCCGGAACGGGACTTTCGGCGCACACGTCGCTCCCTTCATTGGGAGCGTGGATTGAAACTGAAGCAGGTCGCTATCTTCGCAGGTATTCTTATGTCGCTCCCTTCATTGGGAGCGTGGATTGAAACATATCTGGAACGATCCCTTGTGGGTTGATTGGTCGTCGCTCCCTTCATTGGGAGCGTGGATTGAAACCATATCCAAAGACCACCAAATAGCGACGAAGAAAAGTCGCTCCCTTCATTGGGAGCGTGGATTGAAACTCCTACTGTTATGCGCCAATCTATGTTCCTTGAATGTCGCTCCCTTCATTGGGAGCGTGGATTGAAACGTCACCACACCCTCACAAGGAAGCTCCCGCACCGGTCGCTCCCTTCATTGGGAGCGTGGATTGAAACGGCGTTATTGTCATCGCGAGGCTTGCGCCTCTTGGTCGCTCCCTTCATTGGGAGCGTGGATTGAAACAGGGATATAACGTGCATATTATCAGCGGGATGATGCAGGAGGTCGCTCCCTTCATTGGGAGCGTGGATTGAAACGTCCCAAGCGTAGCCAGTTCGCCCATTGGGATAAGTCGCTCCCTTCATTGGGAGCGTGGATTGAAACTTGTATCCCACAGGAGCGAACATGAATAAAACAAGTCGCTCCCTTCATTGGGAGCGTGGATTGAAACGGATACAGTTTCGGCATTTTCGGATACAGTTTGCGGTCGCTCCCTTCATTGGGAGCGTGGATTGAAACAAAACTGCGGATATGACGCGCATTAGCGCGTACCCCGTCGCTCCCTTCATTGGGAGCGTGGATTGAAACACGGTAAGCAGCAAATGGTGGATCGCAGTAGCCATGTCGCTCCCTTCATTGGGAGCGTGGATTGAAACCCGTGTCCAACACGCAGAACACCGTCGCATCGTGTCGCTCCCTTCATTGGGAGCGTGGATTGAAACCTTTCATTGGTTGCCCTTACCCCTGGCGGGACAAGGTCGCTCCCTTCATTGGGAGCGTGGATTGAAACTCGCACTCGCGGGTTACGCAAACCGTTAGCCGCCGTCGCTCCCTTCATTGGGAGCGTGGATTGAAACTATTAGCTTACGGTCACAGAAAGGGCAAGCATCGTCGCTCCCTTCATTGGGAGCGTGGATTGAAACCATTTGACACCTTTTCTCTCCGATACTATGCCTACGTCGCTCCCTTCATTGGGAGCGTGGATTGAAACATATACCAAGAGGCTGGATAACGGACTAGCGTTTGGTCGCTCCCTTCATTGGGAGCGTGGATTGAAACTTATATCCCTGTCTGTGAACCGCAAAAACGGCAAGTCGCTCCCTTCATTGGGAGCGTGGATTGAAACGGCGCGGGCTTTGTTTTGTAAATCAGTGTTTGCGTCGCTCCCTTCATTGGGAGCGTGGATTGAAACGATTCCCAATGTCGGGGTATTCACGATTACGCCGGTCGCTCCCTTCATTGGGAGCGTGGATTGAAACGATTACGACTGGTTGATTAACGCGCCCGGTAAGGGTCGCTCCCTTCATTGGGAGCGTGGATTGAAACCTCGGATATTCTCGCTGCCTCATCCCCGACCACGGTCGCTCCCTTCATTGGGAGCGTGGATTGAAACTGCCGCTCTATCCACCTGCGGCTCGGCGTCAACGGGTCGCTCCCTTCATTGGGAGCGTGGATTGAAACTCCAGCCCGATTTGACCTTCCACGCCATAATCACGTCGCTCCCTTCATTGGGAGCGTGGATTGAAACTTACGACATGCCCAACATCCCAGATAACACCCCGTCGCTCCCTTCATTGGGAGCGTGGATTGAAACTGTAGACTTCACGAAATCGGGATAAGAACGATCTGGTCGCTCCCTTCATTGGGAGCGTGGATTGAAACACGCTGTCAAGGGTTAGGATGGTCAAAAACTCCAGGTCGCTCCCTTCATTGGGAGCGTGGATTGAAACCATTGTCGGCGTTCGTCGGTTTCGCCACGTTGGGTCGCTCCCTTCATTGGGAGCGTGGATTGAAACATCATTCAAGCGCCCAAGCGTTTCGATCCGTGCAGTCGCTCCCTTCATTGGGAGCGTGGATTGAAACAACTGCTCCGAGTTCGGAACAAACGCCTTTGCCTGTCGCTCCCTTCATTGGGAGCGTGGATTGAAACCCGGACGAAGATCGCCCGACGAAAGAAGGCATTACGAGTCGCTCCCTTCATTGGGAGCGTGGATTGAAACGTCTTATGCTCACGATCCATCAACTGGCGAAAGGGTCGCTCCCTTCATTGGGAGCGTGGATTGAAACATCCGGGAAAAGGATTATGTCCCATCGGCAGACAAGTCGCTCCCTTCATTGGGAGCGTGGATTGAAACGAGCAAGGGAAGAGTTTGACGGTGGAGCAAGCGCGTCGCTCCCTTCATTGGGAGCGTGGATTGAAACCATCTATCGCCTGCTGGAACGCTCGCGTTAACTGTCGCTCCCTTCATTGGGAGCGTGGATTGAAACGCTGACAGAGATGCTTGTCAGGCTTACAATGTCATCTAGTCGCTCCCTTCATTGGGAGCGTGGATTGAAACATAACACCTCAATCTGTAATCGCTGCGCTTGCTCGTCGCTCCCTTCATTGGGAGCGTGGATTGAAACGCACATTCAGGGCGGAAAGATCGGACAGATCAATGTCGCTCCCTTCATTGGGAGCGTGGATTGAAACTGATTATGTCGTTTGTGACAGCGCGGAACCCAAAGTCGCTCCCTTCATTGGGAGCGTGGATTGAAACGCTCTCGTGGACGATGCGGGCAACGATTATGACGGTCGCTCCCTTCATTGGGAGCGTGGATTGAAACGCCGCCGAAGATGCAATCATCAACGGTGATGGTGTCGCTCCCTTCATTGGGAGCGTGGATTGAAACCTTGACAGAACAGCCGCGCGCCATTCTCTCGACAGTCGCTCCCTTCATTGGGAGCGTGGATTGAAACAGGCCCGTTGCCTTGAACGGGTTCAAACGCTTGTGTCGCTCCCTTCATTGGGAGCGTGGATTGAAACTCGTCCATGATATTGTTCTCCTGTTTGATTTGTGTCGCTCCCTTCATTGGGAGCGTGGATTGAAACTCTTTGTTTGTTTTTTATAACGGTCGGTTTCCGGTCGCTCCCTTCATTGGGAGCGTGGATTGAAACCGCCAGGTTTGACAAGGCGATGCGACAGTTCTATCGTCGCTCCCTTCATTGGGAGCGTGGATTGAAACATTCCAACGCGCATTAAATCCGTCCTGTTTTAGCGTCGCTCCCTTCATTGGGAGCGTGGATTGAAACACGTTATTCCGGTATGGCTACCGCGATCCACCAGTCGCTCCCTTCATTGGGAGCGTGGATTGAAACATCAAAGCGTCTAATTTGCCTGTCGGATACATCTTCGTCGCTCCCTTCATTGGGAGCGTGGATTGAAACTTAGACATAGAGACTCCCATCGTTGTTGATTGTGTCGCTCCCTTCATTGGGAGCGTGGATTGAAACTCCGTCGCGTCCGCGCTCTGCGCCTTGCCGCTGGTCGCTCCCTTCATTGGGAGCGTGGATTGAAACATGTCCATGCCCAAACCAGCCATGACGGTAGATAGGTCGCTCCCTTCATTGGGAGCGTGGATTGAAACACGAAATCGTCAATCGGCACGCCGGACGAATACGTCGCTCCCTTCATTGGGAGCGTGGATTGAAACCACCGGCTCTCGTTGTGAACGGATACGGAACCTGGTCGCTCCCTTCATTGGGAGCGTGGATTGAAACGTCGCCAGCTGTAAATGCTCCGCCGCCATAAAGAGTCGCTCCCTTCATTGGGAGCGTGGATTGAAACGTTCCAGGGCTGTGGTATCTTGACAACCGATGCGGGTCGCTCCCTTCATTGGGAGCGTGGATTGAAACTTCAAACGTAATCATTCGATACCTCTTTCTAGGGCGTCGCTCCCTTCATTGGGAGCGTGGATTGAAACGTCGTCGGAAATTGCGCGGCAAGAGGCGATAGAGTCGCTCCCTTCATTGGGAGCGTGGATTGAAACCCTCGAATATCCACTTGTGCCTGTAAACGTAGAAGGTCGCTCCCTTCATTGGGAGCGTGGATTGAAACTCGGCTACTGCAAAATACTTTGACGAGATTTCACAGCGTCGCTCCCTTCATTGGGAGCGTGGATTGAAACAGCTAGGACGTAACGACCATGCGGGGGGATAATGGTCGCTCCCTTCATTGGGAGCGTGGATTGAAACACTTGACCAGAAAGAGGTTGGCGACCATCCAGCGTCGCTCCCTTCATTGGGAGCGTGGATTGAAACCCTGTACCCTGTCGGGCGTCCACTGTCTGGCAACGTCGCTCCCTTCATTGGGAGCGTGGATTGAAACGCAGGCGCGGGTCTGTTGTTCTTCGGCGACACGAAGTCGCTCCCTTCATTGGGAGCGTGGATTGAAACTCTCGCGCGGGTAGTCGTGTTGCCACATGCCTGTCGTCGCTCCCTTCATTGGGAGCGTGGATTGAAACCCCGAGGTACACAAATGGCAAAGGCGTTTGAAGGTCGCTCCCTTCATTGGGAGCGTGGATTGAAACCTGCCAGTTGCGCTTATCCACACAGGTATAGTAGTCGCTCCCTTCATTGGGAGCGTGGATTGAAACCCTTGACCTGCTTTTTTTGCTGCTCCAAGACATAGTCGCTCCCTTCATTGGGAGCGTGGATTGAAACCACTTGAACCAACCCCGCCACGCCGCGACATTGGTCGCTCCCTTCATTGGGAGCGTGGATTGAAACGTCACCGAGGCGTACAATTCGAGCCTGTACTTCGTCGCTCCCTTCATTGGGAGCGTGGATTGAAACTGAACGAGCAGAAGACGGTGGCGGTCACACCGTCGTCGCTCCCTTCATTGGGAGCGTGGATTGAAACACAATACCTCAATCTGTAATCGCTGCGCTTGCTCCAGTCGCTCCCTTCATTGGGAGCGTGGATTGAAACTGTCAGGATGGTGAAATAATCGACCAGCATATTGAGTCGCTCCCTTCATTGGGAGCGTGGATTGAAACGCTGAAATCCTACGGGAACTGAAAGCAAGCGGTTGTCGCTCCCTTCATTGGGAGCGTGGATTGAAACGACGAGCTGGTGAACCCTGCCGCAGAAGATGACGACGTCGCTCCCTTCATTGGGAGCGTGGATTGAAACAGGCTGTGAACCAGACCGACCTGCACCAGCCAGATGTCGCTCCCTTCATTGGGAGCGTGGATTGAAACTTGTCATCATTGGCGGCGATGCTTACACCGTCCGAGTCGCTCCCTTCATTGGGAGCGTGGATTGAAACACGAGCCAGACGTAATCCTGCACGCCCGCCCACGTCGCTCCCTTCATTGGGAGCGTGGATTGAAACATAATACATCAATCTGTAATCGCTGCGCTTGCTCCAGTCGCTCCCTTCATTGGGAGCGTGGATTGAAACTTCGTTGAAACTCGCTTTCTCCGCGTCTGCGGGTCGCTCCCTTCATTGGGAGCGTGGATTGAAACAGCATCCGGCAAAGACAAAAGTGCTGGCGATGGGGTCGCTCCCTTCATTGGGAGCGTGGATTGAAACCTTGTCGAAGCCCTGTAACGATAGAGAAGGAAGGTCGTCGCTCCCTTCATTGGGAGCGTGGATTGAAACCACTGTCCATCTTTCCCCTTATCCATACGGCGAGTCGCTCCCTTCATTGGGAGCGTGGATTGAAACCATCCCGGCAGTAGTATCGGGGATAATAATGATGTCGCTCCCTTCATTGGGAGCGTGGATTGAAACTCTTCTGGAACGGGAGCGGGGAATAGGGGCGTATTGTCGCTCCCTTCATTGGGAGCGTGGATTGAAACACCATCAATACCCTGGAACAAATCCCGGTGAAAAAGGTCGCTCCCTTCATTGGGAGCGTGGATTGAAACGTCAATGGCATCAAGCGCCTGTTGTACTTCCTGTTGTCGCTCCCTTCATTGGGAGCGTGGATTGAAACTCGTCGTCCCACCACTGGCTAACGTTGCGCTCATGGTCGCTCCCTTCATTGGGAGCGTGGATTGAAACGCCAGTCTTGTAGCCGATGGTGTTGGCATTCGTGTCGTCGCTCCCTTCATTGGGAGCGTGGATTGAAACTTCAAAAAACGCCAGCAACTCCTCAGCCGTTGCGGGTCGCTCCCTTCATTGGGAGCGTGGATTGAAACACCAATCAACAGGGCGATCAAATTGACGGGTTCGTCGCTCCCTTCATTGGGAGCGTGGATTGAAACACCGACTGCGCCCCGAAATCTTCCACCTTTTTTGTCGCTCCCTTCATTGGGAGCGTGGATTGAAACAAAACGTGGGGGACGCTTGGCGGCTGGACGCCCTTGTCGCTCCCTTCATTGGGAGCGTGGATTGAAACATTTTGTCCACGTATGCCAATATTGTTTTGGCGTGTCGCTCCCTTCATTGGGAGCGTGGATTGAAACTTATATTTGTCTCGATAACTATTGCGCGAATATCGTCGCTCCCTTCATTGGGAGCGTGGATTGAAACCTTTCTATCTGCCTAACTATGGATTGAACGGAATTGTCGCTCCCTTCATTGGGAGCGTGGATTGAAACATTTGCATAGGTTTGTTGACGACAAATACCAACTCGTCGCTCCCTTCATTGGGAGCGTGGATTGAAACCCTCTGCATCCGCAGTTTCGTTCGCCGATCATCCCGTCGCTCCCTTCATTGGGAGCGTGGATTGAAACTGATAGGTGGTCTTTGGCAAGGCGGCATCCTTGTGTCGCTCCCTTCATTGGGAGCGTGGATTGAAACCTCAATACGACCTTACCGATGCGGTCGGTACCAAGTCGCTCCCTTCATTGGGAGCGTGGATTGAAACACCACAGGGAGGCGAAAAGTGTTAGTACCAAGGAGGTCGCTCCCTTCATTGGGAGCGTGGATTGAAACATTGCATAGAATCCTCAGCGTCATTGTGGCGCATGTCGCTCCCTTCATTGGGAGCGTGGATTGAAACCTGCACAACATCGTCCACGATGCGCTCGATGTCCGTCGCTCCCTTCATTGGGAGCGTGGATTGAAACCAGGTCGAGGTAAGGCTTGAGGAGTTCGGGGAGTTGTCGCTCCCTTCATTGGGAGCGTGGATTGAAACACTACTCAAGGGCGTTGGGAGTATCAATACCTTGAGTCGCTCCCTTCATTGGGAGCGTGGATTGAAACCCGCGACAGTTGATCGAATGGTTCTTCCCTGGTGAAAGTCGCTCCCTTCATTGGGAGCGTGGATTGAAACCTTGAATTGGTTGAAGAGTGTATCACGGTCGAGCGTCGCTCCCTTCATTGGGAGCGTGGATTGAAACGCCTCTGTCTACGTCGTCGCGTGGGTGGTGTTCGAGTCGCTCCCTTCATTGGGAGCGTGGATTGAAACAAACTCAACCAGGCGGTGACAACTCCCAAGGGTCGTCGCTCCCTTCATTGGGAGCGTGGATTGAAACTTGACCTCCTCCACGTTCGTGCCAAACAAGCCAAGGTCGCTCCCTTCATTGGGAGCGTGGATTGAAACTACTTTTGGGTGCCTGCGTGACGATGTCCCTGGCGTCGCTCCCTTCATTGGGAGCGTGGATTGAAACCTCGTCGGTCTGTTTGCGAGACGATCTCCCCTCCAGTCGCTCCCTTCATTGGGAGCGTGGATTGAAACCTAAGGATCCTCGGACTGATAGCCAGGTTTTTAATGTCGCTCCCTTCATTGGGAGCGTGGATTGAAACCAGCATGGCGGTCACTCGTTCGGCAGGCAGGTTTAGTCGCTCCCTTCATTGGGAGCGTGGATTGAAACGTGTAGTGATCTTCCGGTGATTATACCTCACCGGTCGCTCCCTTCATTGGGAGCGTGGATTGAAACGTTCCACCTGTTCGCCCACAACTGCGCCCGCTGGTCGCTCCCTTCATTGGGAGCGTGGATTGAAACTACTTGCCGCCGCGTGCCACTCCCTGTTGGTCTCGTGTCGCTCCCTTCATTGGGAGCGTGGATTGAAACACTACAGTTGCGTAAAAAGTGTTAGTACCAAGGAGTCGCTCCCTTCATTGGGAGCGTGGATTGAAACAGGTTAGATTACCCTGCAAGAGCAAAGACAGATGGTCGCTCCCTTCATTGGGAGCGTGGATTGAAACATTGCGGTCGTGTTGTCTGTGTCGGACGCGGCTCGTCGCTCCCTTCATTGGGAGCGTGGATTGAAACTCCAGCAACTCGGGCGCGTCGCGCTCAACCGCCGTCGCTCCCTTCATTGGGAGCGTGGATTGAAACTATGGCATCGCCGAGGAAGTATTCTGTTCCTGTGTTCACCTGTGCGATCCTGCCAACCCCGTAAATGTAATGATTCGTGCCATCACTCAAGGCTTGCGTGAGACCGGTGCTGAGGTCCATCGTAAAAGTAGTTGTAACACCATTGACGGTCTCTTACAAGCGTTGTCCTGAGTTTCTCGAAGGGCGGTCGCCGAGCCCTTGTAGGGAAGATTGACTCCGGGCCCGGCCGCTGGTGTATAATTTCAAGCATGAGCGAACGCGAATTCCTGATTTACCTTGATCCGGAAATCCGTTTGTGCCGTTACCGCCATTATCACGTTTCCAACGGCAAGGAGATCGTCGAGTTCCGCATTCAATTGGAAATATCGGTGGATGAAGAATGGCATCCTGTTGTCCGTTATGATACAGCGCACGGATCGCCCCACCGTGACATTCTTCATCCCAACGGCGAGCAGACAAAGGATTGGTTCGAAGGCTATTCTGTGACAGAAGTGCTGACCATCGGACAGAAGGATATCATGGACAATTGGCTTTCCTATCGAGACCGTTTTATCAAAGAGATGAAAAAATGAACGAGTTTTACCGGGCAAAATTCAACGAATTATTCATGGAGTTTACGCGCTACCTCATCACGCATCCAGATTTCGGCGAGGATATACCGAAGGGCGCGGAGGTCATTTTGCTGGATCGCCTTGACCCCGGATACACCAACTACATGTTGGAGAAAGCACCCAGACAAGATGTGGTTTTCGTGGATGTCGGTAAACTCGCCCCGATTCGATCGAGGCTGAGAAAGCCGAAAATCATTTCACGCCCACCTGCGATCCTCACAGGCTAAGAAAAGACTCGCCCTAAAGGAAGTTTCATGGGCGAGTTTTTGTTTGTCGAACCTACTGCGTCACCCAAGTTGCTAAATCACTCCACTCGAAGGTGGGCCGAACTGTTCCCAGTTTGGTTCATCTTTTCATTGGGAGCGTGGATTGAAACAGTCCCGTCTGCGTAGCAATACCAACCCCATAAGCCTCTCCCGTAAACGCGTATGAAGTTTGCGAAGAACCAGGCGTTTGAGTTACAACCCCATAGGGATCATAGGCGCGGGCATACGTAATCTCACCGCTTGAATTGGCAAGCTGCCTTACAAATCCATCATGAAGGTAGTTGTAATCCCTTTCACGGTTTCCAGTGAGCTTTTCCACAGCTGGCAAAACTGTGTCGAAGGGCGTTTGACCCCTCATTTGATCCAATTTTGAAGTTCCAAGCCCTTGATGCGTTTGAAATGATTGGTATTGTTGGTAGCCAGAGGGAGGGCGTTTTCGATGGCGCTGCTGGCAATTTGCAAGTCCAGATCGTCCAACGGTTCGCCTCTGGTTTCCAGATCCGCTTTCAAAGCTCCAAACCGCCGTCCCGCCGATTCATCGAAAGGCAGGATCGTGAGCGCTGCAAACAATACTTCCAGGCGGGCCAGGTTGTCTTCACGATGCTTGGACCGGTGCGCGCCGTGCGTCAACTCCGCCACACTGATTGCGGAGATAAACAGTTCTTCCTCCGCCTTGACATGCTCGCGCAAATCGAGTTTCTTGCGCAGGATGGCGATGCAATGATCGGTGTCGAGCATCTTCATAATTCGACGCTCGGACGGGTGGAAGCGCGGCGGTTTTCCAGCACCAAATTCTCGAGGTCAGCCAGATCGTCCTCATCCTTCCACAGACCATAGGCGGCCATGGCGGGATGGATCTTCCCCGCTTCTATCCCCTCGAGTAGTTTGGCGGATTGCCCGAGGGTCTGCGCCAGCCGTCGGGTGATCTCAGCGGCGCGATTCAAGCGTTCCAATTCGCCCGCGCTGATTATGGCTGCGAGCGGACGGGCACGCCGCACGACGAGAAACCGTTCGCCGCCTGCAGCGCGCGACAGAAACTCGGAAAAGCGGCTCTTGACTTCGGTGATACTGATAGTTTCCATTTTACACTCCAGACAGGTCATTATGACCCGTTCGATTGTACCACGACGAGCATTCTGATCATCTGCAAGCAGGGAGCCGTTGACGTGGGAAATCAGCCTGTTTATGATGGTCGTACGGATTGTTCAATCCGTACTTGGTATCGTCCCATCTATCATGGTCTTGATGGAAGGTGAAGGTGAGCGTGGATCGAAACAGGAAGGTCAATTCAAAACGATCCCCACCTCTGTAATCGGCACTGCATTTCCGCAAGACTCACATCTCAGAGCGTTGGAGGTTTCATCCCACTGAATGTTCCCACAGTTGGAACACCTCAACACGTCCCGCAGGGCGCGCTTTTTCACGGGGTCTGAATTGCCGTTCTTGACCGCGATCACACGATCGAACAATTTCCACCATCTGACAACCTGCACGTTCCCGAATCCGTTTGCCTCGAGCAGGGACGTGAACGCTTCCGCGCTCTTCACCTTCGCCTTGCGCCCGGATTCCTCTGTGCCGCGTGAGGTGAGCAGGATTCCGCCCGGGCGAAGGACGCGCGAAAACTCCGCCAGCGCCGCGTCCATATCGGGCAACAACTCCAGCGCCTCGAGACAACACACCGCATCGAACGTCGCCTCCGCGAAAGGCAGCGGGAAGGTCCGATGACGCAAAAAATCAACACGCGCATCTTCCGCTGGTCGAATAGAGGGGGTGATCGTTCCGCTCGCATCGAGACCGGCAAGCTTTTCATGCGCCTTTTCCAACATTCCTTGTGAGATGTCAATTGCAATAATCCGCCCCTTGAATTCCGCCCGCTTCACCAGAGCGAACGACAACCGCCCCGTCCCTGTGGCGAAATCCAAAACGAACGGCTCCACTCCTCCCAATTCTCCTTGTTCCCAGCCCTCTGTGCGGCTGAACTGAACGCTCGTCGCCTCCAATAAAGGCTGGGCGAGCATCTCGTCGTCGCGCAATTGACTCTCGCGTTTGTCCGCGTCGTATTTCTTCGCCCAGCGGTCGTACAGCCACGCCTGCACGCGGGGACCGAGATGCACGCCTTCGTAAAAATAGATCTCGCGGTCGAGAAGATAGCCTGCCAACAGAATCAGCGCGATCGAACCCAGCCAGCCGTAAAAATCCATCTCAACACCTATGCGTCCGCCAGCAAGGTTTCCGCCTCGCGCACTTCACGAACCCGATACCCGGCGAGAAACGTCAGCGCGCCGAAAAGCCCGGAAACGATCAGAACGCTTGCGATCGTCCCTGCCTCCGCCAGATAGCCCGCCGCGAGAATACCGAACAAATACGGGATTTGCACCAGCAGGTGCCGCGCCGAAAACACGCGTCCCTGCGCGTCGGCCGGCACTTTTGTTTGCCAGATCGCCAGATTGCCGCCCTCCACGAACGGCTCGAAGAACGCAAAGAAAAAACTCCCGATCGCCCACAGGACGACCGCCCTGCCCAACCCCAGCCATAGGATGCCCAGGATGCACGCGCCCGCCCCGCCGATCAGGACGTTGTGGATGCGGCGCCGCGAACCGCCCCACAGACTCAGGATCACGGCTCCCGCGACGCCGCCAACTGCCCCCGTGGATTGGACCGTCGCCAACGCCGATTCATCGTTCCCCGTCCCGCTCAGCGCCAGCGGAGCCATGAGCGTCGCGCCGATGGCAAGGAAGATCCCGGCAGCCATGAACAGGATCGTCAACGCGCGCAGGCTGCGCTTCCCGTTGATATAACGAAAGCCAAAGGTGATCTCCTTCCACAGCGATCCTTTGCCTTGCGACCCCGTCTCGGTTCGCCTGGGCTGCGGCACGCGGACGATCAGCAATGCGCCAAACGCAAACAGGAACGTGGCGAGATCAATCAACATGATGCCGGTCAGACCGATGACGCCGAGCAATGCCGCGGCGAAGATCGGCGCAAGGATTCCCGAAAGCGCCCGCGCCGAACCGAACATCCCTTCGGCGCGGGCGTAATCCTCCCTGGAGAGCATCGTCGTCACTACGGCGGACCAGGCGGGATATTGAAACGCCGTGAAGAAACCCGCCAGGATGCTCACGAGATAGATGTGCCAGATTTGCAGGTCGCCGAATGTGTAAATGAGCAGCACGATCAAGGTCCCCAGCGCGGTCGCCAGGTCGCTGAGCAGCATCACGAGTTTGCGGTTCCAGCGGTCCACGAACGCGCCGGCAATGGGACTGAAAAGAACGGTGGGAAGGAAGGCGAAGAAACCGATCGTCGCCAGCGCGGAGGCTTTACCCGTTTCCTCCCACGCCCAGATCGTGAACGCGAACCACGTCATCGCGCTGCCGATAAGCGAGACCATCTGTCCAAGCCAGAGAAGGGTGAAGGAACGCATGGATGTTTTGCGCCGCGGTACGGTCTATTTCCTCTGCCTTAGCGCTTCGTACACGATCAACGCCGTTGAAACCGACACATTCAACGAGTTGACCCTGCCCAGCATGGGTATTTTTACTTTTACGTCCGCGTTGGACAGCCAGAAATCGGTGAGACCCTCATCTTCCGCGCCGACGGCGATGGCTGTTGGTTCGCGCATATCCACGTCGGAGTACAGCGCATCTGCGGAGGGGGTCGCGGCGAGGATTCGAATCCCGCGCGCTCTCGACCATTCCAAAGCGGAGGCGTTATCACATTCCACGACCGGTACGCTGAAGACGGCTCCCCGGCTGGCGCGCACGACGTTGGGATTCCACGCGTCCACGCGCGGGTCGCAGACGAGGACGGCATCCACGCGCGCCGCATCCGCAGTGCGGAGGATGGCGCCGAGGTTGCCGGGTTTTTCGATGGATTCGGCGACGATGACCAGCGAGTCCAGCAAACCGGCTGAGTCCAAACTCACTTTTGGGATGGGAAAGATTGCCAGCCAGCCGTCGGGGTTGTCGCGGTAGGACATCTTCTCGAAGACCGCGCGGGAGACGGTCAAGGTCTCGACAGGCTCGACCCGGCGTGTTTCAGCGGAGGGAAAGGCTGATTGACCTGAAGCAAGTTCGGGCGAAGTGAGAACCGTCTGCGGGTTATGTCCAGCCGCGAGCGCAAGGGCGATCTCGTCGAATCCCTCCACGAGCATCGCTCCATCCTTTTGCCTTTGCCGTTTGTCCTCGCGCAGTTTGACGATGTGTTTGACGCGCGGGTTTTGAAGGCTGGTGATGTCCATCATGGATCGAGCAGTAAACACGCCGCCCGGTGGGTTTCCGTGATTTTCGTCAAACGCGGGTCGGTTTGTTTGCAGGCGTCCATGACCGCCGGACAGCGCGGATGGAAACGGCATCCCGAGGGCAGGTCAATCGGGTTGGGAGTTTCGCCCTGCAAGATCAGCCTCTTCTTCCTCATGCGCGGATTCGGGACGGGGATGACCGAGAGCAGCGCCTGTGTGTAGGGATGTTTGGGGGCTTCCAACACTTCGCGCATCGCGCCGATCTCGACGATGCGGCCCAGGTACATGACCGCCACGCGATCCGCAAAATAACCGACCGTGCCGAGATCGTGCGTGATGAAAATGACGGAGATGTTGCGCGTGCGCCGCAGGTCGGCGAGCAGGTTGATGATCTCGGCGCGGATGGAAACGTCGAGCATCGAGACCGGTTCGTCCGCGAGGAGAAGATGCGGCTCCAGGACGAGCGCGCCGGCAATGACCACGCGTTGTCTCTGTCCGCCGGAGAGTTGATGAGGAAAACGATGCAGGAAGTCCTCGGCGGGTTTCAACCCGGAATCTTCGAGGGCGCGCAGGACGCGCGATCTCCGTTCGTTTGCGCGCAATGCCAGCCCATGGACGACAAGAGGTTCCGCGACGATCTCCTCGATGGTCTGCGTCGGGTTCAACGATTCGTAAGGGTCCTGGAAGACCATTTGGATCTTTTGCCGGAGCGCCTTTTTTCCCTTTTCGTTCAGGCGGGTGACGTCGCTGCCTTCGAAGAGGATGCTGCCTTCGGTGGTTTCTTCGAGGAGCATCAACGTAAGCGCCAGCGTGGATTTGCCGCATCCGCTCTCGCCGACCAGCGCGATCACTTCGCCGCGCTCGAGTTGCAGATCCACGCCGTCCACCGCGTGGACAAAATCCTCCCTGCGCGAGAACCAGCCGGGTTTGCCCGCCCGGAAGTATTTCTTCAGGCTTTTCACTTCGAGAATGTATTCGTTGGTTTTGGACATGAGCATGATCACGCGCCAGCGGCGCTCTACGCAAATATATTACGCGGGTTCGACGAGGTGACAACTCGCAATGTGACCGTTTCCAAGATTGTGCTGTTGCGGCGTTTCGAGCGAGCATCGTTCGAACGCGACCGGGCAACGCGGCGCAAAGCGGCAGCCCGGCGGCAGCGCATCCAGTTTGGGCGGATAACCGGGGATGGAGGAAAGTTGTTTCTCGAGGTTGGAAAGGTCCGGGAATGCCTTGAGCAGTTCCTGGGTGTAGGGGTGACGCGGCGCGTTATAGATCGTGTCCACGTCCGCGTATTCGGCGGTCACGCCTCCGTACATCACCAGCACTGCATCGCACATCTCCGCCACCACGCCGAGATCGTGCGTCACAAAGACGACGGCGAGCCCGAGTTTCCGGCGGAGTTCATCGAGCAGTTCGAGGATCTGCGCCTGGATCATCACGTCCAGCGCGGTGGTCGGCTCGTCCGCGATCACGACCTGCGGGTTGCACGAAAGAGCCATCGCGATCATGGCGCGCTGGCGCATCCCGCCGGAATATTGATGGGGGTAATGATCCTTGTGATCGGCGGTGATGCCCACCAGATCCAAGAGTTCGACCACGCGTTCCCGCAATTGCGCCTCGCTTGCCACCGGCACGTGCTTTCCGATCGCCTCCGCGATCTGGTCGCCGACCGTCCGCACCGGGTTGAGGGCGTTCATCGCTCCCTGAAAAATGATCGAAATGCCGCTCCAGCGGATGTTCGCCAGTTCCTCCTCGCTGGCTGTCGCCAAATCCACGCCGTTGAACAGCGCCCTGCCGCCGACGATCTGCCCGGTGGATGGCAACAGCCGGTTCACTGCCATGATCAGGGTCGTCTTGCCGCATCCGCTCTCGCCCACCAGCCCCATCAATTCGCCCTCGTGCAGGCGGAAACTGACGTTCTCCACCGCGCGCGCCGGGGGACCTCCCTCGATCACGTATTGGACGGAAAGATTCTGTACTTCGAGGAGGACCGGCGCCTTCATCGCGGGTCCGGCGGAGGGGACGATCTCCGCTTCATCCCTGACCGTGAGCCTGCCCGGCGTCAAATGATGCGCCTCCAGCCTGGGGTTGAGCACCTGCTCGAGTCCGTGCCCGAGCAGCGTCAAACCGAGGACGACCCACACGATGCCAAAGCCCGGCGTGACCAACGCCCACCATGCGCCCGTGCTCATCGCCCCGCGCCCGAATGCAAAGTTGAGCATCTGCCCCCACGAAATGGCGGTCGGGTCGCCCAGCCCGAGGAACGAGAGGGTCGATTCGTTCAGGATCGCAAGTGAAATGACCAAGATCGCGTTGACCACCAGCAGGGGCATCACCAGCGGCAGGATGTGATGCAGGATGATGTGCCAGTTCCCCGCGCCGATGGCTCGCGCGCGCAACACGAACTTGCGCGACTTTACCGCCAGCGTCTGCGAACGAACGATGCGCGCGGTCGTCGTCCAGCCGAGCAGACCGATGACGAAGATGATGTTGAGCAGGCTGGGCTTGGTCAACGCGACGATCACCACGATCAACGGCAAATCTGGAATGACCAGCATGGTATCCGTGAAGCGCATGAGGAAGTTTTCGACGCGCCCGCCGAAGAATCCCGCCGCGATGCCGATCAACCCACCGATGACGATGGAGATGAACGCCGCGAAGAATCCGACGGTCAACGAGACGCGCGAGCCGTACATGAAACTGGAAAGCACGTCCTTCCCGGCGTCGTCCGTTCCGAGCCAGTGCGCCGCGCTGGGCGGGTTGTAAATATCGCTCGACTGGATGCCTTCATAGGATTTGGGATCGTACGGCGCGAGAAGCGGCGCGAAGATCGCAACGATGACGATTACAACCAACATGAACAACCCGACCACCGCCAGGCGGTTTTTGCTGAAAACGTTCCAGAAGCCCCGGAACGGGGAGGAAGGCACGGCAGGTTTGAGTTCCACAGTCTGGACAGCCATGCGTCACTCCGACTGCACGCGCGGGTCGAGGTAGGAATAGGTCAGGTCCGCGATCAGGTTCGCGGCGATCACGCTGACAGCGATCAACAGGAACGCGCCCTGCAGGACCGGGAAATCCCGCCTGCCGACCGATTCGAAGATCGCGCCGCCCAGGCCGGGCCACGAAAAGACCGCTTCGATCTGGATCGCGCCCGCCACCGTGAATCCCAGGTTGATGGCAATGATGGTCACGATCGGGAGCATGGCGTTCTTGAGCGCGTGATCCTTGAGGATCTGGAACGTGCTTAGTCCCTTTGCCTTTGCGGTCAGAATGTAATCCTCCGCAAGCACGTCGAGCAGGCTGGAACGCATCACCAGCAGGTATTCGCCCATGTAAACGATGGTGTAGGTCAGCGTCGGCAGAATCATGTGCCGGGCGATGTCGCCAGCCTGATAAAGAAATGGCATGGAACTCGTGCCGGGCGTCGCCTTGCCCCCGATTGGGAATCCGTTGTTGCTTCCCCAGAATAATAGAATAATGCCGAGCCAGAACGTCGGCAGGCTCCATGCGACCAGCCCCGTGATGAGCGCGCCGTAGTCAATGGGCGTGCGCGCCTTCCACGCCGCGAAGACGCCCAGCAGGATGCCGGCAATGATCGAAAGGATCTGTCCCGCGCCGATGAGCAGGATCGTGTTCCACAGCCGCTCGACCAAAATGTCGGCGACGGGACGGTTGGTGTGGTAACTGATCCCCAGTTCCCCCTGCGTCAGGTTGCGGAGATAGATGAAGAATTGGGTGTCGAGAGGGTTGACCCCGCAATCCCCAAGTTTGATCGGGTTGAGAGTCTCGAAGCAGTTGATGACGGGTTTATCCAGCCCAAAGCGGACGCGCAACGCTTCGATGGCGTCCTTCTTCAAGCGCGGGTCGTGAATGCCGGCGCGGGCGGGGTCGCCGGGCAGGACGCGGAAGAGAAAAAAATTGAGGACGAGAACGAACAGAATGGTGGAGACGGACCAGCCGATCTTTTTGAGCAGATAGCGATATCGTTTCAACGGACTTCTCCGGAATATACGATCACTTTGATTACCTAAACTTTGGATTGGGACGCGGATCAACGCGGATGGACGCGGATTTTTAGAGGAAACGCCCGAAAAAGCGCGTTACATCCGCGCTCACGGGCGGGCAGGTGGGATTCTCTTGCGTTGCCTACGCGTGGGTTTTCAGACACTCTCCAAGACAAAGAGGGGCGGCGCACGTGCGCCGCCCCTCTTCGATGAACACGCGGTTTACTCGACCGGTTCGATCACAACCAGCGAACTGACGTCGGACAATTCGACCTTGTCCTTGTCCAGTATCCAGCCTTTGAAGCGGTCGACGCGGAAAGCCTGGATCGCCTGTTCGTAATATGGGATGACGTACACCACGTCCTCGAACGCGATCCGCTGCATTTCCCAGACGATCTCCCTGCGTTTCTCCGTATCGAGCTCGATTCCCTGTTGGACGTAGAGATCGTCCAGTGCAGGGTTCGAGTATCCGGTTTCGTTATAGCCGTTCGGGATCTCGTCGGTGGTGTGGACGGCAAGCAGAAGATTCGGATCCGGGTCGGAGCCCCAGCCCCACAGGATGATGTCGAAATCGAACGCCGGGCAACATTCGGCTGTGAGCGCATCGGGATCAACGGCTTGCAGTTCGGTCTCGATGTTCACCTGGCTCCACATCTCGCTGAGCAGTTCCGCCAGGCGCGGGGCGTCAATACTGTCGCTGGGCCAATGCACGCGGAAGTTCAAAGGCTGTGAGCCGTCCGGCATCTGGCGGACGCCGTCGCCGTCCGTATCGAGGTACCCGGCGTCGTCGAGCATCTGGTTGGCTTTGGCAATATCGTATTCGTAATCAACGAGCGAGTCATTGTACCAATGCCCAAGACCGTCGGGGATGAGCGTAAGACCCGGAGAACCGAAGCCAAGCAGCACCACGTCAATCAACTTTTGCTTGTCGGTGGCGTGGGCAAGCGCCAGGCGCACGTTGCGGTCGCGCAGCGCGGGATGACCGGTGCATAGACCGCCCACGTCCGTCGGGCATTTATCCGGGTCCGCCTGGTTGAAAATAATATCCGAAACGGTCGGAGCGAAGGGCGCGCCGGTCACAACCTGGACGTTGGGATCGTTCTTCAACGTTTCGACAGCGGTGGCGGGCATCTCGGTGATCATATCCACCTGCCCGCTTTTGAGGGATTGCACCAGCACGTCCTGGCTTTCGAAGGTCTGGAAGACGACCTCGTCAATCTTTGGCGGGTTTTCGAAATGATCCTTGTTCGCCGCGAGATGCACGAATTCGTTCTGCCTGTATTCCACCATCCTGAAGGGACCCGTGCCGATCATCTCTTCGTTCTCGAATTCCGTGGAGGCGGGCGCTTCCGCGTAATCCTTCCAGATGTGTTCCGGCACAATATACAGATAGGAGAGCAGGTAGTCCATATTTGGAACGGGATCGGTGAGCGTTATGACCACATTCCCGTCGTCCGTCGCCTCGACCGTGTCGAAATTCGCCGTATAGGCGTTCAGATAGACGTAATCGCCATTGTCCTTATACAGGTTGATCGAAAAGGCGACGTCGTTTGCCGTCATCGGTTGTCCGTCGTGGAAGGCGATCCCGTCGCGGATCTTGAATGTCCACGTCAAGCCGTCGTCGGATACGTCGGCGCTTTCCGCGACATCCAATTTATAGGTGCCGTCGAGCTGGTACTCGTAGATGGTATCGTACACGAGGGCAAAGATCGTGTACGCCTCGCTAAGCACCGCCGTTCCCGGATTCAACGTATCGGGACTCCCAGCCCACCCTATCCGCAAAACGACCGGCGCGCTCGGAGGGGGCGGCGGTTGCGTTGCTGCGGGTTCGCCGGGTCCTTCCGGCTCCGTGGCCGGCTGTGTCTGCCCTCCCCCGCCGCAAGCGGAGAGGATCAGAGCGAACGCGATCACCAAAACTGGAAACGTGCGTTTTACATTCATCTTGCTCCTCCTTTTGAAAATTGGTCAGCGGCTGCGCCGCTTAAAACAAAATGCACCGACGGTCGAATCAACCGCGATGCAGGACGCACCCTGGAACGTGGATGGAATTCATATAACTGATTGGTTCAGTGGCGCTCATTCACAATGATTTTACTGTAATTCCTTTGATGGGGTAAGGTGGCTGGTGGTTTGGTTTGTTATGGTTTTATGTTCGAGTAGTGAGTTTGGTGAAACTGACTACGCGAAAATAACAAATTCACCCCGAAAGTTGATTTCGGGGTGAATTTGTTTTGTGAATCGCGGACGCTGTTTAGTCGCGATGCGGAGCGCAAAGCAGACCGTTGTTGTACGCGTCCAGTTTGAGATAGAGCGGTTCGCCCACCTTCCACGCGGCGCTGCTCGCCTTGACCTTGGAGCCGGGCTCGTACACGTTGAGCCAGTCATACGCCGACGCCAGCGTGCCGGCAATGCAACTGGAGTCGTTGCCGATCAGGACGTTGAGGTAGGCGGAAACATAGGCGCGGAAGAGCGTGTAGGATTTATCGCCATCCGGCATCTTGATCAAAGCAATCGCCTGCGCCTTGGTGAAGGTATCTTCGCCAATGGTGATGCTGTCCACGGGCCAGGCTTCGGGGTGATTCTTCCAGTAACCGGGCGTGCCGGTGCCGGGATTGGTCGCTTCGCAAGCGTCGCCAATGCCATCGCCATCGCCATCTTCCTGACCGGGATTGTAGGTGGAAGCGCAGTTGTCACACGCGTCGCCTACACCGTCATTGTCCATGTCCTCCTGGCCGGGGTTGTAGGTGGAGACACAGTTGTCGCATGCGTCGCCTACGCCGTCATTGTCCATATCCTCCTGGCCGGGGTTGTAGGTGGAAGCGCAGTTGTCGCATGCGTCGCCTACGCCGTCATTGTCCATGTCCTCCTGACCGGGGTTGTAGGTGGAAGCGCAGTTGTCGCACGCGTCGCCTACACCGTCATTGTCCATGTCCTCCTGACCGGGGTTGTAGGTGGAGACACAGTTGTCGCATGCATCGCCGTAGCCATCGCCATCCATGTCTTCCTGACCGGGATTGTAGGTGGAAGCGCAGTTGTCACACGCGTCGCCTACACCGTCATTGTCCATGTCCTCCTGGCCGGGGTTGTAGGTGGAAACGCAGTTGTCGCATGCATCGCCGTAGCCGTCACCATCCATGTCTTCCTGGCCGGGATTGTAGGTGGAAACGCAGTTATCACAGACATCGCCTACGCCGTCATTGTCCATGTCCTCCTGACCGGGGTTGTAGGTGTATGGGCAGTTGTCGTCGGTATCGCAAACGCCATCGCCGTCGCTATCGGCGCAGACCGAAGGAACGGTCACTTCGATCATGGTGTCCTGATAGCCGTGCGAACCAAATCCGTCTGCATAGATCAATACAGCAACGATCTGACCGGGGCCCGGCACGAAACCGGAGCCATTCGCCACGGCATCGTTATACATGGCTTGGGCGGCGGGCGTAACCGGGAAGGTGAAGGAATTTCCGCCGGTCAGCATCCAGATCGCAGCCTGGACTTCCTCTTTTGTGCCGTTCTTGTGGTTCAACAGGTAGTTGACCTTGTCCCAGGGACCGGCAAGATTGGCGGGCAGGGGACCGGTGCTATCGTATAGGATCACGGAGCCGTCGAAATCGTCCTGGAAGTTGTCCTCGATACACCAGCCCACGTAAGCGCCGTTGCCGACATCGTAACCCGCGCCGACGCCGCTCAGGGTGATGTCAATGGTGCCGCCCAGCACGCCCTGATTCCAGGGTCCGTGCGAAACGGTGACGGACGCCGCAGGCAGGTTGAGCAGCCCGGCGGCAAACGCTACCGTGACGGCAACCAGGGCAAACGTAACAGCAAGCGGCAGGGAAAGTTTCTTCATTGAATTCTTCTTATTTTGAAATATAAAAGTCAACGACGCACTTACAACGCAAGGATATGAAAATTTTTGTGGTTTCCCAAAACGCCTCCTTTTCCTGGATGAATTATCCCTGACAATTTTGAAACCTTGCTATTCTGCAAGGTTGTTTCCATGACTACAGTGTACATTAAAAGTTACACAGATTCAATAAGATTCGAGCGGGTTTCTAACCATTAAAAGGTTACAGGTCGAAATACTCCGAATTGACAAAAAAGCGGTTGGACGCCAGGTCCAACCGCTTTTTTGTCGAGACATCATCCCAACTTTTGTCTCTCCCACAATTTTCTATCGTTAGGATCCTCCGCGTTCAGGTGGCTTGGATGGATCTCTTTCGCGATCTTGTGTCCGCGCGAGGTCCACAGGTCCGCTGCGAGTTTGCGCGCGTCGCGCTTCACGCCTTGTGAGGCGAAATATTGACAGAGGCGCGTCACGTCCCTTTGAAAGATCGCCCACGCGGAGGGATTTGATTCGGGATGCACAACCTGGGGAAAATCTATCAGCGTGATGTCGCCGTCCCAGTAGAGAATGTTGTACGCCGATAAATCGCCGTGGATCCGCTCGTTTTGGAGGAGCAGGTCAACGTTAAGGATGACGCGGTCGAATAGTTGGCGCGCCTCGTCCCGGTCGAGGGTCACCGAATTGAGCGTCGGCGCGGGCATCCCATCGTCGCCGAAGTATTCCATCAGGATGGAGTTTTTCAGCATGGCATACGGTTTTGGCACATCGGCGCCAGCCGAGTGCAATATTTCGAGCGTTTTGAATTCGTAGGCGATCCAGGAGGTGTGGCGGAGTTCCTCGCCGTATTTGGTGCGTTTGATGATGGCGTTGACGTCCGCCTCACGGAAAAGGGCGGCGCCGTCCTCGCCCAAATCAATGCGGCCCATGCGATAGATGGCGTCGTTCTTCAGGTTCCGCAAGGTGCGCGGGCGATATACCTTGGCGGCAAGCAGGCGCGCATCAATGGACGAACCGGAGCGGCACAGATACACGGACGCCTCCTTCCCCGCCTTGATCTTGCGGAGGACATCCGAGATCAGTTGTTGACCCGCGATCTCGTTCAGGGAATCCAATAGCCAGGCTTCCTCGAAGCGGGCGGCTTTATAGGTGAATTTGAATTCGCCCGCCGCCTCCTGCGCGCGGACAAATAAGCGCGCGTCCAGTTCGGATCGTTTCGATTGGCGCCTTTTTGAGGTGCGACCCGGCGCGGAGGCGATATCGTCTGCGTGCGCCTCGTCGAGTTCTTCGTAAAGTTTGCTGAGTTGGTTTTTACTCATTGTCTGAAAACCTGGTTTGCATGGAAACCTGACAGGTCTTATTTTCTTCACGTCCAATAAAGTGCATTCGTGGACATTGGTTCTGGACTCTGGATTCCCTGCGGAGACCCGTCAGGTTTACTGGAAATTAAAAGAAAAACCGCAGGGGCGAGGCGCGCCTGCGGTGGTAGGTCAATCAGAGCGGAAGATCCGCGATTATTTTTCACCTTCAGGAGGCGCGCTCAAGACACAATATGTGACAGACAAGATGGATTTCATTTTTTCGTGCCTCCTTTCGGAAAAGAATTTCGTTCCACTGAAAGGGTAGTGGAGTTCGATGACAGGAGTTTATCACCCGACGGAGCGAGCGTCAAGCAATTACTTTGCGTACTTCTACGCCAATCCCGAAAAATCCAACACGCGGTCGGACCAATATTTGGCTTGTGCAGAGAGTAACGTGCGTTGTTCCCTCGTTTGATTCGTCTTTTCCCACGCCTTCAACCACAGGTTTACAAGCGTTTGCATGGATACCAATTCAGCGGCGATCTCGGGTTCGGCGTCGGCAGCCGTCCATTCGATAAAATACTTTACCTCCTCCAACAGACGAGCGACATTTTCCGGGTCGGACGATTTACGGGCAACGGACGAAACGCGCGCCAACGTTGCCGCCAGCCCGCCCAGTCGGCGAGGCAACGGGTCGCGCAGAAAACGCTCACGCAGTTTCTCCCTCTTCGGCGTCATTGAACGCCTCCCAGGATTTCACGGGTAACGGATTCGATCTGCCAGCGAAGTTCTTCGCTTTGAATCAAAATACTGCGGTTTCCCAATCTGGGACGGATGTTTATCAGGGATTCGAAAACGATGTTTTGCTCGGCAGGATACCAGTTTGCGCCCCACAGATCGTCCTGCTCACTTCCGTCATCCAGCAAAACAGACTCGCAGTCGGAGTGCATCTCCCCGCCGCCAGCCAGGATACGACGACGCACATCCACCACGATCTTTATCATGGTTTCGTATTCTTTCAACATGCCGGCAATCTGCTCAGCGGATGCCTTATTACGAAGCATATAAATCATGGCAGGATTATACCTTTGCTCACCGATCATCGGTTACCGTCCACTTTCCCAATAAACTCCTCCCCCTTCCTCACCAATTCCTCGTGATCTTCCGGCGAGGGCAGGTCTTTCAGGAACTCAATCGAATATTCCCTCAACCGTTTCTGCGCGTGCGGCTGACCGGCTTCGATCCATTTCTCCATGCTCCAGCGCGGGAAGATGGGATTGACGTAATAACCCGATCTGTACTTCTTGAGTGTGGTCGGCGCGGAGATATAACTCTTGCCTGGTCCGATTGCCTGTATCTCATCCAAGCCAACGTGAGAATCATCGAGTTGAAATCCACTGGCTATACGCAAAGCCTGGTCAATGATCTCGTGACAGTAGATGAAGGTCAACGGGGAGATCGCCTTGGAGCCAAGCGTATCGCCCACAAACGGAGCCAGCCCGCCCTTCGTCAGAGCGAACGTGAGGGTGTTCATCCAATACGTTTCCGCGGCGAGCAGGTCCATGCCCCAGCCGGTCCCGCTGCCCGAAGTCCCACAATGCGGCAGGTTGTAGAACTCCATCATCTCTGCGCAGGCAAGATTCGCCAGAATGCTTTGAGGGTCGTAAAAGTTCATCAGCGTTTTCATATCGAAGTAGACAGGCAACATGCCGAGGAACATCGGCGCGCCTTCCTTGAATAATTGTCCGATCACCAGACCGGCGAGCAGTTCGGCAAGCAGTACCGCGACCGTCCCTGCGGGCGTGATGGGCGTGGTCGCGCCGGACATGCTGTAATTCGAGATGATGACCGGCAAGCCGCGCTCGATGGCGATCCTCATTTTGTCCACCGTGCCTTCGTTCATCACCAGCGGCGAGATGGGATTGAAATACGGGATGATGAACGGTTTCTCGCCCAGGTCGCCATGCAGCAGTTCGAACATGCGCATCACATCGTCGAACTTGTGCTCGTCCGAGACGAGCAGCACCATCGGCTTGATCCCGTTCGCAAAATGTTCGAGGCTTCCGTACACATCCGTCAGATGTTCGGGCACGTCGCGCACGATACCCACCGTCGAGACCATGTCGTAATGCGGCAGTTTGTTCCCCAGCCGCACCATATCCTGCATGTGTTTGCGCTCGAACAATACCGGCGTGTCGGTCTCCGGCTCCTGATAATACAACGCCGTCACGCCGATCCCAAAACGGATGCGGTCCTCCGCCCCTCCGATCTGGAACTGCGGATTCCCGCGCCGGTCGAAGATCTGGATGCGCTTCGGCGCGACGTTTATCGCCCACTCGACCAGTTCCTTCGGAATCCGCACGGTTCTTTCCTCGACGTTGGAGCTGCCGACTCTTTTCTTCAGCATCTCCAACGCGGACGGCGAGTCCACGCGCACGCCGGTTGTTTCGAGTATCTTCAAAACGTATTGATGGATTTCGTGTTTTTGTTCCTCGGTTAGTAACGTGATGCGCGGACGGACGTTGTTCATCAGTTCTCCTATCTCGTTCCGCTCAGGGCTGCGAGAAGTTGTTTTTCACGTGCCTGTCGAAAAACCTCAAGGCGCGATTCATAAAATCGAACCAGGGCTGACCGATGAACGAGTGACCTTCGCCCTCGTACCGGTACAGATCCGCTTCCTTTCCAGCCGCGCGCAATGCCTCCGTCAACTTGAGCGACCATTCCGGCGGCGTGCCGCTGTAGATCAACCCATCCTCCGTGCCATAATGGATCTGGATCGGCGCGGTGACATATTCGAGGTGATACAACGCCGCCACTTTTTTGAGCGCTTCCGGGTCCGAGGCGGTGTTGTGATAAGCGGTCTGCAAATCGAGCGGCAGGTCGGAGGGGATCACGTCCGCCGAATTACAGCCGATGACTTGCTCACCCTGGGCAATATCGCCGAAACATCCCATCCCCCAGCGCGCGATGATGTCCGCGTCGTCCGCGCTGACGGTGGAATAAAGAACCGCCGCTTTGACAGTGGTCTCGATACGTCCCTCGCCATCGCTCGGAACTACCCGACCACCGAGGATGGTGAGAACTTTCATCGTCACTCCCCCGCCCATGCTATGACCCCACATCCCGACGCGGCTCGGATCCGCCTCGGGGATGGAGGGGATCGCTTGAACGAGGTTGATCACGTCAACGACCAGACCGGAATAGAAGAAACTCCCGGCAAGATCGGAGCCTCCCCAGGTACGATAATCGGATGCCAGCGTGATATATCCATGCTGGGCGAGATAGGCAGAGGCGCGATCCGTGCCATCGCCGGAGGAATAGATGCTCCGCGCGTAGAAACCGTGATTCATCAGGATGACCGGAAACGGACCCTCTCCCTTTGGGATCTGCATCACGCCGGTGATCGTCAGCCCGTCGCTGGGATATTCGATCAGATATGCCGTGTAGGACTCGTATTCTCCAAGCGTCTCGCGGATGCGGATCTCTCCGCTTTGATAATCGCGCTGGCGAAGACCTTCGATCGTGTATGGGAAGATCAGGTCTTCGGTTGTGGGTATGGCGGTGGGGGCGGCGGTGGACGTGGGGATCGGAGGAGGCGTGATCGTTTCGATCACAACGCGCGGCGGAGGCAGTGTCTGGGTGAGCGGCGCAGGCGCAGTCTGGCAGGCGGCGAGCAGTGGAACAATCAGGAGAAGAGCCTGTTTTTGCATGGGCTTGATTTTATCAAAACCACTATAATCTGCGTGGAGGCGAGACTCATGACCAACTCAAACATACTCATCGCAAATGCAAGGGTCTTTACAGCAGACAAAGATGGACCGAACGCAGAAGCGATCGCCATTGAGGGAAACCGAATCGCTTTCGTTGGAAGTAATGCGGACGCCGAATCCTTTCGCGGACCGGGCACCCGCATCATTGACGCACAGGGACGGACGGTCATGCCCGGGTTCATTGACAGCCACTTCCACCTGTTGAACGGCGCGCAGGAATTGCGCTTCGCCCAATTGCAGGAGGTCCGTTCGTTGGAGATGCTGAGGGAGGCGCTGGTCAATTACGCGGAGGCAAATCAAAGGTCCGAATGGATCGCGGGGATCGGTCTCATTTATGGCGTATTGCCGGACGGGGGTTCGATCACGCGTCATCATCTCGATGAGATCATCCCGGATCGTCCTGTTTGTTTAGTTGCTTATGACGGTCACACGTCGTGGGCGAATACAGAAGCATTGCGCCGCGCGAATCTTTTGCATGGACGCGAGGTGGGGACGTTCGGCGAGGTGGTGATGGGCGGCGACGGTCTTGCAACAGGCGAATTGCGCGAACCGCCCGCGATGAATCTCGTGGAAGATTTGATTCCGGAAATCACCGAAGAGGAAACGCTCGACCTGCTGGCGCATGCAGTGAGGATGGCGGCTTCGTATGGACTGACGAGCGTCCACAACATGAACGGCGACCTAAACGACCTGCGCATGTATCAAAAACTCGAAGACCGCGGCGAGATGTTATTGCGTGTGTACGTGCCGTTTCTCGTGAGACCCGACATGAAGACCGACGCGTTGAATGAAGCGCTGACGATGCGCGATGCCTCATCGAACAAGGTGCGCGGCGGGCTGGTCAAGTTTTTCATGGATGGCGTGATCGAATCTTATACAGGTCTGCTGCTCGACGATTACGAAGGCAGACCCGGCTGGCGCGGCGTTTCCAATTTCGAACCGGAGCATTTCACCGAACTCGCGCTCGCAGCCGATAAACACGGATTGCAGATCGCCGTTCACTGCACGGGCGACGGCGCGGTGCGGCGCGTGCTCGATTCGTATGAGATCGTCCGCAGGCAAAACGGAGCGCGCGACAGCCGTCATCGCATCGAACATATCGAACTGGTGGGAGATGCGGATGTGACGCGTTTTGCTGGACTGGGAGTCATCGCCGCCATGCAACCGGCTCATTCCCCGCTGACGGTTGATTCGACCGACCCCTGGCCCGCCCGCGTGGGACCTGCGCGTTACCGCCGCTCCTTTGCATGGACGACCCTTCGCGAAGCGGGCGCGCGTCTCGCCTTCGGCAGCGACTGGACGGTTGCATCCATGAATCCAATGACGGGCATTTACGCCGCGCTGAACCGCGTCCCGTGGCAGGAAGGCGACCCGCGTCAGAGCCAGACTTTGGAAGATACGCTCCTCGGCTACACGCGCGATGCCGCGTATGCCGAACATAAGGAACATGAAAAGGGGATTTTGAAAACAGGTTATCTCGCGGACGTGGTCATGCTGTCGGAGGATATTTTCCAGACGCCGAAAGAAGAAATGTTGCGCGTGAAGGCTGTGCTGACGATCTGCGACGGCGAGGTCACACACGAGTCATAACCGTCACTGCGACCTTCGGGAAGCAATCTTCGTCACGGCGTTGGAGATTGCTTCGTCGCTCCGTTCCTCGCAATGACAAATTCGGTCACATGGTAGAATGACGGCGGGGAGTTAAATTGGAAAGAAGGAGGTACCCAATGATATTGCAAACCAACTCAGAGCGCCGCGAGGAATGCCAGAAATTACAGGCGGCGATCTTATCCAACCGAAAGTTGATCGTCGTCGCCAACCGCGGACCCGTCGCTTTTCGTTACGATGAGAACGGCGAACGCACGTACACGCGCGGCGGCGGCGGACTCGTCACCGCGCTGGCGGGACTCGCCCAACACGTGGAAATGACCTGGATCGCCGCAGCGGACACAGACGCGGACCGCGATTTCAAGGCGGGGCTTGTGGAACTCGATAACGGGAGCAGGCTCAGGGTCCGGTTTATCGAACCGGGCGCGGAGGCGTACGCGGGTTACTATAACGTCATCGCCAATCCATTGCTGTGGTTCCTCCAGCACAATATGTGGGACGGAGTCCGCACGCCGAACATCACGCGCGAAACCTGGCAGGCGTGGAACGAGGGGTATGTCAAAGTCAACGAACAATTTGCCGATGCGATTGCCGAAGAGGTGAAGAATAGCGACAAACCGACGCTTGTGATGATGCAGGATTATCACCTGTATCTTGCGCCGCAGTTCCTGAGAAAAAAATTGAAGAAGCTGAAGAACAGGAACATGAAGTTGATGCACTTCATTCACATCCCGTGGCCCGGACCCGAAGACTGGGGCATGCTGCCGTCGGAGATGCGCGGCGCGATCCTGGAGGGGCTGTGCTCGGTGGACCTGCTCGGCTTTCAGACGCGCGACGACGCGTTGAACTTCATCCGCACCTGCGAAACGCACATGCCGCGCGTCTCTGTCAACTTTAAACACGGGCGAGTGTGGGTGCACAACCGTTCGACGCACGTGCGCGACTTTCCCATTTCCATCGACGTGGACGCCCTTCAAACACTTGCCGAATCGGATGAAGTCGCTCGATACAAGGATGATATTCTAAACCTTGCACGTGACCGCAAACTGATCCTGCGCATCGAACGCACGGAACCCAGCAAGAATATCGTGCGCGGCTTCGAAGCGTTCGGCGAAATGCTCGAACTGCATCCCGAACATCGCGGGAGTGTGAAATTTCTCGCGCTATTTGTCCCCTCGCGCCTGAGCGTGGACGAATACCAGAACTATCTCGATGAGATCATGGCGTCGGCGGGACGCGTGAATGCCGAATACGGCAACAGCGATTGGGAACCGATCCGCATTCTGGTCGGCGAAGATTATCCGCGCGCAGTGGCGGCGATGCAGCGCTATGACGTGCTGCTCGTCAACGCCATCGCGGATGGAATGAACCTGGTCGCGAAGGAGGGTCCCATCGTCAACCAGCGCGACGGCGTCGTAGTACTATCCGAACGCACGGGCGCGCGCCAACAACTCCAACCGGGCGCGATCGTCATCTCGCCCTACGACATCTACGCCACCGCCGAGGCGCTCCACAACGCGCTCATCATGCCGACTGAGGAACGCGCCGAACGCGCCAGCCGCCTGCGCTGGATCATCGAACGCGAGGATATCGAAGACTGGCTGTGCCGCCAGCTCGAAGCCCTGAGGGAGTTGCGAATATGAAACTACCTCACGCCAATGATTTGATTCCCAAACTCAAAGACCAACACGTTGACCTGTACCTCGATTATGACGGCACGCTGGCGGTCTTCGCTCCGACACCCGATGATGTTTTGCCGGATGAGCGCGTGATCGGACTGATCTCCCAACTGGCGGATTCGCCGAACGTGCGCGTCTCCATCATCAGCGGACGCCGCCTCGGACACATCCGCAAACTGCTCCCGATTAAAGGCATTCTCCTCGCTGGCACCTATGGCGTGGAAATGCAACTGTCGAACGGTGAGGAGGTCCACCGCATCTCATACGACGCCATTCGCCCGACGCTGGACGCGCTCAAACCGCGCTGGCAGGGACTCATCGAAGGCAAAGAGGGCTTTTACCTCGAAGACAAGGGTTGGGCGCTTGCCATCCACGCCCGCAGAGCGGAAGAGAGCGAAGGCTTGCAGGTGTTGGAGTCGGCAGAAAAAATGCTCACCGAGGAATTATTTGGCGAGCATCTTCAAAAGATTTACAGTTATCGCTTTCTCGAAATCGGTCCCACCAACGCGGACAAAGGTCACGCTCTAAGCTACCTGTTCGGTAACTTTCATTGGGAGGGTGCAATCCCCATTTACATTGGCGATGACGACAAGGACGAAGAGGCGTTTCAAGCCATCAACGAACAGGATGGGTATTCGATCCTCGTTTCAAAGGAGCCGCGGGAGACGGTGGCAAAGTACGTTTTGGAATCCCCCGCGGAAGTGCATCAGTGGCTGAGGGAGGCGCTTTTGAAAAAGGGATGAACGCGGCAATCGCATGGCGGGCGGTTACCGCGTACATCCATGCCCGGAATCGGTATTTCACAAAAAGGAATCGTTTGTATTATTTCGCCTTGCCCTGGTTTGCCACCGCGGCGGCTTTCTTCGCGGCTTCTTCGGGGTCGCCGAGGTAGTAACTCTTGATCGGTTTCAGATCCTCGTCCAATTCATAGACCAGCGGCAAACCTGTGGGGATGTTCAAGCCGGTGATCTCCTCATCCGATATATCATCGAGATACTTCACCAGCGCGCGGATGCTGTTCCCGTGCGCGGCGACAATGACACGCTTGCCGGATTTGATCACAGGAGTCAGCGTGGAGTGCCAATAAGGGAGGACACGTTCCAGCGTGATCTTAAGCGATTCGGTCGCGGGCAGTTCCTCGGGAGTCAAAGAGGCGTAGCGCGGATCATATTTCGGGTGACGTTCGTCCGTCTCCTCCAACGCGGGCGGCGGAACGTCGTAACTGCGTCGCCAGATATGCACCTGCTCCTCGCCAAACTTCTTCGCCATCTCCGCCTTGTTCAATCCCTGCAGCGCGCCGTAATGACGTTCGTTGAGCTGCCAGGCGTTGGTGACGGGGATCCATTCGAGATTCATCTCCTCCAGAACGATCCACAAGGTGAGAACGGCGCGCCGCAACACGGAGGTATACGCCACATCGAAAACGTAGCCTTCCTGTTTCAGCAACTTCCCGGCTTCGAGCGCCTCCGCCCTGCCCTGCTCGGTCAGACCGACATCCGTCCAACCGGTGAAACGGTTTTCAAGATTCCAGACGCTTTGTCCATGACGGACCAACACAAGTTTATACATGAGTCTCCTTTGTCACTACGAGTGGCGCTGATGGTTGTGCAGGACGAAGTCCGTATCGAAACCTAGCGCCACGAAGCAAGGTCCTGTTTTATTATGAGAGATTATACCAATTCAAAACCGTAACGCGACTTTCAAGTCGCTGCCAAGATGTGACATAAATGTCGCGCTACAAAATATTAGCGAGGAATGGTTTTCGTAAAATAATCCTATAGTAAAATCAGCCCATGCCCAAAGACGATGTCTCCCCCGCCCGACAACAATATCTCGAGATCAAACGCGAATACCCGAATACGATTTTGTTCTTCCGGCTCGGCGATTTCTACGAGACCTTCGACGAGGATGCCGAGATCACGGCGCGCGAACTCGACATCGTGCTAACGTCACGGTCGGTAGGCAAAGGCGTGCGTGCGCCGCTGGCGGGTATTCCCTATCATGCGGTGGATAACTATCTGGCGCGCTTGATCGAGAAGGGTTATCACGTCGCCATCTGCGAGCAGATCGGCGACGTTCCGGTCAAGGGAATTTTTCCGCGCAAAGTTGTGCGGGTTGTGACTCCGGGGACGGTGACCGAACCGGGACTCCTGCCCGGCGACTCGAACAACTACCTCGCCTCGGTCATTCTGGACGAGAAATCTGCTTCCGTTTCCTATGCCGATATCACCACCGGAGAATTCGCCGTTACCGAACTTCCCATTGAAGCATTGCGCGCCGAACTGACGCGTTTACATCCAGCCGAAATATTGGCGCCGGAGAATCAATCCCTCACCCCAACCCCTCTCCCAGTGGGAGAGGGGGGATTCCATCAAACCCCCTACCCCGCCTGGAAATTCGAGCCCGGCAAGTGCGAAGAGGTTCTATTAACTCATTTCAACGCCTCCACGCTGGAGGGATTTGGCATCAAAGGTCACAGCCTGGCGATCCGCTCCGCAGGCGCGATCCTGCAATATCTCAAAGAGACGCAGCCCGATTCGTTGACCCTGCTCACCAGCCTGCGCTCGTACAGCATCAACGAATTTATGACGCTCGACGCCTCCACGCGCCGCAACCTCGAACTGGATGAAACGCTACGCGGCGAACGCAAAGGCTCATTGCTCGGCACGCTCGATCTCACCGTCACACCGATGGGTAAACGGTTGATGCACCAATGGGTCAGCCAGCCGCTGCTCAACGCGGAGAAGATCAAACGCAGGCAGGATGGCGTCCAGCATTTCTTCGACAACGGGATGAAGCGCGCCGAGATCCGCAACGTGCTGAAACCGCTGGCGGATCTAGAGAGGCTGGTCAACCGCGTGCTGGCGGGGCAGGCACAGCCGCGCGATCTGGTCGCCATGCGGGATACGTTGGAGAGACTGCCGGAAGTAAAAGAAGTGATCAGTGGTCAGTCATCAGTGAGCAGTGAGCAGTCATCAGTGATCAGTGAGCAGTGGTCGGTGTGCGCGGAGGAGTTGTCGCTTTTGCAGTCCGCGATTGACGATGATCCGCCGTCCACGTTGCAGAACACGGGGGTCATCCGCGCCGGGTATTCGCAGGAACTGGATTCGGTCATCGAAGCCTCCAAACATGCACGCGATTGGATCGCCAACCTCGAAGCGGTCGAACGCGGGAAGACGGGCATCAAGACGCTCAAAGTCGGCTACAACAAGGTCTTCGGGTATTACATCGAGATCTCACGCGGCGCGGCGGACAAAGCGCCCGAACATTACATCCGCAAGCAGACGCTGGTCAACGCCGAGCGGTTCATCACGCCGGAGATGAAGGAATACGAAACGCTCGTGTTGAACGCGGAGGAACGCATCCGCGAGATCGAACTGCGCCTGTTCAAGGAGGTCTGCAGTCGCGGCTTTGGGAGGCTATTGCAGGCCCGAGGTCCATGAAGGAAGCGAATTGGAGATCCGTGAGGGACGACATCCTGTAGTCGAACAGATGCTGAAAAACGACCGCTACGTCCCCAATCGTGCGCGTCATCACCGGACCGAACATGTCGGGCAAATCCACGTATCTGCGACAAACCGCGTTGATCGCGTTGATGGCTCAGATCGGTTCGTTCGTACCGGCGGATTCGGCGCGGATCGGACTCGTGGACCGCATCTTCACCCGCATCGGCGCGCAGGACGAGATCCACGCGGGGCAGTCCACGTTCATGGTGGAGATGATCGAAGCCGCGAATATTTTGCATCACGCCACGCCGCGCTCGCTGTTGATCCTGGATGAGATCGGGCGCGGCACCTCGACCTACGATGGGCTTTCGATTGCGTGGGGGATCATCGAGTACATCCACAACCATCCGCATCTGCGAGCGAAGACCTTGTTCGCCACGCACTATCACGAACTGACCCAACTGGCGGATTTACTGCCCGGCGTGCGCAATTACAACGTGGCGGTCAGCGAAGCGGACAGCAAGGTGGTGTTCCTGCACAAGATCGTCCCCGGCGGCGCGGACCGGTCGTACGGAATCCACGTCGCGCAGATTGCAGGATTGCCAAGTCCGGTAATCCAACGCGCGAACGAAATCATGGCAGAATTGGAGAAATCCTCCGGGCGCGCGGTGAGGATCAGCCCGCACGCCGCGCAGCAAGCCGCTCTGTTCCCGGAGACCAGTCCGTTGCTGGACGAGTTGAAGGAACTGGACATGAATAGCCTCTCCCCCATCGAGGCGTTGAACAAGTTGTTCGAGTGGCAGAGGAAGTTTACGAAACATTGAAATATAACGACCTTGTAATACTGTAAACTTCACGGGTGGCGCCAACGGATATAATCTCATAAAACCCTCACGTGATGAAACAAGGCAGCGAAATGGCATACCAGGATAAAGCCGATTCCACGCAGCAAATCGAACTGAGCATCGTTTTACCCTGCCTGAACGAAGAACGCACCGTCGGCAATTGCGTCGCCCAAGCCCGATCGTTTCTTAGAAAGAACAGAATCAAGGGGGAGGTCATCGTGGCAGACAACGGGAGCACGGATCACTCCGTTGAGATCGCGAAGTCGAACGGCGCGACCGTCGTCCACGTGGAGGATAAGGGCTATGGGAATGCCCTCAAGGGAGGCTTCGAAGCGGCGAAAGGCAAATACATCATCATGGCGGACGCGGACGAAAGTTATGATCTGGTCAATCTCATGCCGTTCGTCGAGAGACTTCGCAAAGGCTATGATTTGGTGATGGGGAATCGTTTCAAGGGCGGCATAATAAAAGGAGCCATGCCCTGGCATCACAGATACATTGGCAACCCAATCCTCTCTTTTATCGGACAGTTATTTTTCAAGACCCCTGCAAAGGATTTCCATTGCGGACTACGCGGCTTTACAAAGGAAGCAGTAGAGAGGATGAAACTGCAAACAACAGGCATGGAGCTTGCGAGCGAAATTGTCATCAAGGCTTCGATTTTGGGAATGAAAGTTTGCGAGGTCCCTACAACATTATCGCCCGACAAAAGAGACAGACCGCCTCACCTTCGAAGTTTTCGGGATGGCTGGAGGCATTTACGCTTTTTGTTGATCTACAGTCCGCGCTGGTTGTTTTTCTATCCTGGCAGTATTCTTTTGCTCCTGGGTGGACTGGCTGGATTGATACTCTTCTTTGGTCCTGTAAACACCAGCCTTCGGTTGTTCGATTTCCACAGTTTCATTCTCGCAGGTACGGTCATGGTATTGGGCTTAACCATGCTGTCGTTTGCGTCCATCACAAGGGTATTTGCGTACAACTCCGGGCTTCTCCCGAATCGCCCTGGTTTTTTCAATCTTTTCAAATATTTCACCCTCGAGACCGGACTGGCTGGAGGATTCGCCATCATTCTGCTTGGTATATTTTTAATAATCCGCGCCATCGCACTGTCTTATTCACCCGGATTTGACAGTATTGGGTTTGGCGATAGCGTTCGCCTGGTCTTTGGCGGCGCGCTTTCAATCATTACGGGGGGACAGATTGTTTTGACGAGTTTTGTTTTAAGTATGTTGGGGTTAAACCCAAGGGAGTAGCAACATGAAAAGCGCTGAACAGAGGAAAGTTTCGACATGAATAGCAACCCTGGTAAACGCGTCGAGGACACTCGGAGCGTGGAGTACGCGGATTTTTTGAAGAAAAAGCAAAGAGTTTGGTGGAAACGCCTGCTTGACGTTCAGACACCCTACCGATGGAATATTCGACGTTTAAATCCCGGCTTCATTCTAGATATTGGCTGCGGAATTGGGCGTAATCTAATACATTTGAACGGCCAAGGAGTTGGGATAGACCATAATGAACAGGCAGTTCGGATAACCAGAGAATTGGGTTTAAAGGCATTCACCCCTGAGGAGTTCCAAAACACTGACTATGCCCACCATTTATTTGACACTATCCTACTCGCTCACGTGGCCGAGCATATGACACAACAGGAGGTTGTACGCCTCTTGCAAGGCTATTTGCACCTCTTAAAACTGGGAGGTAAATTAATAATAATCACCCCCCAGGAGGCTGGATATAGAAGCGACCCCACACACATCGAATTTATGGACTTTGCAAAGTTGAGAGAAATCAACTCACTGCTCGAATTCTCAGCTTTGCAGGAGTATTCCTTTCCATTCCCTAGATTTGCGGGCCATGTATTCAAATATAATGAGTTCGTCTCCGTCAGCCTCAAGGCCAGACCTTAAAAATGAATTTGCAAACGACCGCGCGACCCTGGTTATCTGTCATAATCCCTACTTACAACGGGGAAAAGTTTCTACCCGCCGCACTGGATTCCGTTGTCTTGCAGGAATCCTCCGGAATTGAATGTATTGCGGTTGACGACGGATCAACAGACGAGACTTTATCCATCCTTAACCACTATCGCCAAAAACTTCCAATGAGAATCTTGCGACGAAGAAGGCACGGCAACTGGGTCGCAAACACAAATTATGCACTTGCCCTCGCTACGGGCAAATATGTTTGTTTTTTACACCAAGATGACGTTTGGCTTTCGGGGCGCTTAAAAAAAATGAGGGGGCTGATTGAAGAACGACCGGATGTCATCCTATTCCTGCATCCATCGTACTATCTTGATACTGTTGGAAATTATCTGGGCGTATGGCAATGCCCGTTAGCACCGTACCCAGAAACAATAAAGCCGGAAATAATGGTCGAAAAGTTATTGATCCAAAATTTCATTGCCATTCCCGCACCCATATTTCGAAGAGACGTTTCTCAAACAGTAGGGGGAATGGATGAGTCAGCCTGGTATACGGCAGATTGGGATTTTTGGCTGAAAATCGCCCGACACGGCGAGGCGGCATACCACCCGACGCCTCTGTCTGGATTCCGAATTCACTCAACATCACAGACAGTTACCCGCAGTTCATATTCGCATGACTTCAGAAGGCAATTGGAGACCGTCTTCAGGAAGCATTTTGATCTCTGGGAGAGCACAATAGACCGCAAAAGCCAAATTTGCAAAATCGCAATTTTTTCGATTGAGGTCAATGTGACGTTGGCCGGCTTCATACACCATAAAAAATCGGGGCTTCTTAACCTGATTGTGGAATTCATTCTACTCGGGCCCACCGGGTGGCGACTTTATATCGAAAATTCTCGTATTTGGGAGCGGGTTACATCCAGATTAAAAGCCCAAGTGGCAACACATCCTCCACAGATAGTTGGCGGGCAATCAAGCGATTCACGCCCCGCCAAATAAAACATACGAGAGGTACAATGCAAAACCGCAGAACAAGGGAGTTTTTCACCAACACCGCATTATTAACTTGGTTCGCATTGTGTTTAGTAATATTTATGTATTTCCCGGGTTCGGTCAGTCACATGCAAGGGGTAACACTTTATGATCCCTCGACTCTCCCGGAAAAACTGGAACATATATCCCTTTCAACTTACCTATTGGATATTCTGACTGCGTTTTTAGGAACGACATTCTTCGGGATCTCATGTGTGTCGCTCGGAATGACAATATTCAAGGTTTTTCGTCTGAACAATATGCTCGCAAACATCGTTCGGCCACACATCGTTGTTCTTATCCCAACTTATTTCTTAATTGGCAACATGGTGTTTTCACTAGTTTTTTTGACCCTGGCATCTCTAACAAATCTTTCAGTAATGCATTCTGCTTTCCTGTTAGGACTTGGCATTTTATCCGGATTGGGACAATTCAGAAAATTGACGGTTCCCGCCATGCGTTTTAACGCTGAGCATGGGAAAGTCATAATTATGCTTTCCCTGGCGATTCTCACAACGTCACTTCTTCAAACATCCACACGAATTAGTTATGACGCATCCGCGATTTATTTCTCGAATGCAAAACTGACCGCCCTGCAACGTCATGTGGGATACTATATGGACAATACTTTTGTTGTCAGCGTTTTCCATTCTATCATCCAATACACAGCCGTCATGCAGGTTTTTGGCGATCAAGCCGCCCGCATGATCTCATGGCTTTTCGGGGCAGTAAATATCCTCATGGCGCTTGCGTTAGCCAATCATGTCGGCGCGTCAGATTCAGCGCGGCGCATCCTGCCAGCATTCATTCTAACTTCAACAGCATTTTTAGATCTGATGGGCGATGGCAAGGTGGACCTGTTCAGCACAGCATATTCGCTTGCCGCGGTATATTGGCTGAACGCAGGCACAGGTAATTTCAAGCAAAAACGATCCTTATATTTCGTAGCAGGTTGTTTCATAGGATTTGCCTGTATTTTACGCCCATACAACGCTTTTTTGCTTGGGATGTTCATCTTCGCCTATGCCATAATTAAAATACGAACAGGCATGTTACACATCTTCGAAAGCGTTAACCAAACGGGATGGATGGCTTTAGGAGCAGTCGGCTTTGCAATTTATCATTTTCTTATCAACAAGTTAATGCTTGGCTCCCCATTTGCTTTTTGGGCAAACGTGACCAGCATAAATCCAATAGATGGACCTTGGGATTTCAGACCTGAAACAGTATGGATATATCGTTTGCTCTACCCGGTTATCATTACATTCAAGAATAATCCGGCAAGTCTGGGAAATATAACTCCCTTGGTGGTTTTGTTTGTACCTGCCTTGGCTGTCCCGGATATTCGCAAGCGAATTAACATCTCCAAGGCGGCATCACGGCTTGTTATGGCTGCTGCAATCACTTTGGCATCCTGGATATTCCTGTTTTTTACAATTGTAGAGATTCGATATGTGCTGTTTTTATGGATTATTCTATTCATTCCTCTTTCTGAAGTCGCCGCCAGTGCTATGACCACTAACATTTCCCTGGTAAGAAACGCCGTAAAATGGTGCGTTGTCCTATTAATGTCGTTTGTCCTTGTGCGCTCCGCTTATATATCAATCTCTGCATATGCACCACTGGATGCACAGAAAAATCCTCAATGCCTTGATAATTTTCTCTGTAGTCATTTCACGCCTATTAATGAAATTGCAGGCAAGAATGAACGAGTTCTCACATTGAGCGCATTTCGATATTACCTGCGGACCGACTTGTTCGCATGTTCTACAACCTTAGAGGAATACCGCAGACTCCAAACGCTTTCCCATACTGACGTTGAATTGTTTTGGCGTGAAGTAGAACGTATGGGTTATTCATTTGTGGCGTTTGAAGAGGATTATGCAACCCGTCATTTAGGGTTCTCTGATGAGCCATTTCATGAATTACCGAACTGGGTGCAACTTTCACCGATTGCCGTCGCATCTGAAAACCTACGGATAATTGCCTATAGGCTTACCACTTTCGATTCGCCTGTAAACGCTAAAATCGTTTGCGAGCAGGATGAATCTGGTGTTTGGCGCTTAAGTCCTCAAGAACTCGGGCAAATTCGATCCAACCAGTAGTACATCTACATATCGGCATAATTGTTGAATAATAAGGGTGTGAAACACCGAGGCTTCACACCCTCACAATTCCATTTCTACCTCCCCACCAGCATCATCAACAACCCCTGACCATTGCCGAACGCCACGATCAGACCGGCGAAAACCACCGAGACCATGGACATCAATTTGATCAGGATGTTGAGCGAGGGACCGGAAGTGTCCTTGAACGGATCGCCGACCGTATCGCCGACGACCGCCGCCTTGTGGGCATTCGAACCCTTGCCGCCGTATTCGCCGCTTTCGATGTATTTCTTGGCGTTGTCCCACGCGCCGCCCGCATTGGACATCATCACCGCCAGCGCAAATCCCGAAGCCAGCGCGCCGGTCAACAAACCCAGGACGCCTGCCACGCCGAACACCACGCCGATGAACACGGGGACGACGATGGCAAGGACGGAGGGTCCGATCATCTCGCGCTGGGCGGCTTTGGTGCTGATCTCCACACAGCGGGCATAATCGGGTTTGGTTTTCCCCGTGAGGATGCCTTTGATCTCGCGGAACTGCCGGCGGACCTCCTCCACCATGCCGCCCGCGGCGCGCCCCACCGCACTCATCGTCAACGCGGAGAAATAGAACGCCGTGGCAACGCCGCTGAACACACCCACCAGCACGGCGGGGTTCAGCAGATTGACGTTGTAATACAGCATGAAGTCCTGCACGGTCAACTCGGCGACCCTGACCGCGACCCCGTTCACGACCAACTCGGTCACGCCGCGCAGTTCGCCCAGCACGAGACGGATCTCTTCGAGATACGCCGCCAGCAGCGCCATCGCGGTCAACGCGGCGGAGCCGATCGCGAATCCCTTGCCGATGGCAGCGGTCGTATTCCCCACCGCATCCAACTGGTCGGTTCGGCGGCGGACCTCGGGCTTGAGTCCGGCCATTTCGGCATTGCCCCCGGCGTTATCCGCGATCGGACCGTAGGCGTCGGTGGCGAGCGTAAAACCAAGCGTCGAGAGCATGCTCACCGCCGCCAGACCCACGCCATACAAGCCCATCAAAATATTGTCCGCGCCGCCCGCCACGTAGAAACTGACCACGATCCCGATCAGCACCGCAACCACAGGTAAACCGCTCGAACGCTTGCCGAGCGCAAGCCCTTCGATCATGGCGGTAGCGGCGCTGGTATGCGCCTGCCTCGCCACATGCCGGGTGGGGAGAAAGGCATGGGACGTGTAATACTCCGTCAATTTGCCGACAGCCAACCCGACGGCAAGACCCGTCAACACCACGATCCAAAGCGCGAACCAGTTCGGGAGTCCCATGAAATAAAAGATCGGCAGGGAGAAAACGGCGATCCCCAGCGAACTCACGTACAGACCGCGGCTCAACGCGCCGATCAACTCGCCCTGCGTCGCGTCCTCCTTCGAGCGCACCACAAACAATGCGAGGATCGAAAGGACGACGCCCAACGCTGCCAGCGCGATCGGGGCGGAAATGAAGAGCATACTGTGGGCAAGGTCCGCGCCCTCAAGACCGATGGCAGCCACGCCGAGCGCGGAGGTCGCCAAAATGGAACCCGCGTAGGATTCATACAAGTCCGCGCCCATGCCCGCCACGTCGCCCACGTTGTCGCCCACATTATCCGCGATCGTGGCGGGATTCCTCGGGTCGTCCTCAGGGATGTTTGCCTCCACCTTCCCGACCAGGTCCGCGCCGACGTCCGCCGCCTTGGTGTAGATGCCGCCGCCCACACGGGCGAACAAAGCCTGGGTCGAAGCGCCCATGCCGAAACTGAGCATGACCGCCGTGATCTGCGGCAGCGGATTTTCGGCGAGGCTGATGAAATTCTCCGGGAATAAAACGGGGAACACGTTATACAACAACAGGAACCAGGCGGTAATGTCCAGGAGGGCGAAGCCCACCACCACCAGACCCATGACAGCGCCGGCGCGCAAAGCGACCTGCAACGCGCTGTTCAGGCTTTTCGTCGCGGCGTAGGTCGTGCGCGCCGAGGCGTTGGTCGCTGTTTTCATCCCGATGAAGCCGCACAAACCGGAGAACAGCCCGCCGGTCAAAAAGGCGAACGGCACGATCGGGTTTTGAAGGTGGAACCAGGACAGGATCAGGAACAGAAGGAACAACACGGCAAATACGATCCCCACCACGCGGTACTGGCTCTTCAAGTACGCCATGGCGCCTTCGCGCACCGCCTGCGCGATCGCCACCATTTTTTTGTTGCCCTCGCTCAATTGCATCAACTGGCGATACAGGTAAAAAGCAAAGCCGAGCGCGATCAGCGCCGCGATCGGTCCCAGCCACCATAACAACGGCAATGGGGGTCTGGCTGTGGCTGTAACCACGTCAAACTGCATGATACTCCTCCAGGATTCGATGAGATGATTCGAAATGTTACGAAGGACCGACGCCTTCGCGATAACCCGATTCTAGTTTCACGCCCCGGAATGAGGAAACGACCGTCCCCGCCCGAGGCAGACGGATTTTACAGGCGCAGAGGGTTTGTGTCAAGAAAGCGCGCGTGAGGCGTCACATCACCGCCCATGGTTAAATACAAACAGCCCGCCGTTGGCGGGCTGTCCAGGTATTCTTCCTTATTTTCTTTTGTTACTCCTGGCGGCGCGTTTGACGGGCGCAGGTTTGGAAGGCGCGGCGGGAACGACCTCCGCCTTCATGGATTGCGCGGGCGCCTTCGACCTCATCACAGCCCACGCCAGCACGCCGAGCAGGAGAGCCGCGACGACCCACACGCCAATCGAGGAATTACCCGAATACTTCACGACGATGGGAGCGATGATCACAGCCACGAGATTCACCACCTTGATCATCGGATTGAGCGCGGGCCCCGCCGTATCCTTGAACGGATCGCCGACCGTATCGCCAACCACGCCAGCCTTGTGACGCTCGGAACCCTTGCCGAGATTCTTCGCCGGGTCTTTCGGCTCGTCCTCGATCAACTTTTTGGCGTTGTCCCATGCGCCGCCGGAGTTGTTGAGGAACACCGCCAGCAACTGACCGGAGACGATGATGCCCGCCAGGAAACCGCCGAGCGCCTCCACCTGCAGGGTCAGACCGATGAAGATGGGGGTCACAATGCCGAGCAACGCCAGCGAGACCAGCTCCTTCTGCGCGGCGGTTGTAGAAATCGAAACCGCCTGGGCGTAATCCGGTTTGACTTTTCCTTCCAACACGCCCAGTTTGAACTGGCGGCGGACTTCCAAAACGATGAGGGAAGCCGCGCGGCTCACCGCCTGAATCGCAAACGACGAGAACAACCACGGCAGCGCGCCGCCGATCAACATGCCTACGAACACCTGTGGAATATCCACGCGGATGCCGATGGACTGAATCTGCTGAGCCAATGGAATGCCGAGCGTCGTTTGCGAGCGGGAGACATCCACGAGAAATGAACCGAAGAGCGAGACCGCCGCGATCACCGCGGAACCGATGGCGACGCCCTTGGTGATCGCCTTGGTGGTGTTGCCCACCGCGTCGAGATCAGCCATGATCTGTTGGGCGTCCCTCGTTTCCTTATCCGTTTTGCCGGACCAAGCCATCTCGCCGATGCCGTTGGCGTTATCCGAGATCGGACCAAACGAATCCATCGCCACGTTGTTGCCGGTCAGCGTCAACATGCCGATGCCGGTCATCGCCACGCCGTAAAGGATGAACGTGGCGCGATCCACGCCCTCGACACCGGGGATCGTCCCAAAGATGAAAATGGAGGCGACGATGGTCAACGCAAGCACGACGACGGACCAGACCGAGGATTCGAAACCGACCGAAACGCCCTGAAGGATCAACGTGGCGGGACCTGTATCCGCCGCCTTCTTGATTTCCTTCACGGGTGTGGCGTGCGTTCCGGTGAAGTACTCGGTCAGGCGGTCAATGAGAATGGCAAGCAGAACGCCAACCGCAACAGCCATCGGGGAGCGCCACCAGCCGCCAAAATCAGCCATCGTGTCCTTCATGTACAAATAACCGGCGGCGAAGAACAGCGCGGCTGAGATCGCAGCCGAAGTGAGAAAACCGCGAAAGATCGCCTTCATCGCGTCGCCGCTCTTGCCGGGTCCACCGCGCACAACATACGTCCCGATGATCGAAGACAAAACGCCGATGCCGCGCACCACGAGCGGGAAGATGATCCACTCGAGGCGGCCCGTAATGTGCCAGAGCGCCAGACCCAGGATCAGCCCCGAGACGATCGTCACCTCGTAGGATTCGAAGATGTCCGCCGCCATGCCCGCGCAGTCGCCGACGTTATCGCCGACGAGATCCGCCACCACAGCGGGATTCCTCGGATCGTCCTCAGGGATGCCTGCTTCCACCTTTCCGACCAGGTCCGCGCCGACGTCCGCCGCCTTGGTGTAGATACCGCCGCCCACGCGCATGAACAACGCCAGCAATGTGCCGCCGAAACCGAAGCCGAGCAGCGCATCCGGCGCGGCGATGCCCAAAACGATAAAGATGGTCGTGCCGCCCAACAGACCGAGACCGTCGGTCAACATGCCGGTGATCGTTCCGGCGCGGTAGGCGATGCGCAACGAATCATCGAAAGAGCGCTTCGAAGCCGCCGCCACGCGCACATTGGCTTCCACCGCCATACGCATGCCGATCTGACCGACTGTCAGCGAAAACCCCGCGCCCAAAACAAACGCAAATGCGCGCGCCAGACCGATCAGCAACTGCACCTGGCTGTAGGCAGCAAGATTCCCCTCAGGGGTCATGGAGGCGATACATGCCTCGATCGCATCGTGAGAAGGTCCCACCTTCTGAACGGCGGTACAATGCCACTCCACCGCCTCGGGGGTGGGCGGCACGATGTAAACGGAAAAGAACAGGGCAATGGTCAATATGCCTATTAACGGCAAAATGGAGCGTAATTGCTTGCCCAGGTAAGCATTCGCTCCATCCTTGATCGCGCCCCAAACCTCCTGCATCTTTGCCGTGCCTTTGTCTTCGCGCAGGATCTGGGCTCGCAAAAAGATCGCGTATCCCAACCCAAGCCATGCGACGCCGAACACAGCCCAGATTGCGATCTCCTCCAAACTGGTGAGTCCCATTGTAAACATGTTAAGATGTTTCCTCCTTGAGGATGAAGAATTTGGACTTTCGCCCGACAAACAGGGGGGATTTTACGACTCCAACAGGGATGTGTCAATCATTTATCGAGGCGCTTTTTCCCGGCGCCGTCAACCTCCCACAGTTGACAGACATCCACGAATAGGATAAGATTTCTCACAATAGGAATTCAAACCACAACTCCAACGAAGGAGAGCCAGATGTTACAAGAACTCGAAACGAACCCCCAGACGATTTCCGGTATCGAAACGATCACCCTGTCGCAGGCGGCGACCGATGCGGTGAAGAACATTCTCGCGGAACGCAACCTCGAAGGCTACGCCCTGCGCGTGTACGTGGCGGGCGGCGGTTGTTGCGGCGTGAATTTCGGCATGGCGCTCGATAACAACATCCGCGACGTGGACACCACCATCGAAGCGAACGGCGTCAAGGTGGTAGTGGACGAGGTATCCATTGACTACCTGCGCGGCGCCAGGATTGATTTCGTCAACGACCCGGTGCGCGGCTCCGGCTTCGCGGTGGACAGCCCAAGCGCGAAAAGCCACGATCACGCCCACGACGAAGGCGGGTGCGCCTGCGGCGGCTCCTGCTCCTGCAACAACTAATTGCGAGATAACCTTCGCGATAAAAAAGACCGGGCAACCGGTCTTTTTTATCGTCATCTGAATTCCATTCATAATACGACCCTACCGCCCGCGCAGATACGAGATCACCGCGCCGAAGAAACCGAACAAACCCAAACCGAGGATCAACAAACCGGTGGGAAGCCCGGGGTTCTCGGCGGCGACCGGATCATTAAACGAGGGCAGGTCAAGGGCCGGAGGAGGCGTAAACGTCGGCAGGCGCGTGGGAGTCAGTTGCCCGATAAAGGCGGCTTCCAAGGTTGGGTTGATCGTGGGAGTCGAAACGGCTGTGGGCGTGGGCGGAATATCCAACAAAGGCAGAAAAGCGCCGGGCGAAAGCCCCACGTAAAGACCATACACCCAGCCTCGCGAACCCGGCACACCTGGATAATAGATCTGGATCCATTCCAACCTGTCACGAGCGCGGCCCAGGGCTGGCGCGGTTTCGTTCGCAAGCATGACCCCGATCCTCGGATAATCGAACGAGCTTGGACCTGCGTGGACGTAGATGAAATCGAGGCTTGGGTCAACTTTAACGATCGGACCCTCCGGCGTGCCGGTGACCGTCGGGACGGAGCCGGTGGGCTGTTGCGCCGACGCAACGTCGTTCCGCGGGCTGAACAAACCCAACGCCAATAACGCCAGGAACAGGGCGACGAACAAGAAGACCTTTCCCTTGACCAGCATGGAATCTACCGCCTGCCGATCGCCAGCGAAATCAAATAGATCACGATCGCAACGACCAAGAGGCTGAGCGCGACCGCGCCCGAAGCAAGCCCGCCGGAACGCTGCGCCGACTCATCCGTATAATGCGGCGCGGTCAACGGCGGCGGAGGCGTGAAGGTCGGCATCCGCGTCTCTGTGGGGTGGGAAATAAACGCCGCGGCAAAAGTCGGGTTGATGGTGGCAGTCGCCAGCGGAGTCGGGGTCGGAGGCGGCTCCACCACCCGCAGTTCGCCGCCCGAAACGGTCACGTACGCCGCGTACACCCAGCCCACCCCGCCCGGCGCGCCGGGGAAGGAAATCTGCACCCACTCGTTGCCCGGCGAGACGCCCAGCGCCGGAAGCACGTCGCCCGGAGATACTCGCCCGACGATGGGATAATAGACCGTGCTGGGACCGCCGCGCACGTTGATCGGCTCGCTGTAGGTCACGGTGACGACAACCCCGGACTGCGCTTCGCCGCTCGCCCAAACCTGCCCCTGCGAAGGAAACGCCGCCACGCTGACGGCGAATCCCGCCAGGATCAGGCCGAGAAACTTAAACCAAAAATGTTTCATAACGTAGACATGGATATACATGAAATACGACGACATCCGTCGCCGCCAGTAAAAGGATTATAATCTAAAACATGGACCGACGAATCCTGTACGGGAACATCAAACCTTACGACATCGCGCGCGCGTTGATGGCTGAATTCAACCGGGGCAACCTGCATGCCCAGACCGTCGGGCAGGAGGATGAACTCGCCGTCCAGATCGCCACGCGCATGGGAGCGCGGTCCGGCGGGCAGACCGCGTTGACCGTTTCGATCCAAACCGTCACAGACGGAGTGATGATCGAGATCGGGCAGCAAGCCTGGCTGGGGGTGGCGGCAAGCCTGGGTCAGACCGCCTTTTCAGCCCTTCGCAATCCGTTCAGCCTGTTGGGCAGGCTGGACGACCTTGCCCAGGACATCGAAAACATGCAATTGAGGGAATCGGTGTTGCGGACGATTGACCGCGCCGCGGCGGCGCTGGGCGCATCGCGCGAACTCTCCGAACGCCTGCGGCGGGTCGTCTGCGAATATTGCAACACGGCAAACCCGACCGGCGAAGGCTCGTGTATCGCCTGCGGCGCCCCCCTGGGGGATACCTACCCCGTCGCCTGTCCCAACTGCGGATTCGCCGTCACGAGCAACGACAAGAGTTGTCCCAATTGCGGGCAACTCTTGTGATGTTTCAAAACTGCAATTTCACCCTTCTTGCGATTTTCGCGCCTCACACCTATAATAAAACAACGGTGTTTATACAGGTTCGATGATGAACACAAAACTCGATCAACTGGAAGCCAGGCTACAGTCTCTTTTCGAAGACCAGATCATGGCGATTCTCCCGGGGGTGACCATCGAGGACCGCATCATTCAAAAACTGGCGCTGGCGCTCAGGCAGAACATCGTCAGTCAAAAGGAAAGCGGGGACGTCGCCCCGAACGTGTATACGTTGATCGTAGCCTCCGACTCTGCCCCAAAGTGGAGGGACTCCCGGGTCATGGATGCCCTCAAGAAGGTCATCGGCGCGGCGGTCAGGGATGTCGGCTTGAACCTGTCGTCGCAATTGACCATCGCGATCACAACCGACAACTCGTACTCGGAAAGGGATGTGACCGTGATCGCGTCCCATAAACTCGAACCATTGGAGGATACAAAAGGCATGGCAATTGATTCGCAAAAAGACGACAGGAACACCGACGCCATTCCCGAAAACGCATTCCTCATTGTCGAAGGTGTCAAGATTTACCCCCTGAAAGAGACGGTGATCAACGTGGGGCGCAGGCTCGAAAATCACCTGGTTATTGACGATCCGCGCATTTCGCGCAACCACGCGCAACTGCGCGCCATCAACGGAAGATACGTCCTCTTCGACCTGAACTCGACCGGCGGCACGTTCGTCAACGGGCAGCGCACCAGCCAGACAGTGCTGTACCCGGGCGACGTCATCTCGCTGGCGGGCGTGGCTTTGATCTTCGGACAGGATAACCCTCCGCCCCGCCCCGACCTCATGGAGACCTCCCCCATCAACGACTCGAACGCCAGCGAAAGACCCACGGCGACCGTCGAACAGAACACCGTTGACCTGAAGACCGACCGGCTCAAACCCAAAAAATCGAATAAATGACCGCGACAATCGTCCTTGCGCTGAGGATCGGTCTTGCCGTCCTTCTCTATGTATTTCTCTGGCGGGTATTGCAAACGCTTCGACGGGATCTCAGGCAGCAAAGCGACATCCTCTCCTCACAAAAAAAGCCCGGCCTCCAACTAAGCGCCGTCACGGAAAACGGACGCGAACACGCGTACCGTTTCTGGCAGGACGAGATCACGATCGGGCGCGGTTCGCATTGCGACGTTTCCCTCGAGGATGAAGCGCTCTCCGCCCGCCACGCCAGAATATCCTACCACCACGGACAGTGGTGGCTGGAAGACCTGGGTTCGACCAACGGCACCTTCCTCAATAGGCACCAGATCGTCACCCCCACCGTCATCATCACCGGCGACCTGTTCAAATGCGGAAACACGAACTTCAGACTTCGAATCGACTCGTTCGATGGCAGGGCGCACGCGAACACCCAAGACGAAATCGGAGGCTCACAATGACCGGGCAAGCGATCATGGCGATCATTGGAGGATCGGGCTTGTATGACATGCGCGGGCTCCAGGACGCGAGGGAACTGCAAGTGGAAACCCCTTTCGGAAAGCCCAGCGCGCCCATCGTCGTCGGCGCGCTGGAGGGTTTGCAGGTCGCCTTTCTTGCGCGGCACGGCATTGGGCATCACATCATGCCGGGCGAGGTGCCGTATCGCGCCAACATCTACGCCTTGAAATCGCTGGGCGCGCAAAGGATCGTCAGCATAAGCGCCTGCGGTTCCCTGAAGGAGGAATTGGAGCCCGGTCACGTCGTGATCCCCGACCAGATCTTCGACAACACCCACAGGCGCGTCCGTTCGTTCTTCGGGGAGGGATTCGTGGCTCACATCGGCGCGGCGGATCCGTTTTGCGGCGACCTCTCCGGGCAGTTGGAATCAGCCGTCGGCGGGGCGGGAGGCGTGGTTCATCGTGGCGGAAGTTTCATCGTCATCGAAGGTCCGCGATTTTCCACGAAAGCGGAGTCCAACACCTATCGCTCGTGGGGCATGTCCATCATCGGCATGACCGCCGCGCCGGAAGCTTTCCTCGCCCGCGAAGCGGAGATGTGTTACGCGACCATGGTGCACGTCACGGATTACGACGTCTGGCATGTCGGCGAATCGCCCGTTACCGTCGAAATGGTCATCCAAACCCTGAACAAGAACACCGAACTGGCGCAGGAGGCGGTTCGCATTCTCGCGCGGAACTTCAAATACGAACGCGAGTGCGAATGCGGACACGCCCTCGCCGCCGCCATGATCACCCACAGGGACGCCATCCCGCCCGAAACGCTTCAAAAACTGGACCTGCTCGTCGGCAAATATTTATGAGGACGCTCCGCGACCTTTCATGAATAAAGTCCTTCAAGGAAACCTGTTGAAGATCGCAGGGGGATTTCTGTTCCTGCACGCGGTCATCTACACTCTTTCGCCAGCGGTGCGCGAACGCGCCTTTGGAACGAGCCTCCCGTGGACGCATTGGTTCGCGATCCTTGCCTGGGGCGGATTCGTCCTGCTCATCCACCGGAACCTCCCAAAATACCTGCCCGACGCCGATCCTTATCTTTTCCCTGCGGCGGCTTTACTGAGCGGGTGGGGTATATTGACCATCTGGAGGCTCGAACCGGAATTCGGCGCGCGCCAGACGCTCTGGTTCATCCTCGGCATGATCGTTTTCCTTGCGGGGATGCGGCTTCGATCCCTGAAATTCCTGCAAAGATACAAGTACCTGTTGCTGGTCGGCGGCTTGATCCTTACCGCCCTCACGCTTCTGTTCGGAACCAACCCCAGCGGCTATGGACCCCGCCTTTGGCTTGGGTGTTGCGACGTGTACTTCCAGCCCTCGGAGCCGCTCAAACTCCTGCTGGTCATTTATCTCGCCGCATATTTTTCGGACAAACTTCCCTATCGGTTGAAGACCATTCACATCCTGTATCCCACGCTGGTCCTGGGCGGCATCGTCATCATGCTCCTGCTCGCGCAACGCGACCTCGGCACCGCGTCCATTTTTCTCGCGACGCACACCATCCTCACCTACCTCGCGACAAACCGCAAACGTCTCGTTGTCATCAGCCTCCTCTCCCTGATCGTCGTGGGCATTGCGGGATATTATTTCGTTGACATCGTGCAGGTCCGCATCGAAACCTGGTTCTATCCGTGGGACGACCCACAGGGAGGTTCCTATCAGGTCATTCAATCCCTGATCGCCATAGCGAACGGGGGCGTCGAGGGGCGCGGACCGGGGCTGGGGAATCCGGGACTCGTGCCGGTCGCCATCTCCGATTTTATCTACGCGGCGATCGCGGAGGAAACGGGTCTTTTCGGGACTTTGGGCTTGCTTGCCCTCTTCGGCATTCTCCTCACCCGGGGCTTGCGCGTCGCCCTGCGCGCCCCGGACCTTTTCAAAAGGCTGCTGGCTGGCGGCATCTCGGCGTACTTCGGAGTTCAAGCCATCCTGATCGTCGGCGGCAACGTGCGCCTTTTGCCCTTGACCGGCGTCACGCTTCCCTTCGTCTCGTACGGAGGCTCCTCCCTGTTGACATCGTTCATCGCCCTGCTGCTCCTGCTCTTCATCAGCAACCACATGGACGAGGAACCGGCGCCCCTCCCCAACCCTGCGCCCTACCTTGCGCTAAGCGGCTTTCTTCTGCTTGGCTTGTTCGCCTCCGCGCTGGCAACCGGGTGGTGGGTCGTCGTCCGCGGACCCGACCTGTTAGCGAGGAACGACAACCTGCGCCGTGTCGTCGAACAAAGATACGTGCCGCGCGGCGCGATCCTGGACCGGTCGAACGCCTTCATCACCGTTACCACCGGCAAGCCGGGTTCGTACACCCGCCAATACGCGTACCCGGATCTCGCCCCCATCGTCGGCTACAACGAACCGACGTACGGGCAGGCTGGACTCGAAGCCGCGCTGGATGGATATCTGCGCGGGCTGAACGGAAATCCCGCCTCGATCATCTGGCTCGACCATTTGCTGTACGGCATGTCGCCGAACGGATTGGACGTGCGGTTGAGTCTTGATCTGTCCCTGCAATCCCGCGCGGATGAATTAATAAAGGGACGGCGCGGCGCGGTCATCCTCATCAACGCCGAGAGCGGGGAGATCCTCGTCATGGCTTCGCATCCCACCTTCGACGCGAACCGCCTCCGGGAGACCGGGGCAGACCTCATCCTGGACCCGCAGAAACCCCTCATCAACCGCGCGACGCTGGGGATGTATCCCGCCGATTCGGCGATGGAGCCGTTTGCGATGGCGTTGTACGGGCATGTGAGCATCAACCAGGAACAATGGAAGTCCGTGCATGAGGCGTTCGGTTTTTTCAGCGCGCCGGAGTTGAGAATGAATGTCGCACCCGCGCCTGTGCCGGGGGATGGAGGCGATAAGATTCACGTTTCGCCGTTGCAGATGGTATTAGCGTCCGCCGCGTTGAGCAACGACGGAACGATCCCCGCGCCGCGCGTGGCGCTGGCAGTGAACACGCCCAGGGATGGCTGGGTGGTGCTTCCAGCGTTGGGAAAGCCCATCGGAGCGAGCCAGCCATCGGGTACGGAAGAGGCGGCTTTGTCGTACGTCTCGCCGGGGAATAATTACTGGTCGCACGTCGGGCGGGCGTCGAGCGCGGAATCTCCCGTCACGTGGTTCATAGGCGGGACGCTCGCCAACTGGCAGGCTTCGCCGCTGGCGATCGTCGTTTTGCTGGAGGAGAACAACCCGAGGGAGGCGGAACGGATCGGCGGGGAATTGTTGATGGACGCGATGTACCCGTAACGCTGAATTCATCCCGCAGAGTCAAAAGAGCCAGGCTCGATGCCTGGCTCTTGTTCGTAAAGCAGTTTACTTGCCGTCGTCAACGTCCTTCGCGCCGTAGCCGGGACCGGTTTTGAAGAAGTCGTAATTCGGCTGGATGTCCGGCGTGAGGTCAATCACTTCACCGGCTTCGAGCTGCCTGGCGGTATCGAGGACGATCGGATTGCCGTGATGGTTGGTGCCTTCGAAGTGACCCGTCAGATCGGCGCGGCTGATGTATTCGCCGCCCTTGGCCGTGTACGCCGAGGGCACCTCATCTTCGGGGAAGATGGCGGCGTAGGGACATTCCGGCACGCACGCGCCGCAGTCAATACAGGTATCGGGGTCAATGTAGATCCAGGGCCATTCGTTGAGGGGGAAACCGGGGATCATGCACTCCACAGGGCATACTTCGATACAACCGCGATCGCGGACGCACAAACTGGTGATGATATGAGTCATGGAACCTCTCCTTTTGGGTTTGTGAACTTGCTGGATGCGCTTATTATATCTTGCTTCGATTTTCGGACAAGATCACTTTGGGATACTATTTGCCGAACTTTTCAGCGACCGCGTCCCAGTTGACCACGTTCCACCATGCGGCGACGTAATCCGGGCGGCGGTTTTGATAAAGCAGGTAATAGGCATGTTCCCACACGTCAACACCGAGGATGGGGGTCATGCCTTCGGAAAGCGGGTTATCCTGATTTGCCGTGGAAACGATTGCCAGGCCGTTCCCTTTTTTGACGAGCCACGCCCACCCGGAACCAAAGCGCCCAACGGCGGATTTGGTGAACTCGTCCTTGAACGCGTCGAACGACCCGAAGGCTGCGTCAATCGCCTTTGCCAGTTCCCCTTTGGGGGCGCCTCCGGCTTTGGGTCCCATGATCTCCCAGAACAGATTGTGATTGTACGTGCCGCCGCCGTGATTGCGGACAACCATTCGCACCGCTTCGGGGACGGCGTTCAGATTGCCCAGCAGGTCTTCGAGCGATTTGCCCCCCAGTTCGGGGGTTTTCTCCACGGCGCCATTAAGATTGGTAATGTAAGCCTGATGATGCTTCGTATGATGGATCTCCATCGTGCGCGCATCAATGTGCGGTTCGAGAGCGTCGTACGCGTATGGAAGTTTGGGTAGTTCAAAAGCCATTGTTTCTCTCCTTTGTGTGAATTGATCTGCCCCAGGCAGATTTGAACGAACTTTGACGCGAAAAATTGTAGTACCTCAAAGAACGCGTGTCAAGAAAAATATTCGGCGATTATCACAATGCGCAGGAAGCGTTCTCCCCGGGCGCCGCCCGTCAGGGCGCATTGGACGCTGCGCGTGAGATGTGGGCAATCACCAGAAATATTCGATCGAAAGGCGCGGGGAAAGCGCGGACGCGGTTAAAATCAGCGGATGACCGAACGACGATTCCGCTTCATCCTTCCCTTCAGCCTGCTCATTGCAATACTGGCTGTCTCCACCGCCTCGATCTTCATCCGCTTCGCGCAAACCGACGGCGCGCCCTCGCTCGTCATCGCCGCGCTGCGGCTGACGTTCGCCACGTTGCTGCTTGCCCCCTTCGCGTTGACGCGTCACCGCGCCGAACTAAAAAGCCTCACGCGCAAACAGGTCACGCTGGGAATCGCGTCGGGGATGTTCCTTGCCGTCCATTTCGCAACGTGGATCTCCTCGCTGGAATACACGTCCGTCGCGAGTTCGGTCGTGTTCGTGTCAACGGGTCCGCTTTGGGTGGCGTTGTTGTCGCCGATGTTGTTGAACGAGAAGTCGACGCGCGCGGCGATCGTCGGGTTGGGATTGGCGATTTTGGGCGGGGCAATTATCGGGTTGTCCGACGCGTGCGCCATCCAGGATGGAATCCAATGCCCGGAGTTGGGTCAGGTCATGCAGGGAGGCGCGATATGGGGAAACTTCCTCGCGCTGGCGGGCGCGTGGGCGGTGACAGGGTATCTCATCATCGGCAGGAAATTGCGGGCGGGGATGTCGCTCGTGCCGTATATTTTTTTGGTGTATGGGATGGCGGCGGCGGCGCTGATCGTCATCATGCTCGCGGCGGAAAAATCGCCTTTCGGATTCGAAGCAAAAACCTATGGCTGGATCTTCCTGCTCGCGGCGATCCCGCAATTGATCGGACATTCGACGTATAACTGGGCGCTGCGTTACCTGCCCGCCGCGTTCGTCGCTGTGACCACACTGGGCGAGCCGATCGGTTCCGCCATCCTCGCGTTTTTCATCCTGCGCGAGACCCCCTCCGCCGCCGTGATCCTCGGTGGTATATTGATATTGCTCGGCATTTTCCTGGCGTCACGGAACAGACAATGACACAACTCCCCGCCCACACATACCTCGACGAACGGAACATTCCCCATGAGCGAAAAAGTTTTCCCCCCGAAACCGAGAAGGGCGCGGCGAACGTCGCGCATGTTTTGGGCATTTCGGAAAGACAGGCGGTGAAGACGTTGATCTTCCAGGTGGTGGATACGGGCGAGTGCGTGCTTGTAATGCTGGGCGCGGACCAGAATGCGATTTCCGGGAATCTCAAGAAGGCAATCGGTTCGCGCAACATCAAAATGGCTGACCCCGATGTCGTGAAAGCGACCACAGGATACGTCATCGGTTCGATCCCCGCTTTTGGCTGGCAGCCGGAAGGATTCCGCACCTTTCTCGAAGCGAGCCTCGTGAACGAACCCGTTCTCGGCACGGGCGCGGGTCAATGGGGCGAGGAGATCATGATCACGCCGGAAAATCTCATCCAAGCCAGCGGCGCGATCGCGGTCAATTTGACGGAGAGGGAAAAGCCGGTATTTCCCGACTGATAATCGTCAATTTCGCTCGGCGATCGGCTTCAGGTAGGAATCGAGCAACGCGTCCATTTGCTCGAACGACTCGCAGACGAAGAACATCGGGTTGAAGGCGTAGACCGTCTTCGGGATCTTCGCGATCGTCTCGATGTCGAACGGCGCCAGGATCACCTCGCCGCCCAGGTATCCTTCGTATCCGATCCCCAAATTCTCGTACAACGCGCGGACGACGTTCCAACCCTTGTCCTGCGAGGACATCTGCCCCCGCCGGTGAAGTTCATTGACGCCCTCGATGATGCGGCTGATGGTTTCCCGATGCTTGAGGAAATGGTCCCGCAATTGCTCGAACGCGTTACCGCTGTAATCAATCACATTGTCCCGGCTCAGACGGTAAAACTCCATGATCGTGTTTGCCAGTTCCGCGCGCCCCGAAATCGTCCCCGCGCCGAAAACCTTGAAGCGGTTGTCCTCCATCACCAGCCCGAACTCCGTGCTGTACCATGCCAGCCGCTTAATGACCTCCCTCTCCTCCTGCGTCGCCTTCACGTAAGCGGGCGCAAATTTGTCCTCGATACGCGCGTAGAATTCCTGGGTCAGGTACGGCAGGTGACCGAAGATATCGTGGAACATATCCGGCTCGGGCGTGAACTCCATCTGGTCGCGCGTCCGCAGGTAATCGGTGATGAGGAAGACGCGCTCGGCGAATTTCTTGTACCAATCGTCCGCCAGGGTGTACCGCACGACTGTCCGTTCGATGCGCCAGCCGGTGCGCGGCGTAATGTGGTCGTTGAGATGCGTCACCGTGGGGATGCGCAGCGGGTCGAGTTCCAGCAGCGTCAATCCATGCTTGAATTCACGGCAGATATGCTCCAGCAAATAGGGGCGATGAATACCGGCATACAGATCAGCCCAGATCGCATGTTGTTCGTCCGAAAAATTGATTTCCTGGCTCTCGATCGTATATTCCTTCGACGGGTCAACCTGCCCCGCCGCAATATCCCCTGTATACATTGTAGGAGTCTGATGCTTGTCCATATTTCACCTCGCGTTTGTGGAAGGATCATGGCGCTGAAATTCGAAACAACGGCGGGAAAAATATAACACCGCCAAACAGGGGCGTCAAGGAACGGGATAACTTTTATGGCATTAGTCCAAAACCCGATCCTGCGGAATGTATTAAAATCCCACCCGATGAACGAAGAACCTCTAGGCCGGAAAACCGTTTTGATCACCGGCGCGGCGCGGCGGCTGGGCCGCAACTTCGCGCTTGCCTGCGCCAGGGCTGGGGCGGACGTCGTCATCCATCACGCGCATTCGGAAGCCGACGCCGAATCCCTGCGCGCCGAGATCAGCGGACTCAATCGCCGGGCTTGGATCTTCCACGCGGACTTCGACGATTCATCCCAAACCCGAAACCTGATCCCCCTCATCAACCGCTCCACCCCGATAGATCACCTCATCAACAACGCCGCCATCTTCGAATCGCTCACCCTGGAAACCGCCTCCCTCGAAGATTGGGAGAGGCACATTGCCATCAACCTGACCGCGCCCTTTCTCCTGAGTCAAGCCTTTGCCCGGCAAGCCGCGCAGGGCGGGCGCATCGTCAACGTCCTCGATTGGCGCGCCCTGCGTCCCGGCGCGGACCACTTCCCCTACACCGTCAGCAAAGCCGCGCTCGCCGCAATGACCAGATCGCTGGCGGTGGCGCTTGCCCCAAAGGTCACGGTCAACGGCCTGGCGTTGGGAGCCATCCTCCCCCCATCCGACGGGAACGCAAACCCGGAGATCACAAAGAACATCCCGCTGAAAAGATGGGCGAAGGAAGGCGAAGCGGAACAGGCATTGATCTTCCTGCTCACCTGCCCCGAATACATCACCGGCGAAATCCTCCACGCGGACGGCGGAAGGCATTTGATCTGATTGCGGTCCTGCAGGTTGTCGCTGCCCGTCACTAAATCGGCGCCTGATCCGGTTTTTGAAAAATCATTTGCCGGCATGGAAACGCCTATCCGACTACACACAAATCAAAGGAACATAACATGGACAGAGTCGTCATCAAAAATCTGCTCGCCCGCGGTATTCTCGGCATACGCGATTGGGAACGCAAACGCCCACAGGATATTCTGATCAACGTCACCCTCTTCACCGACACGCGCCGCGCGGCGGAAACGGACAATATCAACGATTGCGCCGATTACAGCGCGGTGGCAAAAAAGGTCCAGGCACATGCCGAGAGCGCGGGCAGGTTCACTGTGGAAGCGCTGGCGAACGACCTGGCTGGCATTTGCCTGGGAGAAAGGAACGTGCGGAACGTGATCGTGCGCGTGGAAAAACCGGGCGCCGTCCGCTTTGCAGAATCGGTCGGCGTGGAGATCGAACGCAGCAGAGATGAGTGAAACTCACCTGGCTTATTTGAATCTTGGGTCGAACATCCAGCCTGAGATCAACCTGCTCAGGGCTGTGGAGTTACTGCACGAATACGGCGACGTTCTGAAGGTCTCCAGCGCGTGGGAATCGCGCGCGGTCGGCGCGGAGGGACCGAACTACCTGAACGCCTGCGTCCTCTTCAAGACGGAATTCTTGCAGGTCGAATTGAAGGAGACCATCATCCGTCCCATCGAAGCCCGGCTGGGGCGGCGGCGAAGCGAAAACAAATTCTCCCCGCGCACCATAGACATTGACATTGTGTTGTTCGACGAAAAGCCGTACAACGACAAATTCTGGAGGTACGCTTTTGTGATCGTTCCGCTCGCGGAGATCCATCCCGACTACATGAACCCCATTACGCGCGAAAGCATCCAGCAAACGGCGGCGCGCCTCCGCTCCGAGGTGTGGATGGAGGCGCGTCCCGAAGTATCGAGCCGGTTTCGCCGGACCAATTCCAAAGGTCAGATTTGAAGCGGCTTGGCGCCGCGCGAAATGTTATCCAGAAATTCCTGTCTCGTCGCCAGGTTGGCGCGGAAGGCGCCGTGCATGGCGGAGGTCGTCATGCGCGCGTCGTGTTTTTTGACGCCGCGCATCATCGAGCAAAGGTGAACCGCCTCGACCACGACAGCCACGCCCTGCGGCTGGAGATTCTTCTGAAGGAAGTCCGCGATCTGGCGCGTCATCCGCTCCTGAACCTGCAGCCTGCGCGCATACATATCCACGATGCGGGGAATCTTCGAAAGACCGATCACCTTGCCCGCAGGGATGTAAGCCACGTGCGCGCGCCCCAGGAACGGAAGCATGTGATGCTCGCACAGACTGTAGAATTCGATGTCGCGCACCAGCACCATCTCGTCGTAACTGATGTTGAAGAGCGCGCCGTTCACGACGCGTTCCGGGTCCATGTCGTATCCGCCGAGCAGTTCGGTGTACATGCGCGCCACCCGATGCGGGGTGTTCTTCAAGCCTTCGCGTTGGGGATCCTCGCCCAGCGCTTTGATCAAATTCGAAACCAGTCCCCTGACCTCCTCGACGTTTACGCTCGTCGAGATCGTCTCGACCTCATCCATATCGTCGTTAAACTCCATTTTCACTCCTTGATAAAACCAGTGGCGCCGGGCGCCACTGGTTTTTTGTCCATCGTCCTCCAAGCCGTTAACCGAGCACAGGCTCGATCAACCCGTATGTGCCGTTTCGCCTACGGTACAGTACCTGGATCGAATTCTGCTCCGCATTGAAGAAAACGAAGAAGTTGTCGTGCCCGAGCAGCCGCATCTGTTCCACCGCCTCGTCTTCGGTCATGGGAATCAGCACGAACTTCTTCCGGCGAGCGATCAACGGAAGCAGTTCGCCGGTCTCGTCCACGGGCCATTCCTCCTCGACGACCTCCGCCGCCGAACGACCGTCCCCGCGCCCCCGATAATGCCTGCCTTTGTAACGTTCGATCTGTCGCTGCATTTTGTCGAGCGCGGTGTCGAATGCGGCGTGCAGGTCGTCCGCCCGCTCTTCGGTTCGCAGGATGAAGCCCTTGCCGCGCAGGGTGATCTGCGCGACCTGGCGGTCGTTCGCGTTCCTCGCCGCTTTGACGTGCGACACTTCGACCCGAATCTCGTCAATATCCTGAAGGTAGCGTTCCAACTTGGCGGCTTTCCTCTCGATGTATTCGCGGGTGTTGTCAGCCAGCCGCATGTTGCGCGCCAGGGTTTCGATTTTGTTCGCCATACAGAACCTCCTGAAAGGGTTATCAATGGCGCAGCGCGCCATTGTCAAACGCGGGTCAAGTCGTGGTGTGGAAGAGCGCGCGCGATGGTCACGGCGCATACCTCCCGCGCGCCGGCCGAGTATAACGCCTCGGCGCAGGAGTGGATCGTGGATCCTGTGGTTGCCACGTCGTCCATCAGCAGGACCGACCTGCGCTTCACGATCTTCGCCTCAGCCTGAAACGCCTTCGAGACATTTTCCCTCCGCTCCGAGATGGTCAAGCCGACCTGCGAACGGGTATCCCGGGATTTCCACAATCCCTGCGGGGCATATTGCAACCCCAGTTCATACGCAAGCGGGCGCGCGACCAGCCCAACCTGATTATACCCCCGCTCTTTCAACCGCTTTTTTCCAAGCGGCACAGGGATGAGCATGTCCACACCCCACTGCAGGGAACGGACGAATCCCGCCATATCGCGCGCCAGCGCTTCCCCGATTCCCATATTGCGGCGGTATTTCAGCGTGTGGAGGGCGTCCTGCACAGGGGAATCAAAAACCGCCCACGATCGCATCGTTCGATACGGGGGCGGGTTCGAGGCGCATTTTTCACAGGTAACGGACTTGTGGACCGGAATCCCGCATTTATCGCAAAACGGCTCTGCAATGTGCGGGACGCGCGCCCGGCAATCCGGGCACCATGCGCTTCCCGCCTTTCCGCAACCGCCGCACACCGGCGGGAAGAGAAGGTCTATCCCGCTCCACGCCAATCGGTAGATTCGATAGGACCACGGAATGTTATTCACGAATAACGAATTAGAAACGCCGTAAACGAAGTTCCACGAATTTTCCGTTTCGCCAAATAATGTAATTGGCTGCTCGATGCAGTAAAAGCCTGCCTGAAAAAAGTTACAATGTGAACGAAGCCATGATCTGGATGGCGGCTGGCGTCAGAATAATGATCATGATGGTCGGGAAGATCAGGAACGCCATGGGGAGGACCATCTTGACCGGCGCCTTATGCGCCTCCTCCTCCGCCGCCTGGCGGCGCCTCAAGCGCATCTGTTCGGATTGGATGCGCAAAATCTTAGCCATGCTCACGCCGAGTTGTTCGCTCTGGATGATGGCGGCGACGAAACTGGTCATTTCGGGAATGCCCAGCCTGTCCGCCATGTCCTTGAGGGCGTCGCGCCGCGTCTTGCCGAGTTGTATCTCGCGAATGGTCCTCGCGAACGCGAGAGCCAGCGCGTTATCCCATTTTTCGCTCACCTTGTTCATGGCGGCGTCGAAACCCAAGCCCGCCTCCACGCAGATCGTCAGCAGGTCCAACGCGTCCGGCATCGCCTTGCGAATCTCCCTCTGGCGGTTCGTGATCCGGCTCGACAGCATCAAGTGCGGGAGGTAGAACCCGCCGAAGGTCGCCCCGAAAATAAAGATGGCGTTATCGTTCAGGTTCGGCTCCGGCGAGAGCAGAAACATCGCCGTCACGAAGCCGCCCAGCATCACGGCAAGAATGAAGCGTATGGCAAGGAAGGTGGCGGCATCTATGGGCCAGGGGTTGCCCGCCAGTTCCATCCGCCTCGCCGTATCCTGGATCGCTTTTTGAGGGGTAAAACGCGCGGAGATCTCTCCGATCCGCCTGACGATCGGAATGATGACTCGTTCGGTAAAGGGTTGGGAGAGTTCGATTTCCTCCAACGAAACCACATCGCCGCGCTGAAGGTACTCAGCCAGACGCGCCTGCAGGGGATCCTCCTCCTCCTGAGACCTCTGCCGCAATCCCACCGAAATCACGCCGACGACCACGATCAGGACGACAAAACCGATGGCGATCCATACAACAACCGGCATGTTACACCTCAATATCCGCGATCTTCTGCATCACAAAATAACCGGAGACGATCAGCCCAACGATGACCGCGATCGCCATGATCCCGCACAACGGCTGACCGATAATACCGTTCTCGGCAAAAAATTGACCGATATACTCGGGGCTGATGAACCAAAGCGCCAGCGCGAGCCCGATCGGGATCAAGGAAAGAATTCCGCCGGATGCCCGAACGTTTGCCGTCATCACCCGGATCTCGCCCTTGATCCTGACGCGTTCGCGAATGGTGAACGATATTGTATCCAGGATCTCGGAGAGGTTGCCGCCCACCTCCCGCTGCACGTTGATCGCCGTGATGACGAAATCGAGGTCGTCGCTCGGGATGCGGCGGAGGAGGTTGTCCAGCGCCTTCTCCATTGGAATGCCGATCTGCATTTCCTGGACAACCCGTCGAAACTCATCGGATATGGGGGAGGGAAGTTCGCGGCTGACTGCCTCCATCGCCTGCATGATCGAATAACCGGCGCGCAAACCGTTGACCATGAGGTTCAACATGTCGCCCAACTGGTCGTCGAATTTTCTGATCCTGGCGACCTGTTGCCGCCTTACGTAAAAACGCGGCAGGAAGAAGCCAATAACCGCGCCGATCGCAAAGGATATATACCAAATATTGGGCTGAAGAAGGAACGCGACCAAGCCCGCCCCCACTGTGGAGATCACCACCAGCGCGTAGTACTCCGCGACCTTGAGCTTCAGGTCGGCGCGGGCAAGTTCGCGCGCGATCCGGTCGCCCATCGAAGAACTGGCGACCCTGCGGTTCAACCAATCCGTCACAATGGATCGGACGGCTGCCTGCTGGGCTTCCCTGGCTTCTTCGTCCTTTTCGAATTGACCGAGACGCTCGTCCACCAGGGAGCGTTCGCTCACAATCGTAACCACCACCCCCACGATCAGAAGTATCAAAATCAGCGCGCCGCCAATCAGAATAAGATTCATAACCTTAACCTGCTTCGCAATTAATAGCGCCGCCGTTCTCCGATGCCGAAAATGGACGGCGGCAAATTGATGCCCGCCGCTTCGATCTTGTCAATGAACTTGGGCCTCAACCCGGTCGGTCGCAAACGACCGACGACCTTTCCGGCTTCGACGCCGGTCTGCTCGAAGACGAAGATGTCGGTCATGGTGATTATATCCCCCTCCATGCCGCTGATCTCGGTGACGTGGGTCACTTTACGAGTGCCGTCACGCATGCGCTCCTGGTGGCAAATGACGTCAATGGCGCTTGCCGTCTGTTCACGGATGGCGCGTACGGGGAGTTCCATGCCCGCCATCAAGCACATCGTTTCCACGCGGGAGAGCGCATCGCGCGGGGAGTTGGCGTGGGCGGTCGTCATGGAGCCGTCGTGACCCGTGTTCATGGCTTGAAGCATGTCCAGGGTTTCGCCGCCGCGGCACTCTCCCACGATGATTCGTTCGGGGCGCATACGGAGGGAGTTGATGACGAGATCGCGGATCGTGATCTCACCGCGACCCTCGATGTTGGGCGGGCGGGATTCGAGAGTGACCACGTGCTCCTGGCGCAACTGCAACTCCGCGGCATTCTCGATCGTGATGATCCTTTCGTCGTTCGGGATGAAGCCGGACAAGATGTTCAGGAGGGTGGTCTTGCCCGAACCCGTGCCGCCGGAAATCAATATGTTCAGGCGGGCTTCCACACACGCCTTCAAAAATTGGATCGCTTCGTGCGTGATCGAGCCGAACTGGATCAGTTGATCCACCGTGATGGGGTTCTTCGAAAATTTACGGATGGTAAGCGTGGGCCCGACAAGCGAGATGGGAGGGATGACCGCGTTGACGCGGGAGCCGTCGGGCAGGCGGGCGTCCACGTATGGACTCGACTCGTCAATGCGGCGTCCCAGAGGCGCGACGATGCGGTCAATGACGCGCATCACGTGATCGTTGTTCTCGAAGGTGACGGGAACGCGATGCAATTTGCCCTTTCGCTCGATGTAGACATTCTTGGGCCCGTTGACCATGATTTCGGTGATGGTGTCGTCTTCCAACAGCGGCTGCAACGGACCAAGACCGAGAATTTCCGCTGCGATCTGCTCGAACAGGCGGGCGCGCTCGGGACGGGAAAGCACAATGTTCTCTTCGGCGAGGATCTGCTCGAAGAGGTCCTGGATCGTCCGGCGGACTTCCTCCGTCCGGCTGATGTCCATGGTCGGATCCAGTTCGGAAAGCAGTTTGTTCTGGACGCGCGTTTTCAGGTCGAAGTAAGAGCCGGCCTGCGGAGATGTGATGGGCGCATTCACCCTTCTCGATTGCAGCGAGGAAAGACGCGATCCTTCACCGCTGCCCTGGTTGGGCGAAGACGGGGTCCCGCCGGAAGAGGCACCCCCCTGTCCCTGTTCGATTCTTTTTAAGAGAGACATGATTTACATCTCCTTGCGAGTTGTCGGCTCGCAATCGCTAAACATTATTCGCCGCCGGATTCCTGCGCCGCAACCCGGGTTCGGACGTTTTCAGCCAGCGTTAAGATACTGCGCGCAACAGGTTGGCTCTTATTATCCATCACGAACGGCACGCCGCGGTTGACAGCCTTTACCGCAGTGACCTCGTCCGACGGAATGACCAGCGCGACCTCCTGCTTCAGGTTGTCCGCGACCCGTTCCGGGGTGATGTTCACCTTCCTGTCGTAGCGATTCATGACGAACATGATGCGGTCGCGTCGGATGCCGAGATTCTGCAATAGGTCAAGGAAGAGGCGGCTGTTCTTGATGGAGGGGATATCCTGGGTGGTGATAAGCACGATGAGATCGCTCACGTCAATGGTAGCCAGGGTCAGGTCCGTCAGGATCGGCATGGTGTCAACGATCACGAAGGAATACAGTTGCGCGAGGAATTCGAGCATCTTGCCGAACTGCGCGCTGGATACCTTATCGGCGTATTCGGGGCGGTTCGGCGCGGCAAGAATGTGAAGTCCCGTGGCGGAATGTTTGACCATGACCTCTTCGACGATCTCCGCGTCCAGTTCCTCCGCGCGCGGCGCGAGGTCGAGGACCGTGTTCTTCCCCTGTTCGTTGATGAACATGGCGACGTCGCCAAATTGCAGGTTTCCATCCACGAGGGCGACGCGGGTATCGGAATTCTTCAATGCAAGCGCCAGGTTGACCGCGATGGTGGTGCAACCCGTACCGCCTTTGGGACTGTAGACAACGACGATCTTTCCGCGCGGTCCCCGTTGACCTGCAATCACGCCGGGCATGCCGACGAGGGGCGCGGATTGCACGCGCGCCGCCTTCGATTTTTCGACCTGCGCCATTTCGCCGGCGCGGCGAATGGCGGAGATCAATTCGTCGCCCATGGGCGGCTTGGTGAGGAAATCCCTGGCGCCCGCCAGCATGGCGCGCCGCATGTAGTTCTGGTCGCTTTGAACCGATAAGATCACGACCTGGACAGCCTGTTGTTTTGCGCGGATCGCTTCCGTCGCCGCGATCCCGTCCATATCCGGCATGTTGATGTCCATCAGCACCACGTCGGGATTCAGGTCCTGCGATGCCTGGATCGCCTCCTTGCCGGTGCGCGCGATGCCGACCACTTCCACGTCGGACTCGAATTGCAGCAATTTTTTTACGTTCTCGCGCGTCTCGGAAACATCGTCCACGATCAACACACGAACTTTTTCGCCTGGCATGCTACACACCTTGAAAGTGGGTTATTGTTGCGGTTGAACCTGGTTAATGTCATTGGGCAACAGAGGAGGAGACAGGAAATCAATGCGAGGGTTTTGAGCGTATGGAAGTTTGGACGGCAGCGAAATGTTGTATTGGGTCAAAACGCTCGTAAGCGTGGCGGATTGCGCGTCTATTTTGGACGTGTCGTTCGGATTACGCAACGTCATCGAGAACACGGCGCCGCTGTATACAAAATAGTTCAGGGAAATGGAATCCTGCGGGGAAACCATCAACGTGATGATGTCGGGGTTTTGCACGGTCTGCGTTGGCGTGGTCTGGGCGGCAGGCTCCTCGGGAGCGGCAGTCTCCAGCCTGAGGGGGAAGTTTCCGAAATTCAACACGACGACGTCCTGCAGGATGATCTGGCACACCAGGCGGGGGCGCTGCGGCTCGGAGGGAACCACGTAAATGGGTTTCTGGAAGGTCGGATCGAGTTCCGTGCGTCCCTGCCGCGCCGCCTCTCCGGGGGTCGCCGGGTCAATCGTGATAATGGGGCGACCGTCTTCCGGGAAGAATATATCCTGCATGGAGGAAAGGTAATTCGGAAGCAGCGACTGGTAGGCGGGATCAACGTCCACAAGCGTCATGCACACATTGACGTTCACGTGCGCGCCCTTATTGATGGCATAGGCGGACGTGGCGAGGCGATTCGTCGGGATGGAAGCAGCCACCATGCCGACCGGAACCTGGAACGACCAGGAAGGAGGAGGCAATTGACCGGCGCCTTCGCCGACCATGGAGGAGGTGATCAAAGTGCCGGGTTCCAGGTTGAACCGCGCGGTCTGACCGATCAGATTCACCTCCTCGCCCTTCTCGAACATGACCTCGACCACATGTTCCGGAGGCAGGGAGAATGTGCCCAACATGTTCTCGGTGATCACCGTACCCTGGGGAATATTCTGCACGGCATAGTAAACCTCTTTTGTAGTTATCTCGGTGGCGATCGGCACAACCGGTCCCAATCTCCCGCTGATCTGGCTGCCAAGAGCAAAATACGCCAGCGCCAATCCGACGATCACGATCAATATGAGCAAGATCAATATTCTTCCGCGACGCATAGGAAATTCTCCTCTCACAGTGTCCGCCAGGAATATCGGCAGATGTATCAATTTGAAATATTATACAGTATAACCCCCAATTAATCATTTGGGAAAAAAGTAAGGCTCTGCCGCCGGGCAGAGCGATATTTACCGAAAATGCGGAGGACAAATCAGGAACGGGCTGGAACGACAAAAGTAATTCGAGCGCCTCTTCCAATCGCGCTGTCCACTTCGAAATTTCCACCCAGCATTTCCGCCCGTTCACGTATCAATTTCAACCCGAGGCTGCCTCCCTGTTGAACGGCGTCGGGATCGAATCCCCGCCCATTGTCGTCCACGCTGACGCGTACGCGATCCTCCCCCATGTCCAGCATGACCTTGACCTGGGTCGCCTGGCTGTGACGCGCGGCGTTCCCCAGCAATTCCTGGAGCGCGCGAAACATCATGATTTCCAGGTATGGTTCGAGCCGCCTCTCGTTGCCCGTCACCGTCACGGTCACGTCGAGGGAGTTCTGTTCCTTGAACGCATCGGCATAGCGGCGGACGGTCGGCACCAATCCAAGATCGTCCAGCATCATCGGGCGCAACTCGAAGATGAAGTTACGCACCTTCTGGAACGTTCCCATCGCAGACGATTTGAGGTTGTTGAGTTCCTCCTTCGCCTGGGCGGGGTCCACGTCGAACAAGCGCATGGCGATTTCCGTTTGCAGGATGAAATTGGATAATGCCTGGGCGGGACCGTCGTGCATTTGCCGCGAGAGGCGCTGGCGTTCCGTCTCCTGGGCGTTGACGAGCATCTCCACGCTTGCCAGGGTGCCGCCTTTGGCGCCGCCCGAAGCCGGAGCGGAGGCGGGACTGGACGGCGACGCCTGGGCTCGTTCAAGGACAGCCTTGAGGCGTTCCAGGTGGTTCTTTTCCGCCTGGAGTTTTTCCAACTGGCCCCGCATCACAAAAAGACGCTGCTGGGCGTCCAGGGCGGAGTCGTAAGCGTTGCGGATCTCCTGCGGCGGCATGGCGTCCATCTGACCCTGCACCTGTTGAAGGTGAGCCGTGATCGCGGTATTGCGCTGTGTAAGTTTGGAGAGTTCGCCCTGACTCTGTTCGATCATCAGGGTGACCTCGCGCAGGGCTTTTGTGGTTTCCTCGAGTTCCTGCTGAAGATCCAGTTCCTGGCCGGATGGATTTTCCATCATTCTCTAATGCTCCTGAGGTTTGATTCCCGTATCCTGCAACTTCACCCAGCCGCGTTTCAGCGCATACACAACCGCCTGCGTGCGATCCTCCACGCTGAATTTACGCAGGATGGACGTTACGTGATTCTTGACGGTCTGGTGACTGATCCCCAACATGCTGGCGATCTCCTTGTTGCTCATGCCGCGCACGACGCAGGAAAGGACCTCCATCTCGCGATCGGAGAGGGGATGAAAGGGCGAGCCGGGCTCGCTATAGGATTTGCGCGCGCCTTCCATTTGTTCGTCTATCCAGGCGTCCAATTCGCGGCGGGTAAAGATGTTTCCCGCAATGGCGTATTTCCCATCCGCCACCGCGCGGACGGTGCGCGCAAGGGCGTCCGGTTCGATCTCTTTGGCGCAATAGCCCGCCGCCCCAGCCAGCATCGCGTGGATCGCCTGTTCGACGTCGTCGTACCCGGTCAACAGGATCACGCGCGTCGGCAGATGCTCGGAAGTGACCTGGTGAGTCACCTGTTGACCGTTCATCTCCGGCATGTTTACATCCAGCACGGCGACCATCGGCTTGACCGAGCGAATCAGGTTGATCGCCTCCATCCCGTTCGACGCCTGCGCGATCACGCGGAAATCCCTTTCGAGCGCCAGCACATCCACCACACCCTGACGGAACAACGGATGATCGTCTGCAATGATCAGTGTTATCTCTTTCATCATTAGTCTCGATCCCTGGAAAATTGGTCTTGATGGGAGTATAGCACACTCGCCCCGGACGGGCAATTAAACAATCGAATTGCAAGCGTGGATTCCTTCAAAATCCTATTTCCATTGATAAACGCTCATGTTATCGTCAAAAGGAAAATCGTCGTCGCCAGCCTCGAAAAGCGGAGTTCGACCTGCGACCATCTGAGGATACCACGCCGGAAAGGTCACGAGATAATCCACGCGCCCGTTATTCAAATATTCGGCGAGGCGCGTCTCATCGCGGATGAACGGAACGACGTCCGGTGTGACCAACCCGGCAAGGTCAATCAAAGGGTTCCGCGTAAAATAACCGATCGCGCCGATGTCGTGCGCAGCCACCCGCGCCTCCGGCGGCAAATTTTCGTTCATCCACTGCGCCGTCTTCACCATTTGAGTTTCGATCAGAACCACGTCCAACGCGTTCTGCCGCGCGCCCACCCACTGGAACGAAACGATCAAAACCGCGAGCGACGCCTGCCACAACAAAACGATCCGTTGATTCGACCCCTGCCTCGCGGCATATCCGATGAAACCCAACATGCCCCACAAATACAAGGGCGGAAAGGCGGGAATGAGATACCGTCCGTGCTGATAGGCGGGCAGGCGCATGAAATAGATCCCGATGTAGCCGAGAACCCACAACAGACCGGCGATCGTCCCCCAATTCCGTTCACGGATGCTTTTATGGATCCAAAGGAAAAGCCCCGGCAAAAGGACGACAAACGGGCTGGCAACGACCGGCAGAATGTAATCGGTCAATCGCGCGGACAAGGATCGGGAGAGCCAATATTCCCCGTACTCCGCCTGCTTTGCGTAAAAGGTGCTTGGCATGGGCTTCCCGGAAAGCGCGAGATTGAAAAGCAAATAAAAGACGAACAATATCCCAAAGCCGATGAATATCTTCGTCATTGCCTTGCCGCGCGCTCTGAACGTATTCTCCCGAAGAAAGGCGGTGAACAGGATCGGTCCCAGCAGGGTCAAACCGTCGGGGCGCACCCAGACGCTTAGCCCGGCGAGCAAGCCCAGGGTCAGGTAACGAGGCGGGTTTTCCATCAACATGCCGAGGACGTTCAGGACGATCAATCCGTGCAAGAGGGTTTCCATCCCCGAAGCCGCAGACCAGGTCAGATGCCAGGCGAAGACGATGAACAGACCAACCCAGGGAAGTTTGGAGCGATAGGATGCGAGGACCGCGCGCGCGATGCCTTCCGCGCGCACCGCCGTCAGGCTCAACACGACCCAGCCGAGAAAAAACGTCCATGCGTAGGGAGCGAGGTCGAGCAAAAATCCCACCGAAAGCAAAGCCGTCCACAACGGAGAAGTGGAACCCGCCGAAGCGTCGCCGAGCCGGAACGCCCATTCGCCGTGCAGGGCAAAGTTGCGCGCGTACGTAAGATGGATCCACGCGTCGTCGAGCGGAAAACCGATCCGATACGTGAGCGCGCTGACGATCAAAAAAAATCCGACGCCAAGCAACGCGGCAGGCGGGATCAAAAAGCGCGGGTCAACGTTCGGGAGCGATGATGTAGAGTTTCGCCTCATCCACCTCTCCCAGATAAATGAACGCGCCGTTTCCCTGCGGGTTATCGTAAAGTTCCTGGATCCAATCGAACGTGCCGCTCCCCTCCAGCACAAGAAGACCCGCGCCGTAACGTTCCGCAACTTCCAGGATGACCGACTCATCGCCGTAGGGTAATGCAATGGCGGGACGCCCCGAACTGATGTAATAGCCCGGCGGATTACGGACGATCACGCCGACCTCGGGGCTGATCCCGTTTTCGATGAACTTTTCCTCCACCGACGCGTAGACTCCGTCCTCGGTCGCCCATTCGCCCAGCACGCGCAGGTTGACCAGATACAAGGTCATGGACGCGGCGAGGACAACGAGCATCCCCTGAAACACAACGTAGGCGTTATCCGCGAACATGCCGCGCCGGCGCGCCGCGGCGATCACACGATCCAAGCCGATGGGCGCCGCGACCCACCAATAAGGCTGGAGCGCCGCGCCCCCGTGGAAGAAACTTCCGCGCGCGCCCGCGAACGGAAAGACGACCGTCATTACAACGAGTAGTATCAACCAACCCGTCGCCGCGAGCCTCGTGCGAAACTCCTTTCGCAGTTCCCACAGCCCGATGAGGATGAACGGGAACAGGAAGATGCCGCCCTGCGCGGCGAAGGCGTTGCCGGCGTTCGCGTTCAACGCCCTGAGACGGTCCTCCAACGCGGCGGACCAGCCCGCTTGCAGGAATCTCTCGCGGGTAATGCTCTCGGCGGGATAACTGAAGGTCTGGTTGTAGGATTCGAGCCACAGGAGCCGCCCGCCGCCGGGAGTCATGAACGAACCGAACAAGGAGTAATTGCGATAATGCCACCAGCCCATCACGAGGAGATAACCGAGCAAGATGAACAAGCCCGCTGGAATCACCCTCACCACTTCGACTTTGCTCAGTGCAAGCCTAACCCTCTCCCAAAGGGAGAGGGGACTCTGTGCCGATTTCCACATCACAGTCAAGCCTGCCAGCCCAAGCCAGAGCAGGCCGTCGCTGCGCGCCAGGGTCATCGCGCCAGCCAGCGCGCCGAGCGCGAGCGGAATCCATTTTTGGCTGCGCGGCGCAAGCAGGAGGAAAGCCGCGCCGAGCAGCATGTAGATCGCATAGTTGTCGGGGACGGGCATGAACGGCGCGTAATACAGGGAAAAGATCGAAAGCAGCCCCGAAACCATCGCAAGCCGCGTTCGGCGGGAAATGTCGAAGGCGAGAGTCGCTGTCAGTAAGGGGACGCAGGCTGAAAGGAGGATGAACGGGAGGCGTCCCGCCGCGTACGTCGTCTGACCCATGCTCCACATCCCCAGCGCGGACACGATGGAGGCGAGAGGCATCCAATAGGTGTGCGACGGATGCGGGAGTCCCTGCGGGTCGTCGAGATAATTCCAAAGGTAGGGTTCGGTGAAGCCGTTGCCCTTTGCCAGTTCGACGCCGCCCGCGAAGTAATAATCGGCGTCCATGTAGCCGGGCAACTGTTGAAAGCGCGAGATCGCAAACGGGACGATCAAGCCAACGATGAACAAAGCCAGATAGTGACGAGGTTTCATTTCCGATCCTCTATTTGATCGAACCAGATGCGCGGCGAACGAACCGCCCACCAGCGCATCCAGTACAAACCGACGATCGCCGCAACGGGCGGAAGGACCGCCAGCAGGTCGGAATATAGTTTCGGGTATCCCGCCATCAGGCGGGCATACAACCAGAAGGGAACGGCAAAGGAAACCAGCAGGATCAGCAGAACGTACAAGACGCGCCGCCTCCTCCAGCGTTCCCACACGAGCATGACGATCAGGATCAACGAGGGGAGCAGAACCGCGTGGTTGGATGGGAAGATCGCAAATCCCATCAGGGGCATGATCGCCAGCGACAGACAGGCAGTCCAAACGATGCGGCGGAAATGCGCGTCCACCGAACCCAGCCATTCCAGAAAAAGGACGACGCCCAACAGGATCGCAGTCCACGAGCCGATGGAGACCCTTGCATCCGGGAACCACAGGGACATGACGTGACCGAACGTCAGGTTCGCGCTTCGATACCAATCTGTAAGCGCGCCGCGCACGTAGGGAAGCGCCCAGTCGGGATAAACGAGAAACGAGATGGCAAGCAACACTACAAGGGACATCCCGAACCCGCCCAACACTCTCCACCTGCGATTGGCAAAAATAAATACGAGGGTGAAAAGGAAGAACAGCGCGCTGACCTCCCATTGATAGGCGACAAGAAACAGGAGCGCGCCCGCCAGTTCGTCCGCGAACGAACGCAGGGAATACAGAATGGCAAGGAACAAAAACGTCATGGGAATCGCCGGGGAACCCGCGCCCACAGCCATCAGGCTGTAATACCCGAACAGCCCGGAGACCATCAGCAGAAGATACAACCAGCGCGGCGGTTCCCATTCCAGGGAACGGATCAGGGTGTGAACGAGCGCGATCAAAAGCATTTCGGACAGCAACATCCAAACGCCGCGGGCAACGGCAAAATCCGGGAACAATGCCAGCGGGACGTAAAGCATCACGATGTGAAACGGGTCGTTCAGGGCAAAGGGATATTCGCTCGAAAAAGCCCGCCTCCCGTAAGCGACAAGTTGCGCGCGGCTGGCAATTTCGGCGCCGTACGGTTCGATCCCTTCGACGAGGAAGGCGCGCGCGCCGCTCCACCGCAGGAAGAACTGCTCCCCGCCGGGCAGCGTCCGCGCGAGATAAATGTTCAGCGCAAGCAGACCCGCAAAAAGGAACAACGCCAGCAGAACAATGCGGGTCTCCTCCGCGCTCAACCATTTTCGCTTCTTGCGAATGTCCTGGAATGCCATAAGCAGGTAAAGGTGAAACGTCCCGAAGGTTTTGTCGCAAGCAATTCGACGCGCCGGTCAAACCTTCGGGACAGTGATAATCGGATTACTTGATCACGTACCTGAATATCGGGCGCGTCGGCGAATTGCGCGCCGCCTCCTTGAAGCCCGCCTGACGGAACGCGGAGGCGGTCCCCGTGTACACGAACGGCGCGGGCATATCGTTCTCCGTCTCCACCGGATACCCCTCCACGATCCTCCCGCCCTGACTCTTGACGTGCTTCACAGCGGCTTTCAATAACTCGACGGTGATTCCCTTGCGGCGATGTTTCTTCGCCACAAAGAAACACGTCACCGACCAGACTTCCTGATCGTCCACAGGCGCAAGGACGCGCGAGTGCGCCAGTTTTTCGTATGCGCCCCGCGGCTCCACCGCCACCCATCCGACGACTTCGCCGCGCAGGTAGGCAAGCAAACCGGTCGTAACGCCGGAATCGACAATGGATTTGTGCATCTGGCGCGTGGAATATCCCTTTGCCTCGTCGAAGGCTTTGCCGCGCAACTTCCAATACATGCACCAGCAGCCTCCGCACGCGCCGTTCAATCCGAAGAGTTCTTCGAGGTCCGTCCAAAGATCTCGTTTGATGGGTTTGAAGGAAAGTTCGGTCGTCATCTCAGGGCAGGATCATATTCAATCGCTTCGGGAAAATTTCGTACTCGAAATCCTTGATCCACTCGGGAAACAGTTCCCCATCCGTGTGCGCGGGGGAAGGTTTGTCAAGATGAATGGAGATCCGCGTCGCGTGGACCTCGTACATGCCCTCCAGTTCGATGTAACTCCCCTCCCCTTCGTTGAAAGCCTTCGGAAGCGCGGTCAACAATCCCAGACGCGTGCCGCGATAGCCAAAGGCGAGGGTCAACTTCCCGTCGAAGGGATCGGCATGAGGCGTCATAAAGAATCCGCCCGTGCGTCGTCCATTGCCGACGGAAACAAGGGATAAAAGCCCCTCGTAGGAGTCGTCGTCCCATACGATCTTCCCGCGCCATTCGGGCTTGTCCATGATCGCCCACACCGCCGCGACGAGGTAACGCGCCATGCCCTTGATCCAATGGATGCGCTCGTGCTTCGTCGTGGTGTACGGCTCGAGCCCCGCCCCCGAATTGTTGACGAAATATTTATCGTTCACCTTTCCGAGATCCATCGCCTTCGTTTTCCCCGCCGCGATCACCTTCGCCGCCGCGTTCAGATCTACCGGCAAACCGAGCGAATAGACGAGATCGTTCGCGGAACCGAGCGGCATGATCCCCAACGGACCCAGCGCTTCATCTTCGGACTTTGCAGCTCGCGCCAAGCCGTTGGCGACATCGCCGATCGAACCGTCCCCGCCCGCGGCGATGATCGGCGAAAACCCGTCACGGACAGCCCCCTCCGCCAATTCGACAAGATGTCCCTTTCTCTCCGACACAACCAGTTCGAAATCAACGCCCGCGGCTTTGAGGGCGGCTTCAGCCTGGGGCCAGCGCTTCTGTGAGTTCCAGCGGTTCGAATACGGATTCAAAATCACTTTGGCGGTCATCTGCCCTCCACGAGGTGGTTTCGGTCAATTGTACCTGAATACCCCTTCAATTGAGAAAGCCCGACCGCGAGGAAAATGATCACACACCCCAGGATCTGAATCCCAGTAAGCGTTTCATTCAACAAGACCCAGCCTGCGATCACCGCGAACACGGACTCGAGACTCAGGATCAACGCCGCGTCCGCAGGCGGCGTGTGTCTCTGCGCCCAGACCTGTAACGTATAACAAAGTCCCAGCGACATGACCGCCGTATAGATCGCCGCGCCCGCCAAAGTCCACGCGAAGACCGGCTGCTCGATGAAAATTCCCAAAACCAGATTCAGGAGTCCGCAGACGAGCAGCTGCCCCACCGAAAAGGACATCGGTTCGAAGCGCGAGGCGAACTTGCCAAGCAAAGCGACGTGCATCGCCCAGAATAACGCGCCGACGAGTTCCAGCGCGTCGCCTGCGCGGACCTCGAGCCTGCCGCCCGTCGAAAGGAGGTACGCGCCCGCCCCAGCCATCCCCACCGCGACGACCGACAGCCAGTGCGGTTTCTCCCTCCAGCCGATGAACATCACAATGGGAACCAGCACCACGTACAAACTCGTGATGAATCCCGCGTTGCCCGCCGTCGTGTATTGCATCCCAGCCTGCTGGAACGCCGCCGCGACGAACAACAGGAACCCCGCTGCAAACATCCATTTGTATTGCTCACGCGAAACGTTGGTCAAATTGCCAATTCGACCAACGAACGGCAGCACCACCAACCCCGCCAAAATGTACCTCGCCCCATTGAACAAATACACGCTCCCCAATTGACCCGCCACGCGTTGCGCTACAAACGCCGAACCCCAGATGACGGCGATGATGAAGAGTGTGATGTCTGCTTTGAGGCGCATGAAAGTTTGATTGTCCGGGAACGAAGAGAATTGTATAATACAAATGTGGAAGATATAGTCTGTTACAGGGATTCGTTCTGGATAACATACCGCATGGGGATATTTTACGACGAATCGTTAGCGAAAGGTCGCAGCCAAATTCCTGCTGAAATCGAAGGACAAATCAGATTACAACGGCCGGACGTGCGCCGAGTTGGATGACGTATTGGATTTCTTTCAAGCCATTGAAAGCGCATCAGAGTGGATAAATCTTCGCAATCGCTGCCCACGGTTCTCAGAGGTACTGAAAAGGCACTCATGGACATCGAATTCAACGGCAGGATTTGGTTCTGGCGCGGTCCCGCCCCGTGGTTCTTCGTCACCGTCCCGGCGAAACAGAGCCGCGAGATAAGGGCGATCTCGGGGCTTGTGACCTATGGCTGGGGTGTGATCCCGGTCCACGTGCGGATCGGCAGGACCGAGTTCACGACCTCTCTGTTTCCCAAAGACGGCCGCTACATTGTGCCGATCAAAGCGAGCGTCCGAAAAGCGGAAAACCTCGAGAAGGGCGACAAAGTGACGGTGCGACTCGAAATCCGTTGAAGGAGTCGAATACACATTCACTGCCGGTAGTCGGCGTCATCCGTTAGCCATTATGCGAGTCCGCTGCTTCAATCCACATCAAGAGAGGTATACTATTCCATTGATGTTCACATCGTCCCGAAGGGTTCGAGCGACAGGACAATGTTTATTAATGAGACCTTCGGGATGTTCCACACAGGTGCCAAATGACGACTCTCTTTGACTCGACGACAACCGTAAAGACCGGACTCAACAAACAGAAATATATTGCCTCGGACGAGATTGCGACGATCGTGTACCTCGCGCAGAAACTCGGCAAGCCGCTGCTGACCGAAGGTCCCGCAGGCGTGGGAAAGACGGAACTCGCCAAAGCCATCGCCGGCGCGGCAGGACGCGAGTTGATCCGCCTGCAATGTTACGAGGGGCTGGACGAATCCAAAGCGTTGTACGAATGGGAATACTCCAAGCAATTGCTGTACACGCAGTTGTTACGCGATAAATTGAACGACGCGCTCGGCAAAGCGGAGACCCTCGCCGAAGCCGCGGACAAACTCGCCAAAGAGGAGGATGTCTTTTTCTCCGAGCGATTCCTCTTACAGCGTCCTCTACTGAAAGCAATCCTGAGCGACAAGCCAACCGTTCTGTTGATTGACGAAATAGACCGCGCCGACGCGGAGTTCGAAGCCTTCCTGCTCGAAGTGTTGAGCGACTTCCAGGTATCCGTGCCGGAGTTGGGAACGCTGACCGCAAAACACAAGCCGTTCGTCGTGCTGACCTCCAACAACACGCGCGAATTATCCGAAGCGTTGAAGCGGCGCTGCCTGTATCTGTTCATTGATTACCCGACCATAGACGAGGAACTGGCGGTCGTGCGGTTGAAGGTCCCTGATTTGAATCCCAAACTCGCGCGGCAGGCGGTGGAATTCGTGCATAAGTTACGGAACGGAGACATGCGAAAGTCGCCGTCCATCAGCGAGACATTGGATTGGGCGAACGCGCTCGTGGCATTGAACGCGTCCAACCTGGATAAGGACACGCTGGAGGAAACGCTATCGGTCCTGCTCAAGCACGAAGCGGATCTGCAGAAGGCAAAGCGGCAGATCATCGCTCCGCCTCCGCCGAGGCAAAGACCGGATGAACCTGGAAGATTTTCCGGGAATTGAGTAAATCGCTTCGAACGAAAAGCCTTCTCTGAACGAGGAGGCTTTTTTTATCGAAACGCTCGCGCCAAAAATGATCCGGGAACCGCCGTCCGTTTTTTGACAAAAGCAACGACTTTCACGTGACAATCATCACGTGAATCAGGGAAATAAATCACTATAATAAAAAAAGGTGGGCGTTGTTTGTCGGTTATTTCATACCGACCACAGCAACGGATAAAGCCATAATACGCCGCGTCGCCGGCCCAGGCGCGGGATCAGCCGAGGAGATGAAATGGACGATCGTCCCAGCGCACAAATGGGAACGTCATGGTTCTGGAAGAACGATTTTCCGATCCGGGGAAATGGCATGGGTACGTGTTCAGGCAAGCAAACTGCAAACGAATTCGATTGCACCGGTGAAAGGAAGGAATAATGTTCACGCCGATCCCTCCAGACGCGCCAAAACCAAAACGATTGCGCTGGATGATCCCGGCGCTCGCTGTGGGAGCGCTGGCGTTTCTTGCGTTGGCATATTACGGCATTGGCTTCATCCTCACCCGCCAGATAAACGCCCAATATGCCGGGCGGGATTGCGCCAGCCTGGTCGAAACAGCGGGATATGTGGAGCGGTTTTACCCGACTCGGATCGCCTCTTTCACGGACCCGGCGCGGGAGCAAGCCGCCGAGTGCGCCGCCTACCTGAAGGCTGATTCTCTGTACGAAAAAAGGCAGTGGAAAACGGCGTACGATTCGTATCTCGCCTATAGAGCCGCGTATCCGAATGGCATCTATGTTACGGAAGCCGGCAATTTCGCAGCCGCATCATTGTACGAACTGGCGTCCGAACAACGCCAGCGGCAGGACTTTGCCGGCGCAGTCAACAACCTGACGCTGGTCCTCGAGAAATTCAGCGGGACCCCCTCCCTGTCGAAAACAAAAGCCGCGCTCCCCGAAGTGTATCTGGAATGGGGTCAGGAATGCCGCGCCGAGGAGGAATTCGCAGAGGCGGAAACCGTCTATTTTTCCCTGACTGCGTGGGCTGGGAAGGAAGGGGAACAAACATACCTCGAGCGCGCCCAGGCGGAACTCGCTCAAACGTATTTCGACTGGGGCAAAAAATTGCAGGGAGAGAAGGACTTTTCGCTTGCCGCCAGCAAATTCGACAAGGCAATCGCTTCCGATCCCGACCCGAAATCCGCAAACCGCATCAACGCTCAAACGGAACTTGCGCGCACCTACTTCGATTGGGGCATGGACCTGCAAACCAAAAAAGATTACTCGCAAGCCGCCATCAAATTCGACAAGGCAATTGCCGCCGACCCAAATCCAACCTCCTCGAACAGTTCCGCCGCGAAAACGCGCGCCCACCTGCCGGGCTTTCAGCGCGCGTGGGGCGAATACCTCATCACACAGGGAAAGTACTCGGACGCCCTGCAACATTTCAGAATCAGCGTCAGACTCTCCGCCCCAAAGGACGTGGAGAGCGCCCAGAATGCGCTTTCCCAGGCGTATTTGAAATGGGCGGAATCGCTTCGGAAGGCGGAAAGTTACCATCAAGCGCTCGAAAAGATTGACGAAGCCCACGAAGCCGCCGCCACGGACGACAGTCGAAAAAGCGCGGATGACGCGCGCTCCAATACGCTCGATCTTTTTTCGAAGTCAAAGGGCTCGGAGGCTCAAAAGATCATCGCAGATCTGACCGATAGCCTCTGCAAAAACGGAAAGCCTTTGGAGACCCTTCCCATCGTTGGCGTTCTGGATGAAAAACGGCTCACCCTTTCCGGCGTGAAACTTACCCTGCCGGAGAATACGCTTGCGAATACTCCCGGCGCCCTGCATTTCGTTGCCTGTGTGGAACAAAAGGAAACCACCCTCCAAACCTGCCCGTATTCAAAGACAGGTTTTGGCATCGCCTCATACTGGATCAAGCGCATCCGTTATGAATGGCGGGTCACCATCTATCGCTCCCAAAACGGGAATTTATTCAAACAGAAAACCTTCCAGGGATCTTCGCCCAAATCCTGTCCATGGACACATTACTTCGGCTTTTCCAACACCGACTACTTCTACGGCGACAAACCATCCGCTTCGGCCGTCAAGGATTGGCTGGTGTCCCTGCTGAAATGAGCGCGCTCGCGCCGTGAGGGCGGGCTGTTGATTGACAATACGATGAACGAGAGGTGAACAAGGATGGACGCCAACGAACTGAAAAACCGTTACGGACAAGGGGAACGCGATTTCAAGAGTGTTGTTTTGCGTGAGGCTGACTTGAGCTGGACCGACATAAGCGACGCCGACCTCGAGAACGCCGACCTGGTTAAAGCCAACTTGAAAGGAGCAACGCTGAAAGGAACGAACCTGTACGGAGCCAATTTGCGCGAGGCAGACCTGCACGGGGCTACCCTCAGAGGCGCCAATCTGTGCAGAGCCAACCTCGAAGGGGCGAATTTGTACGGGGCTTACCTGGGCGGGGCTGATTTGAGCGAAGCCAACCTGTATATGGCTAACCTGAACGGAGCCAGCATTCTCGGAGCCAACCTGACAGGCGCCACCCTACCCGATGGCACGAAGAATGAACTTTGAGCAGGAGATTGCCTGGCAAGGATTACGTAACCAACGCTTGCCGAGATGACAAAATCTGCCGGCATGACGACCAGACAGAAACGATACTGACCCAACGAGAGGAGAGACCCCATGAATCAATCGAACACTTCCTGGTTGAAGTTTGCTACTTATGCCCTGTGCGCGCTGATCCTGATCGGATTGAGCCTTCCATGGGTAAAATGGCTCGATCTTTTCAGCCGAAACATTGGGATTGCCACCATCCGGGGATGGAACATCATCTATCTGGTTCTGCCTGCCCTGGCGGCAATCGTCGCCGCAATCACAGCGGCAGGAAACTCCGAACGGAAATGGCTAGGGTGGTCGTTGATCTTTTCGGCAGCCTCCCTGGTGAGCGCGGGGTTCTTCGGCGTCAAAATCTTCACCTCCAGCGATTCCTTGGCATTCTCCAAAACGCCGCTGATCGGTTTCTGGATCACTTTGCTTGCATTCCTGGGAATGATCGGCGTTGTGGGCATCGGCTTCGCTAAAAATACCGGGGAGCGCCAGTAGGTTCCCCAACACGGTATGGATCGAAGGGGCTAACACAGGCGTGCGACAGTAAATTGTCCACGGCAGGTAAATCATCCTAAACCGACCAGAATCAGGCGGCGCTTCCGCCTGATTTGGATATATTCCTGCCATTGCCGAAGCGCAAAGCGGATCTGCAAAAGGCAAAGCGGCAGATCGTCAATCCGCCGCAGCCGAGGCAGAGACCGGATGAGATTGGAAGGTCCTCGGGAAATTTACACAAAGGGTGCGAATCAAGAAGTAGTATAATTTTTCCATGCCCAGGCAGTGGTTCTGACAAAGGTTCGAATCATGGAATCCCGTATCTTACAGTTGATCTCAGCCTTACGCGCCAGCGGGGCGCCTGTGTCGCTGGCGGAATCGACCCTTGACTGCAAGTTTATAATTGTTCCGAGGTAAAGCATGACAGTCACAGATATTCTCAATTCAGTGAAATTCGTTGTTGATCCCAATGGTCGCCATTCCGCGGTCGTAGTGGACATGAATGTTTGGAAGCAGATTGTTTCCATCCTTGAAGACGCCGAGGACGCAGAAGAAATCAAACACGCCCGATCGGTGGAAGAGGATACAATTCCCTGGAAGATCGCAAAGAAAGAATTGAAACTGGGGGATTAAACATGTATCGGGTTGACTTGCGCCGCCGGGCGTACAAAGATCTCGAGTCCATTCCCTCAAACTACGCCCGCCTGATCGCTAGTCACCTTGACGCTCTTGAATCAAACCCGCGTCCAAACGACTCAAAGAAACTCAAGGACGACGCAGGTTTTTCGTTGCGAGTTGGAGCATATCGCATTTTATACGATATTGATGATAAAGCCAAACTCGTGACCATTTACCGAATTAAACATCGCCGCGAAGCATACCGGTAATCCGGGTTTTAGTTCTGACAAAGGTTCGAATCATGGAATCCCGTATCTTACAGTTGATCTCAGCCTTACGCGCCAGCGGGGTGCGCGTGTCCCTGGCGGAATCGGCGGAGGCGTTCTCCGCAGTGGACATCATGGGGATTCAAGACCGCGAAGAGTTCCGCCTGTCGCTGCGTTCCACGCTCATCAAGGACGTGAAAGACCTCCCCACGTTCGATAAATTATTCCCTCTCTTCTTTGGCGCGGGGCAACCGCCTCCGATGATGGGCGGAAACCCGATGGACGACATGACGCCCGAGGAGGCGCAAATGTGGGCGGAGGCAATGCGCCAGTTCGCGCAGAGTCTGCGTCAGCGGATGGAAAGGCTGATGAATGGCGAGCAGTTATCCAGGGAGGAATTGGAAGCGCTGGGTCGAATGGTCGGATTGAATCAAGCGGACAACCTCCGCTATCAAAACTGGATGGCGCAGCGCATGATGCGCGCGTTGGCGTTCCCCGAAGTGCGCGAGGCGTTGCGGGAATTGATGGAGCAGCTCGCGCAAATGGGCATGAGCCGCGACCGCATCGAGCAGATCCAAAACGTGATCCAACAGAACATGCAGGGGATGCGCGAACAGATCGAGCGGTTTGCAGGCGAGCGCATCGCCGAGAATTTGAGCGAAAAGCCGCGCGGCGAAAGCGTTGACAATCTGATCAACCGCCCGTTCCACGCGCTGTCGGACGAGGATAAAAAGATCCTGCAACGTGAAGTAAAGCGACTCGCCGCGATGCTTCGGACGCGCATCGCCCTGCGGCAGAAGCGCGCCAAAAGCGGACAACTCGACCCGAAGGCGACCATCCGAAGGAACCTCAAGTATCACGGCGTACCGATGGAGATCCTTCACAAGGACCGCACGCGCAAACCGAAGATCGTCGTGATCTGCGACATCAGCACTTCGATGCGTTTTTGCTCTGAGTTGATGTTGAGTTTTCTGTATGCGTTGCAGGGACAGGTGCGCAAGACTCATGCCTTCGCGTTCATTGATCACCTCGAATATATTTCGGAGGATTTCAGCGGCTCGAACGCGGACGAGGCGATTGCCTCCGTTTTGTGGCGCATGCCCAGCGGACATTACAACACCGACCTCGGCTGGTCCCTGCAAAATTTCCAGGACGATTTCATGGACACGCTCAACGGGGGAACGACGCTCATCATCGTCGGCGACGGGCGCAATAATTTCTACGATCCGCGTCTCGACATCTTCTCCACGATGACCCGCCGCGCCGCGCGCACGATCTGGCTGAATCCCGAGCCCCCGATCCTGTGGCACGGCGACAGCGACATGCCCCGCTACGCGCCGTTGTGCGATAACGTGTTGAAGGTGAGCAACTTGAGGGAACTTGCAGAGGCTGTGGATGCGTTAATGACGGTGTAGAAATTTCATCACCGATTGGATGGCTGTATGGCAAAGGTCATGGTCGTTGACGACGACGAGGATTTCACGAATTTATACAAGGCTTCCCTCAGGGCGGCGGGTTACGATGCAATCGCCGTGAACCAGAGCGCCGCGGCCATCGAAATGGCATATCTCTCCAAGCCGGATGTTTTTCTCATTGACCTGATGATGCCCGAACTCGACGGCTTCCAGTTGTGCAGGTTGATCAGGGCAGACCCCGTCCTCAAACACATTCCCATCATCATCGTCACCGCGCTCACCGACCTGGACAGCAGGCTGGTCGCCCTGGGCGCGGGAGCGAACGATTACCTCACCAAGCCCTTTCACATCGAGACGCTCAAGTCGAGGATCGACGCGGTGTTGGAGGGAGTGACGTAGGATGAGGGCGGCGATCCGGGAGGATAAACGGGGATGTCAGGGCGTAATTTGAAGTAAAATTACCTCATGGACGCCGCGCAGATATAAGAATGGTTGACGAAAATGGTAAACTAGGCGACAGTCAATTTCGAATTGACTGTCGTTTTTTATCCATGCAAAAAAGGACTCCCTCATGCCCTCCCCCATCCTCACCTCCCAACACGAATCAATCCTCGAAATCGCGCTCAATCGTCCCGAGGCGTACAACGCCTTCGATCTCACCATCAAAGGGGTTATGATCACCGGCGCAGGGAAGGCGTTCTGCGCGGGCGGCGACTTGAAATGGATCAGCCGGCAGGCTGGGGATGCGGGATCGGTCCTGCACAGACTCGCGCCGCAATTTCACATCGCCATCGCCGAGATTCGGCGCATGCCGAAACCTGTCGTCGCGGCGATCAACGGGATCGCGGCAGGCGGAGGCTTCTCGCTCGCGCTGGCGTGCGACTTTCGCGTGATGGCGGAGTCGGCGATACTGCGCCAGGGCTACACATCGAACGGCTTGAGCATGGACGGAGGCGGGACGTTCGCGCTGCCGCGTCTCGTCGGGCTGGCGCGCGCAATGGAGATCGCCGCCTTCGACCAGCCGATTTCAGCGCCGAAGGCTTGGGAGTGGGGATTGGTCACGAAGGTCGCGGCAGATTCAGAGGTCGGGAAAGAAGCGTTGATCATGCTGGAGGGGTTGGCGAAGTCCGCGTTACATTCGTTTGCATGGTCGAAGCGATTGTTGACCGAATCCTTCACCAACACACTGGAGACTCAACTCGAACTGGAACGCCAGGGTATCAGCGATTGCGCCCGTCACCCGAACGGAAAGGAAGGCGTCAGGGCGTTCGTCGAAAAACGCAAGCCAACGTTCTAGCGCGCAAGGCGGCGCGGCGGCGATAAATGGTCTATAATGGGCGAAAGGTTCCCATGGCGAAGGAAAGCAAGTTTACAAGTACCGCCCTGGCGACGGACGACGAAACTTCACACCTCTACCACATCCTGACCCGCGCCAACCAGATCGCCAGCAACACCGAACTGGACGACCTTCTCGATCAGATGCTCGACCTGATCATCGAGGTCTGCGGTGGGAACGCGGGGACTCTCTACCTGCTCGACGCGGAACGCGACGAACTCGAATTCAAGGTGATACGGGGACCCAACAGCGACCAAAGCCTGATCGGAAAACGCATCAAAACGGACCTGGGGATTGTCGGCGCGACGATGAAGCAGACCCAGCCCCTCGTCATCGAAAACCTGCCAGGCGACCCGCGCTGGCAAAAGATCGCGAACAGTTCCAAAGACCTGCTGAACGTCATCTCCACCCCCCTGTGCCTGCGCGGCGGACCGATCGGCGTCGTGCAGGTTTTCAATTATTCCCACACGCCCCTGCACATCGTACAAATGCTCAGCGCGCGCATGGCGTCCGAGATCGAAAAGGCTGTGCTGCTGGAAGCCAGCCAGGGACGGAACGCGCGCCTCGAAGCGTTGATTGACATCATCGGGATCATCGGTTCGAACCTCGACCGGGACCGGGTCCTGCAATTGATCGTTCGCCACGCCCGCGACCTGCTCCACGCAGAACACGCCTCGCTCTTCCTGATAGACGAGGAGAGGGACGACATCGTCCTGCACGTCTCCTCCAGCGAGACGCAAGTCCCTGAATTGCGGGTCCCGCGCGGCAAAGGGATCATCGGTCACGCCATCGAGAGCGGCGACATCCTCTTCGTCCCCAACGTGCATGAGGACGAACGCCATTTCGCGCAGGCGGAACCGATCACCGGCATCGCCACCACCTCGTTGATCGCCGTCCCGCTCGTCACGCGCACGGTTCAACTCGGTCAGGGACTTGGCGCCTCCCACACCAAGATCATCGGGGGCGTCGAAGCCATCAATCGAAAGGACGGGACGTTCACACGCGAGGATGCCGAACTCCTGCTCACCCTGGCGACCCAGGCTGCGACGGTCCTTCAGATCGCAAAACTTTACCAGGAGGCGAACGAACTCTTTCTCGATACCATCCAGGCGATGGCGGCGTCCATAGACGCGAAAGATCCGTATACCAACGGACATTCACAGAGGGTAAGCGAATTCTCCGTCGCCATCGGACGCCAATTGAACCTGCCCGCGGAGGAACTGCATCAATTACGCATCGGCGCGTTGCTGCACGATATCGGCAAGATCGGAATACCGGATCACATTCTGGGGAAACCCGGGCGGCTGACCGAGGCGGAGACCAACAAGATGAAGGAACACCCGGTCATCGGCGCGAACATCATGAAAAACGTGCGCCTGCTGCGCGAGGAGTTGCCCGCCCTCGCCGAGCATCACGAGCACATTGACGGAACCGGCTACCCCAACGGCTTGAGGGGCGAACAGATCTCCCTCTTCGGGCGCATCGTCGCCGCCGCGGACGTGTTCGACGCGCTGACTTCCGACCGCCCCTACCGCCGCGCCCTCGACGTGGAGGAGGTTTTCCTTCGCATGGAACGCGAGTGCGGCGCGCATTTCGACGAGGCTTGCGTCCGGGCGCTGATACAGGCTTACCTCGCCGGCGAGATCGAAACGCAAAAGGATCGGCGGACCTCGGATTGACCGTCGCTCGAACCGGCGTTTGCTTCAAAATTACAATGTTACAAGGAGCGGGAAAACGCAAATTCCGGCGTATAATACCGGGCATCCGACGCAGGACGCGGAGTAATACGAACAAATCAATTCGCATTGGAAAGAAGTTATGACAAAGATCATGGTCGTGGACGACGACAAAGACGCAACCGCCTTGTTCGAGGAGGTGCTCCGGGCGGAGGGGTACGATCCCATCCTGCTCAACGAAAGCGCAAAGGCAATCCAGATCGCAAAACAGGAAAAACCGTCCCTTTTCATCCTCGACCTGATGATGCCGGAACCGGACGGATTCAAGTTGTGCCGCATGCTTCGCAGGGAACCCGAATTCAAGAACACCCCCATCATCATCGTCACCGCGCTCAACGACACCGACAGCCGCATCGTCGCCATCGGCGCGGGAGCCAACGATTACCTCACCAAGCCCTTTCGCCTCGACGAATTGTACGCAAGCATCAAGGATCACCTCGACGATCTGGAACCCTGAAACCGGCTTCATCCTCCGATGAAGAGAAAACGAAAAAGGCGACCGCATTTCTGCGGTCGCCTTTTTCGTTTCGACTGATGAGGCTGGGATGGAGAATTATCCCAAATCCGCCTCCTACTGGACGGTGAATTCGACCGTGCCGATCAACGCGTCGTTGAAATAGATCTCCACCTTGTACAAACCGAGGGGCCAAAAGCCGTCCACCGGCGGGGGATAGTAGAAATAAACGGTTCCGTCGAACCCGTCCTGGTCAATGGTGATATCCGCCTCGTCGAAGAGAAGGTTCGGTTCGGTGTTTTCCACCTCCACCGCGTACCACTTGGAGGAGATCACGTTCCCCACTGCGCCGTTCGAGAGGTCGCTCACCACGTAAATGGTATCGGTTGTGGAAAAAACGGAGGAGGGTTGGTTGCCGTCCTCGTCCATTGCCGTGCGGGGATTATCCAGTGTCGGTTCCCCGAACGAGCAGGCAAGGGTCGCAGCGACCAGAGACGCGACCGCAAACAAAACGATCAATTTGTTCTTCATTATGCATTCTCCTTTTTATTTTTCAAAAACTATCCTCGTCAAAATTCCGTCACGCGACATTTATGTTGCTTATGCCGCCTTTGAGTTGCAACCTGAAAGCCGCGTTACGAAATATGGGCGGAAGTATATCCTATTCGACCTCGATGTAGATGCGTTTGTTGATTGCCCCTTTGCTCTTATAGTCCGTCACGCGGATCTTGCCGATCTCGTTCGTGTTGCGGACGTGCGTGCCTCCGTCGGCTTGCAGGTCGAGTCCCACGATCTCCACTGTCCGCACTTGCGTAATGCCCTCGGGCAACAGGTTGATCTTCGTGCGGATCAGGTCCGGGATTTGGAACGCCTCTTCGCGCGGCAAAATCCTGACCCTGATCTCGCGTCCCAACGACGCCTCCTTGTTGACCGCGGCTTCGATCTCGCGCACCAACTCCCCGCGCATGGTCTCGAACTCGAAATCCATGCGTCCCTTGAGCGGTTCCATGTCCCCGCCGGTGACGAGCGCGCCGTAATCGCGGAAGACGGTCCCGCACAGCACGTGGAGCGCGCTATGGGTGCGCATCAGCTTGTATCGCCGCGCCCAGTCCAGGGTCCCGCGCGAAGCGGAACCGGGAGCAGGCAAAGGCGCGTCGCCGCCGAGGAAGTGCAGGACGTCGTCCCCCTGCTTCTTTACCTTTTCCACCGGATAAGTTACACCCGCGACGGACAGCGCTCCAAGGTCGCAGGGCTGTCCCCCGCCGCCGGGGTAGAACGCGGTCTTATCGAGGATGACCGCGCGGGTCTCCTCCTGCGCTGCGGTTACGACCGCGTCGAACTCCCGCAAATACGAATCGGTTTGATAGAGTAGTTCCGTCATGGCGCCTCCATTTCGTAAAGTGTAAAGCAAATGATAAAATCAGCCAATGGACGAAGCCCGTTGATTTAGGAGTGAGAGATGAACACAACCCATATCGTGATTGACGGCAGGGTGTATAACCGCGTGGACGAGATGCCGCCGGAAGTGCGCGCACAGTACGAACAGGCAATGCGCGCGTTCAAGGACGAAAACCGGGACGGCGCGCCGGATATTTTCGAGGCGCCTTTATCGCCGCAGGTCGTTACCAACCTGACAAAATTCGTCGTGGACGGCGTGGAATACGACCGCCTCGAAGACCTGCCGCCCGAAGCGCGCGCTAAATACGAACAGGCGATGGGAATGCTGGATAAAGATCGAAACGGCATCCCCGATTTTGTGGAAGGTTTTATAAACGCGACGGAGCAGACCCCGCCTCCCGCCTCCGCTTCCGCCTACGGGACGGCGGCTCCGCGCCGATCAACCTTTTCCAACTCCCAGCGCAAACCGATCTCCCCCGCTCCCGCCATCGCGCCGGATACATCGAACGGATGGATGCTCGCGCTTGCCGGCATATTCCTCCTCCTGTTGTGCATTGCAGGCGCGGCCGGCGTTTGGTATTTCTTCCTGAACGGATAGAGTGCCGCCGGGAACCTCCTCGAATATGACCTTGGAGTCAGCCAGCGCCGCGCAACACTGGCTGGCGCATTTCGGAAGCCAGCTCCCCGATTCCATAATGAGTTTGTGAATTGTCTTACAAATATTAGCGTTTGATTAGAATGTTACAACCTGCTTGACTTTGATTTTGAATTTCTGTATAGTAATTTACGATCACAAGATTGGCACGGTTTGCCCACCGGCAGGCGTGCCTTTTGTTTGTCAACCCATCCCACTCAAGGAGAACCAATGATTCAAGTCAATGGTCTCGTCAAGGACTATGGAGTTCGCCGCGCCCTCGACAGCATCACTTTCGACGCCAACCAGGGAGAGATCGTCGGCTTTCTCGGACCGAACGGCGCGGGGAAAACCACCACCATGCGCATCCTGACCGGGTACATGCCGCCCAGCGGAGGGGAAGCCGTCGTGGCGGGATACGACGTGGTGGAGGAATCGCTCGAAGTTCGCAAACGCGTCGGCTACCTGCCCGAAACCGTTCCACTCTACAACGACATGACCGCGCTGGATTACCTCAAATTCATGGCGCAACTCCGGCAGTTGCCCAACGCCGAAGACCGCGCCTGGGAAACGCTGGACATGGTCAACCTCGATGAGCGCGCCAACAGTTACATCGGGAACTTTTCCAAAGGTATGCGCCAGCGCATCGGACTCGCGCAGGCGCTGCTCCATCGCCCCGAAGTGCTTATACTCGACGAACCGACCATCGGACTGGACCCGGCGCAAGTGGTCGAGATCCGCAACGTGATCCGCGAGATCGGCAAGGACCGCACCGTGCTGTTCTCCACGCACATTCTTTCGGAAGCGCAACAGATCAGCGACCGCGTCCTGATCATCAACCGGGGAAAGATCGTCGCGGAGGACACCCCCGAAAACCTGCAATCACGGGTGCTGGGCGCGGATCGCGTCGTCCTGCGCGTGCGCGGCGACGCGGACGGGCTGGATGAGACCGTCAAAAAGGTCAAGGGGACGCGCAAGGTGGAAACCAAAGGCGAAGACACGGTCGAGTTCGAGTTCTCCGCCGGGCAGGACGTGCGTCCGCAGGTGGCGAAGGCGATCGTGCAGGCTGGCTACGAATTGCTCGAGATGCGCCCGGTGGGCATGAGTCTCGAGGAAATCTTCCTTGAACTGACAGACGACAAATCAGCGGGCAAACGCCAGTGAGGTGAATCATGCGAAATATTTGGACAATTGCAAAAAAGGAATACGATCAATACTTCATCAGCCCGGTCGCGTACGTCGTCGCGTTTGCGATCCTGCTGACCACCGGCGTGCTGTTCGGACTCAACATGTTCTTCTACACCCAAAACGCCTTCCAAAACTTTGGCGCCATACCGAACTTTGCCCCGATCTCCGGCTCCTTCACTTTTCTGCTCGTGCTTTCCGCCCCGGCGCTGACCATGCGCCTGATCTCGGACGAAGCGCGCATGGGAACGCTGGAATTGCTACTTACGGCTCCCATCCGGGACTTCGAACTGGTCATTGGAAAATGGCTTGGCGCGATGCTCTACATTCTTTCCCTGCTGGCGGTGACGCTGGTCTATCCCATCGTCATCAGCCGCTTCGTGACACCGGGCATTGACTGGAACGTGATCCTGACCTCCTACCTCGGCATGATCCTGCTGGCAGGTGTGTTCCTCTCTTTGGGGACGGCGGTCTCCGCCATGTTCACGAACCAGATCACGGCGTTCTTCGTTTCGCTGGCGTTGTTCGTGACGCTTTGGTGGCTGGTTGGTTTCCCCGCCAGCGTGATCACCGGCGACGCCGCGAGACTGTTCGAATATCTCGACTTGAAAACACATTTCTACGGGGCTCTGGACTCGGGCGTCATCAACCTTTCGAGTCTCGTCTATTATGCCAGCCTGATCGCGCTGGGCTTTTTCACGGGGACGACCGCCGTCGAAATGAGGAGATGGAGATAATGGCAAAGAAGAAACAACCCGCCTGGCATCGCTACACCTTCATCGCGCTGGTCGCCGCCGGGCTTGCATTGCTCAGCGCGATCCTGTTCCTCATCACGCGAGGATTATTGAACATCGGCATGTTCAGCGGCGCGACGACGGACACGTTGAATCGCGGCACGCTCATCAGCCTCGCCGTCTTCGTCCTCAGCCTGGCGATCTACGCCATCCTGGAACCGCAAAAGACCCGACAGGCGTTCACCGGCCGGCAGGCGCGGTACGGGAGCAACACCGTCATCACCTTCGTCGCCTTCCTGGGAATCCTGTTCGTCGCAAACTGGTTCGTCTACAACAACCCCCAACGCTGGGACGTGACCGAGGACAGGGTCAACACGCTCGCCCCGGAAACGGTCCAGGCGCTCGAAACCCTCCCTGAGCCGGTCACTGCGGTCGCATTTTACGCCAGTCTCTCCACCGAAAGCGCGACGGAAATGCTGGAGAACTTCAAAGCCAACAGCAATGGCAAATTCGATTACCGCTTCGTCAACCCGGATACCGATCCTGTCGCCGCGCGCGAGGCGGGCATCACCGGCGACGGCAAGATTATGCTGGTCATGGGCGAACGCCGGGAGATCGCCAACTTCGCCTCCGAAACCGAACTCACGAAGGCTCTGATCAAATTGATCAACCCCGAGGCGCGCGCCGTCTATTTCCTCACCGGGCATGGCGAAGCCTCGCTCGAATTCAGCGAAGTCAGTTTCTCCACCGCCAAATCCACGCTCGAGAGCAAGAACTACACGGTCAACGCCCTGAACCTGCTGGCTGAGAACAAGATTCCCGAAGACGCGCTGGCGGTCATCGTCGCCGGTCCCATGAAGCCCGTTTCCGAACAGGAGGTGAAACTTCTCAAGGAATACGTGGACGCGGGCGGCTCGCTCGTCGTCATGGAAAACCCGGTCCTCCTGACGGACTTCGGCAACGCGCCGGATCCGCTCGCCGATTATCTCGCCAGCGATTGGGGCATCGCGCTGAACAATGACATCATCATTGACCTCAACAGCCAGCAGCCGTTGAACGCCATCTCCGCCTCCGCCAGCCAGCATCCGATCACAGCCAACCTGAGCGCGAACTACCTGGTCATCATGCCGCAGGCGCGTTCGCTCAGCCTGACGTCTCCCGCGGACGGCATCACACAAACCGCCCTGCTGTTCACCTCGCCCAATTCGTGGGGCGAAGTGAGCTTCACGAGCGCGGAAGGCACGCAGGTTTCATTCGACCCCGAGGATTTCCCGGGTCCCCTCATCATGGCGGCGTCCGGCGAAAACGCAACCACCAAAGGACGCGTGGTCGTGTTTGGAAATTCCCTCTTTGCAACCAACGACGCCTTCGATGCGTATGGCAATGGGAACATGTTCGTCAACTCGGTGGACTGGGCGGCGGAACAGGAAGACCTGCTCGACATCACGCCCAACACGCCCACCGCCCGCACCTTCGTCCCGCCGACCCAGATCCAGTTGCTGATCATCCTTCTCGGTTCGGTGTTGCTCATCCCCGGTCTGGTCGTATTTGCAGGTTTCTCCTCCTGGCTTGCCCGCAGGCGGCAGGGATAAATATGCGCCGCTCCACCATCGTCTATCTCCTGCTCTTTGCAGCCGTATTGGGCGCGGCGTATTACTTCAACAACCGCCAGGCGACTGCCGAGGACGAGACCGCCACCGAAACCGTCGCGCCCGTCGAATACCTCTTCACCTCCGCGGATGGATTGCCGACGCGCATCCGCATCGAGTCGAAGGCGGGGGAGGTCGTCGAGGTGGCGCGTAACGCGGAGAATGCCTGGGCATTGATCCTGCCCGAGGAAGCCGCGGCAGACCAGGGGGTGGTCGAGGCGGCGGCTGGTCAGGTCTCCACCCTGCAGATTTTGGAACGCGTCCCCGGTCTTGCGCCGGAGGCGGCCGGTCTGGCTGATCCCGAATATACGATGATGTTCCAATTCACCGGCGGCGTGGAACGGAACATCCAGATCGGTGTTCTCACCCCTACAGAACGCGGTTATTACGCGCGCGCGGAAGACGGAGAGGTCTTGATCGTGAGCGTCAGCGCAGTGGATTCGCTCCTGAGGCTCCTGACGGATCCGCCCTACGCGCCGACCGCTGCCCCGCCTCCCGCGTCGCCCGAGGCTGGCTCGACGACCGAGGCGACCGCCGCGCCTTAGCCGTAACATTTTATGAAGCCGAGCGTCTATAAAAAGCAATGGAAATGGTATTGCTTTTTACCCAAAAAAAGCGTATTCTGATAGCGACAAGGAAACGAATAGGAGAGAATGGACGTAGACAAGATCTTGATGGTTGACGAAGAAGAGGAGTTTCCCGCAATCGCCCGGCTCGTGGAGTTGGGGCGTCAAAAGGGATACATCACCCTGGACGATATCGTCCACTTCTTCCCCGAAGCCGAACAGGACGTCGAGCAATTGGAAGAGGCGTTTTCCGCGCTCTTGAGCGCGGGCATCCCCTTTGTGGAAGACGCCAATCTCGCCGAACCCAGCGAAGACGAACTGGTGGCGGTGGAGGCTTCCGGGGATGTCGAACCCGAAATTGACCCCACGCTCGACGACTACCTCGCGAACATTGATACGGACGATACGATCGGTTTGTATCTCAAGGAGGTCAGCCGCGTGCCCCTGCTGACGGCGGACGAGGAAGTGGCGCTCGCCCAGCGCATCGAACGCGGGCGCATGGCGCGCGAGGAACTTGCAAAGGGAAACGCCAGTCCGCGCCGCCGCTCCGAACTCCGCAAACTGATCGAGGATGGCTGGTCGGCGCGCGAACATCTCATCACGGCGAACTCGCGCCTGGTTATTTCGGTCGCCAAGAAATACATGGGGCGCGGCGTCCCGTTCCTGGATCTGATCCAGGAGGGGAACATCGGTCTCATCCGCGCCACCAAGAAGTTCGATTACCGCCGCGGACACAAATTCTCCACGTACGCGACATGGTGGATCCGCCAGGCGGTCACCCGCGCCATCGCCGACCAGGGACGCACGATCCGCGTGCCGGTTCACATGGGCGACCAGATCAACAAACTCCTGCGCGTGCAGCACCAGTTGACGCAGCGTCTCGGACGCGAACCGAGCGTGGAGGAACTTGCGGAAGCGCTGGACGTGCCGCCCAAGAAAGTGGAAAACATGATCCAGGTGGCGCGCCGTCCGCTTTCGCTGGAAACGCCGACCGACGATGAGGAAGATTCCGTGTTGGGCGATTTCATCGAAGACGACGAGGCGCCTCCGCCCGACGACACCGCCACGTACAACCTTCTAAAGGAACACCTCGGCGAAGTTTTGAATGGACTGCCTCCGCGCGAGGTCCGCATTTTGCAGTTGCGTTACGGCCTGCTCGACGGGCAGGCGTACACCCTCGAAGAGGTGGGTCGCAAGATGGGCGTCACGCGCGAACGCGTGAGGCAGATCGAAGCGCAGGCATTGAGCCGCCTGAGGCATCCCACCATCCGCAGGAAATTGCGGGATTACCTGGGAGAATAGAACGAAAAATGACCCCGTGTGGACGGGGTCATTTTGTTTTTCGTAAAACCGCTACAACCCAAACCCGTGAATGAGGCCGGCGATCCACATGCCGATCACGGCGACCACGAGTTGAAAGTCATACCGCAATAACCCGACAAGCGCGCTTGCCCACGAATGATAGGCAAGGTAGGGCGAAAGAAAGGGCGACGCCGCCATCCCATAATCCATGCGGCGGTCGCGGATGGACAATGCGGTCAATACGAGACCGATGGGCAACGCCCAGGGCCACAGACTGGCGTTCCAGAATGAGTCCAGAAGATCGCTTTGACGGCCGGCGACCCAATTCCCAAAGATAAGGAAGGAAAGCGCCAGGGAGATCGCTACGGGGGCGAACGTCCGCGTCACGGATTTGATCCCGCCTGCGCGCCAGGCTTCAGCCAGCCAGTACAAGACCATGACGATTCCCATTTGAGGTTTGATCAGTACGAAGAACAATCCCAAAGGCGCAGGGAGGGTAAAACCGATGAGAACCAGAAAATCAACGTTCAACATACGCAAACCGTAAACGACCGGCGGGGAAACCATGAAGGCGATGAACGCCAGCGGGCTTGCCTTGAGGCGATACGCCACCCATGCGTAGCCTGCAATGCTCGCCATGAAATACAAAATCCCGCCCGTATCCTCGGAAAAGAGCGCAAAAGGCAAAAGCAGGAGTACCGTCCACGGGACGTTTCGGAAGGTCGGCACATCGTAAGGCGTCTCTCCGCTCAACGTCTTTTGAAGCGCGGGATAAAACGTCTCGCGCCAGTCAATTCCCACCAAATGCCAGACGAACGAGGAAAGCCAATAGAAGACGATCAGCAGAATCAGGCTCCCCAGAATGGAGGTTATCAGTGAGCGGGGTTTCTTTGTCTTTGTCATCATCCGTTTCTTCGAAAGAGGGAATTCATCCCACCCACCCCCACAGGATGAATTGCGCGCTCAAATACAACTGCAACGCCAGGGACAGGTACACGATGACGCGATTGACCCATTTATTTTCCCCCCAATTACCAAACACCATGAAGGCGGGAAAAATCGCGAGGGCGTAACGCATCATGCTGACGAGAGGCTGGGTGGTCGTCATGCGAAGCATTGGAGCGACGAGCATTAGAATGGAATATAGAAAATATTCGAGCGGGAGTTTCCTCCAGATCGGGATCAGCATGGCGAGCAAGCCGAGAGTGAAAATCAGGTTCAAGGCGTCAACAACGTCCCCGCCGCCGCCCGACAATAGAGCGATCGAAGCAAGGATGTTTCCCCACGGCGAAACGAAACGCGCCCGCAATGTCCCTTCGTATGTGGAGATCAGGGACAGGTTCGTAAAGGCAAGGAACGAGAGGCTGGCAAGCGGGATCAACGCCAGGGACGCGTAACGGGCGAGTTTCATCCGTAACGCCGATCCCTTCGTTTCGCGCCACATCAGCCAGGCAAGCGGAACGACCAGCAGGATTCCCTGCAAACGCGTCAGCGAGGAGAACATTCCCCAAAGCAGCGACCAGCCCCACCGTCCGCGCGAGGCGGCAAAAAGGGAGGCAAGAATGAGGAACAGGAAAAGCGATTCCGTGTAGGGGCTGAAGAGGAAGAACGCCGTCGGAAAGAGCAAGAGATAAATAATCGTTCTGCGGGCGGCGTCTTCTGTCATGATGGAGGCGGTCAATTGATGGAGCAATCCGAGTACGCCGATCAACGAAAGGTTCGAAACCAACAGCGCGGCAAACATCGGGTCCATGAAAGAGGCGAAGACCCTGATCAGAAACGGGTACGCCGGAAAATAAACCGTGCTGCCGTCCGCCGCGTAGCCGCGTTCGGCGATCTTCAAATACCAGTTCGCGTCGAATCGCTGCCACAGGGACAGGGCGATGTTTTCCGCAGGCTTCACACCCAGATAAGGAAAAATATTTTCGACCGCGTATGCGGACGGTTTCAGCGAAGTCCCCGCATAATTTCCCTGAATTGCGCGCCCCTCGCGCATGGACCACACGCTCCCGGTCTGATCGTCCAGCATGTATTGATCGTCCAATGCGCGGAACGTAAGTGTGGTTTCACCGACCGCCCGGGAATACGCGTATCGTTCGCTCGTCCGCAAATCGAAAACGGTAAGCGCGGGTTCGCCGAACAGGTCGAGGTTCTGCAACGCGACCGGAAAAATCCAATACACGACAAACGACCACAGGGTAAGGGCGAGCCGCGCAACCAGAAACGCGGCGAGCGCGAAACGCCAGGCGGACGGGATGCGATTCCAAAGGGAGGAAAGTTTTTGCAGCATGAACGACCCGAATGAGGCGGTCGGGCAATTATAATACCCCGCATGAGGCTGATAAACTTTTTCCTCCCGCGCCTTGAACACATTTTCTTCGCGGCTGTCTTTTTCGGGATCGCCGCAGGCGGGCACCGGTTATTGAATTTCGACGGAGACCTGCCGCGTCATCTCCTCACGGGAGAACTGATCCTGCAAACCCGAAGCGTCCCCACCGTTGACGTTTTCTCGTTCCGCACGACGGGCTTTCCGGGCATTCCGCACGAGTGGCTTTCCCAGGTCATCTTCGCGGGCGTGTACGAACGGCTTGGCTTGAACGGCGTCGTCCTGCTCGTCGCTTTGATTATGATGCTGGTGTGGATGACGGTTTTCCGCGAGGCTCATTCTCGATCGCGCAGTTTGTTCTTCGCGCTGATCTTTACCGCGCTGGCGGCGGGCGCAAGCCAGATCCACGTCCTTCCGCGTCCGCACATCTTCACCTATCTTCTGACTGGGATATGGGTGGCATTGCTCGAACGTCTTGGAAAAACGGGCTGGGCAAAGTGGTGGCTGTTTCCGTTGATCATGCTGGTCTGGGTAAACCTGCACGGCATGTTCGTGCTTGGGATCATTTTGTGGGGGATCTATTTGGTCGGAAGTTTCCTCGATCAACCATCCCGCGCCTGGTTCTCGGAGAGGAAAACGAAATTCATGTTATTCGCTGGCGCCTTCTCCCTGGTTGCCACTTTCTTCTCCCCCTCCGGCGTTCATATTTGGGAGACGATCGTTTCGCTGGGGAGCAACTCGTACATCACCTCGAAGATCACCGAATATCAATCCGCGAATTTTCATCTGCCGGAGACCTGGTTCTTTCTGGCGCTCCTGCTCCTGACCATGACAGGCTTCGCCCGCGCGAAAAACATCGGCTGGACGCACATCCTGTTGACGGTCGCTTTTGCGTTCCTGGCGTTGTACACGAGCAGAATGATCCCGCTGTTTGCCATTGTCGTCGCGCCTGTGACGGCAAAAGCCTTCGCAGAATGGATTCGGGAGGAACATCCGCAAAGCCGTTTCGCAGCATTCGAAGCGAGGATCGCACAAACCAACTCGTCCGCCAACGGCTGGATTTGGATCCTCCTCGTCGTTCTTGGGACCGCCGCCCTGATCCAGCAGGGGATCGCTTTGGATGCCGAAGGAAAGGGCAACGTCTTCGACGATCAATTCTTCCCGGTCCGCGCCGTGGACTGGCTCGCATCAAATCCGCAGGAGGGGCGCATGTTCAACGAGTTCGACTGGGGCGGCTACATCCTACTCCGCTTATGGCCCCGCGAGCAGATCTTCATGGACGGTCACACGCACATCTACGGCGAGGCATTGACGCGGGAATACGAGCAGGTCGCGACGCTCAGCCCGGGGTGGGAGGATGTCCTCGAGAAATACGACGTCGCCTGGGCGATCGTGCGCGCCGCGAACCCGGTGGAAGAGGCGTTGTCCGCGCGGGGGTGGCGCGAGGTCTATCGTGACGAGACCGCCGTCATATTAAAGCGTGAACCGTAACGGGGCGTCATGCAAAAGATCAATTTTCACCGCATCTTCATCGCTGCCGGAATCGCTTCCCTGCTCGTTTCCTATCTGGCAGTCTGGATTCGATTGATCAACGATCCGGTCGAGCGGACCGGCTCCGACTTCATCGCGTTTTATACCGCCGGACGGATCGCGCAGGAGGAAGGCGCGTCCCGCGTGTACGACATCGGATTACAGCGCCGGGTGGAGGAGGAACAGGTCGGCTTTGCGCTTGCGCCGGGTCAGGTGCTGCAATACAACCACCTTCCGTTTCTCATTCCCATTCTGCAAGTAATCGTAACTCCCGATTACGTCGCTTCTTTCCACAGGTGGGCGTTGTTCATGGCGGCGATCTACGTCGTCGGCATCGCCATCCTTGGGCAGACGTTGAAGCGATCGGAGATGAATCCCGCCTCCATTCGGATCGCCTCCATTGGAGCCATGCTTTTCCTCCCCCTCTTCTTCAGCCTGATGAACGGACAGGACACCGGCGTCCTCCTGCTCGGCGCAGCCATCTGGGGGTATGGGTTGCTCACCGGCAGGGAATGGATCGCCGGGCTGGGATTGAGCCTGACAACGGTGCGTCCGCACATCGCGCTTGTCCTGGCTCTGCCGATGTTGTTCAGGCATTACAAAGTGTTTCTGGGGTTTGTCATCGGTTCGGGAATGCTTGCCCTTATCAGTTTTGCGATCCTGGGTTTGCAGGGCGCGCAGGAATTCATCCATGTCATCCTCGTCAGCGCGGGCGGCGATTGGTACGGGATCAAGCAGAACGTCATGTTCAACCTGATCGGGCTCCTGATGCGGACGTTTCCCACTGTGGAGGCGGACACAATTCGCGGTATTGGCTGGGTCGTCTATGGAGCAACGATCCTTGCGCTGGTCTTTATCTGGCGCAGGACAAAAGGTCGAAAGGAATATCTGATCGGTCTCACCGTGACGCTCGCCGTGCTGGTCGTCCCCCATCTTCACTTCCACGATCTCACGCTAATTCTTATTCCGCTCTTTATGTTGATGCGCCTCAGCCCGATCGGGCGGATGAAAACGTCCTTCGCCGCGACCCTGCCCCTTGCGATCTCGTTATTACTCCTCATAAGCAACGCCGCCCCATTTTTGCAATTCACCGTTCCATACCTGATCTCACTCTCCCTGATCGCCTATCTTTGCCTTTCCGGGAAATCCCTCGGGGCATCCCCTAACCCGGACAAGCCGAAACCCCCGGGTTGAGCCTGTCGAAACCAAAATAGGCTTGAAAACCACCGAGACACAGAGACACGGAGATTTTCAAGCTCTTTTCTCTGTGTCTCGGTGGTTAAGAAACTCTTGTGGGAAAAACAAGTATTTCACTGCCAAGTTCCCGATTACCGTTCCCTGTAGATCATCACGTCGTCGGTTTCGTACACTACTTCGTATCGTTCGTCGCCTCGCACGCGCTCCGCAAAATACGCGAAGGTACGGGCGAGAGCAAGCGGCGCGCAATTTTCCGCGCGCAATACCTTCGAAAGGTAAACGTAATCGTACGCGGAGGAACTCAACCTCCCATCAATGCACGAGGGGTCGTCGCCGGCGCACGACTGCAATGCGACCGCCTCGCGGATAAACGGTTTGAACGCTTCGCCCCTCGTCCATTCCGCGCCCTGGATCGTGAACAGACTCCGCCTGCCCGTCAACGCGGGGAACCATTCGGAGGTCGCGTCGCAGGCAACAGAGTTTGCGCCGGAGAGAACCAAAAAGCGCGTCTCCTCCGTCGTGTTTCCTTTCACCCACAACATCGCGTCACGTTCGGGTTTGGAAAGCGCCGCGCCAGATACTTGAAACCCAAATTGATACGCGGAAAAGACCATGTAGATCAAAAGATACAGGAAGACGTTCCTCTCGACGGACGAAACCTGAACCGACTGCCCCGCCTCTTCCCTACCCGACGCCTGCAGCGCCGGCAAAACGACCTCCGCCAACCCGACAGCGGCAAGCATCGCCAGCGGAATCACGACCAGGTTCGTGGCGCTTCGTCCCGCCGCGAGAAAGGGAATTGCCATCCACAACGGGAGCAGGTAGTCCCTGCGGATGAGGCGGCGGGCGACCCCGATCAAAGCCAGGACCGCGATCACCGTCATGTAAGGTTCTTCCGTAAACGTAAAAAAGAGGAGATGAAGGAACGCCAGCGGATTCTCCCCGGTCTGCCCCGCGCTGAGGAGAGGCTCGATCCCATGGAAGCGGATCACCGTCCCCCACCAGGGCGCGGAGAGGAGCAGCACGAGAAGCGCAACGAGGACGGAGCGCATGAACGCGACGCGCGCGCGCGAAAGCATAAGCCATAGAAAGACCGCCGAGAGGAGCGTATGCGCCGCCGCTTCCGGGTGACTCATCACAGCCAGCCCGCCGAATACGCCCGCGAGGACAACGTCGGCGCGGCGGTCTTCCCGATAAAGACGGACGATCGCTCCCAACGCGAGCAGCATGAAGAATTGACCCGGCGCGCGCGTCAGACCTCCGCCCATGACGAACCAGAAAAAGGCGCGGGGCGTCAGGGCAAAGAACAGGGTCGAGAGCGAGGCGTAATATTTGTCCCGCAGGAGGCGCAGGGAGAGAAGGTAAAAAGCCGGTATGGAGAGCGAGGCAAAGAACGCCGGCATCCATCGCGCGGCTTGTACCGCGTTCATGCCGAACAGGTCCGCGGCGAGCGCGCCGAAATAAAATCCAAGCGGCGGGTACGCAAAGGGAATGCCCGATTGATTGTATGAGGTAAAAGCGGGGATGAGATAATGATTTGCCCGCAGGTCGTCCACCATCACCGCGAACATCCCGCCGTCGTTGACGGCGAACCCCGCGAGCAGGGTCGGGTTGAAGCGCAGGAACGCGCCGAGGGAGATGGCGAGCAGCAGGGTCAGGTTAGCCCACTCGTCGCGGGCAACGGATTTTTTCATTCGGGCGACTCCAATGGATTCGTTTCCCTGATTCTACCGCCTTCGCCATGACGTTGCAGCGAAAAGTCCAACCGGGGATTTACGCTTCACGCCAACCCTCCGCGAATGAAACACGAAGAGAAGTGCGCGAAGAAAACCGTGGGCGATCCGCGAAGGAAATACAAATTTCCCCGGCTGCGCCTGGCTCCATGGCGCGCAAACAAAAAAGACCCGGCTGAATTCGACCTGGGTCCGCTTCGATCTTCATATTGCGGCAATTGCCGGAACTTCAAATCGTAGATCGGTCGAGCTCCTGCAATTTGCCTCTACGTTCCATGAAGGTGGGTCGCGTGGTCATCGCCTACAACTCATCATCGTCGAACGTCTCGAGGTATTCCTCGTCTGTTTGCGTTTGTCCGCCATGTGCATTCTCGTATTCCTTGAGAAGTTTCTTGAGCGCTTGCACCGCCTCCTCGCGTCCATTGACGAAGATGCCGTATCGCCGAAGTTTGTTCATTACCATGTAATGAATTCCGCTGTATCCCATGCCTGTGCCGCCGGATTGGATGCGGTCGTGGGCATCGTGATAAAGTTCCAGAATTTCGTTGTACTCATCCAACGATTGAATGCCACTCTTTGAGTTCGACGAGTTCTGCGACATGTTCAGGCTCCATTTTTTCGAGGTTCTTTTGAAGGTTGATCTTCAGTCGGCGAATCTCATCCTTCACGTCATCAACCTTTACAGGGCGGACGTCCGCCTGATCCGAGAAATGGACTTCCGGGTAATTGCGCTGGAAGATATTCTTGACCAGCAGGATTTGATAGATCTTCCGCCCGCTGTGCATCACGCCAATATCCTTCAAAACGCCGGTGTACAGCAGGTTGTCGCCCAGGTACAGTCCAACGTAATCGCCGGGGTGTAACTCGCTCATAGACTCTCCTTTGCGTGCATTTTAGCATGGAAATAAAGTTTTGATCGGATCAGGAATGCAGAGCGCCGCTACATTCCATGCGCTGTCCTACGCGTCTCACAACGCCGCATCCAACATGATCGCCAGGAAGATGAACACGAGATACGTGCTGGACCACTTGTACATGCGCCAGGCGACCTTGTTCCCGCCCTGCTTCCAAACCGCCCACGCGGCGTAGATCAACGCGCCGCCCAGAACAAGCGAAGAGACGAGATACACCGTCCCGGCCAGGTTCAGGAGCGGAAGCAATAACGTGACGAGCACCAGTTCGATGGTGTAAACGAAGATCTGCCTGCGCGTTTCCAGTTCGCCGCGCACCACCGGCATCATCGGAACGCCCGCCTTCTCGTAATCCTTCATGCGGACGATCGCCAGCGCCCAGAAATGCGGAGGCGTCCACATGAAGATGATGGCAAAGAGGATCCACGCCGTCCAATCGAGGACGCCGGTCGCCGCGGCATAACCGACCATCGGAGGGATCGCTCCCGCCCCGCCGCCGATGACGATGTTCTGCACGGTCGCCTTCTTCAGCCAGAGACTGTACAGGATCACGTAATAAATGATCCCAGCCAGCGAAAGTAGAGCCGCCAGCGAGTTCACGAAACACGCCAGGATGTAATAACTGACCAGCGACAACCCAAGACCGAACGCGAGACCCTCCGCGTCCGTCAAACGCCCCTCCGCGAGCGGACGCCTGGCTGTGCGCTGCATCTTGCGGTCGAGTTCGCGGTCAATGTACTGGTTCAACGCGCTCGACCCGCCCGCCGCCAGCGCGCCGCCGAGCAGCGTCCACAGAGTCAATGAAAAGGAGGGCCACTGTTTCCCTCCGATGACCAGCCCGCCGTAGGTGGTGATCAACAACAAGCCCACGATCAGGGGCTTGGACAACGCAAAGAAATCCTTTGCGCGCTGCCTCGCATCCAGTGAAACGGGTTTCGCCTCCTCCCTGACCAGCACGCCGGAAGTGTAAACCAGCAAAAGGAGCGCGACCCACAAAGCCCAGGTCGTCAGCCTGTGCAGAAGGACGAGATGCCCCGCGCCGGGCTGCGTTACTTGTATCGCGCCCACCAAAGCCTGACCGAAGAACATGACCGTCAAAATGGTCGTCAGCGGCAGGATCACGCGTTGATTACGCTGCTCCCTCCACGCCTTGCGGAAGACCGCCAGCATCAGCGCCGAAGCGACCCCCACGAGCGATACGTGCGCCAGTTTCATCCAGCCGGCGGGCGCGGTCGGCGCACAAAGGGGCCAGCCTTTGCAGAACGCCTCCGCGCCGGTCAACGTCACAATGCGCCCGGCAACCGTCAGTGCGACCACCGCAAAGAACAACACGAACACGTATTTCGAGAACGAAGACTGGAGCGAGTATTTCATGCTTCCTGTTTCCTCAAAAAGAACGGATAACCCGCGAACAAAATCGTCGCGAACGTGAACCACTGCAAAGCATACCCAAAATGCGGACCTTCCGTCAACTCGATCTCGGGCTGGTACGGGATCGGGGGAACGTCGTCTCCCGCCGCCGCATCGGGCTGGATGTAAACGGTCAGCGCGGGAAACGGCATCTGACGCGCGAGCCTCTCGATGTCGGCGTTGTTCCACACCCAAAGCGGACTCCCGTCCGCAGGCAGCGCGTCGGCGACCCCGCCGAAGGCTGGCTTGCCCTGCCCGAGCCGGATCTGCCCCCTTATCGTCACGACGCCCGGCTCATCGTATTTGCGCCAGTCCCCAGGCGCGGAATTGCCGTCAGCGGGGATCCAGCCTCGGTCCACAAGGACAGCCGTCCCTGAGAAACGAAGCGGGGTCAGGAGGTGGTATCCGTATTGGTCGCCGTGATACTGATTGCGGATCGCGATCTGATTTTCGAAATCGTATTCCCCCGTCACTGTCGCGGCGCGCCACTCCATTTCATCCAGAGCCTGCAAATCGGCGGAGTTCAAATCCAGCGGCGGCATGGCGCGCATGGATTCAAAGTGGGCGTTGAAGGCGCGCCGCTGGTCGAGGCGATCCAATTGCCAGATGCCCAAACGGACGCACAGCGCGGTTCCCAGGAATACAAGGATGGTCGTGAACAACCACCTGCGATGGAACATCCTACGCAGGAACATCTTTTTTCTTCACGGGAAGGATGAAACTATACAACGCGATCAGGACGCCCATGGGAATGCCCGCAAAAAGGATGCCGTACAGGCGCGTGCCGATCGTGAGGGGCTCGCGCACGTCCAACCCGAAATAATTGCCAGGTTGAAAGGTGCATTCGTAGGCGAGGCTTTCCACCCGTCCAAGAGGTAACCGCGCCGATGAATTGGCGGGAATCCACAACGGACCCAGTTTGTGGTCAACCGCATCGTCGTTCCTTACCACGAGCGTATCGCCGACCACGAAGACCATATCCGTCGGGATGGAGGGAGGTTGTTCGCCGCGCGCCACCTGCTCCGCCGCGCCGGGCGGGATGACCAGCGCGATCTCCTGCGGGGGACGGGCTGTCTCCCGCAAAAAGATGAACGGTATCTCGCTGATCGCCGCGCCGAGCGCCAGCCCGATCGCCAGCGAAATGAAAAGCCTTTTGAGAAGGACATTCAGTGGAGGCATCATCCACCCTCTTCGAGGATCAACTTGAGATCGTGAACGATGTCCTCCACGGGCGTATCGAATCCGAACGAGAGGCGCAGGTCTCCGTTCCCGTCAACCAACGTCACGCGCGCCGTGTGATTCACCAGATACCCCGCCGCGGACGCGCCTTCCACGATCTCACGGAACACGCCGTAGGCGTTCCAGACCTTCGCCAATTCCTCCTCGGGTCCGCTCAATCCGATGAAGTCCGGGTTGAAATGATTCACGTATTCCTGCGCGCGTTCGGGCGTGTCGCGCCCGGGGTCAACCGTGACGAACACGACCTGCACACGCGCGGCTTCCTCCGCCTTCAATCCCTTCATCGCCTGGTTGAGTTCCGCCAGCGTAGTGGGACAGACATCCGGGCAGGAGGTGTAGCCGAAGAAGAGCAGGACGACCTTCCCCCGCATCCCGCTCAACTGGAAGCTGCTTCCGTCCGCCCGAGCCAGCGCAAAATCCGACGCGGGAGGATATGGTTCGGTGTAGGTCGTCCCGCGGAACCCGGCGGGTCGGGCAAAGAAGACCGTCCACGCGGCGACCATGCCGATCAAAACGAGCGATCCAAAACCAACGAGCAACGTTTTTCGATCCATGACTGTACCTGAAAATTGACAAGCGATGTCGCACACACCGCGCCGTGAGATTTACCTCGCCTGGCGAACCGGCGTTTTTCAATCATACACCCAAAAATCGGAGCGACCCGTTCGGATCGCCCCGATCATTTCCAACTCTAATTGGGTTCTTATGTCGCCCGGACCTGGAAAACGCAGAGAGCGACGTTAGAGAACGTCCTCCTGCACGTAAGTTTTCAGACCCTTTCACACAATGGCGGTGCCGACCAGATAGAGCGCGGGATAGAAAATGATCCATACCACGTCCACGAAGTGCCAGTACACCGCCGCGGCTTCGACCGGGTAGTGTTTTTCATCGTACAGTCCGCGCCGGCCGTTGAACCACACGATGGCAAGGAAGATCAAGCCGGTGAACACGTGGAAGGCGTGCATTCCGGTCATCATAAAGAAGGCGGCGCCTGCGGGTCCGTTGTCGGGCCTGATCCCTTCGTGGATGGCGTTGGGCCACTCCACGAAGACCACGCCGATCAAAAAGCCAAGCCCCAGGAGGAACGTGACCAACGTGTTCGCGAGGAAACCTTTTCGGTCCCCGTTCGCGATCAGGGTCTCGCCGCGGTTCATGAAGAAGGACGAGACCAGCAGGATGGAGGTCACGAACAAGCCGAGGGTCTGGTCCAGGTGCGGACGCGTGAGGCCGAGCAGGTTCATGCGCATCACCAGCAGACCGCCGAACACGAACGAGTCCGAGACCAGGAACAGCCACAATCCCACGCGGTTCGTGCCGGACTTGTATTCGTACGAATTGTGTTCGCCTTCGTGTTCGGCATTCAGTTTGTAAATGTGCATGTAGTAATAGACGACCAGCGCGCCCTTGACAAGCGCCACCGCGATCAGCACTGCGGTCGAATTGAAGGAAAGCGCGACGAGAAATTCCAGGACGGTCAATACTGCCAGGTAGACGAAAATGAATACGCCCTGGTTCAACATGGACCTCTTGTCTTGTATATGTGCCATTGTTCTCTTCCTCCCCTTTTAGTGTTTTCCGCCCCTGGCGGGAATGAATTCGACGTATTTCGAACCGGGCAGGCCGTAATCGTACGGTTCGCCGACCACCTCGAAGGGTTGTTCGTAGTTATGCGCCGGCATCGGCGAGGGGACCTGCCATTCCGGCGAGCGCGAGTTCCACACGTTGCCCTCCGCTTTTTCTCCATGCTTGATGCTGTGGAAGAGGTTGACGATGAAGATCAACACGGAGAGCGCAATGGCGAACGCGCAGATCGTCAGGATGAGATGCGTGAGATCGAAACCGAGCGCGGCGTCGTAGTCCGCGATGCGGCGGCGCATTCCCAGCAAACCCACGCGCATCATGCCGAAGGTCAGGATGAGAAACGAGGGCGTCATCAGCCAGAAATGGACCTTGCCCCAGAACTCGTTCATGCGGCGGCCCGTCGCCTTGGGGAACCAGTAGTAGATGGCGGCAAAGAACGGGAAGACGAATCCGCCGAAGATCGTATCGTGGAAGTGACCGACGATGAAGTAGGTGTCGTGCAGGTGCAGGTCAACGGAGACGGTGGCGTTCGGGGGGCCGGTCAGACCGCCGAAAAGAAAGACCACGATGGCTCCGAGGACGAACAGCATCGGCGTGGGAGTGGTGATCTTTCCCTGCCAGAGCGTCGCCACCCACGAGAAGAACTTCACGCCGGTCGGCACGGCGACGAGCAGCGTGCTGTACATGAACGGCACGCGCAGGTATTCGTTCATGCCGGAGGCGAACATGTGATGCGCCCAGACCAAAAAGCCGACCAGGGCGATCCCCAGCGAGGACATGGCGACCCAGCGATACCCGAACAGCGGCTTGCGGACGAAGACCGGCAGCAATTCGGAAATCACGCCCAGGCCGGGAAGCACGAACACGTACACCGCCGGGTGCGAATAGAACCAGAAGAGATGCTGGAACAATACCGGGTTGCCGCCTTTTGCCGGGTCGAAGAATCCCATCCCGAACAACCGCTGGAACATCACCAACTGGAACGAGAGACCGATCAACTGTGTGGCGGTCAGCGCGATGATGGAAGTGGCGATCGAAGCCCAGACGAAGATCGGCAGGCGCATGGAGGTCATGCCTCTGGCGCGCATCCGCAGGACGGTGGCGATCACGTTCAACGCGCCCAGGATCGAAGACCAGCCAGCCACGAACACGCCGAGGAAGAACATCTGTTGACCGACCGGCGCCTTCGCGGAGAGCGGGGGATACCCCGTCCAGCCGGTATCGAACCCGCCAAGCACGAGGCTCATCAGCAGAAGCACGGAGGCAGGCACCGATACCCAATAGGCGAACGCGTTCAGGCGCGGGAACGCCATATCCTGCGCGCCGAGCAGGAGAGGCACGGCGTAGTTGATGATGCCCGAAATGCCCAGCAGGATCGAGACGATCATGATCATCCCGTGCAGGGACATCAACGTATTGTAGAGTTGCGGTCCGTTCTGACCGAAGAGGCTCATGTCCACGTTGAGGAATTGCAAACCCGAAGCCGCGAGTTCCGTGCGGAAGATCAACGCGAAGGTGCCGCCCACCGCGATCAGGAACAAAGCGGTGATCGTGTACTGGATGCCGATCACCTTATGGTCGAGCGAAACGCCGAGATATTTCTCCCAGCCCGGTTCGTCCTCGTGATGTTCGGGCGTGTCCATGCCGCGCGCCCATTTGACCCAGTCGTCCATGACGCCGACGCCGAACAGGAAGGCGACCGCGCCAGCCAGCGCGCCGAACACCCAGGCAGGCTCGGTGAAGAAGAAAACGCCGAAGGCGGTCAACCCCATCAGGGCGCGGATGCCGGTTACGAAGAGACCGCCGATCAGCGTCCACAAAACCTGATAGACAAGCCCGCGCGTGATGCCGCGATAGCCGTACACGCCAAAGAAAAAAGCCGTGAAGGCAAACAGAAGCGCAAGCGCCGAAGGAACAGGCGCTGTGGGGCGAAAACTCCCGGTCAGGAGAAGGTCGAGCCCCAAGCCGATGAAATAGCCGACCATGCCAGCCGCGGCAAGGAGCGTAAACCCTTTGGTGACCTTGCTGTATCCGCTGACGCCCCAGGAAAAAGCGGGAAAAGCCAGGGTCAACCCAAGGACATAACCCGCGGCAGAGTTCAGGTTGAACGTTGCGCTTCCGGTGACCAGGAGCGTGAGCAGGTAAGCCAGGGCGCTCCCCAGCGCGTGGCCGATCACCGCCCCAACCAGCAGGAATAACGATCCTCGTAAGAATACCTTCATGTTTCTCTTCCTCCGCCGATCATTTCAGCGTCTTGATGTACGCGATGATGTCCGCCACCTGCTCCTCCGTGAAGGAATAGGCGGGCATTTGCTGGTTCTCGAAACCAGCCACGATCTTCGCCTGGGGATTCAGGATGGACTCGGTCAGGTACGCCTCGTCCGCGGTCACGGTGGTTCCGTCCGACAACTGTACCTCGTGACCGAACAAGCCGAACCAGGTGGGACCGACCCTTGCCGAACCGTCAATCGAGTGGCAAGCCGCGCATCCGTTCGCCGCGACCAACGCCTCGCCGCGTCCCTCGGGCGTCATCCCGGCTTGCGCGGCGAGAGCCTGCTGTTCGGAAACCCACGCGTCGAAGCCGGCTTTATCCACGACGACCACCGGGCTTTCCATGAAAGCGTGTGAAGTGCCGCACATCTCGGCGCAGCGAACCTTGTACGTATCGCCGATGATCGTCGGGGTGATGCGGAGTTCGGTCACGCGGCCAGGCACGAGGTCCTGTTTGACGCGAAATTCGGGCACCCAGAAGGAATGGATCACGTCCCGCGACTCCATCTTCAAAAGCGCCTGTTTGTTCACCGGCAAATACAATTCATTCGAGGTGATTCCGTAATCGGGATAATCGAACGTCCATCCCCATTGAAAACCGGTGACCCGCACCACCATCGCGTCGGGATCCACGCGGCGCGTCTCCGCAAGATTTTCCGCCCCGATATACGCCATCCCCAAAACCATGAAGAGCGGAATGATCGTCCACACGATCTCAAGTGTGGTGTTCCCTTCGATGTGTTCGGCGTCGCTCGTATCCCCCTTGCGCCGGCGAAAAACGAGCAGGCTGTACACCATGGGAACCACGATGAGCGCAAAAAGGAACGTCATGGCTTTGATTTGCAGATCCCAAAGCCAGTCAATGGGACCGGCCTGGGCGCTCGCAGGGACTGGCATGAGCCCCACCGCGTGGAGTCCCAGGTATGTGAGGACCGCCACTACAACAACCAGAATTCCCACAACCACAAAGTGTCGCATACGAACTCTCTCCTGATGCAAAATGAAACGTGGACCTCCCCAGTCCACAACCGCTCTAATTTACCAAATTTTCCTCTATTTGTCACGAAATACGAGAGACGAAAAAACGCCTCCCGCCGCGCCGACGTTCGATCCTGCTCAAGCGGCTGCGCCCAACGCGGAAAGCACCTCTGCGCTATGCTCCGCGGGACGCACGTTCTCAAACACCTTGACGATGTTTCCGTTGCCGTCAACCAGGAAAGTCGTCCTCAGCACCCCCATATATTCCCTGCCCATGGACTTCTTCAGCCCCCATACCCCGTACAGGTCGCAGACCTTGTGGTCTTCGTCCGCCAGCAGCGGAAAAGGCAGATCGAATTTCTTCTTGAATTTCACGTGCGATTTCACGTCGTCAGGGCTGACGCCGAGAATGACGACGTTCGCTTTTTCGTAGGCGGAATAATCGTCGCGAAAATTGCAGGCTTCCGTTGTGCAACCGGGCGTATCGTCCTTCGGATAAAAATACAGGACGACGTTCCTCCCGCGAAAATCGGACAACCTGCGAAGCGTACTCGCATCGTCGTACAACTCGAATTCAGGGGCTGGGATTCCGGATGGGATCGGCATGACACTCTCTCCTCTTTGAGTTTATTGCTTGAATTCAAAATGGCACAGGCGGCTATTATACTCTCGACCTTCGTTATTGCAACGAAAACCGCCACCGGGAACTGTGGCGGTTTTGCGTTCGGTCGTGCGGGACGCTACGGGAGCATCTTCGCCTGTTTCAACGCCCCCTCCAGCGAATCGATCGTGGCAGGCTTGATGATCATGGCGGTGGCGCCAAGTTTCATCACCTTGTTTTGCGTCTCCGGCTGGTCGTCGGAGGTGATGACGATCACCGGCACGCGCCTCAGGCGCGGCTCGCGTTTGAGAAACGCCAGCACCTCCGTCCCATCCACGCCGGGCATGTTGATATCCAGGCAGATGAAACCGGGCGTAAACCCCGTCCCCAGGAGTTCCATCGCCGGGCTCGAGCCGTACGAAACGCGCGTCTTGAAGCCCAGCGCCTTCAGCATTTGCATCAGCGCGTCCGCCGTCTGGCGGTTATCGTCAATTACCAGTCCTTCTGTCATCTAGTCCTCCAAAATGATCGCGCCCATCACGGACACGTCGTATCCCGTCAGATGGGAAACGGCTGTTCGGAAGGCGGGATCAGCCAAAAGTCCGAAAAGAGGCGCAAGCAGGTCGTCGTCCGCGAATTGCCCTGGGATCACCAGGTCGTAGCGTTCCTGAAAGAGCGGGATGAAGTCCAGATCCAGCGCCTGCGCGGCGGCGGCGATTCCCAATCCGCAATCGGCGCGGCCCGACGCCACAGACGCCGCAACGCCGAGATGAGTATACTCTTCCTGCTGATAGCCTTCAATGGAATTTGGGGATATTGCCATCAAATTCAAATGATAATCGAGCAGGACGCGCGTGCCAGCCCCGCGCTGACGGTTCACAAAGCGGACGCCGGACCTGGCGAGGTCTCCCAAACCTTTGATTCCCTTCGGGTTTCCCTTCTTCACGATCAAGCCCTGTTCGCGTCCCGCCAGCGCAACGACCTTGACCGGAATATTCGGCATGTACTGGCGGATGTATGAAATGTTGTATTCGCCCGTTTCGGGATCGAGCAAATGCGAGCCTGCCAGGTGCGCTTCGCCGCGCCGCAGCGCGACCAAGCCTCCCTGCGAACCGACGTTGGCGGAGACCAGCCTGCGATCCTGTTCAGCCAGGAATTGCGCCATCAAATCGAGCGTGAGGTCGTGAGAGCCGATGCTGAAGATCGTTTTCTCGATCTCGGATTTGCTCCGGTATAAACGGACTTGAATCCTTTCGCCCGCCTCGATGCCCTGTGCGCCGCTTGGAATCAACGCTAATCCATCCGCCTGCACAAGCGAGGTGATGACTCCCGCCCCACGCGATAACGGCGCGGCGAGAAGTTTATCCCCAACCTTTCCAACGACGACGCGCACAAAGTCATCGTCGCCTGCCGGTGAAACGAGTTTGCGCGTGAGGGTCGCGGTTTCGGTGGGCAATTCCCTTGGAGGTCGCCCAATCCATTTTACGATGAGCGGTTCGACGAAGATATCAATCGTCAACGCGGCGGAAACGGGGTAGCCGGGAACGCCGATGATCGGGATCATGTCATTGCGAGGAGGGCGTTCTTCCCGACGAAGCAATCCCCCAACGTGTTGCGTAGTGCGCGGCGCGTGTTCCGATTCACGAGTTGCGGTTGGCGATTGGCGATTTATGAGACCAAGTATTACCGGATGCCCCGGTCGCACCGCCACGCCATGCACCAAGAGCGTTCCGAGTTTTTCGACAACTTTTGCAGAAAAGTCCTCCGCGCCCGCCGATGAACCGGCGTTGAGCAGAACAAGATCGTGGTCACGCGCCGCTTCCTGCACGCGTTCGCAAATCAAATCGAAATCGTCTTCCGTGATGGGATAGCGCGTCGGCTCGCCGCCCATTGACTTGACCTGCGCCGCGATGACGAGCGAGTTGTATTCGAGGATATCTCCCGCTTTGAGTTTGCTTCCAATGGGAACGAGTTCACTGCCCGTTGGGATGATCGCCACTTTGGGTTTGCGCGCAACCTTTATTTCCTGATGACCCGAAGCGGCGATCGCGCCCAGGTCCACCGGCTTGAGGACGTGACCGGCGGGCAAAACCAATTGCGTCGCGACGATATCCTCCCCCATCGGGCGGACGTGACTCCACGGCGCGACCGAAGCGCGGATGCGAATGGATTTCGGAGATCGAATCTCGTTCGTGATATTTCCATCTGCATCGAGCGATTCCACATTCTCGATGGGAATGACCGCGTTCGCCCACTCCGGCAGCGGATCTCCCGTATCCACGTACTGCGCCCGCACTGATGACTGATCACTGATCACTGATAACTGCACCGGCGTCGAAGGCTGCGCGCCGCTCGTATCTTCCGCGCGAACGGCAAATCCGTCCATGGCGGAGGCGTGGTAATGCGGCGAGGAGATCTTCGCCCAGATCGGCTCGGCAGTGACGCGACCCAGCGCGTTCTCATCCAGCGGAATTGTTTCCACGCCAAGCACACACCAAAGATCGGCATCCTGCAAGGCTTGTTTCAATCGCGCCTGCGCCTGAGGGAGGGGAATGTCGTGAAGATAAACGGACATGACGATTTACGATTTACGATTTGCGATTTGTGATTTACGCTCCATGAACACGCTCCACGCAACACGCACCACGCTCATCAAATTCTCCAATCCTCTAATTTCCAATCTCCAATTACCATTTATTCAATTACCAACACTATCCATCGCCGCGCCGAGCCGCCTCACGATCTCATCCACTTCCTCTTCGTTGATCGCCAGCGGAGGCGCGGACGCCAGCGTATTCCCCAGCGGACGCGTCCGAAGTCCGCGTTCCTGCGCGGCTTTGAAGATCTTCATTGCCATCGCGGGGTCGGCGGCTTTCGTGTCTTTGCTGGAAACAATTTCCACACCGCAGACAAGTCCAAGTCCGCGCACATCGCCCACGAACGGGAATTCGAGAAGCGACTTCAAGCCTTCGAGCAAACGTTCCCCAAGTTCCTTCGCGCGGGTGGGGTAATTTTCCTTCTCCATGATTTCGAGATTCTTCAACCCCACCGCGCACGCCATGGCATGACCCGAATACGTGAAGCCGTGCATGTACGCTTCCGACTCAGCCGCAGACTCCATCGTCTCGCGGATCTCGTCCGAGATCTGGATGCCGCCCAATTGGGCGTATCCGCTCGTGATGGCTTTGGCGAACGAAAGGATGTCCGGCTTGACGTTCCAATGCTTGAGCGCGAACCATTCACCCGTCCGACCAAACCCCGTGATGACCTCGTCCGCGATGAACAGCACTTCGTACTTATCGCAGATCTCGCGCACGAGAGGGAAGTAATCGTCAGGTGGAACGATCACGCCTCCGACTCCCATCACCGGTTCGGCGATGAACGCCGCCACCGTATCCGCCCCTTCGCGCAGGATGGCTTCCTCCAGTTCGCGCGCCGCGGCTCGACCGACCGTTTCGCCATCCTTCAATTGACCTTCGTAACGATACGGATTCGGCGCGGGGATGTGGACGAATCCCTCCGGCGCGGGACCGAACATGGTTTGGTACTTTTCGAGCCCGGTCGCGAACGTTGCAGTTAACGTCACGCCATGATACGAACCGCGCCTCGCAATGACCTTGTACTTTGTCGGCTTGCCCTTGCGCTTCCAGTAATAACGCGCCGTCTTGAACGCCGAGTCGTTCGACTCGGAGCCGCCCGAAGTGAAGAAGGTCGTATTCAGCCCGGGGTAGGCGAAGCCCGCGAGTTTGTCCGCAAGCCGAATGGAGGGGAGATTCGTCATTCCCGCAAAGTTGGAAGTGAACGCCAGTTCCTTCATCTGATCGTAGGCGGCTTTAGCTAGTTCCTCGCGTCCGTATCCCGCGTTGACGTTCCACAGTCCCGCCATGCCGTCGAGCATCTTCTGCCCGTCAACCGTGTACAGCCACACCCCCTCCCCGCGCTCGATCACCAGCGGCGCCGCGTGCGACTTCGGATGGTACACGGGATGCAATTGTTTCTTATCCTTTTCAACCCAGATTGTTGTTTGGTCTGTCATGTTATCTCCGTTTCATGGTGGACACGTACACAAGTAGACACGTACACAAGTAGACAGGTACAAACGTAAACACTCACCACTCACCACGCAGCACGTAACACGCTCCACGCAACACTCATCCAATCACCTCCACATCATGCGGACCCGACTCCTTCAACCCCGCGCCGGTCATCCGCACGAACATGGCTTTCTGCTGGAATTCCTCGATGGAATGCGCGCCGCTGTAACTCATCCCCGATTGCAAACCGCCTATCAGTTGATTCAATACTTCACGCGCCTTGCCGCGATACGGGACAGCCGCCTCAACTCCTTCCGCCACGTACTCTTCGATCTCTTCGCGGGTCAAGTCGTTGCCTTCGCGCTTGTTGCGTTCGATATTGGCAGTCAACGAAGCCATGCCGCGCGACGCCTTGTAGCGATGTCCTTTGCGAGTCATCATCAAGCCGGGACTTTCATCCGTGCCAGCCAGCAATGAACCGACCATCACCGTGCTTGCGCCCGCCGCGATCGCCTTCGCCACATCGCCCGGATGACGGATGCCGCCATCGGCAATGATCGGGATGCCGTATTTCTGCGCCTCTTCCGCGCACACGATGACCGCCGTCAATTGCGGGACTCCCGACCCCGCCACCTGCCGCGTCACGCAGATCGAGCCGGGACCCACGCCGACCTTCACCGCGTCCGCGCCCGCTTCGATCAGCCGTTTCGTTCCGCCCGCGGTCGCCACGTTCCCGCCTATGATCTGCGCTTCGGGGAAATGCCTGCGGATATTTTCGATCATCTCGATTTCGAGATGCGAGTCGCCGTGCGCGATATCCACCACGATGCAGTCCGCGCCGGCTTTCAAAGCCGCCTCCACGCGGCGCATCTCCTTATCCCGCACGCCCACTGCCGCGCCCACCGCCAGCCTGCCCTTCGAGTCCTTCGTCGCTTTCGGGAACTGCGTGATCTTCATAATGTCCTTCAACGTGATCAGCCCCGCCACCCTGCCGTCTTTATCCACCAGCGGCAATTTCTCGATGCGATACTCGTGCAGCAATCGTTCGGCTTCCTTCAACGAGGTACCAGGAGCCGCGCTATGCACCTCCCGCGTCATGATCTCTGTCACCGGTTTATCGTCGTTCCCCTCGAACAACAGGTCGCGCGTCGAAACGATGCCGATCAGTTTCTCATCCTTATCGAGGATCAAAATGCCGCCCGTGCCGGTCTCCTCCACCACGCGCTTCACGTCCCCCACCGTATGCTCCACAGTCATCATGATCGGGTTATCCACGACGAACGACTCCGCCTTCTTCACCCGCTCGATCTGCCGCGCCTGCTCCGCGATCGTCATAAAACGATGGATGATCCCGATCCCGCCCTCGCGCGCCATCGCAATCGCCATTTCGCTCTCGGTCACCACGTCCATATTTGCAGACACGATCGGCGATTGCAGCGCGATCTTCCGCGTCAGCCAACTCTTCGTCGAAAGCGCGCGCCTCGAATCCACGTCCGAATACTGCGGCACCAGCAAAACGTCGTCATAGGTCAAAGCAACGTCAGGCAATATCTTCATCATAATCCTCTCGCCCGAATTATAATGCTTGATGATGAGTCTTCACGCCCTTTCCCCTTTGGATGGACGCTACGAAAAGGAGACCGCGCCGCTTCGGGATTACTTCTCCGAATTTGCCTACCTCCGCGCCCGCGCACGCCTCGAACTCGACTTTCTAACTGCTCTTTCCAAAACCGGCGTATGCCCACCCCCGAACCTTTCCCTCGACCCCTTCACCGACGAGGATGCGCTAAAGATCCAGGAATACGAAAAGACCACGCGGCACGACGTCAAGGCAATCGAATATTTTCTGAGGGATCGTCATTCTGAGCGAAGCGAAGAATCTCCCTCCCACGGGCAAAAGACTCTTCGCTCCGATCAGAGTGACATCATTCCTTGGATTCACTTCGGCTTGACCTCCGAAGACATCAACAACATCGCCCAAGCCCTCGCGCTCAGGGATTCGCGCGATAAAGTCCTCCTCCCCGCGCTCGACGACCTCCTCGCCTCCCTGCGTGACTTCGCAAGGAAACACCGCGCCCTCCCCATGCTCGCGCGGACTCACGGTCAACCCGCCGTCCCGACGACTTTGGGAAAGGAAATCGCCGTTTATCTCGCGCGTCTCATCAAATGCCGCGATGAAATTGCAAACCACAAGTTCGAGGCGAAACTGACAGGCGCGGTCGGCAACTTCAACGCGCTGCACGCGGCTTTCCCAAACATTGACTGGATTGCTTTCAGCAAAGGCTTCATCCAAAGCCTCGGCTTGGAGCCCAATCTCGTCACAACCCAAATCCTGCCGTATGACAATTGGATTCGCTATTTCGATTCCATAAACCGAACCAACTCCCTCCTTACTGGCTACGCGCAGGATATGTGGAGATACATCAGCGATGGATGGCTCAAACAGAAAATCGTCGAAGGCGAAGTGGGTTCGTCCACGATGCCGCAGAAAGTGAATCCCATTGACTTCGAGAACGCAGAGGGCAATCTCGGAGTCGCAAACGCGCTTCTCGCCCACTACGGACAAAAGTTATCCGTCTCCCGTTTGCAAAGGGATTTGTCAGACTCGACCGTGCGAAGGACATTCGGCGCGGCGCTGGGTCATACGCTGCTTGCATGGAAGAACATCACGCGCGGCATGAGTCGCATCGAGGCGGATGAGGAGAAAATCAAGGAGGCGTTGAACGCGCATTGGGAGGTCGTCAGCGAGGGCGCGCAGACAATATTGCGCGCGGCGGGACGAAGCGACGCGTACGAATCGCTCAAGTCTCAGACGCGGGGACGCGTCATGGACGGGGACAGTTATCGGCGTTGGGTCGAAGCGTTGGAGGTGGACGAGGAAACGCGCGGGAGGCTGATGAGTCTCTCGCCGGAGTCGTATATCGGGTTGGCAGTTCAAATTGTAGATAATGTCATTGCGAGCCCGAAGGGCGAAGCAATCTCCGGTTAATTGGGGGATTGCTTCACTTCGTTCGCAATGACATGGAGGCGCAATGACAGTCACAGCAGTAGTCGGAACGCAATGGGGCGACGAGGGCAAGGGCAAGGCGGTTGATTTTCTCGCGGAGGGGGCGGATTACGTGGCGCGCTTCAACGGCGGAAACAACGCGGGACATACGGTGATCAATGAGTTCGGAACGTTCAAGATCCATCTCGTGCCTTCGGGGATTTTCGCGCGCAACACGGTGGGGTTGATCGGCGGCGGCGTAGTCGTTGACCCCGCAGTGTTGATCGAGGAAATTGATTTGTTGAATCACGCGGGCGTGAACGTGGAGGGACGGTTATGGGTCTCGCCGCGCTCGCATTTGATCATGCCGTATCACAAAATCCTGGATGGATTGTACGAGGAGGCGAAAGGCGCGGGCGCGACCGGGACAACTCGGCGCGGGATCGGTCCCGTGTTTGCCGATAAGGTCAGTTATAACGGAATCCGCTGGAGCGATTTTGCGAGCGGCGCGTTCGAGTCGCGCTTGAAAGTGCAAATTGAATTGAAGAACAAGATCATCGCCGCGCTGGGCGGAGAGACGTTGAGGTACGAGGAAGTGCGCGATACCTATCGCGGTTTTTACGAGAAGTTGAAACCGTACATCAAGGAATTGTTCCCCATCGTGCAAAGCGGACTGAGGGCGAATAAAAATTTCCTGCTCGAACAGGCGATGGGAACGTTTCTCGATACCGATTGGGGAACGTATCCGTTCGTGACTGCCTCGACGACCATCCCCTCCGCGGCTTCGGCTGGACTTGGCATCCCGCCGCGTTACATCACGCACGTGGTCGGGGTGACGAAGGCATACACCACCCGCGTCGGCGCGGGACCCATGCCGACCGAAATCCACGATACGAACAGCGAAGCCTACAGAAAATTCGGCGAGGTCGCCGCGACCACAGGACGCATCCGCCGCGTCGGCTGGCTGGATTTGGAACTCGTGAGAACCGCAGTCGAGTTGAGCGGCGTGACCGAGATCTGCCTGACCAAACTGGATATTTTGAGCGGACTGGAGGAGATTCAAGTCTGCGTCAATTACAAACTGGACGGAAAAGCCATCCGTTACGCGGACGTGGATGCGTACGGCTTGAAGCGGGTGGAATGTGTGTATCAAACCGTCAAAGGCTGGGAGGAGGACGTCAGCCGGGCGAGGTCGTTCGAGGAATTGCCCGCCAACGCGCAGAGGTATGCAAGGATGATCGAGATCGCGGCGGGCATCCCTGTGAAGTGGATCGGGGTGGGTCCGGAGAGGGAAGCGACGATCAGGAGGTAAACAGGTATAATCCGTACCATCAAATGGACGTCCCACATCCGATCTTCGAATCTGGTGGTTGCGCGTTCGACCCGCGCCGGGGGCGCTGTCCTTATGCAGAACCCACAACCCGACCTGCAACTCCTCCGCATGGTATCCGATCGCCTCGAGCGCATCTCCGCCGATTCGATCTGGGCGCATCGCGCCAGCGGCGTGCGAGGGTCGTTGCTCCGTATTCTCGATGAAGCGCGCGGCGAGTCTCCGCCCGATCCCGGTGCGATCGCCAGCGTCCTCGCAGCGGCTTTCAGGATCCTCGAAGGCGCCGCGAAACGAAGTTAAGACGACAGTCACTTTTGAAAGGTGACGGTCGTTTTTATGTTTCAGGGTAAGATTTCGGGGCTGGAAGATCTCAAACACATAAACATCCCACACAAGGCATCCATGAACGACAAATACACACTCAACCCATCCCAAATCGTCATGTACGCGACGGAATATTGCTCCGATTGCATCCGCGCAAAGAAGTTCTTCGAAGCGAACGACATCCCCTACCTGCGCATCGGACTCGAAGGCGACCATAAAGCCGCTGAATTCGTCATGCAGATCAACAACGGCTATCAAAGCGTGCCTACCATCATTTTCCCCGACGGTGACATCCTCGTCGAACCCGGCTGGGACGAACTCAAGCGAAAGTTCAACTAAAACCGTGCCGCCCATCTCGTCACTCCTCCAAACCTTCGGGACAGTTCACGTGCCATTACTCCGTCTGATACAATCAGGCGGAGTTTTTTTATGAGCGCAACGTACGATGCAATCATTTGCGGCGCGGGCATTACGGGGGTCTCCGCCGCATATTTCCTCGGCAGGGCGGGCGTCCGAAACATCCTGCTCGTGGACGAGCGCCCTCCGCTCTCCTTCACCAGCGATCGCTCCACCGAATGTTATCGCAACTGGTGGCCCGACCCCGAAATGCTGACGCTGATGAACCGCTCCATTGACCTCATGGAATCGCTCGCGGACGAATCGGGAAATGTCTTTCGGATGAACCGCCGCGGCTACCTGTACGTCACTGCCGATGAAAACAGGATCGAAGACCTGAAATCCGCTTCATTTCGGACCTCGAGCCTGGGCGCGGGACCCATGCGCGTTCACGCCTCCGAATCTTCAGACTACCTACCCTCCCACCCCGAAGGCTTTCACGACTCCCTCACCGGCGCGGATATGTTGATCGGCAACGAACTCATCCGCAAGTATTTCCCCTACCTCACAGATCAAGCAGTCGCCGCGCTCCACGTGAGACGCGCCGGATGGCTGTCCGCGCAGCAGTTGGGGATGTACCTGCTCGAGACCGCGCGCAGGTCCGGGGTCCGGTTCGAAGCGGGGAAGGTCGCAGGCGTGGACATTGAGGGAGGACGAGTTCAGGGAGTCCGATTAAGCTCGGGAGTCCACATCCAATCCCCCATCTTCATCAACGCGGCGGGACCGTTCCTCAAAGAAGTCGGCAAACTGGTTGGCATTGACCTTCCTGTTCATACCGAATTACATCTCAAAGCCGTCATCAAGGATGCGTTGGGGGTGGTCGGGCGCGAGGCTCCATTGCTGATCTGGAACGATGCGCAATGGTTGCCGTGGAGTGACGAAGAACGGGAAGCACTGGCAGAAGACGACGAAACCCGCTGGCTGACGGAGGCTTTTTCGCCCGGCGTCCACACGCGACCCGAAGGTGGGGGGAATGATATATTGATGTTGTGGGAATACCAGACGAAGGTGATGGAGCCTGCGGATTCGCCCGTCATGGACGAGCAATACCCCGAGGTCGCGTTACGGGGACTCGCCGCCATGCTGCCGCGCATGAAGGAATATTTCGGCAGAATGCCGCACCCGCAACTCGACGGCGGATTCTATACAAAGACGCGCGAGAATCGTCCGTTGGTGGGAGAGATGGGCGTGGACGGCGCGTACGTGATCGGCGCGGTGTCGGGTTATGGGATCATGTCCGCGTGCGGGGTCGGCGAATTGCTCGCCGCGCGCGTGACGGGTTCGGAATTGCCATCGTATGCAAACGCCTTTGTCTTATCAAGATACGACGATCCCGAATATCGAAAGAGAGTGGAGAATTGGGAGGATGGAGGGCAGTTGTGATTTTTTAAAATCAGTACTTCACGAAAGCGCGTAACTGACGCTGCCAAAGGCGTCCAACGTCAAAAATATGTGATGCGCGGGTTCGATCCTGATTTCCCGAGGACTTTGAGCAAAACCTCGACTGTCGCCTAACAACTCGCTTTCCAAAACCTGCCAACCCGCGCTATACTTTATCCATGCAACACTTGTCCTACGCTCAAATTCCCCGACGCCAGGTGAGTCTTATGGATCTCAAGGATGTGTTTCGATTCGTTTCCCCGCAGGTGCGGAACGCCGCGGTCAAAACCGCCGCCCAATTGGAACGGATTGGCGTTCGTTACGCGCTGGCAGGCGGGCTGGCGGTGGGCGCGCACGGATATCTTCGCGCCACCGCCGATGTGGACTTTTTGGTGGGCGAAGAGGCATTCGACCATCATGGGACTCTCGTCACATTCAAAACAGGGGTTCCCATCGAAGTCGAGGGGATTCGGATAGATTATCTTTCTCCCGTTTCCCTCGGTACTCAGGTGGAAGAGACGCTCGATCATCCCCTCACCAGTGAAGGACTTGCCATCGTTCCCATCGAGGTGCTTATTTACATGAAACTGGTTGCCAAGCGGCGAAGGGACCTGGTGGATATCGTTGAACTGATCAAAGCAGGGGCGGACTTAAAATCTGTGCGCGACTATCTCAAGCAATATGCGGGCGATCTGGTTCCGTTGTTCGAGGAATTGGTCAATGAAGCGCTCGGGGAATAGTTTCATCTCGGGTGAAGACTGGATTTTTGCGTCGCGTGGAGTTTATCAGGCCTCTGAGTTATTCTGAGTTCCCGAGGAATTTGTCGAAGACGCTGACGGTGGATTAGGATTGTGAATATCAAATCGAAGGGACGATCACTTCCGTGATCGTCCCTTTTCTTTAGGCGAGCGCGTGCTTCGCTTTGTGCGCGGCGGCTTCCATGCGCTCGAACATTTCCCGGGCGGCTTCGGGCGTCAGGCGCTGGTCGAGGATGGGAAGGTAGACTTCCTCCTCCTTGGCAAAGTGGAGTTTGACGAGCGCGTACGCGCCGAACAGTACGCGCCGCAGGGAGGTGATTTGGGCGGGCGTCAACGGGTCGTTCAAGCCGTCCTTCAACGCGGCGAGTTCTGCGATGTAGCGGCCGACCTCCACGTGATCGCGGCTCATGGTCTTCGTCGCATCGGGACTCCCGAGCGCCTGCTGGACGACGGGATACAGCGCGGCGTCCTCGGCTTCGGCGTGCGGCTTGAGGTGATTGGCGAGGAAGTCGTACGCTTCATCCACGCCGCGGCGGATTTCATCCAGCGGCGCATTGCCGATCAGTTCCGCAGCCTGACGGATGCGCTCCACGTGCGGGAACAATTCTTTGTGCTCGTCGCGCAGGGGTTGAGTGAGTGCCTTCATTTTTTTCTCCTATTCTTTATCGAATGTTTACACCCCGAATGTACCCCTCCCCCGTCAAAAATTACATGACCCAGATCAATTAACTGCGCCCCTTTTTGCCAACTCCTCCAATCTGTTCAGATTCAGGATCGTCACCCATTTGCGTCCCGATTTGACCAAGCCCTCTTCCGCAAGGCGACTCATCACCCGGCTCACCGTCTCGGTCGTGGACCCGGTCATGGCTGCCAGATCCTGGCGCGAGAACGGCAACTGGATCAGGACTTCCTCTCCGCGCGCTTCGCCCAGTTTCGACGCCAATCGCATCAGCGCGGAGGCGATGCGCTGCTCCACCGTGTACGCGCTCAACTGCTTGACGATCTCCTGCGACTCCGCCAGGCGCTGGCTGACCGCTTCCAACACTTTGCGCGTCACATCGGGATGATCCGCGAGGATGCGGTCGAAATCCCCGGCGGAGATGCGCAGGATGCAGGAATCGGTTTGGGCGATGGCGGTCTCCGTTTGGGCGCGCCCGCTCAAAGTCGAGAAAGAGCCGAAGTAATCGCCGCCGTGCAGGATGTCGAGCAGGACCTCGCGTCCCGAGGCGGTATTCCGCACCAGTTTCACCTTTCCCATCGCCACAAGATATAGGTATTCCGCCTCGTCGCCTTCAAAATAGATCCGCTCGTCCGCTGATACGTCCACGTCGTGGAACAGGCTGTTGATCTTGGCAATTGCATCCGGCGGCAAATGCTTGAAGAACGGCAGCCTGCCGATGATCTTCAGGCGATAGTCCGTCGAGCAGACCGCAGGGTCCACCCACTCCAGGCGCACAGGCGATTTGGGACGCGACATGGTTGCTCCTTTTCAGAACGAAGGTTGCCAGTATGTTAATATCCTATCACAACTGGTATCGAAATGCGCCGACCCATTGACAAGCGTTTCATTTTGAGTATCCTATTATCAGTAGATCACGAAAATCTCGCGTACTGCGTAGCGTGCGCTCTCTAGCGCAAATTCGACGTTAGACGCCTTTGGCAGCGTCAATTACGCGCTTTCGTGAAGTACTGATTATTGAGGCTCCCATAAAATCGGAGAGGAACCAATGAACACAAAAAAATTATTCCAATTGAGCGTTGTTGTGGCAGTTCTGGTCGCGTCCTTTGGGTCGGCGGGAGGCGCGCTGGCATGGACCAAATGCCCCTCGATCATCACCGTCCAATGGGGCGATACGCTGAGCGGCATTGCGCAGTTGTGCGGCACCACCGTGGACGCCATCCGCGCCGCCAACCCCGGCCTTGGCTGGTGGTTGTACGCAGGGCAGACGCTCTACATTCCATCCGGCTACACGCCCAGCCAGCCGCCCGCAACCGGCGGGACCTACGTGGTCAAAGCGGGCGACACCCTCGGAAAGATCGCCGCGAGATCGGGCGTCAGCCTGAGCGCCCTGATCGCGGCAAACCCGCAGATCAAGAACCCCAGCCTGATCTACGTCGGACAGGTTATCAACCTGCCGGCCGGCACGAAACCTCCGCCGCCTCCCACCCAGCCGCCCGGCGTTCCGCCGCCTCCTTACGTTTCCTACGGCACGCTGAAGATCGCATACGAAGGCGGGATGTTCATCCGCAGCGACCCCGGCGGACCGATCATCTCCTCGGCGCTTTACAAGACCAGTTGGTACTACGACTTGAACTCCGTCTTTGTTGACAAAAAGTGGAAGGTCTGGGTGAGGGTCAAGATCAGCCCGTCCGTAAAAGGTTATTCCACAGGCTGGCTCCTCGTCCGCGACCAATACGGAACGCACTTCACCAGCCCGAAGATTGATCCATGATCGGAACATAACAGGTTAAGCCCCGCCGCCAGCGGGGCTTATTTTTATCGGCAGGATTATAATGAGACAGGCGGAGAGACACGAAAGGCAGGCAACGATGCAAAACGAACTCACGCAACCCGGTCCACTGCTCGATAAAGGCGGCAGGCTGGCACAGGTCGGCTGGTCGCGCAAGCCGCTTTTGGATTGCAATCTCGAAAACACACGCTTTCACCGTTTCCGCGTCAAACGCTGGGACTACTACGCGGTCTTCACGCCGAACCGCTTCTTCTCCGCCACCATCGCGGACCTCGGCTACGCGGGCAATATCTTCGTTTACACGCTCGGCTTCAAGACAGGCGAACTGCACGAAGAGGGATTGGTCATCCCGTTTGGGAAGGGGATCAGTCTCGAGCGGAATCCCGAAGCGGGCGAAGCCTCCTTTGCGAACGACAAGGTCTCAATGAAGTTTCAAGCGGATGGAGGCGCGCGCCGCGTCGTCCTCCATTGGGCTGGGTTCAACAACGGACGCGGAATCCACGCTGACGTCACGCTGCGCGAACTTCCGAACCACGAGTCCATGAACATTGTCATTCCCATCCGCGCGAATCGTTTCTACCTCAACACAAAGATCAACTGCATGCCCGCACAGGGACACATTCAATACGGCGATCAACTCGAGAACCTTGAACCCGAAACCTGCATCGGTTCATTGGATTGGGGGCGCGGGGTGTGGGAATATCGAAGTTTTTGGAACTGGGCGAGCGCTTCGGGGCTTTTGCCTGACGGGCGGACAATCGGCTTGAATCTCGGGCAGGGATTCGGCGACCTGAGCAAAGCCACCGAGAACGCCCTCATCCTGAACGGACGCATCCAAAAACTGGGGGCGGTTCGTTTCGATTACAAGTCGGGCGATTACATGCAGCCCTGGCGTTTCACAGACGATGAAGGACGCCTCGACCTGGCATTCACTCCCTTCAAGGACCGCACCGCGCGGACCAATCTGGGAATCATCTTCAGCGAAGTGCATCAGATGTTCGGGCGGTATAACGGACGCGTGATTCTCGATGACGGCGCGCCGCTCGAAATCAAAGACTTGATTGGATTCGCCGAAGAACACCACGCGCGTTGGTGATAAACCATGAAACAGATCATTGGCGCAATCTCCCTGCTTGTGCGCGACTATGATGAAGCGATCGCATTCTACGTTGGCAAGCTTGGTTTCACGCTGGTCGAAGATTCGGACCTGGGCGGGGGCAAACGCTGGGTGCTGGCAGCCCCACCGGGGTCCAGTGAGACGCGCTTGCTGCTGGCGAAGGCAGCCACCCCGGAGCAGGAGTCCCGCGTCGGGAACCAAACGGGCGGGCGCGTCTTCCTCTTTCTTCATACAGATAACTTCCAGCGCGATTATGAAAGGATGACATCGAAAGGTATCCGCTTTCTGGAAGAGCCGAGATACGAGTCCTATGGCACGGTCGCCGTCTTCGAAGATATCTATGGCAACAAATGGGATTTGTTGGAATTGAAAACATGGTGATGTTGGTAAAATGGAAACATCAATCGAAAGGAAAAAATCATGCCAACTCCTCTTCCCCGCTCAAAAGTAAAAAAGAATCAAACCTGGAACGCCGAAAGCGTTTTTGCCTCATCCGACGAGTTCGATATCGAGGTTCAGAGAATTCTCGACACTTTGCCCGAGATCAAAAAATATCAGGGACATCTCGGCGACAGTGCGGATGTGTTCCTCGAAGCGATGGACGCCCTGGATGCGCTCGAGCAACGCTCGATGAAAGTACGCGTGTATGCCAACCTGTCCAACGCGGTGGACGCGAACGACGAACTGGGCGCGGCGATGAACGGCAAAGCCATGTCCGCGCTGGCTCAGATCGGCGCGGCGGTCTCTTTCGTCGAACCGGAATTGTTATTCGTGGGCGAGGCGAAGTTGCGCGAATGGATGAGGGACGACCCGCGCATGAAACTGTACGAGCATTTCATCGCCGACTTGTTCCGCCGGCAGGCGCACGTCCGGGATGCGGAGGTGGAGGAACTGCTTGGCATGTTGCGCGACCCGTTCGGCGCGGTCCGCAACACGGCAGGGATGCTGGCAAACGCCGATTTCAAATTCAAGCCTGCGCGCGACAGCACTGGTAAAAGACTGGATTTGACCCAAAGCACGAAGAACTCCCTCATGCACTCCCCGGACCGCAAGGCGCGCAAAACGGCATGGGAAAATTACCACGACAGGTATCTCGAATACAAGCACACCCTCGCCGGCAACCTTGCCGCCTCGGTCAAACAGAACGTGTTCAACATGAAGGCGCGCAAGTTCGACTCCTCGCTCGAAGCCACCTTGTTCAGCGGCGACGTGCCGGTGGAAATGTTCCACAACCTGCTGGACATCTTCAAAAAGAGACTTCCACTCTGGCACAAGTACTGGCGCATCCGCCGCAAGGCTTTGGGCGTGAAGACCCTGCATCCCTACGACGTGTGGGCGCCGCTCACGACGAAGAAGCACAAGGTCCCGTTCGAGACCGCAGTAGACTGGATCTGCGAAGGGCTCGCGCCGATGGGCGAGGAATACGTGAATACCATGCGAAAGGGATGCCTGGAAGACCGCTGGGTGGACTGGTCGCCGAACGCCGGCAAACGCGAGGGCGCCTTCTCGACGCGCGTGCCAAGCGACACGTATCCGTTCATCATGATGAGCTACACCGACGACATCGGGAGCCTGAGCACCCTCTCGCACGAACTCGGTCACTCGATGCACGCGTATTACGCCAGCCGCTCCCAGCCGATGATCTACTACACCTATCCCTCCATCATCGCGGAGACTGCCTCGAACTTCAACCAGGCAATGACCCGCGCCCACCTGCTCAAAACCAACCCGGGCAAGTCCTTCCAGATCGCATTGCTGGAGGAGGCGATGGGAAACTTCCACCGTTACTTTTTCATCATGCCCACGCTCGCCCGCTTCGAACTGGAGACGCATCAGCGCGCCGAAAAAGGTCAGCCTCTCACCGCCGAATATATGATCAACCTCATGGCGAACCTGTTCAGCGAAGGCTTCGGAGGGGAAATGAATTTGGACCGTGAGCGCGTCGGCATTACGTGGGGCACGTTCACCACGCACCTCTACATTGACTTCTACTCGTTCCAGTACGCCATCGGCATCTCCGCCGCGAACGCCATTGCCAAACGCATCCTCGAGGGTGTTCCCAACGCCGCGCAGGATCACATCAACTTCCTCAAGGCGGGTTCGTCCAATCCGCCGATGGAGGTGTACAAGATCGCGGGCATTGACATGACCTCCACGCAGCCCATCGAGGACGCGTTCGACGCGTTGGAGGAATACGTGGATCGTTTGGGTGTGTTGACCGGCGGATGATCGCGTTTCATGTGATTGGGTTTTATAATCAGGGAATTACGAAAACCTCGCGTAGCGCGCAATTTGACGTTAGACGCCTGCGGCAGCGTCAATTACGCGCTTTCACAAAGTAGCGACAATGGGAGCGTCGCGCCCCGGAGGCGAACATGAAAAAGGCAGACAAAAAGAAGGAAGAAGAGATCGTCCCTGTCCCTGAAGAACGCCAGATCGAACCCGTCGAGGAAATGGTCGAGGATAAGGTTGTAGAAGAAGAAAAGGCGGAAGAGGAGAAAAAGGACGAAACGCCGCGGCAGACCTTCGGTCAGATCGTGAGGCGTTTCGTCCTCGCCGTCCTGCGCCTCATCATCATCGTGGCGGTCATCGGCGGATGCGGAGCGTTGATCTTTTACGGCGCGCCGTTCCTGTACGATAATTTCATCCAACCGGTGGAACAGAACGCTTCGCAAATGAACGACATCGCCCTCAGGCAGAGTCAACTCGAGTTTCAGATCATGGATTTGCAGACGCGTCTCGCGACGCTCGAGGCTGGTCAGACATCCCAGAGCGATTCCCTCGCTGAAATCGCCTCCGACATTCGAACGCTCGAAGCCGATCAAACAGCCCAAAGCGAGTCGCTTGCCGCGCTCGACGCGCGCCTCCAGACGCTCGAAGGCGCGGACGCCGAACGGAACGAATCGCTTGCCGATCTGACGTATCAAACGAACCTGCTTCAGGCAATGGAACTGCTTTCACGCGCGAGGTTGTTCCTCTATCAAAGCAATTTCGGCCTGGCGCGTTCGGACGTGGGCGCCGCGCGGGACATTCTGGCAGAGATGCAAGCCGCCGCGCCCGAATCCAAACAAAAGGACCTGACCGAGGCGATCTTCCGTCTCGACCTCGCCTTGAAGAACCTCCCGGATTTTCCCGTCGCCGCCAGCGACGATCTCGACATTGCGTGGCAGATCCTTATCGAGGGCTATCCCGTCGCCCTCACCGCCACATTGACCCCGTTCCCCACCTCAACCGCCGCTCCGCTCCCCACCACCACAGGGACGCCAACGCCAACTCCCTGAAAAGGCTCCTGCATCCCTTCTGTCATTTCGACGGCTCATGTGATTGCTGGATTCTCCCTTGACAAATAGACAGACATCTATATAATATCCATCGAAGGTTGTCAATATGAAAGCGAACCCTGTCCTCTTCGCCAAAGCCATCGCCGACGAAACCCGCCAGAAGATCATGAGCGCGTGTTGCTGCCGCTGGCTCTCGGTCAATGAGATCGTCGAAAAGATGGAAGTCTCCCAGCCCACGGTCTCGCATCATCTCGCCATCCTGCGCGAGGCGGGCTTGGTGGACGTGCGCGAGGAAGGCAAACAGACCTTCTATACGCTCAACCAGGAGCGCGTCGCGTATTGCTGCGGGCAGTTGATGATCAAGTTCGCGCCCGAATCCGAAACGACCCTGACCGTCAAACAAGCCATCCAGAGTTGAACGCGGGATGCCGTCCCGGGCGGCGTCCCGTTTATTGCGCCAAAATACATAGACAAACTTCGATATAAGGATAGATCAATGACAAATCCGACACTCGTCCATGAAGCCGTCCGCGAACACTACGCGGAACGGATCAAAAATTCCGCCTCCTGTTGCGGCGATTCAGATTGCTGCTCCACCGACAGGGACCTCTACCCGGCAGATCTGCTTGCCACCCTCCCCAACGGCGAATCAACCGTCAGTTACGGCTGCGGCGACCCGATCACGCTCGCGTCGCTGCAACCCGGTCAAACCGTCCTCGACCTCGGTTCCGGCGCGGGACTCGATTGTTTCTTCGCCGCGAAACAGGTTGGCGAGAGCGGAAAAGTCATCGGCGTGGATATGACCCCGGAGATGTTGGAGCAGGCGCGGGGTAGCGCGAAGCGTCTCGGTTTGTCCAACGTCGAATTCCGCCAGGGATACATCGAAGACCTGCCCGTCGAATCGAACAGCGTGGACGTCGTCATCTCGAACTGCGTCATCAACCTGTCGCCGGATAAATCGAAGGTGTTTGCCGAAGCCTTTCGCGTGTTGAAACCCGGCGGCAAATTCGCGGTCTCGGATATCGTCACCGACGGTCCCCTGCCCGAGGCGGTGAAACAAAGCCTGAGCGCCTGGGCGGGATGCGTGGCGGGCGCGGTCGAAGCCAGCGAATACATTGGCATGATGGAAGCGGTCGGCTTTAAGAATGTTTCCGTCAACCCAGTATTCTTCGATAAGGAGACCGTTGATTCCGCTCTCGATGAGATGAAACTGGACGTGCAGGATTATCCGCGCGAGGCGGTGTATAAGGCGGTATATAGCGCGAAGATCACGGCGTATAAGGGCGGGAGATAGAAAGTAGAAAGTAGAAAGTAGAAAGTGAAAAGGGGAAAGTAAGAGGTAATAAACGAAGACGGCTTGTGGTGGAGCCGTCTTCGTTGTTATTGATCTTCCTCGTCTTCTTCGTCCCCTTCGAAATACGCATCATCGTACAATGCCTTGTTGGAAAATTGTTCCAACAGCATTTCCTCCGTGTATCTCCGCTGTTCGGGGTCCTCGATGTCGTCCAAAAACTCGCGCGCCCACTTGGGAAACCTGCTCACGTCAATCTCGCGGCGCTCGATCTTATCCAGATAACTCCAGTCCACCGGGCTGTCGGGCGCGGTTTCACCTGTATCGTTCAACAACTCATTCATCTTCTCTTCGAGGGTGGGCGGCACATGTTCGATCGGCTTCATACCGGGAGGCAGTTCCTCCGGGTCGGGCGGGCGATATTGATTCAAAACGCTTTCGGGCGATTCGATTGCCTCCAGCGCCTCGGGGTCGGTCTCCATCATCCTGCGGCGGAAGCGGTCCCCTTCCCCTCTTGGAGGGATCCATGGAATCCTGTCCTGGTTATCGCGCCACCAGCGGACCTCCACCCATAAGCGGCGCGCGTCCCTGTCATCGGGGGATTGTCGCAGGAGTTCTTCAAGCACGTCCACCGACTCAGCAAAGTATCCCTGCTCGGCGTATTTCTTTCCCACCCAATACGTCACCGCGCGCGGGTCTTTCGACAGGCGGATCGCCTCCTGGAAGATCTGCCACGCGCCTTCCGCGCCTTGGGTCTGCCCGCCGAGATAATCCTCCAGCAATTGCACGTGACCCGCGTGCAGGTATTTCTTCACGTCTTCGGGTCCTTCGCGTTCGTGTTCGAAGCCTTCTTCGTATTCGCGATGTTTCGCATCCCAGCGCGAGACGTAACCGAACGATAAAGCCAGCCTGCGGCGATGCTGCCAGGGACGGTCGTCCCATTCGTCAATGAGGCGGCTCAAGGCGCGGCGGTTGTCACGGATCAGGTTGGGATTGCGGTAGGCGCGTTCGATCATTCTCTTCGCGCCTGCGTGTTCGGGAAACAGAGCGAGAATATCGAAGCAGAGTCCCGCCGCCTCGCACGGGTCCAGATCCTCTTCGTCCGCGAGCAATCGCTCGGCTTCCGCCATCGCCCTGTGGACGTAATCGGGATATTGCGGCTCGGTCATGCCGTTATTATATTCCGAAGAAATCAGACGCGCACGCCCTTGACAGCGCAATCGTTCGGGGGTAAAAACATACCGACTGGTCGGTTTTAATCAACCTCACCCCCACCTCCTCTACGGATAGGAGAGGGGAATCAAGGAGAACATGCAACAACGCAGTGAAGAGACGCGAACAAAGATCATGGAAGCCGCGATCAAGTTGTTTTCGAATCGCGGGTATAACGCCGCGAGCGTGGACGACATCTGCGCGGAGGCGGGCATCAGCAAAGGCGCGTTCTATCATCACTTCAAGAGCAAACAGGAATTGTTCCTTGCCTTATTGGATGGCTGGCTGCAAACAATTGACAAAGCCATCGAAGGCTCGAAGGAACTGTCCGCGCCGGAAACCTTCATGAGCATGACCGAATCCTTTCCGTACATTTTCGAGACCGCGGGAAACAACCTGCCGATGTTCCTGGAGTTCTGGCTGCAAGCCAGCCGCGATAAGAAGATCTGGGACGCAAGCATCGCGCCCTATCGGCGGTATCACAAGTATTTCACGTCGCTCATCAAAAAGGGCGTGGACGAAGGTTCGTTCGTCGAGGTGGATCCCGAACTCGCCTCGCGCATGATCGTCTCCACGGCGATGGGCTTGTTGCTGCAAAGCCTGCTTGATCCCACAGGCGCAAAATGGGAAAAGGTGGCGCGGGACAGCACGACCATGCTGGTGGATGGTTTGTTGAAAGAGAAGGCGTAGGCAACAGGAAAGCGGCGTCAACGTTCTCTAACGTTGCGATATCGGCGTTCGAGAGTGCCTTCTACGCGGAAAGAAAAAATATGTGGCTTGTAACTGGCGCGACGGGACATATCGGGAACGTCCTCGTGCGGAAACTTTTGGAGCGCGGGGAAAAGGTGCGGGCGTTGATCCTGCCCGGCGAAAGCGTGGAATCAATTTCCGGCTTGGAGGTCGAGGCGGTGGAGGGCGATGTCTTGAATCTGGATTCGTTGTTCGAATCTTTTCGAGGCCTCCGCGGCGTCTTCCATCTCGCGGGGGTCATCTCGATTTTGCCGGGACACGACGCGCTGGTCCAACGCGTGAATGTGGAAGGCACGCGCAATGTGCTTCACGTTGCAAAGAAAACCGGAATCCAAAAACTGGTGTACACGAGCTCGATTCATGCGATCAAACGGATCGAGGCGGGCGTGATTGACGAATCTCTGCCTTATGATCCCGACAATCCGTATGGCGCGTATGACCGCTCGAAGGCGCAGGCGACGTTGGATGTGCAGGAGGCGGCTCGCGCGGGACTGGAGGCTGTGGTCGCCTGCCCCACGGGCGTGATTGGTCCCTTCGACTTTCGCGGCTCGATGATGGGACACGTCATCCGCACCGCCGCTGAAAAGAAGCCGACGCTATACGTGGACGGCGCGTACGATTTCGTGGACGTGCGCGACGTGGCGGACGGATTGATCGCCGCGGCCGAACACGGCAAACGCGGCGAGAGCTACATTTTGTCCGGTCAGCGGATGAGCGTGAGGTACCTGCTCGAAACCGTGCGCGAGATCACGGGCCATGGATTCATGTTGATGAAGATGCCGTTCGAGCTGGCGAAGTGGGCGGCGCAATTCACCCCGTTCTATTACCGCTGGACGAAGACCTCCCCGCGTTTCACCCCGTACTCACTGGAAGTTTTGATGAGCAATTCGAATATCAGCCATGCAAAAGCGACGCGCGAACTGGGCTATCAGCCGCGCTCATTATATGAAAGTATTGCAGACTCCGTGAGGTGGTTCCTATCGCGCAGGGCTTTTGCAACAATCAAAAAATAACAAAGGAAAAAGACAATGAAAATAGTAACCGATTGCGCGGCAGACATGCCGAACGAGGAACTGGAGGAATTGGGCATCGTCCAGGCTCCGCTTTTCATCCAATTCCCCGAGGGCGAAGTGAACTCTGCCGATATTTCGGCGGATGATTTCTACAACCGCCTCGAAGCCATGCGTCCGCAGATCCCGACAACGGCGCAGCCATCGGGCGGCATCTTCGCGGAGTTGTATCGCAGGATCGCGCAGGTGGAAAGGGACATCCTCTCGATCCACATCTCATCGGGGTTGAGCGGGACGATCAACGCGGCGCGCGATGGCGGTGAACAGGTAAAGGGCGAGGCGAACGTCAGTTTTTGGGACACACTCACCCTCTCCGGCGGGGAACGCTTTCAGGTGCTGGCGGCCGCATTCGCGGACAAGGCCGGCTGGGCATATCAAGCCATTCAGGAGCGTCTCGCAAAGATCCGCGAGAGGACCGAGGTGATCTACACGCTCGACACGCTCGAATACCTGGCGCGCGGCGGGCGCATCGGACGCGTCAAGGCGATGGCGGGCGCGCTTTTGAATCTCAAGCCGGTCATCCGCGTGGACACGGACGGCAAATACAGCACCGTCACCACCGGGCGCACGCTCGGCAAGTCCATGAAGGCGATTACCGATCATCTGGCGGAGAAGTACGGGAACACCCCGTTATGGGTCACTGTATTGCACGGACGCTTCGCCGAAAAAGCGGAGGCGCTTGCCGAAGAATTCAAGGAAAAACTCAATATCGCAAAACTGGAAGTGATGCGTATTTCGCCGGTGCTTGGCGTGCATACGGGACCGGGCATCGTCGGCGCGGCGGCGGTGCCGATGGAGTTGATGGAAGACCTGGGCTAAACCGAAAGCGCCTCCCTTTTATTGCGGGAGGCGCGTTTTTTTCAAACCGATTTCAGGCGGGTTCCGCTTTTGCAAACGCGTCGTGGTCCGGCAGGACCGACTCTGCATGATAAATTGGTTGGATGAAATACCCGGTCAAGCCCACGAGCGCGGAAGCCATCCCGCAAAACACGATCAACAGCCCCATGCCGGAGCCCGGTCCTGTTCCGACAAGCCAGGAGAACGCGGCAGGCAGACCCGTCCCGGCGCGCGCGGCGGGTTCAAGGACAAAGTCGGCGAGGGTGCCGGCAATGATCGGGGAGATGGGGTTCGTAAACCACGCGATCAGTCGTCGGGCGGAAAAGACGCGGCCCTGCAGGTCCGGCGCGACCTTCGATTGCCAGATCGCCTGGTTCGAGGCATTCACCAACGGTCCAACCAGCGCGGAGATCACGATCCCTGTGACCCAGACCGGAAGTCCACCGGCGAGGCCGATGATCGCCATTCCAAGTCCGCTGATAATCCAACCGAAGAGGACGCCGTGCACGCGCCGCTTGAACCCGCCCCACGCCGACATGATGACGCCTCCCACCACGGCGCCGATCGCCCCCGCGGTTTGAACGGATCCGAACATCAGGCTGTTATTGTCGGTACGCGAGAGGATCATCGGCGCGAGGAGCGTAAAGCCGATGCCAGCAAAGAGGTTGCCCGCGAAAAAGATCAACTGCAAGCCCAACAGGCTGGGACGGGCAAAGATGTATTTGAACCCGTACGCCGCCTCCTTCAACATGCCTCCCTGCGCCTGCATCCCCTCCTGCGTGCGAACAGGGTTGGGAATATGCACGATCAACAACGCGCCAATCGCAAATAGAAACGTGACGACGTCGAATAATAATATGCCGGTCAAGCCGATGATGGGAAGCAGCGCGCCCGCCAGAATCGGCGCAAGGACGCCGGGTCCCGCCTCGATCAGGGACATCATGCCGTTGGCTCTGCCCAATTGCTCCTTCGGCACCATCGTCGAAATGGCGGCGGAATAGGCGGGCCACTGAAACGCCATGCCCAAACCATAAATGACGGATGCAAAATATAGATGCCAGAATTCGAGCATCCCCGCTGCCTGAAGGATCAATATGATGATCGTGGCGATCCCCGCGCCCAGGTCGCTGACCATCATCATCAACTTGCGGTTGTGACGATCCACAAGCACACCCGCAAACGGAGAGATCAAGAGGAAGGGCGTAATGAAAAAGACCTGCATCAAACCGAGCGCGGTGGCGCTGCCGGTCTCGGTGAACATGAAGATGGTCAGGGCGAACTGACTCATCGCGCTGGCAAGCACGGAAACGATCTGTCCGAGCCAGACAATGGTGAATGCAAACATGCCTATGGGGCGGTTCGATTGATCCATGTTGTTCCTTTGGCGCTGCAATTTAAAAAATTGAACGACCCTTGCGATGGGATAAGGGGAATGAAAAATAACAGGCGCAACTGCCCGCGCGCCTACTCCACGTAGATTTCTACGTGCTCGCCGTCAACTTCGTCGGTGACGTCAATGATCTTGCCGGTTACGCCGGAGCGTAAAGCCTCCATCACGTTGGACATGTCCACGCCCTCCACTTCGGGAGCAAAGTGCGCGCCGATCTTCAAACCGGCGTCAACGAGCGCGAGCGGGATCTGCACCGATGCCTTCGAGCGTCCCGTCCGCGTGTCGGTGACGCGGATCCGCAGCCATTTGGCGCCACCCGGCATGCCCGGCGGACGCGGCGGGGTCCGTTTCGCGCTCAATGCCGCGAGCAGTTTCGTCCCCTCCTCCGCGCTGAGTTTTCCCTCCTCGATCATCTTCAGGATTTTCATTCGTTCTTCGACAGACGCCATTGCGACCTCCAGTTCGTAATATCAATCAAACTGCAGCCGCCGCAGTTTCATCGGCTGCAAGCGATTCTTCGGTTCTGGGAAGTTTGAATTTCAACCAGATCGGTATGATGGAAAGCAACAACACAGCCGCGGTGACCGCGAACGGGAAGCGGGGACCGACGTGCTGCCACAATTGCGCGCCGATCCATGGAGCGGGCAGTGAGACCAGTCCCAGGCTGGTGCCAAATAACCCGAACGCTGTGCCGCGCATGTGCGCCGGGACCGCCTTGCTGATGAGGGACTGGTACGCCGGGGCGGAAACGCCCACCCCCATGCCAGCCACCCCCCAGCCTGCGTAATACAGCCATTGATTCCCCTGCGGGATGTTGATGAGGATCAATAACGCGCTTCCCATGAGGAACATGCCGGTCGCGATGCCGACGCGCTCGCCAGCCTTATCCGAAAGCCAGCCGCCCGGTATGGTGATCAACATCATGCAGACGCCAAAGACGGACGTGACCCAGCCGATCTGCTGAAGCGAAAGCCCGCCGAATTCCTGCATGAACACAGGGAAGAGATTCTCCGAAAGTTGAAAGGAAACGTCGCGAAAGCCGTCCGTCAGCAAAATCCACGTCAACACGCCGCCCGAAACGATCATACCGAACATCGCGCGCAGGTTGGTCTTCAGACCGGTGAACGAGAGTTTCTGATGCGCGGCGGCTCCGCCTTTCGCCGCCTCGCGCGCCATGCCCAACCGCATGATCATGGCAATGAAATAGAAAACGCCGGCAACGAGCAGCATCAGTTTGAAACCATAAGAACCCGCCAGCCAACCGCCCAACGGGGGACCAACGACGGATACGATCATGAAAATCGCCTGCGAAATGCCGAACACTTTGCCTCGATTTTCCTCGCTCGAATGTTCCGCGATGAACGCGTCGAAACTGGGTCCCACCAGCGCGCGCGCCACCGCCGACACTGCCACCGCCGCGAGGAGCCATTCCCATCTATCGGCGAGAATGAGCGGAATGAAACCGATCACACCGAAGACGCTGCCGATCGCAATGGCGCGCAATCTGCCCAGCGAATCGGACACCCAGCCGCCCAATATTTGCAGGAATAAAGGCACGATCTGAGCCAGCGTAAAGAACAAGCCGATCTGCGGAATGTTCGCGCCCAGGTCCTTGAGGTAAAGCGGCATGAACGCCTGGTACATGTTCCCGCCGACATTCGCGAAGATCATCGCCGTCAGGAACAGGATCAACAATCCGCTCAGCAAGCGTCGTTTCTTGACCTCAGCCATTCACGCTCCATTAACCGAAATAGACCTGCACGCGAGCGTCGTCGTCGTCCACATTGACCATCAAAGGTTCGTCCGATTCCCCGGTCGCGTGCATCATCTGAACGATGCCCTCTGCCGTTTTTCTGTTCACGCCTCGGATGTGGTGCCCAAAATTATCGAAGAACCACGCCACAAGCCCGAACGGCACGGGGAAGCCAAGCGTAATGTTCCGGGGACCATCGCCCGGTTCGGCGTCTCGCCGATCCACATTGATGTAGAGCCAGCGGGAGGAACGTCCGCCCGCGCCGAGCGCGATCAACAACACACCGAGCATCAACGGCAGGATCATGCAGTAGAACCAGAAATTGGTCCCTGCGCTCTGCTGGATCGCGTAGATCGCCCAAGCGCTCAACACGGTGACGAAGATGCCCGCCCACAATGGGATCAACGCAAAGCGACGCGCCCGCGCCTTGATCTCATCGAACTCCGGCGCTTCGGTTCGCCTCGATCCGCTCGACGCATCGCGCTCAAAGCCGGAACCTGCTCCGCTTTCAAGGACCTCCGCCTCCGCCGCTTCCTCCTCTTCATCCTCCGACAAAGCGGACATCAAACTTGCGGCTTCCTCCGCCGAGATCCTCCCCTCCTCCACCATTTGCAGGATCTTTTTGCGTTCCTCCGAAGACATCACTTACCTCCTTCCAATGCCGACAGCAATTGCTCTGCCTGCTCGGCAGTGATCTTCTTTTCGGCAAGCATCTTCAGGATCGCCATACGTTCCTCTTCCGAAATGGGCTCGGATGAGGTGGGAGGGGCCGGCGGCTTGGGCGACCCTTGGGGATCCCAATTCCATCGGCCAACGGCCAATCCGCTTTTAGGGTGGCGCGCGTGACGCGCGGCATGACGCTCCGCGCGCCGCACCGCTTCCTCTGCGCGTTTGGTCGCGCGGCGGGTCGCTTCCTCCACCTGCCTGGAGATGCGGTCGCCGAAGCCGGACCAGTCGAAATTTATCCCCGCGAAGTTACCGAATTCCTCCGCAAACTCGCCCGCATCCTCCTGGCTGCTCACGCGCACGTCGCCGCCCGCGCTCAGGGAGATCTTCGCGGAACCGTTCCCGAGCACAACGACGCGTTCGGTCGCGTCTTCATCGGGCTCCGCGCCGGGCAGGTCAATGTCAATCCGATCGCCCTGCATGACAAGGGTCACGTTTGCGTCCGGGGGAAGCACGAGCAAAATATCGTCCCCGGCGACGACCGAGTAGTCGCCGTCAGCCTTGGGGTCGAGATACACGATCACGTCCTCCCCCACGTTGACTTTGACGTCCCCGTTCGCGCCGCGCAAGGCAAGATCGTTCCCCACTGAATCGAAAGCGATGTTCCCCTCCACCTCCCGGATGGAAACATCCCCGCCCGCATTTCTCACATGGATATCGCCCTTCGCGTTCCGCAGGCTAAAGTCTGCGCCGATCGCTCCGATCGTCAACGGACCCACATCGCGGATGGAAAGATCGCCGCCGATCTCCCCCAGGTCAATATTCCCCTGCACGCCGCGAATGGACGCGTCGCCGCCTATGCTGACAAACTCGAACGAGGCGCCCTTGGGGACGCGCAAAGCGAGGTTCCCGCCGCTGGAAAGCGAGATCAGTTCATCGGTCTGCGTGAAGCGCACTTCGTCTTCATCGCCCTTTATCAAAATGTCGCCATCCCAGCCGACCACGCTAAGGTCGCCGCCAACGACATCCACCTTGATCTTCGGGGTTTTCCCCACCGAAATCATCCTCGACATGACTACCTCTCCTCTCCGCGCAAGATGCGCATGGCTTCATCCGCCGAGATGCGTCCCGCCTCGAGATCTTCGAGCACGTTATTCCGCCTCTCAGCGCTGATCTCCACCGGTTCGTCCTTGCCGGGTTCATAGCCCAGGGCGCGGATCACTTCGTGCAAGCGGTTTCTAATCGTCGGGTAGGAAAGACCGAGTTCCTGCTCCATGCGATTGATCTTGCCCTCGCATCGCACAAAGGTCACAATGAAATCAAGATGTTCGGCGGTCAAATGAGCAAAGGGACCGCCGATAAACCTCCCCTCGATGGTTGTATCGCAGGATGAGCAATGGAGCCGGGTCACTTCCAGCTCCGAACTGCAAACCGGACAACGCGCAGGTGCGGCATACATGATGTATCCTCCAAAATAACGTGCGAAAGCCTTATAATAATCGGCGCTTCAGGCTAATGAACCTTGGAACAACCTTCCATAACGTCAGTTCGGGATTAAGGATGTGCGGGCGCGATTTGTACACGGATAATACGGAGCAACGGAAAATTCCGTGGACAACGCAGAAGGATAAAACCTACCCCGAACCCAGGTTCCTTTACATCAATATTCGCCAGATGAACCAAACCATAGTCATACTCCTTGAACTTTCCAGATGACCAATTCAATCTCATATAGGATTATAGCCAGAATATTGATTTTGTCAAGAAGAAGTAAAGAATATTCAACCAATTAAATATTATTATTGATAATTCTAAAAGAGTTCCTAAATAATAACAATTTCCCAAGAAATTTCTCAATCCCTCGAGGCACAAGTGATCCGCTCCCTTTACTTCGCTCCTGGAAAGCCTATACGCATGGACATCTCGCCCCGTGACTTCCCCAAACTTCTGCGAAACAAACGTGGACTTCTCTGGACGGATTTCACCAGCGAACCGCCTGAAACCTGTCTCCCCATCCTCCAGGATTTCGGCTTCCATCCGCTCGCCATTGACGACGCTCTGCAAGAGACCCACGCGCCCAAATTGGACGACTGGGGAACCTACCTGTACATTGTCCTCAATTACATGGCGGTAACGGACAACGGCGGCAACTGGGAATCCGAGATTGACGAATTGGATATCTTCCTCGGGCAAAACTACATTGTCACCCATCACGACCATCCCCTCCCAGCCCTGGAGGAAACCTGGGCGTCCTGCAACCGCGATCCCCGCGTCCTTCACGATGGAGCCGATCACCTGCTCTATAAGATCGTGGACCGACTCGTCGAAGGATACATGCCCACCGTGGAAAAGATTGACGACGCCATTGACCAGATCGAGGACCAGGTCTTCGACCGGCCCTCGCCTCAGACTCTCGAGAGGCTGTTCGCCCTGAAACGCGTTCTCCTGGCTATGAGGCGGATCCTGCTCCCCCAGCGCGAAGTGATGAACAAACTCGCCCGCGACGATTACCGTGTCATTGACCCGAAGGATCGTATCTTCTTTCGCGACATCTACGACCACCTCGTCCGCCTCCACGACCTGAACGAAAGCCTGCGCGACCTCGTCGGCGGCGCGCTGGATACATATCTGTCCGTCATCAACAATCGCATGAACGACATCATGAAGACGCTGACCATCATCACGACCCTGTTCATGCCCATTACCTTCATTACCGGCTTCTTTGGCATGAATTTCTTCGAACCTGTGGCGAATCTGTTTGGCTGGACAACGCGCCAGATTTTCTCGATAACGGTTTCCATCATGCTCCTCTTCCCCTTTGGCATGTACCTGTGGATGCGCCGCCGCACGTGGATCTAACCCGAAAGTTTCATTTCCGCAGGCTTGACACAGAACAGGCGTTCGGTTATCATTCATAGCACAAATGAGCGAAGAATGCTCGTCGCGAGCCAATGGCATTGGCAGGAGGCTGTTATGATGATGGTACGCAAAAGCAAAGGGATAACCGACAAGCACATCAAGGTGCTGGAGTTCGTAAACGAATATCAGAACCGGTTCGGGCGCCCCCCCTCGATCCGCGAGATTGGCGAAAAAGTCAAGATCTCCTCGACGTCCGTCGTCAATTATTATCTCGAACAACTCGAAAAAATGGGGTATCTCGAACGTGACAACCGCGTTTCGCGCGGCATGAGGCTGACAGGCAAAGTCAATCAGATCGTACAGGCGGGCAACATGCTCCGCGTCCCGATCCTGGGTCCCATTGCGGCAGGCATGCCCCTTCCTGAACTTCAACCCGGCGTCAGTTATATGACCGACAGCGAAGCGGAGGCTGTGGACATCGCCCGCAGCCTCCTCCCTCCCAAGGAAAAAGGCGACAACCTTTACGCCCTCGAAGTAAAAGGGAACTCCATGATCGACGCCATGATCAACGACGGCGATATCGTCGTTATGAAACCCGCCACGGATGCGCGGAACGGCGAGATGGTGGCTGTCTGGCTTCCGAGCGATAACGAAGCGACCCTGAAATATTTCTTCAAGGAAAGAGACCGCTATCGCCTCCAGCCTGCCAACCCGACCATGAAACCCATCTTCATCAAAAAGACCGAACCGCTCGAGATCAAAGGCAAGGTGGTCATGGTCATCCGCAAAATGGACAAACCACTGGCGGCGTAACCATCAACGACGGCGGCGCATGGCAATCAAAAAGACGCTCCTTTAGGAGCGTCTTTTTGATTATGGAACTTCGCCTTAATCGAGCGCAACGGTCGCGCCGGCTTCTTCCAGTTTCTTTTTGGCTTCGTTGGCGGCATCCTTGCCAACCCCGGTCAAAACCTTGGCACCGGCGGTTTCAGCCATGGTCTTGGCTTCGCCGAGACCGAGGCTGGTCAACTGGCGGATGACCTTGATGACGTCAATCTTCTTGGCGCCGGCATCCTTGATGACCACATCGAACTCGGTCTTCTCTTCGACGGGTTCAGCCGCCGCGCCGCCGCCGGCGGGCATCGCAGCCATCGCAACGGGCGCGGCGGCTGAAACGCCCCACTTTTCCTCCAGTTTCTTCACCAAATCAGCCGCCTCGAGGACGGAAAGCGTGGAAAGTTCTTCCACGAGTTTTTCGAGTTTTTCAGACATTGCTTGTTCACTCCATTTTCAAGAGATAGGTTTATAGTGGTTACATAATATCGAGCCGATCACGCCGCGGCGGGGGCTTTCTCCGCGAAAGCCTTGATGACAGCCGCCAAACCGCGCGCCGGTTCGGCGATCGTGCGGACCAGTTTTCCGGCAGGCGCCTGCAGAACGCCCAGCAACTGAGCGCGGACGACCGGCAAAGGCGGCATTTCAGCCAGGGCTTTGACCTGCTTCGCGTCCAATACCTGCCCGCCCATGAATCCGCCTTTTACCTTGACGAATTCGTTGCCTTTCGCGGCGTCGTTCAACGCTTTTGCCGTGGAAGCCGGGTCGGAGAACGCGAACGAGACAGCCGTGCTCTGGACAAGGAATTCCGGCGGCAGGTTCATTCCGTTATCGGCGAACGCGCGGCGCGCAAGCGTGTTTTTCAGGATGTGGAATTCACCGCCCGATTCGCGGACCTTGGCGCGAATGTTATCCAGGTCCTTCATTTTCAAACCGGTATATTCCACAAGGATCACAGCCTGGCTTTTCGTCAGCCAATCAGAGTACGCCGCCAGAATTTCCTCTTTACGTTCTTTCGTAATTGCCAAAGGGTATCACCTCCTTTCATAAAAAAGTCTTTGCCACTTTGCAGGCAAAGACTTTCGGCAAATCCCTTTGGGGTTTTGCTTGTCGTCTCCACCTGAGCAGGAAATTAAGTGGCGCCTTATGGTCGAATGGAGCGGCGGTTTTTCGCTCGCATCGAAACCGGGCGCCACACCCGCCGTCATTGGCGAAGTGGCTTATCAGGATATCGGGCTGTATTTTACCCGGTCACCTCGAGTTTTTGGGTTTCCGCAGGGTTGACCTTGACGCCGGGACCCATGGTGGTTGTGAGCGTGATGCGTTTGATGTAATCGCCCTTTGCGCCTGCGGGACGGGCTTTGTGAACGGCGTTCATCAACGCCGCGAAGTTGTCCATGAGCTGGTCTTCACTGAACGAGACCTTGCCCACCGAAACGTGAATGTTCGCCGTCTTGTCGAGGCGAAACTCGACGCGGCCCGCCTTTGCCTCCTTGATGGCGCGCGGCAGGTCGTTCGCGCTGACGACAGTGCCAGCCTTCGGGTTCGGCATGAGACCGCGCGGACCGAGCACACGTCCCAGGCGTCCCACCCTGCCCATTGCATCGGGCGTGGCAATCGCAACGTCGAAATCGAGCATGCCGCCTTCGATCTTCTTCAAGGTTTCATCGTCGTCGGCAACCATGTCGGCGCCAGCCGAGCGCGCCGCCGCCGCGCCTTCGCCCTGGGCAAAAACAAGTACGCGGATAGTCTTACCCAACCCATGCGGCAGGACCACGACATCGCGCACCTGTTGATCCGCCTGACGGGGATCTAGGGCGGTGCGCATGTGAACTTCCACTGTTGCATCGAACCTGGTGATGCTCGTTTCCTTCGCGAGAGCGATCGCTTCGCGGACGGAATATTCCTTTTCCAAGTCCACTTTAGCCAGAGCGGCTCTGTATTTTTTTCCGTGTTTAGCCATTGTATCCTCCGTGGTGCAAGCGTGGCGCGCCAGCGCCACTCCCACAAAATTAGTCCACGATCGTGATGCCCATCGAGCGGGCGGTGCCCTCGACCTGTTTGACCGCGCCCTCGAGATCAATCGCGTTCAGGTCTTTCATCTTCAACTCGGCGATCTCCTTCACCTGCGCCCGCGTCACTTTGCCGACCTTTTCCTTGTTCGGCACGCTTGAACCTTTTTCGACCTTTGCGGCTTTGCGGAGCAGAACGGACGCCGGAGACGTCTTCAACACGAACGTAAAGGAACCGTCGGTATAGACCGTGATCTCGGCGGGGATCACCTCGCCCGGTTTGTTCGACGTACGCGCGTTGTACTCCTTGCAGAATGCCATGATGTTGATGCCATGGCCCGCCAGCGCCGGTCCCACCGGGGGCGCCGGGTTGGCTTTTCCAGCCTCGAGCTGGAGACGAACGATTGCCTTTAACTTTTTTGCCATTTTTACTCCTTTGTGGTTTTAGCGGGCGATTTACGGGACGCCCTCCCACCAAATCAGTAATCGTCCGGCAGCGGACACATCACTGGTCGCTGTCAACCGATCACTGCTGACTGGTCTCAAGCCTTTTCCACTTGCAGAAAATCCAGTTCCACAGGCGTTTCGCGACCAAAGAACGACACGTTCACGCGGACCTTCGTGCGTTCCATGTCAATTTCAGCCACGACGCCGCGGAAATCGTTGAACGGACCGTCAATGATGCGGACGCGTTCGCCGACCTTGTACGTTACCTTGACGGTCGGCGCATCGGCTTCCATGCGTTTGATGATCTGGGCGACCTCTTCGGGGCGGAGAGGCGTTGGGGTGTTTCCCATGCCCACGAAGCCGGTCACGCCGGGGGTGTTGCGCACCACGTACCACGACTCTTCCGTCAGGTGCATGTTGACAAGCACATAGCCCGGGAAGATGTGTCGTTCCACGGAACGGCGTTTCCCGTCCTTGACCTCGATCTCCTCCTGTGTGGGGATGACCACGTCGAAGATCTTGTCCTTCATGCCCATCGTTTCGATTCGTTGCTCGAGGTTGTGGCGAACCTTGTTCTCGTAGCCCGAATAACAATGGATCACGTACCAGGCGGGACCTTCCGCCTCGGATGTCGAGGAGGGTTCCGGGGAGGTCGAGGCTTCGGGAGCGGGAGCAGGCTCAGGGTTGTCCCGATCCGCCGCGTCCGATGTAGATTCGGATATTTGGGATTCATCCACAGGAACGCTTAAAGACCCGGACGCCTCCGATGAAGTCGTTTCATCAGAAGCCGTTGACGGAGACTCGATCGATTCGCTTACGGTCTCCCGAAGCGTTTCTTCCGGTTCACGTTCGGGCTGGTCTTGCGATTCCTGTAACGTCATTCTTCCTCGAATCCTTGATCTGCCGCTTAACCGAGCAACAATCCCAGCAAGCCGCGCGCGGCGCCGTCGGTCAACCCCAGAATGAAGCCGACGACGATCATTACCACAATGACGAGGCCCGTCAGTTGCAGGGCTTCCCGCCGCGTGGGCCAGGATACTTTTCGCAGTTCGCCAATCGTTTCGCGGAAATACGCCTGAATTGGATTGGACTTTTTGCCTTTTGCCTTCTCAGCCAAGATCGCGCTCCTTGTTATTGCATATCTTTCTTGCCGCTAAAATGCCGCCTTTCGCAAAGCGGCATTAGCAGGTACAGGCAGGCCAGGCAGGACTTGAACCCACAACCGCTCGTTTTGGAGACGAGTGCTCTACCAATTGAGCTACTGGCCTTCATTTATAGTCTGATAGTCTTATTGTCTTGCAGTCTCGTGGTTGTGACTATTGCTTTCAACTATCCGACCATCAGACTATCAGACTCCATAACTACTTCGTTTCGCGATGCACGGTATGTTTGCGGCAACGCGGACAATATTTGTTGAACTCGAGACGGTTCGGATCGTTACGACGATTCTTTTCGGTCGTGTAATTGCGCTCCTTGCAGTCGTTACATTGAAGCGTGATGACGGGTCGAACGTCCTTCTTCTTGGATGCCATACGAACTTACCAACTTTCTCTTATTCGATAATTTTTGTGACGACGCCCGCGCCGACGGTCAGGCCGCCTTCACGGATGGCGAACTTCGAGCCCTGCTCCAACGCCACCGGCACGATCAATTCCACCGTCAGGTTGACGTTGTCCCCGGGCATCACCATCTCC
>SZPG01000090.1 GCA_030263595.1 Chloroflexi bacterium CFX6
CATTACCTATCCTTTGACAAACGCTTTTTGCTTGTCTATTGTACGCACTTTTTGGCCTCTGCTTTCAAAAAACGGAAGTTGTTTTTACATGAGTCCTAACATATATCCTCCACTGCCCTCGCCCGTCGGTAATCTTTGTATTATACGATCTTCATGTCCCGCTGCAAGACAATTTCGTTACAGGTTTGAAAGTTTTCAAATCTCTTATTCCCCGTGAGGCAATCGAGCGGAGCGCGTCGCGTCCGGGCTTCGTCCGTGTGGTTCGCGTCCCCAAAAGGCTAATCCCGAACTCGGGCAAGTCAGATCGCGAACAGGCGACCATTGCCGGGCAAAGTTTCGATTACTTCCTGAGGCGTTCTTCCACGAACGATTTCAGCGCCAGGGCGCTGTTGTGTTCCATGTCGTGGGCGCTATAGAGCAGGGTCACGTTGCCGCGTTGCGCCGCCTCGAGGATGGGCTTCCACGCCTCCGGGTTGTTCTCCAACTCCGCCCGGTATCGCCGCTGGAACTCCCGCCATTTGCTCACGTCGTGCGCATACCACTTCCGCAAACCGGGGCTGGGAGCGGCATCCTTCAGCCAGGCGTCCATCTTCAACGCCTCCTTCTTGACCCCGCGGGGCCACAACCGCTCCACCAGAAACCGGGCGCCGTCGGCGGGTTCGGGAGGTTCGTAAACGCGTTTTATCTTTAGCATGGGTTCTTTTCCTGTGTCGTTTTTGGGATGTATCAAGAAAGCGCTCCCTGGCGCAGCAACGTTAGAGAACGTCGCCTACGCGTGAGTCTTCAACGAAGGAGATTGTATCAAACATCAGGCGAAAACCCCTCGAACGGCGGTTTTGAACGGGGTAAAATACCAGCATCATCCCATTCAGGAGAAGAACATGCCCATCACCCTCGACGGATCGTCCCTGACCATCGAAAAACTCGTTGCCATTGCACGAGATAACGAGAAAGTCGAATTAGCCCCGGAAGCATTGGAGCGCATCAAAGTCTGCCGCGCCATGCTGGAGGAGAAACTCGCCAAGAAAGAAGTCATGTATGGCACAAATACGGGGATCGGGGAATTCTCGGAGACCATGCTCAACGATGAGCAGGTGAAGGAATTCCAGAAGTACCTCATCTACAACCACGCCGCTGGCATCGGCGAACCGGCGCCCATCGAATACGTCCGCGCGGCGCTGGTGGGGCGGATCAACGTCCACGCGCATGGGAATTCCGGCTGCAGACCCGAGATCACGTTAACGCTGGTGGAGATGCTGAACAGAGGCGTCACACCGGTCGTTTGTCAGAAGGGGTCGGTGGGCGCGAGCGGCGACCTCGCTCCGATGGCGCAAGCCGCGCTCCTGCTCATGGGGGAGGGAGAGGCTTTTTATAACCCCGATGGCGGGGCAGGCGGCGAACGACTCCCGGGTCACGAAGCGATGCGGCGGGCTGGGATTCCGATTCCGGGCTTGCAGGCGCGCGACGGTCTGGCGGCGATCAACGGATCCAATTTGCTGACCGCCATGTCCGCCATTCACATTTTCGAAATGGAGCGCTTCATCAGGCAGGCGGAGATCGCCGCGGCGATGACGATCGAAGCGCTGCTTGGAAATCTCAAACCGTACAACGCCAAACTGCATGAATTACGCGGCTTCAGCGGCGCGGTCGTCTCGGCGAAAAATATTCTGAAGGTCATCGAAGGCTCGGACCTGACGACGGGCAGGATGAAAACCAAAGTGCAGGACGCCTATTCGATGCGCTCCACGCCGCAGGTCATCGGCGCGGCGCGCGATGCGGTTGCGTACGCGCGCTCGCAGGTCGAGATCGAGTTGAACGGCGTCGGGGACAATCCCATCTTCGTGCCTGAGTTGAGGTTGACTCTGACCGGCGCGAACTTTCAGGGGACTCCCGTGTCGCTGCCGATGGATATGGCGGGCGCGGCGATCACGATGGTGTGCGTGCTGTCCGAACGGCGCATGAACCGCCTGACGAACCCGGCTCTTTCCCAGGGACTGCCTGATTTCCTCGCCCACGAGCCCGGATTCTACTCCGGGATGATGCTCAGCCAATACACCGCCGATCATTTGATCGTCGAACAGCGGATTTTGTCCGCGCCCGCTTCGATTCAATCCATCCCTGCCGCGGCGGATCAGGAGGACTTCGTCTCGATGGGTTTGAACACCGCCCTCAAGAACGGACAGATCCTCGATAACGCGTATGGTGTGCTCGGAATCGAATTCATGGCGGCGGCGCAGGCATTGGACTTCCGCGAGTTCACCCCGGGACGCGGCACGCAAAAAGCGCGCGAAGTGATCCGCAAATACGTGAAGCATTTGGATATTGATCGTCCGCTGTATAACGATCACAATACGATGAAGGAGTTGGTGAAGCGAGGGGAGATTTTGGAAGAGGTGGGGAAGGCGGTGGGGGAGTTGGGGTAGACGGGTGAAGGATATGAGAATCATTCCAATAAGTCGAGGATTTTCTCCTTTCCATCCAGCTGCAACTTCAACGCGTTCAAAACATCTCTCCCCAGAATAACCTGCTCTCCCCGATCATCTGCAACAACCTCGATGCCTGGCAGGCGATATGCACCGAACAGGATAATGTCCACCTTATGAACAGGAACGCGATAGAGATTCTCCCCAAAATGGGAGCGCACGTTCGTCATATATAGAATGGGAGCATCCAGGGCTTCCAAAATGGAGGTTGGGATAAACGTGCCGTCCGCGCCTGTATCCACCAATGCCATCAATGATTCGCCTGCCGGCGTTTCTGTTGGAACAGCAATGTTCACAGGCAATACAGGCGCAGCAGGGGAATACGCTTTGCTGTAAGGCGCTGATTTCATTACCGTATGATCCTTGGGCTGTACAGGTGTATTTCCTTTGGACCCTCTGCGGGCATGACCAAAACAGGCGTTTTCCCGTGCATTTTTCGAATGCGTTCGTACAGAGTTGATTCGTCCCTGTCGTGGTCAATGACTTTTTGTTCGTGAATGGCGACGAATTCGCCCTCATATTTTGCGCGTTCGCGCAGGGGCAGCGCCAGCCACCAAGCCTGTTCCTGTTCCAATTTCTGCCGCGCGGATAATGTGCGCTCCCTCTTCACCGTAAATCGCAGGTACTCCTCCACAGATAATCCGCGCTTTGACGCTTCATCTTTTATCGCCGAAGCCAGGTCGTCTGAAATGTTCAACGCTACCATACGGCACCTCTTTTTGGATTTTACCACTTTCGCCCCGGTCGAAAGGGATGGTGAAGTCTGGTGAGATTTTGGAAGAGGCGGAGGAGGCGGTGGGGGAGTTGGGATAGAAAACTCTTAACCGCGAAGACCGCCAAGGTCGCAAAGAAACCACCGGGGAAGTTTTTCTCAGCGACCTTCGCGTTTGACGGGTTGGAGCGGTGCAATCAGGGCATCATTCGTCCGTGATCTTGAACACCTTGTCGTGGGGATGCGCTTTCTGGATGACTTTCATTGCCACGTCGTCGCCGGGCTTCGCCTCCTCCACCGGCTGGTGTTCGATCTGCAGCGACGTCACCTCCTGCTTGAAATCGGTCGAATGACCCAGAATGTGAACGGCGTCGCCGACGCGCAGGGGTTCGGTGAGCGCAAGAACGGCTACGTTGATGTGATCGAAGTAATGGGTCACCTGTCCAACTTGTATGCCAGGCATCTTCTCGTCTCCTTTCGGTGAACGTTCGATATCGCTTCGATACAGCGCAAATCTCCATGTCCCCATTTCTTTGTCTGCTTGTAGTATAGTGCGGGGCGGGGAAAAGTCAAGAGAATGTCGTAAAGTTCCGCATGGAATTCCGTTACTCCAGCGCAGGACGCCCCTCATTCGAACGCGAGCCAGCCCAGTTCGCGAAATGTAACCGGACAGTGACAAATGTCACTTGAATCGCGTCCCATGTATCTGCTATAAAAAAATGGACAAGATCGCCGCTATCCTTTTAGCGGTGCCACAACGATCACCCGGGTGACAGGGCGGCTTTTCGTAAATTCACCCTCTTCATTTTGAAAGGCGGCGTGTTGATATTGCATTGGTCATGGGGCTTGTTTCCGTTTGGAAAAGAGGGCATAAACCTGTGAATGTCAGGATGGAGGGCGGCCTTTGTACGGTAATACGCGCGCGATTGGGGATAAGCGCGGCGAAGTTAACAGTTTTTGGCAGTTTTTATACTTGTTTTGGCAGTTTCAAAGTCGAATACTGATGACGCCGCAGCGAGAGGCGTTTACCGACGAAGACGATGAAGACGCTTATGTTTTCCTCTCGTTTTATACCCGCGCACCGAAAGCGACTCGGACAACCGAAGGAGGTCCTATGAGGAAATGGAGTGGATCAGATGACCTGCACGGCTTGAAGGCTCTTTTGCCCCTGCCGTAACGAGTCCCTGATAAGTTTGATCTCGGAGGGATCAAAATGAACGCTGTACATTCAACAATTCGAACGCTCAAGAGGACGTTCGCGAACGTCCTGAGCATCTTAATCGTCCTGGCGGCGGCGTTTCCGGCGGCGGGAGGTGTTTCTGCCGAAGGACCGACCCCCCGCATCGTCGCGTCCGAAGCCGGCGATTGGTTCTGGACCACCGACTTTATTCCTGGAACCTTGGATTTGTTCGTCTACGAATCCGAGTCCGAAGGCGAAGGCGTAAACCTGCTTTGGTCGGGTCAACAGGAAGCGGACGAATGGGGGTTCACATTCGTTGGGTACGACGCGCACGGGCTGAACCTTGCGCCGGGCAATTACCTGGTTGTCGCGGATGAGGCGACCGAAAAAGGGATCGTGCTGGAAACGATCACCATGGAGGTCTTCGACACAGACCACGAAATAATGGCAGGCACAGCGCCCTTGGGAAGAGAGGTCTGGGCGAGACCCGGTCCGCAGGAATGGCAGGAGAGCATCATGGTGACTGCCGACCCGATTAGCGGCGCGTGGATGGCAGACTTCAAGACCATTGATTTTGATATCACCGAAGACATGCGACCGTGGAGTTATGCTCACATCTACGACGCAGATGGAGACGCCAACGAAGCCGGTACGCCTCCGGCCCCGCCATCCACATGGAGGGACGAATTCGATGGATCATTGCGTGATGGTTGGTATTGGAAGAACGGAGATTCAGGTCAATGGAATCTTGACGATGTGCCGGGTTTCCTGCGGATGTACGCATCAGACACCGTTACGCCGAATGGAAACCTTCTGTTGAGAGGAGCGGCAAACGGCGATTTCATGATCAAGACGCGCTTGCTCTTCGAGCCGGATACGGACTTCCAATTCGCGGGTCTGGTCATCTGGCAGGACGAGGAAAACTTCCTGCAATTGGGACGCGCCTTCTGCGACGTGGAGGGCGCTTGCGTCGGTAACGGCATCTACTTCGACAAAGTCCTGGGCGGCAACCTGGTGGACGGCAACTTTGCCGCTACGGTTGACAGCCCTAACGAAGCCTACCTGCGCCTCGAACGCCGCGGAGACATGGTCAGGGCGTTTTTCAGTTATGAAGGCATAACCTGGTTCGAAATCGGGACTCACTGGATTCCTTCCGACTTCCAGGTCAACGGAGTTGGACTCACATCCTCGCAGGACTACAACACGCCCGATCGGGACATTCCCGCCGACTTCGACTTCTTCGAACTGAACGAAGGCTGGGGCTTCCTGCCGGAAGGATTCCATGACTTTGACGGAGGGGACGTCCCTGACTGGGCTTGCAACGTGGGCGGCTGGGCGGCTGATCCCGATGACCGCGCGGTTGACCTGGCAATAGAAGTTAATGTAGATGGCGCATCGCTTCCTGAATGGCTGTATGCGGGCGAATACAGGGAAGACCTCGATAACGCCGGGGTATGTGTGGACGGCAACTGCTCCTTCTTCGCCTCTTTGTGGGGAGTGATCTCCTCCTACGAGCCACATTCGGTCGTTGTCTACGCTCAGGATGTTCCATCGGGCGAATGGGTGCAATTGAGTAATTCACCCAAGACCCTCACCTGTCGCACATACGACATCTACGCCTTCGATCCGCAAACCGGCGAGACCCGCCAGATCACGGATTTGAGGGACACGCATGAATTCAACCCGAGATGGTCGCAGGACGGGAAGAAGATCGTCCATGATGTATGGAACACAGATTGGAGCGCGCACGGCGTCTACATCACAGATGTAAAAACCGGGGCAAGCGCGCCGCTGGCGGGCGCGGAGGGCGGCAGTTATCCCACCTGGTCTCCGAACGGTAAGTTGATCGCCTTCGATCGTGGGGCGGATGGCGACTTCAGGTTGTTCATCGTGCCGTCTGCCGGCGGCGATCCAAAACTGGTGGCGGAAGATGCGTTCATGGCAACCTGGTCTCAGAACAGCAAACGCCTGGCGTTTCACCGTCCCAGCGACGGATCTATCCGCACAGTGGGATTGAACGGACAAAATGAAACGCTCGTTGTCGAAACTGGCAATGCTCCAGCCTGGTCGCCGGACGGGAAGTGGATCGCCTTCGAGAGGGATGGCAACATCTGGAAAGTGAGGGTGGACAATGCCGGAAATCCGCTTGGCGAGCCCGTCCAGTTGACAGGCAGTCCCTTCTGGGAGGGAAGACCAACCTGGTCCAACAACAACAAGACGATCGCGTTCCACGCCGGCTGGGGTCGGGATACAGACATCTGGACCGTCCCGGCAGCGGGAGGCGAGTCAACCTGGGTAACCGGCGCGCTCGAATTCGGAGATTACGATCCCAATTACTCGCTCGATGGCCGCCATATCGCCTATGCCAGTTTCTCGCCAAACGCGCAGGCAGAGAGGGTGTGGATTGCCGCATACTCGTATGATCTGCCGGCAGGGAGTCTGCCCGATGGCGCGTATCCCTATCATTTCGATTTCGAATGGAGTCTGCCCGAACCCGGCACATTCTCAGGTCAGGGAGGCGAATTCGTCCTCTCCGGCAGCGCTCCGGTCCATGAGGGGAACGTATTGTTACGCGGACCTTTTGAGTTGCGCGGGGTGGACACTCCAGAGGGCTTGGTTTGCGAAGAAGTCGAGGAGATCAATCCTGATCAAGCCATGCGCTTCCTCATCGGCTGGGTGCCGGGCGTTGATGAGTTCATCCCCATGTCCTATGCGGACGCGAGGGCGCATTTCGAGAGCATTACCGCCAGGGCAATTTGGGGCGACGGAACGTCGGCTGACCTCGTGCGACACGAGGTCTTCCCGTGGACGTCACAAGTGGACTGGCCCGCTTATGTCTGTACGTTTACGCGGTAGACATTGACCTTCGAGGTGGGGAGGAGCAATCCTCCCCACCGAAATGCGCCCTGATTTTCGGAATCCCACAAGCACAACCAGGACCATGAAAACAAAAATCTTTTTGATCTGCTTTGCCCTGATGATGATTTCGGTTTCCTGCCAATCGGTAGTCGCAACGCCAACATCAAGTCCGTCACCGCCTGGACAAATGGAGACGATGGTAGCCGCCACGATCTACGCCGACCAGACATCAACAGCCGCAACAGAAAAGGCTGTCGCCGCGACTCTCACCGCGGCTATCCCCTCGCCGACTCATACCCCCGAGTCTACACCGACGCCGCACGCACTCCATTTCAGTCTTCCTGCCGATGCCTGCTGGATGAATTCCCAGATAAGTGTTCGCGCAGGTCAAACGGTTGTCATCAGTGCATCCGGAGTGATTAATACATGGGATGGCAGGGAGGGGAGCAACGGCGACCCGAACGGGCAAAAAAGCGTTTGCGGCGCAATTCAATGTCCGCAGCAGGGAGCGGGTTATGGAGCCTTGATCGGGCGTCTGGAAGACCTGCCACCGTTTTTTGTCGGAACCACGCTAAGATTCACTGCCGCAAAAGACGGTCAACTATATTTCACGGTCAATGATTGGAAGTGTGAAGATAACAGCGGATTCTTTGACATCCTGATTACCTTCACATGAGGAGTGTAGGATGAATGCTGAAAAATATGCCAATTGCAAGTTCGCCTTTTCGTTATTGCTCGTCATCCTGATCCTTGCTGTGACCGGTTGCGGATCAGGGGCGACGGAGATTCCCGCGACTCCCTCGGGGACATTCGCCCAACCCACTGCGCGCCGGCAGACGTGATCTTTCATAACGGCAGGATCATTACCATGGATGAAGGCATGCCTTTGGCAGAAGCCATCGCTTTTCGCAGCAGCCTGATCCAAGTCGTCGGTACGGACGAAGAGATTCTTGCTCTCCAGGGACCACAAACCAAAATGATTGACTTGCAAGGTAGGACCATCTTGCCCGGTTTTGTTGACCCGCACACGCACATTCTCAACGATGCAGAGGCTCACTTGGGACTAAATCTGGGCGAAGCTCAGGACCTGGCGCTCAGAAACGGGATCACCACCCTGGCAGATATGTATGTGGACGAAGGGATTTTGAAAGGTCTTAGATCCCTGGAGTCTGCCGGAAACCTGCGCGTGCGCACCAGCGTTTACCTCGTCGCCACGAATAACTGTGGAGAACCGCTGGGGGACTGGTACACCGCCTACCCGCCCACGGATGAATTCGGCGGGATGCTGCGCATCGGCGGCGTGAAATTATTTTTGGATGGAGGAACTTGTGGTCCCGCAGCAGTCAGTGAGGTTCTTAAAACGAGCGAAGGAAAGGGTACTTTGTTCTTGAGTGACGAGAAATTGGCTGAGATCGTCCGCAGGGCAGACGGAGCCGGGTATCAGATCGCGATCCATGCGTTGGGGGACCGGGCGGTTGATCAGGCAATTGATGCGCTCGATGCCGTCATCGATTCACCGGGGAACCCGGAACGGCATCGGGTCGAACACGCCCTTTTCATGGTGGATGGACAATTCAGCCGTTTTAGTGAAATGGGCGTCAACCCGGTTATTTTTGGCAACTGGCAGACCTGTTCCGAAGATGGAACAGGATATACCGAAAACTGGAAGCGCAATATACGGCGTTGGCGCGAACTGGTGGATGCCAACCCGGGCTTGGTAATTGCCGCCAAAACCGATTATCCCTGGCTGGGACCACCCAGCCCACTGCTGGAACTATACAGCCTCACCACTTTGCGGGAGGCGGCGGGGGACGGCTCGATCTGTGAACCCGCTGAATGGCTGGCTGATCGCACGTTGACGATCACAGAAGCCTTACCAATGCTGACAATCAATGCGGCCTATCTGCTGTTCATGGAGGATGAAGTTGGTTCGCTGGAGTCAGACAAACTGGCGGACCTGATCGTGCTTTCGGGGAATCCGCTTGACAACCCAGATGGCATCAAGGATCTGTCGGTTCTGGTCACTGTGGTGGGCGGCAAGACCGCGTATTGTGCCGCCGGGCAGCAGGCGCTTTGTCCCTAACTACCCTGGCGGCGCACAGTGGTCTTTGATTTTGAGGTTGGATCAAAACCCCGGGATAGGATTTTCTCTTATGAAGAGGAGAATAATATGAACAACCATCGAAATTCCCTTGTTTCGCTATTGCTCGTCATCCTGATCCTTGCTGTGACCGGTTGCGGATCAGGGGCGACGGAGATTCCCGCGACTCCCTCGGGGACATTCGCCCAACCCACTGCGCTTCGTTCCGAAGGCAACCATCAAGATCGCCAGTCAAAGTCCGTTGTCGGTTCAATTGGCGGATGTGGGCACGGACATCATGCGCGGCGCGGAACTGGCGGTCGGGCAGTTGGCTGACCCGTTGATGGAATTGGGATATAAGGTGGAACTTGCGCCCTATGACGACCGGAACGATCTAAGCGCGGCGGTGGATGCCGCAAAGCAGATCGCCGCCGACCCGGAAGTATTATGCGTGGTGGGACCCTTCTCTTCACGCGTTCTGAATCAGGCAAAAGAGATCTATCATCGGGAAGGCTTGCCTTTCGTTTCCCCCTCTGCGACCGCCGCATTCGTGGTTGAAAGCGGATACCTTGAATTCAATCGCGTCCTGGGACGTAATGACGCCGAGGGCATGGCTGGGGCGCAATTTGTCAAAGACCGGGGTTATACCGGCGTTTTCATCATCAGCGAAAACTCCGACCTGGGCAGGTTTATCGCCGGAAGTTTCAAGAACGAATTGGGTCGCCTCGGTGTGACCGTTGTGGGCGATATGTCAACGGACGCGGTAAAGGATTTCGACAAACTCATTGACCGTGTAATATCGAGCAACGCCGACCTGGTGTATTTCAGCACGCTCAATGTCGGGCAGGCAGGCACTTTCTTCAGGGAAGCGCGCGCCGCGGGATACACCGGCGCTTTACTGGGAATGAGCGGTCTCGATACTCCCTCCCTGCTGGAATTTGCGGGTCCGTTGCTGATCGAGGGCGGAGGCGCATACTACACAAACACCATCCTCCCTGCGAGCGGTTATCCCGATGCCGCCGGTTTCGTGGAGCAATTCGAGACGCTTTACAACGCGCCGCCGCAGATGTTTGCCGTCCAAGCCTACGATGCGGCTGGGGTTTGCCTGAAAGCCATCGAAGAAGCCTCCAAAGCCAAAGGCGGAGAGATCCCCACGCGCGCCGAGGTCGCCAATGCCATTCGCGCGCTTCGGGATTACCAGGGCATCACGGGGACGTTCAATTTCAACAAGGACGGCGACCCCGACCCGGCGCAATATTTTGTTCTCCAGATCGTTTCAGTGGATCCGAATGCCTGGGATCAAAACACACTGGTTGCCGCGTTCGAGATCTCCCCGCCGAAATGACCGTTCCAAAATGAAACGTAAGTCCGCGCCTCTACACAACGCGTAGCGGACGCTCTCTTACGTCCGCCCTTGTTTATGGATGAGACAGGATCGAATCGCGGAGGATGATAAACCATGAAAAATGTCAAAGGCTTGAAGATCGTCGCGCTGATATTTCCGGGGCTAACCAGCGCCGTCTTGTTGTTGTTCCTGATCGGCGAAACCGCTGGAGGCGACTGGAGCGGACTTGGACACCTGATCCAGTTGATACCGATCCTCCTGTTGATGTGGCTGGGATGGAAACGTCCGTTGTGGGGTGGGATCCTCCTTCTCGTTTTGGGATTCCTCGCGTTGCAGACCTTCGCCGATGCGCTCCGCGGACCCGAATGGCTGGCTCCGTTTCTGATCATCATTGCCCCGCTGATGCTCTCCGGGCTCCTGCTGTTGGGCGCGGCTTGGATGGAGAAGAAGGCGGCTTGAAACAGGACCAGGCTCCGGGGCGCGTGAACCGAGATTGCGCGGTGGGAGGAAAAGTCGTTTGGATTGTCATCCCCTGAAACATCGAGCGGAGGGTTGATCCATTCACTCGGCGTTTATGATTCCCGCTCATCGTTTTGCGCGATGGCGGGATTCATTCCACGTGGATTGACGTGGCTGCAAGCGTGTCGCTCATCCCGTCGCCGATCAGATTCCACGTAATTCCAAACAGAATGATGACGACCGTGATCGGCGCATAGACCCACCAAAAACCGAAGAGATCGGCGCGGCTGCCCATGATCCAATTCCTTCCCATGGCGAGCAGGGTTCCCCAGGGAGACGCGCCGCCCATGCCAATGAAGGTGATCGTGGCTTGCAGGATGACCGCGTTCCCCACGTCGCGGGCGGCAAGGGCGATTGCCGGGGAGATGGAATTGGGCAGCAGATGTTTGCGTATGACCCAGAACGAGCCGCTGCCCAGGGCGCGGGCTGCCTGTATGAAATCCATTTGCTTGAGCGTGATGACGATCGTGTTGACGAGGCGCGCGTACGGCATCCACGAAAACAGGATCAGGCTGATCAGAACCGGGTCCATGCGGCTCAGAAATGTCACTGCGGGCGGGGGCGTTCCCTCGACGATGACGAGCTTTCCATAAAATTGGGTGTTGAAGTAATACATCCCTCCCAACGCGGTGATCGAGATCGCGACCAGTTGCTGGAAAAACACGACCCCAGCCAGGGGCGGAAATGTGAGAAAGGCATCGGCGATCCGCATCATCACGGCATTCAGCGCGCCGCCGGCGTATCCCGCAACCGCGCCGAAGAATATGCCGAAAATAAAAGCGATGACGGCAACCGATAAACCGAACCGCATGGCATCCCTGGCGCCCCAGATCAACGTGTGGAATACGTCGTATTGACCGGGGAGCGTCCCGAGAATGGCTTCGGGATTTTCGCCCGGAGGGCGCGGAGTGATGTCCGTCGAGCGCCCGACAACCTTGAACGGACCGGGGTTCTTCTCATCCTGCGGAGAGAGGAGGGGCGCGGCGACCGCAATGGCGGTAAAGGATAACGCCAGGAGCAAGCCGATCCAGTTCTGCCAGCGGGAAAGATACCGGCGGAGGAATCTCATGACTTCAGCACCTCCTCGCGCACGCGCGGATCGAAGAGTGCCTGAAGCGCGTCCAGGAAGAACATCAGGGCGATGACCATGATGACGCTGTAAACGGCGAAACCGAGCGCGGCTGGCGCGTCCGGCTGGCTGCTCATTGCCTGGACGATCACAAACGAGACGCCATGGATCGAGAAGATGACTTCGACGACCATTACGCCTGTGACGATGCTCGCGGCAGACAGGGCTATTCCCGTAAGGGAGGGCGCCAGGATGCTTCGCAGGGCGTGTTTCCAGATCACTTTGCGTTCCGAAATGCCCCTGCCTTTTGCGGCGATCAGGTATTCCTTTCGGCGCTCGCCGATGACCATTGCGCGGGTGATCCGTCCCAGGGTCGCCCAGTGAAAAATGACCAGCGTCATTACGGGCATGGCGAGATGTCGCAGGGCGTTCCAAAAAATGTCGAAGCGGCCGTTCAACAGGCTGTCAATCGTCAGGAGGTTGGTGTAGGCGCGATACCCGTCCCTTGCCATATTCAGTTCGAGAAGAATGTCCAGCCTGCCCGGCGCGAACCAGTTCAATCTGACGTAGAACAGGGACAACAAAAGCAGGGAGAGAATGAAAGGGGGCATCGAAGCGCTGACGTAAGCCAGGGAGCGAAAGACGCGGTCGAAACCGCTCCGCGGCCTCCAACCGGCGATCAAACCGCCTGCCAATCCCAGCGGGACGAACACCAGCAGGGAGTATAGGGTGAGTTCGAGGGTGGGCGGCGTGCGGCGCAGGAGCGCATCGAGGACATTCTCCCCGAGCGTCGGGCTGTACCCCCAGGTTCCCTTCAGCAGCGATCTTACCCAGTATCCATACTGAACGAGATACGGCTCGTCCAAATGGTGCGTTTTGATGATGCTGGCGATATAGTTTTCGGAAACCCTTTCGCCTCCCTTGCCCTTGGGTATGTAAAGTTGCGCCCGCGCTTCGGGCGGCGCCAGCATTACGCCCCCATACAACACCATCGTGACCACGATCAGCGACGCAAGCGCAAAAAACAACCTGCGGATCAGGAATTGGAAAAACGGATTCACGCGCGATGTGCCTGTTCCATGTTTCTCGTCATTTCACGGCTCCACGCTCACCACCCCGCCCAGCGGGTTCAACTTCAAATTCCACGCGCTGCCGATCGAAAATTGTTGGAATTCAGGGAGCGTTCCCGGCGAATAGGTTTCCGTCCCGTTTTCGGTCGAAAAAATAACCGTGAACTCTGCGGTCTCGTCCCCGATGCGCTGGTCGCTGGAGAGGTTCGGCGATTGATAGACCGGTTGCAGGTCATCCCCTTCCAGTGTGTAGGTTTGGATGGTTTGCCACTCATCCACTGTATAGGAACAATACTGTTCGGTTTCGGTATGACATTCCTCCACGACCTCCGAGAACCCGTTGCCCCGGTCAATCGTCTTTTCTTCACACACCTCCCTGCTTTCATCGTGACACGAAACGTCGTACGCCTCGGAAGGCGGACTGCCGCGCTCGTCGGTATAACGGACCTCCTGAATTTCCTGCACCGGCACGCTGGTCTGCCAATGCACGTCGGTCACGGTGGCTTGAACCGTTTTGGAGGGGAAGAGGAACAGAAAACCGACCACGACGCAACATAAGACGAACGCGCCCAGAATGCCGCCGATCAACAACCGATTGGGCTTCTTCTGCGCGGCAGGTTTAATCGTCTCCGTCTCTGGCGCAACCGGTTGAGCCGCCTGTGATCTCGGCAGCGCCGCGCCGCAGTTCGAGCAGGTGGAATTGCCGCCCGGATTTTCCGTCCCACAGTTTTGACACTTGATCGTTTTCGGCTGAGGGGGAGGCGCCTGCATGACCTGACCCGCCTGGCGCGCTTTGCCTTCCTTCAAGTCCGCGCCGCATTGCGAGCAGGTCGTTGCAGTGGCGGGGTTGCGCGTGCCGCAGAATCCGCAGTGGATGTCCGCCCCGGCTTTTGCCGCGTTGATCGCAGCTTCATCTTTTACGAACTTCTGCTCCGAGGGAAGTTCGAACTTCACGTTTTCAGGCTGCGGCGCGCCGCAATTTTCGCACGTCCTCACGCTGCCCCTGTTGCGCGAATTACAGTTCGGGCAGGTCCATTCGTTTTCGATGTAGCCAAGCGTTCGTCTGCGTGCCATGATCGCTCCTTGTTCGATTTCCTGAATGATATATCAAAGGAAGAAAAAATAGGATTTCAAAATTGTTATCGCATCCACTGCCTCAGAGAGCGCCTGAAAACCCTGCCGGATGTCATTTCGACGCCGGGTACACGCCAGCCTCCCTGATTTTGTCTTCGGACACTTTCTCAGGGATCACGCGAAGCCGTGCCATTCGCGTATTTCCTCGATGCGCGCCTCGCAATCCGGCTCCTCGTGCGGATCTGGATCGCCCGCCTCCGACTCCCCTCTGCCTGTCGCGGCGACAAAGACCGCCCCCGCCCCGTTTGCCACGTTGAGCGGGTCGTAGCCGCCTTCGAGGACGAAGACGATCTTCCCGCCGCAATATTCCTCCGCCAATGCGACGACCTTCCTTGCCAGAGTCAAATATCCCTGCGTGGACAGCCCAAGCATGGTGATCGGGTCGCTCCAATGCGCGTCGAAACCGACCGAGACGAAGATCATCTGCGGCTCGAACGACTCGACGAACGGCTCGAAGATTCGATCCGCAACCTGTTCATAAACCTTGTCTCCCGCATAGGCTGGCAATGGCGCGTTCACGATCCGTTTGCGCGCCTCGGGCGCGTCCGTGATCCAGCCGGTGCCGGGATAAATGCCCCACTGATGCGCGGACAGAAACGCGACGCGTTCATCGTTCAGGAACGCGGCTTGCGTGCCGTTGCCGTGATGCGCGTCGTAGTCAATGACCAGCACGCGTTCCAATCCGTTTGCCAGGGCGTCACGCGCCGCAATGGCGACGTTGTTGAAGATGCAAAACCCCATCGCTCGATCCGGCTCGGCGTGATGCCCCGGCGGGCGGACGATTGCGAACGCGTTGCGCGCCTCTCCGTGCATCACCGCGCGTGAGCAGGCAATGACTCCGCCTGCCGCGCGCCGCGCGTCGTCGAAGGACGTTTGCGTCACGTAGGTGGGGGCGTAGTCAATGATGCCGGGCGCCTCTTCGCGGCAGACCTGTTCCAGCGTGGAAACAAGTTTGGGATGATGGACCAGGCTGATCTGGTCGCGCGAAGCGGGGTCTGCGTCCAGCGCCTCCGCCTCGAATGAATCCAGTTTCGATCTCAAAACATCCAAACGCCCCGGTCGTTCAGGGTGATCCGGGTAAATGTGCCCGGGCGACGCCACGAAGGTATAGACGGTGCTCATGCCCGAATTATAGCCCCATAAAATAAAACGCCCCCAAATCGTTGCGACTTGGGGGCTGCGGAGGCGAAGCCTTTACGGGGAACTCCGCCCCGGCCCGAGGAGCGGACAGAGGAAGAAGTGATCGCCCGCGTCCATCACGTCGTTACCGTTGGTGTCCATCCACCAGCGCCCGCCGAGATAACCGGGATCGCCGGGACCGAATTCGGTTTGCGGCTGACCGTTCACCACCTCCAGTTTCTGGAAGCGGCCCCGCATGGGAAGCGGGTCGGCGGTGGCAAACGTTTCGTAGTACAGCCCCTGGCCGGTGACGTAGATCACGCCGGGCGTTTCATTGCCGCGTCCCGCGTAGGCCGGCGAGACGGACGCCAATGCAAGCGCAAGGACGAGCAGCAACATGGAAAGTTTGTATTTCATTTCGATCTCCTTCGAATGGTTTGTGTTTTGGTTCGCGCGTGGGCATCGTTATCTTCTTTTGGAGGGCGCCTCCTTTCGATAAGCTGGTTTCGATGCCTTGAGTGTATGCGAAGCGCATTACACAAACCTTCACGGGAGGTTGCGAATCGGTTAAAGGTCGTTAATGGGATCTCAATATCTTGCGGCGCTGCGTAACGCCGCCGGACAAAAAAACCGCCGCCCTGCCAGCATGGGGGGGACATGCTGGTCAAGACGACGGTCGGGACACCTAATACCAGTAAAGGGGAGGGCAGGTGTCGGTGACTTCACTATACCCTTGAACAAAAGAAGTTACATTAAATATCTATTAGAAATTTGATACAAATTATCCAATTATATCCGACTTACTTTTTTCCATTTCCAGGCTTTTGCTTTTTTTGTTCGAATAATTTCAACCATTCGTCCACTTCCCCTTGCGAGAGCGGGCGTTCCTGCGCGGGTTTTGGCGCGGAGTCGCGCGCCTGTTTCAATCGCTTCGCGAACTCGTCGGACGAAACGACCTCCGCCTGCGCGGCGCGCGCATCCGCCTGCACCTGCCGGTCGGAGGAGACCACCGTCCAGTTCTTCGCGCTTTTTCCCATTCTTCCCAACCGCCTGCGGATGGCGTCGTCGGCGGTCGTTCCCAGCGGGATGAAATGCGCGGTTACAACGCCCAGTTTCCTCGTTCCGGAATGAAGCGGGGGCGCGCCGTCGAAATATACCTCCAGCGGTTTGCGTTCCAGCCTGTGGAATTCCTGAAGGGCAGCGATCAATTCCATCTCGTCGTCCATCGAATCCAGGCGCAAGCCGAGCTTTGGGATCAGGTTGTGTCCGTCAATCAAGTAGGGCATGGGAATATTGTACAATGAAACCGGGGGGCGCTCTTTCCGTAAATTAACCGAAGTCCTTTATAATCGTTTCAAACCGATCAAGGAGATTTTCATGGCTGAAAAGAAACCCAGGCAATTGATGGTGCCGCAAGGCGGCATGTTGCGCGATTTCGTCCTGCGTCTCAAACTCATCGGGCGGCTGATGAAGGACAGCCGCGTCAGTCTCTTCCTGAAACTGTTGCCGCTTGCCTCGCTTGCCTATCTCATTTCCCCTGTGGATCTCGTGCCGGGCGTCGCGCTTCCCGTCATCGGCGTGCTGGACGACGCGGCGGTGCTTTGGATCGGCTCGACTCTCTTCGTCGAACTCTGCCCGCCTGCGATCGTCACTGAACACATGCGGCAATTGCAAAGTAACCTGGATGATGCGAATGACGTAATAGACGCAGAGTCAACGGACGTGAATGACTGACCATGATACGTCATTTGATTTTGCTGATGTTGCCCGTCCTGGCGGCTTGCGCTGCGACGGGAACGCCGCTTCCTCCCTCGCCGACAGTTGATTCCGAGACACCCACCATCACCCCGCCGACAGCGATTCCGGACACCTCCACGCCGACGACGATCCCCGAAACGGATACGCCTCCGCCCTCCCCAAACGCGGACACATTTCCCGACCCGAACAATTACGCCTGGCAGTTGATCGCCTCCAGTCTCATCCGCCCCGTTGACCTTCAAGCCGACGGCTCGGGGCGTTTGTTCGTGATCGAGAAACCCGGTCACATCCACATCCTCGAAAATGGGTTGCTCATCGAAGCGCCATTTTTGAGCATCGAAGACCGCGTCAACGATAGTTCCAACGAAATGGGTTTGCTGGGTCTGGCGTTCCATCCGAATTACGCGCAGAACGGATACTTCTACGTGAATTACACCGGCGCGGGCGGCGATACGTTCATCTCCCGTTTTCAAGTCACAGACAATCCATACCTGGCGGACCCGACGAGCGAGATCAACCTGCTGCGCGTGAGTCAGCCCTTCCCCAATCACAACGGCGGGACGCTGCAATTCGGACCGGACGGCTACCTCTATGCCGGGCTGGGTGACGGCGGCGCGGCGGGCGACCCATTCGGCAACGCGCAAAACCTCGATACCCTTCTCGGAAAAATTCTGCGGCTCGACGTGGATTCCGCCGAACCGTATGCCATTCCCCCTGACAATCCGTTTGGCGATGAAATTTGGGCTTACGGGCTTCGTAATCCCTGGCGAATTTCATTCGATCCCATGACCGGCGACCTGTTCATCGGCGACGTGGGGCAGAACGCGTGGGAGGAGATTGACCACGTCCCTGCCGGTTCTGCGGGCGGGATGAATTTCGGCTGGAACCATCCTTATTCCGGTAATCCCTCCGAAGCGGGCATGACCTTCCCGGTGGCGGAATACAGCCATCAGGAGGGCGGATGCTCGGTCACCGGGGGCTACGTCTATCGCGGCTCCATGCCGGAGTGGAACGGTATCTACCTCTACGGCGATTATTGCACGGGATTCGTCTGGGGGTTGATCAAATCGGATAACGGCTGGCAGGTCCAAAGGTTGTTCGATACGGATGTGAGAATCACCTCCTTCGGTCAGGACGAGGCGGGGGAGGTCTATCTCCTGGGCGACGGCGGCGGGGTCTATAAACTTGTTCGCAGGTAATTCAGTCAAGTCTCATCCACAATAGGCGGATTGTCATCTCAATACGTGACGCCTGTCACTGGCAGGCGTCTTTTAATTGTCTTACAATGCCCCTCGTACACTGGAGGCGCCGAATGACTCATAAGCAGTGGAAGATCAGCAAGATTCGTTACTGCGAGTATGTTGGTCACGAGATCGCTTTGGAGAGCCAGGTGGTTTACCCGCCTGAATATCTTCCCGACCAGCCTCCGCGCATCCTGGCAAGGCGATGCTCCAATGCCATGGAGTGCAACGCAATGGACAGGATGACCTGCGCCTGGTGCGGCACGAACCCGGATGTACGACCTTCGTAACTAAACGGGCTGATCAACGCCTGTTTGGAAAATAACTCTCTCCTCCCTCTGAGTTGGTCAATGGCTGCTCCGCGAGCGATCGCGGAGTATGCCGTTAAATGGGGATTGCTCCGCCTCTTTCCGGGCTCAGGCTTGCTCCCCGATCAATGATCGAATCCAAGCCTTGACATCGTCCCGTTTTTGCCGATAATAAGAGCCAACAATCATTCAAAGGCAATGACAGAGGAAAGTAGGCTGGCGGAAGCCGCCAGAGAGATGCGATGGACGCGCTGAAAGTCGCATTCGTCCGAAACCAGTCGAAGTTCCCTCTCGAGCCGTTCACGTGAACGTACCGCAAAATTCATTTTGCGGGAGAAGTAGTGTGAACCGCGATCCCAGCGTTACCGGGGAGGCTGATGATGGTCGGCACGAGTGAGCTTGAACAAGGCTAATTTGGGTGGTACCGCGGGACGCTAAAGCGCCTCCCGTCCCAATTTGTGGACGGGAGTTTTTTGTTAATTTCGTACCGCGAGACCACGGTCTCGCCTTCGAGAGGCGACATGAATGTCGCGGTACGGGAAGATTTGGAGGTACGAATGCTGGAACAATTGAACGAGATCGAAAAGACCGCGCTGGAGTCGCTGCAATCCATCACCGATCAAGCCGCGCTCGAAGCCTGGCGCGTGGCGAACGTGGGACGCAGTTCGCCGTTGATGCAGGTCTTTGCCGGGCTGGGGAAACTCTCCGGGGAGGAGCGACCAGTTATCGGGTCCGCGGCGAACCGTGTCAAGGCGGCGCTCGAGTCCGCTTTGGAGAAAAGGGCTAAGGCGATCAAAGAAGCCGCGTTGGCGAAATCCCTCGAGGAAGACGCGTTGGATGTCACGCTGCCGGGGCGAACGATCAACGTGGGACGATTGCATCCGTCCACACAGCAATTGCGGCGCGTGCTGGATATTCTCGCGGAGATGGGTTTTCAGGTGTACACCTCGCGCGAGGTCGAGACCGACGAGATCAATTACCAACTGCTGAACTTTCCGCCTGACCATCCCGCGCGCGATATGCAGGATACGTTCTTCGTGCAGGCGGAGGGGCGCGAGGACAATCCAATTCTGCTGCGCACGCACACCTCGCCGGGACAGATCCACGCCATGCGCGACGCTGTGCGCGCCGCGACAAACCCGGATAACCCGCCGCCGATCCGCATTGCGCTGCCGGGTATGTGTTTCCGTTACGAGCAGATCACGGCGCGCTCGGAAATCCAGTTCAACCAGGTGGAGGGACTCGTGGTGGGCGAGAACATCACGTTCGCCGATTTGAAGGGCACGCTGAGCGATTTCGCGCGGCGCATGTTCGGTCGGCACGCGCGCACACGCTTCCGCGCCTCGTATTTTCCGTTCACGGAACCGTCCGCCGAAATGGATATGGAATGTTTCGTCTGCGGCGGGAAGGGTTGCAGCGTGTGCAAGAATTCCGGCTGGCTCGAGATTTTGGGCTGCGGCATGGTGCATCCCATCGTGTTGCAGAACGGCGGTTACGACCCGACGCGTTATTCAGGTTATGCCTGGGGCATGGGACCGGAACGTCAGTTGATGCTGCGCTACCGCATTGACGACATCCGCTATTTCTGGGGCAACGACCTTAGGTTTTTGGAGCAATTCTAAAATACAGGAAAATTGGAGGATTGGAGAATTCCCTACTCCTCCAATTCTCTGTTACGTAAAGGATAATTCCATGAAATTACCTCTCTCATGGCTGAAAGATTACATTGACCTGGACGATCTTTCCATCGAAGACATCGCCCGCAAGTTGACTCTCGCCGGTCTCGAAGTGGAGGAGATCAAATACGTCGGTTTGCCGATGCCGGATCACGCCGCGTCCGGGATGCACTCCAGCGGGCGGCACGAGTTCAAGACCAGCGGACTCTCGTGGGATCGCGACAGGATCGTGGTGGCGGAGATCCGTGAAGTCAATCCGCATCCCAACGCGGACCGTTTGACTCTGCTCGATCTATTCGATGGACAGCAATCCCAGGTCGTTCTCACGGGCGCGCCGAACATCTTTCATTTGAAGGGGACGGGCAAACTTGCCAAGCCGATCAAGGTCGCTTATGCAAAGGAAGGCTCGACCATCTACGACGGTCACGCAGACGGGCTTGTCCTCGCCACGCTCAAACGCGCCAAGATCCGCGGCGTGGAGTCCTACTCGATGGCTTGTTCCGAGAAGGAATTGGGGATTTCAGAGGAACATGAGGGCATCATCATTCTCGATGACGACGCTCCCGTTGGCATGCCGCTGGTGGATTACATGGGCGATGCGGTGTTGGATATTGCCATCGTGCCGAACATGGCGCGCAACGCGAACGTGATGGGCGTGGCGCGTGAACTCGCTGCGTTGACCGGGCGCGAACTTAAGAAGCCGACCATCGAATACAAGACCGACGGCGAATCCGTCGAAAAACTGGTCTCCATCGAGATCATGGAGCCTGAACTCAACCCGCGTTTTGTGCTTGGGCTGATCCGCAATGTGGAGATCAAGCCGAGTCCGTATACGATCCAGCGGCGTTTGCGTCTGGCAGGCATCCGTCCCATCAGCAATATTGTGGACGCGACCAATTACGCCATGCTCGATCAGGGCGAGCCGTTGCATGCGTTCGATTATGATGTGTTGAAATCTCGCGCTGGAAATAAAAATGTAAAGATCATCACCCGTTCTGCGAAGGATGGAGAGAAACTCACCACGCTCGATGATGTGGAACGAACGCTCGCTTCGTCGAACGTTCTCGTCTGCGATGAGAAGGGTCCGCTTTCGATGGCGGGCGTGATGGGCGGCGTCGAATCCGAAGTGACGGAGGAGACCAAAAACATCCTGCTCGAGGGCGCGGCGTGGAACTTTATCAACATCCGCAAAACGGCGAAACAACATAATCTTCCCTCCGAAGCCTCGTTCCGGTTCTCGCGCGGCGTGCATCCTTCATTGGCCGAAACAGGCGTAAGGCGAGGACTGCAACTCATGGCGGAGTGGTCGGGCGGGGTGGTCGCGCCCGGGCTGGTGGACGCGTATCCGCTCAAACCGAAAGACTCGGTTGTGGATGTCACGCCCCAGGATGTCAAACGCCTGCTTGGCATTGACCTCACCGTCGAACAGATTTCCGAACTTCTCTCGCGGCTTGAATTCAAATGCGAAGTTACGAATCATGGGCTGCGCGTTACGGCTCCTTCACATCGCCTCGATATTGGCGAGGGTGTCGTCGGTCTGGCGGACGTGCTCGAAGAGGTCGCGCGCAGTTACGGCTACGATAACATCCCCGAAACGCGCATGGCAGACGCCCTCCCGCCGCAGATCGGCAATCCGGTTCACGAGTGGGAGGAGCACGTGCGCGATCTTCTCGTCAGCCTCGGCTTGCAGGAGATCGTGAGTTATCGCCTGACCTCGCCCGAGCGCGAGAGTCGCGTGGCGCACTATGACGAGTACGTCACGCTTGCCAACCCCATCACCCCCGAACGACGCGTCATGCGCCGCAATCTGGTCGCCTCCGTGCTGGAGGCGGTCGAGAAAAACGCCCGCGCGGAATCCATTGCCTTGTTCGAGATCGGTCCCATCTTCGAGCCGGTTGAAAACGATTTGCCGGACGAGCCGCGCAGGCTTGTCCTTGCGATGACCGGATTAAGGGAGGCGCTGGCGTGGGATGTGAAGGACTCCCCGAACTTCGACTTCTACGACATGAAGGGACGCATCGAACTCCTTTTGAGCGGACTCCACCTCACGGGCATTTCCTACGCCCCAACCGATTCCGTCCCATACCTGCATCCCGGCAAAGCCGCGGAAGTAAGAGTCAATGACAAGGTCGTGGGTGTGTTCGGTGAATTACATCCTCTGGTCAAGGACAAATACGAAGTCGAGGAGACTCCCATCCTCGTGGCGGAATTCGATCTGGACGTTTTGTACGCGGTCTCGCCGAGTTACGAGGTCGAGCCTGTCCCGGACGTGCCGCCTGTCTTCGAGGACATCGCGGTCATTTTGGATGAATCAGTTCCGGCGTCCAGGGTGGAGGCGTTGATCCGTCAGACCGGCGGCAGGGTGCTGACAAATGTCAGGCTGTTCGATGTCTATCGCGGCGAACAGATCGGCGCGGGCAAGAAGTCACTGGCTTATAGCCTCACGTATCAATCCGATAAAACGATGACCGATGCCGATGCCGCCGCGATCCGCAAGAAGATCGTCAAGCGGCTGGAACATGAACTAGGCGCGAAGTTGAGAAGTTGAGGACCAGGGCAGTCTGCATGGACGGGCTGCCCTTTTTGTATCCATTCTTTGGATGTATACTGGGAACGATCACTGAGAAACGGAGGAAGCAATGAATCGCACAACAGCCATAATCGCCACGATCGTCACCGCGCTATTTTGCGGTCTGCCGGGCATCGGGTTGATCTGTTTTGCCGCTCTCGGCATGGTGGGCACGAATCTGCCCGGGTTCTATGAAGAGAACCCCACCGCCACACCGGGACAAGCCATGTTGGGCGCGGGTATTTTCGTGTGCATCGGATTGCTTCTATTGCTCATTCCAGCGCTGGTCGGGTTTTTCACGTTCCGCATGAGCAAAAAGGAGGAACCTGCGAACCAATTCGATTACATTCCCCCGGCTTCATAGAGATCTGAAAACACGCTTTCAAAGGAGAATGCAATGCAAAACAGAACCATCGGCATCGTCGCCACAGCCGTGACCGCGCTTCTATGCGGCTGCGCCAGCATCTTTAGTTGTGTGTGGGGCTTTCTCATCGCCACCGGGCAACCGATTGACGTGACCACCAATGACATCGTTACGCAGCAGACCGTATCGCCCTCCGTCGGTTACGTGTTGTTGTGCCTGACCGTGTTGATGCTTTTGGTGCCGGTCGCGGTGGGGTTCTTCACCCTCCGCAAGAAGCCCGCAGCGACTGAAGCGACCGTGGAGGAAATTCCCCCGGCTTCGTAAACAGTCGAAAAAAGGCTTGTGTGTGATTAGTACGCGGACGTTAGCGAACGTTTTTGCACACTTTTCATGGATGAACCAAAAAGAGACAACCGCCTCGAAGCGGCTGTCTCTTTTTGGTTCACTTCACTCCGATGGTCAGGCTGACCTTGCAAAACTTCAGGTCGCCCGTTGTCATTGTCCAGTGGGTGGTGTACGTACCGGGGTCTTTTGGCGCCTGCATTTCCACAAAGAACTCCGCCACCTCGCCGATCTTGGTGTCCTTCGTCAGATCGTATCCGGCGACCCTGTGGAACCGGTCGCCCCGGTCGTACACAAAATCAACGCTTTCCGCGTCCCATTCCCTCCTGCCGACGTTCTTGAATCGCCACCTCACCTTGAATTCCAATCGCGGACTGTAGATCGTCCCATCGGGGGGACCGTCCAAGACCTCACAAGCATAGTCGTTCTTGCTGGTGGGGCTGAACGTGCGCGTGAGGGTGGGGATGACGAAGGCTGTCGGCGAGTTGTACACGAAGACAACGGTCTCCGTAAAGGTCGGTTCGGGGGTGTTCGTCCCGCGCGGGGTGGGGGTGAAGGTTGCGGTGGGGGTGGAGGTGGGGATCGCCGCGGCGGTCTGTGTGGACGCCGCGGCGGCGGTCTGCGCGATGATGCGGTTGATCGAGTCCGGGTCCAGCGTGGGGACGGCGGGCGCGGAAATGAAGGTCGGCGTGCATCCGAGGATAATCGCCAGGGCGATGAACCACGTCGGGAGTTTGAACCCACGCGTTGACATTGTTGGGCGGCGGCGAATCGTTATTGTTCCACGTTGATGGCAATGTAGGGGAAGCAGAATCCGCCTTCGAGTTTCCAGGTCATCACGTAGAAACCGTCCTTGGAGGGGGTGACCGCGTCGAGGATGACCTGGTGCTGCTCGCCGGGCGCCAGGGCTGGCAATTCCACGGCGGTGGTCGTCGCGAAATTCGTGCCGCTGTAGTAGACCAGGTCGAGACCGTCGCGCCAGGCTTTTGTGCCGGAGTTGCGGATGGTCCAAATCACGTCGAAGTCCTTGTTCTGTTTCCAGTAACTGTTGTCACGCGGATCCTGGTAGACGATGCGGCAGGCGTAATCGGGGGGGATCGGCGTGTTGCCTCCTCCGCCAACCGGCGGCGGGACGACCACGAACGGAGTCGCGGTCGGGAGGACGACGGTTGGGGTGGGTGGAACAGCCTCGGTCTGGGTCGGAAGCGGGGTGTTCGTCGGTTCGGGGATCAACGCCTGAGCCTGTTCCGTCTGCGCGTTCTGCGCGGCGACGGTCAGGGCGACGGCTTCCTGTATTTGCCGCTGGATCTCCGCCGGGTCCTGGGTGGGAGCCGGGGCGGGGGCGCAGGCGGCGATCAGCAGGATGCCCGCCATGAACGGGATTAACACGCGCTGGATTGGTTTCATATTGTCTCCTTGAATTGCTTATTGCTCGTTGGGTTTGGATGAGCCGTCGCCGATGCCGAGCGGCATCCACTTCTTTTCGTCCTTGAGGCGGTGTTGTATGCCGTGACGGTCGTGTATTTCGTCGAAGCCTTCGGGTTTGATGAACATCTGGTTGCCTTCGAGCAGCCCGTGGACGCCTTCCTGTCCGGGTTCGGGGCGTTTCTCGCCCTTGAATTTGGCGGCGTCGCTGGGAAGGTAATCGGTCGGCTCTTCGTAGGTGGTGACGTACCCTTCGTAGTTTCGCAGGATGATCTTGTGATCGGACATGCTCAAGAGGTAATTGGGCATGACGGGGATCTTGCCTCCGCCGCCGGGCGCGTCCACGATGTATTGCGGAACGGCGTAACCGGAGGTGTGACCGCGCAAGCCTTCCATGATCTCGATGCCTTTGGCAACCGGCGTGCGGAAGTGACCCGCGCCTTCGACGAGGTCGCATTGATACAGGTAATACGGGCGCACGCGGATGCGCACCAAATCCTGCACCAGTTTGCGCTGGACGTGGACGTTGTCGTTCACGCCCGCCAGCAGAACGGACTGGTTGCCCAACGGGATGCCCGCTTTTGTGAGACGGTCGCAGGCTTCCTCGAGTTCCTTCGTAATCTCGTTCGAGTGGTTGACGTGGATGTTCATCCACAGTGGGTGATATTTGGCGAGCATGTCGCACAGTTCCTGTGTGACGCGCATGGGCATGAAGACCGGCACGCGCGAGCCGATGCGGATGATCTCGATGTGCGGGATCTCGCGCAGGCGCGAGAGCAGTTCTTCGAGGATTTTCGGCGCCAGCACGAGCGGGTCGCCGCCGGAGAGCAGAACGTCGCGCACCTGCGGAGTCCGTTTGAGATACTCGATCTGCATTTCGAACTCCTGCCGGTTGAAGGTTTGACCGGGATCGCCGACGATGCGGGCGCGCGTGCAATAGCGGCAATACGACGCGCACTGGGTCGTGACCAGCATCAGCACCCGGTCGGGGTAACGGTGGACCAGCCCCGGTACGGGAGAGTGGCGGTCCTCCGCCAGCGAGTCTTCCATCATGGCGGTAAAGGTCTGCATCTCCTCCGCGCGCGGGATGACCTGTTTGCGGATCGGGTCGAACGGATCGTCCGGTTCGATCAGCGAGATGAAATAAGGCGTGATGTCCACGCGGAAGAGACCCTGGGTCTGGAGCGCCTTGCGTTCGGACTCGGTCAGCGGGATGATCTTTTCGATCTCTTCGACGGTGTTCAAACGGTGACTCAATTGCCAGCGCCAGTCGGTCCACTTTTCATCGGGGACGTCGGCGTAAACGGGCGCGCGCTTGGAAACAAAAGGTGTAGGCATGGGATATTCCTCCGAATTTGATCAAGAGTTGGGTGGCTGTAAGACGACAAATACCAGAAGGTTATCCGGCGGAGGATCGTGATCGGGCCTGAAAAACCCGGCGAACTTTATTTTCATAATCGTTATTGTAAGAGCAAACAAAAAGCGGGTCAATGTCGCTTTTGGCAGGCAGACCTCCGGGTTCTTTAAGAACCCGGAGGTCTGCAAATTGGAACCTCGAACCCTCATCCGGTGTATAACTGATGCAATGATCTCTCCGGAGAGACCGATTGGATGAAGCCGCCCTGATCCAACGCGCCAGAGACGGCAATGCGGAGGCATGGGAACCGCTCATGCGCGCGCATCAGGATGCCGTCTTTCGGCTGTGCTACCTGCTCCTCGGCGATCCCGACGACGCGGAGGACGTCGCGCAGGAGACCTTTCTGCGCGCTTGGAATCACCTCGCGCGGTTCGACCCGGCGCGCCCTCTTCGCCCGTGGTTGTTGAGCATCGCGTCGAACCTGGCGAGCAACCGCCGCCGCTCCGTCGGGAGGTATCTCTCCGCGTTGACGCGCGCCTTTCGGGACGATCCTCCGCCTCCCACCACCGAAGACAAAAGCGCGCAGCGCGCGGAAGCCCATGAGCTCTGGAAGGCGGTCCAAACCCTGAGCCTGCCCGACCAGCGGATCGTGTACTTGCGCTACTTCCTCGACCTCTCCGTGACCGAGACGGCTGAAGCGCTGCGAATTGCGGAAGGCACGGTCAAATCGCGGTCGAGCCGCGCGCTCGAAAAATTGCGGAACGTTATCCGGCAGGATTTCCCTTTCCTCATCGAAGGACGCGAGACATGATGGACCTTGAGTTCGAGAACCGGTTGAAGACCATTGCAGGCGGGATGGAATATCCGCATACGCCCGACATTACGGGACGCGTGATGACGCGCCTGCGTTCATTCCCCTCTCCCGTTGGGAGAGGGGGCAGGGGTGAGGGACATCCCCGCCTCATTTCCCGACGGGCAGCCTGGTCGCTGACCATCATCCTTGTCCTGCTCTCGAGCCTTCTGCTCATCCCGCCTGTGCGCGCCGCGGTCATCGAATTCATCCAGATCGGCATCGTCCGCATCTTCCCGCGTTTCCCCGAGCCGACGCCGGGGATCGTCGCTCCAACCGCGCCCGGCGTGACGCCCCCCTCCACAGCCACGCCCGGCGCGTCCCTGCCGTCCTGGATCCCATTACTCGACGACATCGCCGGTGAGACGAAACTCGCCAACGCGCAGCAGATGACCGAATACCCGATCCTGCTTCCGACCTACCCGCCGGACCTGGGACAACCGGATCACGTCTACGTTCAGGAAGCGGATGGAGCGATGACCATTCTCGTCTGGGAAGACCCTCTGCAACCCGGGCGCGTTGTGTTGAGCCTGCATTTCATCCCGGAATGGAGTTGGGCGATCAAAAAATTCGAGCCTGCCGTCATCCAGGAGACGGAAGTCAACGGTCGGCGCGCCGTGTGGACCGAGGGACCCTATCCTTTGATCCTATCCAATGGAAACGTCGAATTCACGCGGCTCGTGGACGGTCACGCGTTGATCTGGACGGATGGGATTATTACCTATCGCCTCGAAACCGAACTTGGCATGGAGGAGGCGATCAAGGCGGCGGAGTCGTTGCAACCAATTCCGTGACGGGGAATGGGCGAGGAGTGGAAAATTCTCCAATCCTCCTATTTCTCATTTTTGGGAACCCGCCCTCCTCGAGCGGTGTATGCAGATAAACCGCTCGAGG
>SZPG01000007.1 GCA_030263595.1 Chloroflexi bacterium CFX6
TCGTTTATCATTGGAGCGTCCTCCTGCGTGTTGGGCTTCTTTCAGCAGAAACTCCATTATCACGCTCGAGGACGTTTTGTCAACTAGCATAAGACCCAAATAGGCATCGGCGTCGTCAGCGCGCTGGCTGGTTCGTGGTGAAACTGACCTTCGAGGCGCCGACGGTAATGAGACGAGATCAATGACGCTTACCCACGACAGCCAACAGATGAAAGAACGCCTCCGCCGCCGCCTTACGCCGGGTGAGTTGTTCGCGCTCGCTTTGGCGTTCGGCATGGTCGGGATATTCATCCGGCTGCAACCCAACCTGTCATTTGCGTATCTCGATTTCAGGATCTATCTTGAGGCGGCGCGGGGCAACTTCAGTTATCAGGGACTCTACTATTATTACGGCTATTGGATGCTGCCGGTTTTCGCCGTTCTATCCAGGCTTCCACTCGATCTGGCGTACGCGCTTTGGAGCATTTTGAACATACTCGGAGTGTTCTTTGCGGTCCGCGTATTCGGCGGAAAGGCGTTCGCGGCGCTCGCCTCTTATCAAATGTTTTACAGCCTCATCTATGGGAACATCGCAGGTTTGATCGTTGGAGGACTTGCCTTGTGCTGGTGGGGATCAGCCAATCGGAAATGGCACGTCGCCGGGCTGGGTATTGCATTGGCGAGCGCAAAATTCCAGACCGGGTTGACCGGCGCCTTGTTCCTGCTGCTCATGGCGGACATAACATGGAAGGACAGGCTGCGCGTGATGACCGTGCCTGTATTGATCTGGCTGGCGTCCCTTGTCGTGTATCCCGGCTGGCTCCTTCAATTGATGAACAACCTCATCACTCATCCGCCCAACGACCTGGCGAGCATCTCACTCTGGCGCTGGCTGGGACCCTGGGCGCTTCTGCTTTGGCTGCCGCCATTGTTACTGCGCCTGGAGCCGGGACGCCGCCTGATTGCATTGGCGGCGGCGATGGGATTGGCGCTGCCTTATTTCCAGCAAACCGACCTGCTATTTCTCCTTGCCATGCCGATCGGTTGGATCGGTTTGCTCGGCAATCTCGGCTACTTTATGGGGGTTTACGGCTGGGTCGCTCTTCAAATGCTTGCCATCCTTCCGTTGACGGTCTACGTTCTGTCGTTATTGCCCGCGTTCGTTCGGTTGTTCAGAGCGAATCCAAGCCAAGCCCGACCCTCCCCATGAGGCTGACGCCTCTACCTCTCCCTCCACACCGTAAAATCCCTCAGGATCGAACCGCCCAGAAACTCGCGCAGCAAAGAATTATCCGGCACGAGGTCAATATCCAGCGGCAGGAACCATTCGAGGAACGCCAGCAATCGCTTCGCCTCGATGTATTCGGGCGTGCCGAACGGCACCTGCCGCAATAGCGGTTCGGCAAACGGTTTCAACGCCGCCATCTCATAAGCCAGCGCGGAGTTGAACATCACGTCCGCGTTTTCCTGAAATGGAAAGATGTGTCGTTTCTCGCCGCGCCGCACCGCCTCCCAATTGGCGATGGTTTGTTTGGCGGTATAACCGCGCTCGCGTGCGTCGCGCACGATGCGCCGGATGAGTCGGGTGTCGGTGGTGGAGACGCGGTTGTGGCGATCCAGGTTCAACTGAGTCAGAGCCGAGACGTAGATGCGAAACGCCTCGCCGCTCAAACTTTCGGGGATGAGGCGCGGGTCCATGCCGTGGATGCCCTCCAGGATGATCGGCTGCCCGGGCTTCAACTGAATGACATGCCCCGCCTCGCTCATCCCCGACTTGAAGTTGTAGCGCGGCAATTGGACCTCCTCTCCCCTTATCAGGCGCGGCAATTGATCCCAAAGCAGGGGCAGGTCGAGCGCCTCGATGGACTCGAAATCCGGTTTGCCGTCCACGCCGAGGGGCGTCTTGTCGCGGTCGAGAAAATAATTATCGAGTTCGAGCGGGAACGGTGAAATGCCCAGCGCCAGTAATTGCACGGTGAGACGTTTCGAGGTGGTGGTCTTGCCCGAGGAGGACGGACCGGCGATCAGGATCAAATGACTCCTGTCGAGCCGTTCCGCCACCATGCGCGCGATATCCGAAAGATTCTGTTCGTGAAAGGCTTCGGAGACCAGCACGATCTCACCGGCGCGCCCTTCCTCGATGGCGTCGTTCAACGAGCCGACGTTCTCGATGCCCAGGCGCGTCAACCAACCGCCGTACTGGCGGAACGCCGCCAGCAATTTGGGATATTCCGGCACGGGCATTAATTCGTCGGGTTTGTGCCGGCGAGGATAACTCAACGTAAAGCCGCCGTCGGTCGCCTTCAGGTCGAACACGCTCAAATACCCCGTGGAGGGAACCATGTAACCGTGATGGTAGTCCAGGTGGTCGTCGAGACGATACATCGTCAGGTAATTCTTTTTGCGGTGTTTCAACAAACGAAACTTGTCTTCGGACCTCTTCGAGCGGAAATATTCGATGGCTTCCTGCAGTGGGACTTCCTTCCTCTCGAACGGCAGGTCGGCTTCAGCCAGTTTTTGCATGTGGAGTTTCAACGCTTCGATCTCCGGCTCGGATAACGGCTCGCGCCCCGATACCTGGCAAAAATACCCGCCCGACGCGACGGAATGATCCACGTATAGAATTCCTTCGGGATACAGATCGGAAAATGCCTTTTCGAGCAGGAAGGTCAGAGAACGCCGGTAGATGCGCGCCCCGTCGGGGTCGGCGATCGTCACCGGCTGGACCTTCGATTCGATCCGGATGGGATAGTTCAATTCGCGCAGTTCACCGTTGATCACCGCCCCCACCAGTTGCGCCTCGTGTTCGACGGTTTCGAGGAACTCCCCAACCGCCGCCCCGCGCGGACCGGATAACACGCGTCCATCCGGCAGGTGAATTTCGACCTCGGCGCGAGGAGAAATGATCCTTATCTTATCGTTCATCGTTTAGCCTCCTTCCTGAAAGGGAGGCGTATTGTATCACTCAAATATTCGAGAGCGGGCGAAGATCGTGGTCTCGGGCGGCGCGGATCTCCGCTATTCTTCGCTCATCACGACCCTGTTTTTCCCAATCCTTTTGGCGATGTAGAGCGCGTCGTCCGCGGTGCGCAGCAGGTCTTCCGTGCTGTCCGCGTGCGCGGGATACACCGCCACCCCGATCGAGGCGGTCACGTGGAAGGAACCTTTCGGCGAATTGACGACCAGGTCCTCGATGGAGCGCCTCCACTCCTCGGCGCGGCAGCGGGCGACCTCCACATCCACGCCGGGCATGACGATGACGAACTCCTCCCCGCCGTAGCGACAGACGATGTCGCTGGCGCGGGTGTGGATGGAGAGGTACCCGGCGACGTGTTGAAGCGCCAGGTCGCCGGCGCGGTGACCGTAGGTATCGTTGATGGATTTGAAGGCGTCCAGATCCATGATCGCGACGGTCAGCGGTTTCCTCTCGCGTTGCGCGCGCTTGAATTCGCGTTCCAGGGTTTCGTCGAGGTAGCGGCGATTGTAGGTCCCCGTCAGCGGATCGCGGATGGATTGCTCGCGTAACTGCGCTTGAAGCAATTCCACCTCCTCGACCCGCCGTTTGAGTTGCTGGTTGGCTTCCTGCAGGGCGAGTTCCACCTGCTTGCGGGCGGTTACGTTGCGCCAGGTGATCAACCGTCCGAGCAACCTGTCTTTTTTGTCGCGTATCGGTCTGATGTGCAGATCGAAATAGGCTGGGGGATTTCCGTCCAATTCGATCTCGGTATCCAATTGTTCCACGACGATGTACTTGTCCACCAGGTGGGACCAGCGGGTCATCAGGGCGTCTATCCGTTGACCGACCGTCAATTCGTCGGACTCTGAAAACACCCTTCGGGCGGCGGCGTTGAAATCCACCACGCGGTTGTCGTTATCCAGCACCAGCAAACCCTCGCTCATGTTTTCGACCAGCAGGTCGCGCGCGATGGGCAGGATGTCCAGCAGGCGCCGGGTGAGCATGTCGTACAGGATGACGATGGCGGTAAGGGTGAAGACGATGGGCGTCACGTCGAGGTCGGGGAACGGAGACAACCTCGCAATGCTCAGGACGTTGGCGACCCACGGCAGTAACAGGCTGGCGATGAACGCGCCGATCTGCAATTGATAGAACCGCAGCGAACGCAGGGCATACTCGAACAGAATCACCGTCGCGACCAGCAGCAAGCCATAAGAATACAGGACGTGAAGCCAGAATAACGGACCGCCGTCGAGCAGGACGCTGGCTGTGAGGGCGCGTTTCCCGGCGAAGAACAAGCCGTGCTGCGGGTCGGTCCAGACCAGGATCAGGACCGCGGCGGGTTCGATAACGAACAACGCCAGCCTCGACGGCGTGATCCACGCGTTCCTGCCCGTGTAGCGGAACGCGAAGACCAGCAGGGAGGCTGGCGCGGTCACCACCCCGAAATACGTCATGTTCAGCCAGAAATATTTCCAATCCGGTTCAGCCGATATCCAGTGGAAGGAATACGTAAGGGACCAGAACGATAACCCGCCCAAAAGCACGATTAGCGCCGCCGCCGCATGAGAGCGCCACCGCGAGATGGCGACGCCGATCGCGACCATGCCGCTGGCGGACGCCAGAACCAGCATGACTGCATAAAGGTTTGGGGTTACGGACACGTTTACATTCCATCATCGGGCGCGTCCCCGATGCGTCGGCAATGCCTTACATTTTTTCGAGCAGTTTTTCTGGCTGGCGCGCGAACTCCTCCAACGGGATTTCTCCGCGCGTCAGAGCCAGCAACGTTTCGGTCAGAGCCTTGTTCACAGGGGTCGGCACGTTGAATTGTTCGCCGGCGCGCGCGACCGCGCCGTGCAGGTATTCCACTTCGCTTTTGCCGCGCCCGGAGCGCAGGTCAATGTGAAAGGAGGGCATCTTCGCGCCGCGTCCCGCGCCCGCTGCGCGGGAAAGAAAGGGTTTGGATAACCAGAGAGGCAGATTCGCCGCGAACGCCAGCGCGCGCACCGGCGTGCCGGGCAGGTCCACCACTTCGATGCCCTGCGCCTCCATCACCGCGAGACATTCCTTTAGCGCGGCGATCTCGAGTTTGTATAATTCCCTGTTCGCGAGGATCTCTGCGGCGGTCATGTCCAATATCGCGGAGGTGGGATTGGCGATGAGATTGGTCAGCATCTTCGACCATTTCATCGAAGCCGCATCCTCGAAGAGACGCGCGTTGAGGTACGCCTTGTTCAATGCGTCGTTCAGTTTTTCGGAAAGCGGATGTCCCTTTGCCACGCCGACGCCGCGCAGCCGTTCGAGGACGATATCCCCCGCGCCGCGCCGCCCGATGGCGGAGGTCACCGTGCCGTAGATGACCTTGTCCTTGCCCAGCGCTTCGGCGATCATCGGTTCGTTCGAGACGCCGTTCGACAGGCACAGGATCGGCGGCATTTTTTCCGCGAAGGGCTTGAGGTCTTCCAGCGCGGCTTGGGTGTCGAAGGATTTCAGGGCAAACAGGGACAGGTCGAAGGGTCCGTAACGAAGCGCCTCCTCGAGGGAGGAAACGATCACGAAGGAGGACGGTTCCAGGCGGTGCGCGTCCTTCGTCCTTCGTCTTGCATCCAGCGTCAGGTCGAGCCTCATTCCGCGCTGGCGCAGTTCTTCCACCACCTTTTGGCGTTCGATGAAAACGACCTGATGCCCCGCCAGCGCCAGGCTTCCGCCGATGTAGGTTCCGATGGCGCCTGCGCCGAACGAAAGGATTTTGAGTTTTCCGTTGATGGGATTCGAACTATCGGAAAGCGCCATGCTTACTCTTTGTCCAGGGATCGCAGGTGGGCGCGGTCGTTCACCGCATCAATCGCCCAGCGGTGCTGATGCGGATGGTAGATCACGCGCGCGAAGGCGGTGTTCTCGAAGCGAAACCGCACGCCGGAGGGATCGGCGTGAGGCGCGACGCCGATAATGGCGTGCATCACCTGATTCAACAAACCGCCGTGCGAAACGATGAGGTAACTGCCGGGGGATCTCCGCAACAGACCGTGAAGCGCCTGACCCGCGCGCAGGTACAGCGCCCAGTCGCCCTCGCCGTTCCCGCCGATGGAATCGAACGGGTTGGTGTACGGCGGCTTGGGTTTCTGGCGCACCTCCTCCGCGGTCAATCCCTCCATTTCGCCAATGGCGCGTTCCAGCCAGATCGGGTCGAGTTCCACGCGGACGTTCAACGCCGAAGCGATGATCTCCGCCGTCTCTTTCGCGCGCCCCAACGGGCTCGAGACGACCAGGTCGAACTGCGCGTTTTCAGCCTTCCATCTTTCCGCCAGGGCGCGCGCCTGGGCGCGCCCCTTGTCGGTGAGAGGGTAATCGGATTGTCCCTGCCAGCGCGATTGCGCGTTGCCAAGCGATTCGCCGTGACGCAGGAAGACGAATTGATAGACGGGTTTTTCGTTCAGCGTCATTCCGCCCTGTCCTTCAAAAAATAGACGGGTCTGCGCTTGACCTCCTGGAAGATGTAGCCGACGTACACGCCGATGAAGCCAAGCACGATCAGGATGATTCCGCTTGCGATCAATACGATGAACATGAGCGAACTCCAGCCCGGCGCGAGCGTGGACGTGTCGCCCTTGAACCAGAAGGAGTACACGTAGAGCATTTCGATGGCGGCGAGGCAGAGAAAGAAGACCCCCGCGCTCAAACCGACGTACAACGGCACGAGCGAAAACGAAAAGATGGCGTCCATGGCGAGGCGGAACATCCTGCCGAGCGAATACTTCGACCTGCCCGCGATGCGCTTCGATTCGTGATAGGGCAGGATGACGCTTCTGTAGCCAATCGCCGAGACCATGCCGCGCAGAAAGCGGTGATATTCGGGCATGGCTTTCAACGCGTCCACAGCCTGGCGGCTCATGCCGCGGAAATCCGCCGCGCCCGGCACCATCTGCGTCCCGCTGATGGCGTTGATCAGGCGGTAGAACGCGGAAGAGGTCGCCTGCTTGAAGGAAAATCCCCCGCCGTCCGCGATCCGCTGCGCCTGCACGATGTCGTATCCCTGCTCGTACAACCCGACCATTTGCGGGATCATTTCCGGCGGGTGTTGTCCGTCGGCGTCCATCGAGATCACAAAGTCGCCCTGCGAAGCGTCGAGCCCGGCGGTCAGCGCGGCTTGGTGACCGAAGTTGCGCGAGAGTTCCAGCACGGTGACGCGCTTGTCCTTTCGAGCCAGCGCGTTCAGGGATTCGACCGTGGCGTCCTCCGAACCGTCGTCCACGAAATAGATGTGGAACTTGTGCGGCATGGGATCAATGACCCGGCGGATCTCCGCGTAGGTCTGCTCGACCACCCCAGCCTCGTTGTAAACGGGGATGACGAGATCAATCCCGGGTTTGGTTTTTCTGGGGGACATAGGGGACTATTCTACCACCCGCTCGCCCCGTCCTTCGTTTTCGTCTGCGTTCACGGCGTCCCGATGTTCGTTCGGGAGGACGACCCCGTGCCTGTCCGCCAAAATGGACAGCGTGCGCGCCGCCTCAGCCTCCCTCTGCTCCTTCGTCCAGCCGAGGGCGTTGGCGAGCGCCCGCGCCAGTTCCTCCAGCGACCCGCGCGTGAGACGACCCAGCATCGCCAGCATGGAGCGGCGCAGGACGAAATCGTCGAGGTGGATGATCTTCTCGTGCGCGGCGAGGAAGATGATCTCGCGCAGGGAATAATCGGGAAGCGTTTGCAGGACGTGATCCGTGCCGCCGTTGATGAAGGTGGCGATCGCCTCGGCGCGCGTGCCGTAACGCTCGAAGAGGATCTTCAGGCGTTCGCGCGCCACGCCCGTCCAGGCGGAGAGGCTCTCGATCTGGCGGCGCATGTCCTCCGCGTCGGCCGGGTAGCCGCGCCCGCCGCCGATGGGAAGGTCGCGCGTGTCCTTTTGACGCGTCAAGCCCAGGTGCGCGAGCGCCTTGTCGGTCACCTGTTCGGCGAAGGCGCGGAACGAAGTCCACTTGCCGCCGACGAGGGAATAAACCGGAAAGTCGAGATTCGTCCACTCGCCGCTGATGACCTCGATGTTGTGATCGCGCGAGATCTGGGAGGTTGTCTTCGCGCCCGAATGGGGGAGCGGGCGAACGCCCGAGAAGCGGAAAACGATGTTTCGGCGCGTCAGGCTCAGGTCGGGAAAGACGCGTGCAACCATCTCCAGGAAATAATCCACCTCCTCTTCCGTGCATCGCACGTCGTCGGGGTCCTCCACGGGGATGTCCGTGGTGCCAATCAGCGCGCAATCGTACAACGGGAAGATCAACACGATGCGCCCGTCGTCGTTCTCGAAGAAGAACTCGTGATCGCCAATGGCTTTGCGCAGGGCGTCGTGTTTGACGACGATGTGCGAGCCTTTCGTGCCGCCGATGAAGCGCGAGGATAAACCGAGTTTGCGGTTGGAGGCGTCTATCCACGCGCCGGAGGCGTTGATGACGAGTTTCGGTTTGACGTCGTAGTTTTCGTCGGTGAGTTCGTCTCGGAGGATGACGGTGTCCTCCATGCCGCCGACCATGCTCACGTAGTTGAGGGCGCGGGCGTTGGGATTCTCCGCTTCGGCGTCGAGCAGGACCTCGATGGCGAAACGCTCAGGCTGGAGGATCGCGCCGTCGTAATACGCGGCGGTGTTTACGATGGCGGGGTTGAGATGACGCCACTTTTTCAGGGAGGCGGTTCTCGAAAGGAATGTGTGCCGCGGAACGGCGCGCGAGGAGCGCCCGGTGTAGGCGTCGTATAACATCAATCCGATCTTGATGACGAGCGAACCGCGTTCGGCGGGTTTGTCGAGTTTGCCGAAGAATTTCAACGGCGCATTGAGCAAGCCCGAGAAGCGTTTGAAGATGGGGATGGCGGTCGGCAGAGGTTTGACCAGGTGCGGCGCGTTCCTGATCATCAGGTTGCGTTCGCGCACCGCTTCGCGCACCAGGCGGAACTCACCGTTTTCGAGGTAGCGAATCCCGCCGTGCGCCATGTGCGAGGAAGCCGCCGACCCGCCCGAACAAAAATCGCCGCGCTCGACGAGCAGCGCGTCCACGCCGTTCAACGCCAGGTCGCGGAAGACGCCAATGCCGTTGATGCCCCCGCCGACGATCAGCACGGAGACCTCGGGGTTTTCTTTGAGATGGGAGAGGATTTCCTGTCGGTTCATAATGATTGCGCAGGATGCGCGCTCTTGCGCATCCGTCGGCGTAACACCTGCCCTGGCGGGCGGCGCCAGGGGAGAACGCCGACTACATAAAATGTTATTCGACCCAATCGAAGGCGCGCGTCACAGCCTTCTTCCAACCTGAGTATAACTTCTTTCGCAATTTCGCGTCCATTGCAGGATGCCATTCCCTGTCCTTTTTCCAGTTGGCGCGCAGTTCGTCGTAATCCTTCCAGAAGCCGACGGCGAGTCCCGCCGCGTACGCCGCGCCAAGGGCGGTCGTCTCCGCGACCTTCGGGCGGATGACCGGTACATTCAAAATATCGGATTGGAACTGCATCAAAAGGTCGTTGAACACCATCCCGCCGTCCACTTTGAGCGCGGTGAGTTTCACGCCCGAATCCTTTTCCATCGCGTCGAGAACTTCGCGCGTTTGATACGCGGTGGCTTCGAGCGCGGCTCTTGCAATGTGACCCTTGTTGACGTAACGCGTCAAGCCGACGATGACGCCGCGCGCGTCGGACTTCCAATACGGCGCGAACAATCCAGAAAACGCAGGGACGAAATAGATGCCGCCGTTATCCTCCACCGATTTCGCCAGCGCTTCCACCTCCGCCGACGACTGGATCAGTCCCAAATTATCCCTCAGCCACTGGATCAACGCGCCCGTGATCGCGATCGAACCCTCGAGCGCGTAGACCGCCTTTTGATCTCCGATCTTGTATCCCAGGGTTGTGAGCAATCCCGCCTTGCTTTGCACGGATTTTTCACCCGTGTTCAATAACATGAAACAACCCGTCCCGTATGTGTTCTTCGCTTCGCCCGCGCTGAAACAGGTCTGCCCGAACAACGCGGCTTGCTGGTCGCCGAGGTTCCCAGCAACAGGAATCCCTTGTAGGGGTGAGGTCATCTCGCCCCGATCTGGGCGGGGAGACCCCGCCCCTACCTCACCATAGATTTCAGACGACGATTTGATCTGCGGCAGCATCGCGCGAGGAATGCCCAACACGCCCAGGATTTCCTCATCCCAATCCAGCGTATCGAGATTCATCAGCATCGTGCGCGAGGCGTTGGTCACATCCGTGACGTGAACGCCGCATAGATTCCAGATCAGCCACGCATCAATGTTCCCAAACAACAACTCCCCGCGTTCGGCTTTCTCCCGCGCGCCGTCCACGTGATCGAGAATCCACTTGATCTTGGGGCCGGAGAAATAGGTCGCGAGAGGCAAGCCCGTCTTTTCGCGAAAACGATCCTGACCGCCCTCACGCGCCAGTTCGTTGATGATCGCATCCGTGCGCGTATCCTGCCAGACGATGGCATTGTAGATCGGCCGGCCGGTATCCTTATCCCACACCACCGTCGTCTCGCGCTGATTCGTAATTCCAATTGCCGCAATCCCACCGAACGCTGATAACTGTTCACTGCTCACTGATAACTGTTCACTGCTCGATGTTCCTTTTGGTCGGCGGCAATTACATTTCCCGCGTGATCGAAGATCATAAAACGAGTGCTGGTCGTGCCCTGGTCAATTGCGGCGACGTATTTTGGCATAACTCACCTCTGGACACAATTGTAAAACATAATGATATTCGGCGGTCAACTCCGTGACAAACATTACATTCAAAATCTCGAATATGTCGTTATGATGTATTCAGGTTTATGAATATGAGGAAACAACCCCTCGTCACGGTTTCCGAGAAAATTGCCGCGCCCCTGGGAGCTATCGCTTCGCCGCAGCGCGTCGCCATCCTGCTCGCCATCGGAAACGGCGAAGCCTGCGTCTGTCATCTCGAAGCCGCGCTCGGCTGGCGGCAGGCGTACATCTCACAACATTTGATGGCATTGCGCAAGACGGATATTTTGACCGACCGCCGCGAGGGACGCTACGTCTTCTACCGCTTGAAAGACGCCTCTTTGCTCGACCTGATCACTGCCTCCGCCCGCCTGAGCGGACTCCCCGCCGAGACCGTCTCCGCGTTCATCAACACGGACACATACCCTGCCTGTGAATGTCCGCATTGCGCTCAAACTTGAAATCGTACGGCAAGATTTCTCCCGCCAAAAGTCGGCGTAAGAGAACGCCGGCTACGCATGAACAATGTACGGCAAGATTTCTCCCGCCAAAAGTCGGCGTAAGAGAACGCCGGCTACGCATGAACAATGTACGGCAAGATTTCTCCTGCCAGAAGTCGGCGTAAGAGAACGCCGACTGCGCTGAAAGCTGAAACCAAAAACAACATGACTCTCCTCTTCGATCTCCTCTCCGGCGGACTCGGCAACCTTGCCTCGTATCTCGCCGCGCACGTTTTACTGTGCCTGCTGCCCGCGTTCTATATCGCCGGCGCAATGACCGCGCTGATTCCCAAGGAAACCGTCACGCGCTATCTCGGACGCAGCACGCCCAAATACATTTCCTATCCCGCCTCGGCGTTGGCAGGATTTTTGCTGGCAGTCTGCTCATGCACGGTCATTCCGCTTTTCGCAGGCATCTACAAAAAAGGCGCGGGGCTGGGACCCGCGATCACGTTCCTGTTTGTTGCGCCTGCGATCAATGTGCTGGCATTGGTGTACACGGGCGGCATCATCGGCATGGATTTGGCGATTGCGCGCTTCGTCCTTTCGCTGGCATTTGGCATCGGCGTCGGAATCATCATGGCGCTTTTATTTCAAAGGGCGGACGCGGAACACGACGCGGCCACCGACGCGCTGTTCGCAGGTCGAGCCGCGATGCGCCGCGCGGGATTGATCTTTCTGCTCGTGCTGGTTTTCCTGCTCGTGGCTGGCACGTTCCAGTTCGATTTCCTCAAGCAAACATACTTCGAGATTACTCTGCCCATGCGCGGCATGGATACGTTCCAGAATTATCTCGCCCGTCTCGTCCCATTCGACGCGACCAGAGGCGAGGAAGGCGTCACCGCACAGGGAGCGATCCTGATCGCCATGTTGCTTCTCATCGGGTTGGCTTCCTGGAAGGGAATCGAAAACATCTTCGACGGTTTCAACGCGTGGACGTGGATTTCCACCGCGCTGGTCGGCTTGACTCTTTTGATCGCCGCTTTGAGCATGACTCCTCACACGAATGGATTGACCCTCGGCTTTACGGGCAAATTCTTTGGCGTATTGATTTCCGTCGTCATTTTGGGTTGGATGCTCAAGACCAAATTGACCGCAGACGAAACGCGCGACTTCCTGTGGGAATCGTGGAAGTTCGTAAAACAAATATTCCCGCTCCTGGTCGTCGGCGTCTTTGCAGTCGGCGTCATCCGCGAATTAATCAAGCCTGAATGGATCGAAGCGCTCGCGGGTCAAAACTCTTTGCTTGGAAATTTCGTCGGCGTGGTCTTCGGCGTGTTCATGTACTTCCCCACGCTGGTCGAAGTGCCCATCGCGCAGATGTTCCTCCACCTCGGCATGCACCGCGGACCGCTGCTCGCCTACCTCATCTCCGATCCCGAACTCAGCCTGCAAAGCATCCTCATCACCGCCGCCATCATCGGTCGCTTCAGGGCGTGGGTGTACGTGGGCTGGGTCGCGCTCTTCAGCACACTGGCGGGATCCTGGCTTTGCTTTCGGGAGCGTTATGGCTGGTCAACCGCCGCAACGTTCAAAAGATGGTCATGACGCCATAGGCTTTTGGTAAGCGGATGTCAGAGAACATCCGCTACGCGCCCTCGGCGTAAGAGACGCTCTCTAGCGTCGGATTGAATGAAAGGAGACCGACATGAAAATCCAAGTTCTCGGCACGGGCTGTCACAACTGCCTGGAGTTGGAGAGGCGGCTGGCGGAAGCCGTCACCAAATCGGGACGAACGGATGTGAAAGTGGAACGCGTGGATGACGAACACCTCATCCGTCATCACATTCCGCTTGATGCGATTCCCGGCTTGTTGATTGACGGACGGCTTGTAAGCCAACGCGAAGTCCCAACCATCGAAACCCTTCTGGACTGGCTGAAAGCCATCCCTGCTTGAATCACTCAGACCCTAAAGGTTTTCGAAAACCTTTAGGGTCTCGATCAAGGAGAAAATATGCTCACCATCAAAGTCCTCGGTTCAGGATGCGCCAATTGCAAGCGCGTCGAACAGATCGCGCGCAAGGTCGTGGAGGAGATGGCACTCGAAGCCGAGATCGTCAAAGTGACCGACTACAACGACATCGCGGCGTACAACGTTCTTTCCACCCCGGGGCTGGTCGTCAACGAAAAACTCGTTTCTTCGGGACGCATTCCCACCCCCGCCGAAGTGACCACCTGGCTGGTCAACGCGCTCGAAACAGCATAATTGACGGTCGCATGCTGATTGAAAAACACGATCTCGAAGTCTTCACTCCTCCCTGCGAGCCAGGGGCGGAACGGTATGCGGCGCGGGCGCGTCTCACCGTGGATATTTCAGAAGTCCTGCCATATCTTAACGCGACCCTGCGCGGCGCGGTTTATCTCAAGGAAGCCAACGCGCTGACATGGAAGAAGGGCGGGCACAACATTGCCTTCCACGCTTACGAGATCGCCGCCAGCAACGTTGAAGATCGCGACGGCGCAGAAAAGGAACTCCAAGGATTGATCGAACTGGTCAACCGCACCTGGGAGCGCCGCGCTGAAATCACACCTGATACAACAACCCGCCAGCGTCCCACACCGATGGCGATTTACAAACTCCTGCCGAATACCAATTGTAAACAATGCGGCGAACCGACCTGTTATTCTTTTGCTTTGAAACTGGCGATCTTGCAAAAGAAGATTGCTGACTGTCCGCCGCTCGGCGAAATGCAATACGCCGAGAAACTCGCCGCGCTGGAGGAGATTGTCATCGAAGCGCCTGCAATGTGAACTTTAACCAACTGATAACATATCAAATCCCTTGATGTGGTAAAAGTGGAACACCACATCAAGGAGAGATGCTCATGAAAAAAGTTCTGTTCCTCTGCACGGGAAATTCCTGCCGTTCGCAGATGGCGGAGGCGATCGTCAACGCGCGGATGGGTGGCGAGTGGCAGGCATTCAGCGCGGGGACGAAGCCAGCGGGTTACGTCCACCCCAGGGCGTTGGATGCGCTCTCAGAAATCGGGATCAGGCACGAGGGCAGGTCGAAGCGGGCGGACGAATTTCGGGAGGTGGATTTCGATCTCGTCGTCACCGTCTGCGATTCGGCGGCGGAGGAATGTCCCGTCTGGCTTGGGAAAGGGAAGCGCGCCCATCACGATTTCCCGGATCCCGCCAAAGCCGAAGGCACGGAGGAAGAGGTTATGAATATCTTTCGCGCCGTGCGCGATAATATTGAAAAAGTGATTCTCGAAATTCTCAAGGAGGCATGATGACAAAAGAATCCCGCAAAGGACTTTCCTTCCTCGACCGCTACCTGACTTTATGGATATTTCTCGCAATGGCAATCGGTGTGACAATCGGATACTTCTTCACCTATCAGGTTGCCAGGTTCAATTACCTGGTCTCGGTGGGAACTACCAACATTCCGATTGCCATCGGCTTGATCCTCATGATGTACCCGCCGCTGGCGAAGGTGCATTACGATGAACTGGGCGACGTGTTCCGAAACTGGAAGATACTCGGCTTGTCGTTGATCCAGAACTGGGTGATTGGTCCCGTTTTGATGTTCGCGCTGGCAATCCTCTTTTTGCGCGGCTACCCCGAATACATGACCGGGCTCATCCTGATCGGTCTGGCGCGCTGTATCGCCATGGTCATCGTGTGGAATGAACTGGCGAAGGGCGATACCGAATACGCGGCGGGACTGGTCGCGTTCAACAGCATCTTTCAGGTTTTGTTCTACAGCGTGTATGCCTACGTGTTCATCACGGTCCTGCCGACGTGGTTCGGCTTGACCGGCAACATCGTGGACATCACCATCGGCGAGATCGCGAAGAGTGTGTTCATCTATCTAGGCATCCCGTTTATTGCAGGGTTTTTGACGCGCTTTTTCCTTGTCCGCGCGAAGGGCAAAGATTGGTATCACAAGGTCTTCGTGCCGAGGATCAGCCCGATAACCTTGATCGCGCTGCTGTTCACCATCGTGGTCATGTTCTCGCTCAAGGGCGATGTGATCGTGGAACTTCCGTTCGACGTAGTCCGCATTGCCATTCCGCTGTTGATCTACTTCGTCGTGATGTTTCTGGTTTCCTTCTTCATGGGCAGAGCCATCGGCGCGGACTATTCCAAGACTGCTACACTTTCGTTCACTGCGGCAAGCAACAACTTCGAACTGGCGATTGCGGTGGCGGTTGCAGTGTTCGGCATCGGTTCCGGCGCGGCGTTCGCGGCGGTCATCGGTCCGCTGATCGAGGTGCCGGTGATGATCGCGCTGGTCAATGTGGCATTCTTCCTCCAGAAGAGATATTTCAAAGGCGAAATCGGTCCAGTGTCCGAATTGCCCACAGCACGGGAGATTCGTCCGCCGGAGGAAATCACGGTCAAATAAGAAGAAGTCCCCGTCATATCGGCGGGGACTTCATTCAGTTATCAGTGTTTTGCAGATTTCTTCGAGTCCGCATCTCCGCTATTCAGGAACTTGAACACCCCAACCGCCAGAGCCGCGCCGAGGAGAGGCCCGGCAAAATAGATCACGTAGGTCATCGGGTTTGCAAGATCGGGGGAGGCATACAGCGCGGGACCGAACGTGCGCGCCGGGTTGAGCGACGCGCCGCTCATCGGTCCGCCGGCCAGAATGGCAAAGGTCAAAGTGAGTCCGATCGCCATCCCTGCAAAGGCGCCGCCTTTCCCAGCCACCGCAGTATGCAAGATCGTGTTGACGAGGAAGAAGGTCAGGATCAATTCCACCAGCGCCGCGGCAAACGGCGCGGATTCCGTCAGCACGCCGATCGTCGCGCCGCCGCCGATACCCTCCACGCTCACACCGCCGGCAACGAGGTCGAGCGTGAACGCCGCGACCGCAGCCGCTGCAAATTGCGCGATCCAATAGAAGACCGCTTCGCCCCACTTCACCGTCCCGTTCAACGCCAGCCCGAACGTCACCGCCGGGTTGACGTGCGTGCCGGAGATGTGACCAAAGGCATACACAAAGACCGCCAGAACAAGACCGTGCGCCAGGGCAACGCCCAGCAAACCGCCCAAGCCCGTGACCGCCGCAGCCGCGCCGATGAATACCAGCGCAAACGTACCGATGAATTCGGCGACGAACACTTTTGAATTGAACATGGTTCCTCCGTGAGATTTGATTACAAGTTGGGAAACCCCAAGGGTTTCGATACGTCACGCCCAATTGCGCGCGCCTGCGAGGAAGGCTTTTCCGCTCATGGATTTTTTCCCGGCGGGCTGCACTTCGTCCAGGATGAGAAGCCCGCCTCCCCCTTCGGGGACGGTGCGCGCGCCGACCGCGGGCTGGTTCTGCACGATCAACCTTTTTCCTGCTTTTACCGCCCTCGACCCCAACCCCTCTCCCGGCGGGAGATGGGCGGCGTGCGCGCGATGGACTTTGAGTATTGTCCCATCGAAGTCCATGAATGCGCCGGGCCAGGGATTGAACGCACGAATTTGCCTCTCCAATTCATGCACGTCACGCGTGAAATCAAGTCGTCCCTGCTCTTTTTTCAGCATCGGCGCGTAGGTCGCGCCTTCCTCGGGTTGCGGTTGGGGGATCAGTTTGCCGGATAGATAATCGGGCAGGGCTTCGAGGAGCAGGTCCGCCCCCAGCGTGGACAAGGCCTGGGTGACCGAACCAGCCGTATCGTCCCGCGTGAGGCGGATGGAGCGCTGCGCGAGGATCGGTCCCGTATCGAGTCCGGCGTCCATTTGCATGATCGTCACGCCCGTCTCTTCATCCCCATGCAGGATCGCGGCATTGATCGGCGCCGCTCCTCTCCATCGCGGAAGCAACGACGCGTGGACGTTGAGGCACCCGAAACGCGGCAAATCCAGAACGTCCTTTTTGAGGATCTGCCCGAATGCCGCAACGACGATGAGATCGGGATTCCATCTTCGCAACTGCTCCATCGCTTCGGGTTGTTTGAGTTTTTCGGGCTGCATAACAGGGACGCCCAGTTCGAGCGCGAGGGTTTTGACGGGAGGCGGTTTGAGTTCGCGCCCGCGGCCCGAGGCGCGATCGGGTTGCGTCACAACGCCGACAACATCATAACGTTCTGCGAGCGCGCGCAGGCTCGGCAGAGCAAATTCAGGCGACCCCATGAAGACGATGTTTGCCATGGGACGATTTTACCAGCAGGAAACGGTGTAACTTTCATTTCGGAAAATTCGGTTGATTTTTGCCCTGATTGGTTGTACAATACTTGAAATCCCAAATCCATTTCGCCCGGAGGAATACATCATGGAAACAACAAGTGACGACAAACTGTGGTCTGCATTGAGTTACGTTTTTGCGCCACTGATCGGCATCATCGTATTGCTGATGGAAGAAAAGAAGTCCCGCCCGTTCATCAAATTCCACGCCGTGCAGTCCATCGTGGCAAGTATTGCCTTCTGGATCGTCTCCACGATTCTTATTACTGTCACGATTGGTTTCGGCGGGTTTTGCGTGCCTGTTCTGTGGCTGGTCTTCCTGTATTGGGCGTACAAGGCGTATCAGGGTGAAATGGTCAATATTCCCCTCATCACCAATTTCATAAAGGGTCAGGGCTGGGCATAATCGCGATAAACCAAAAGGGCTACGAGTACTCGTAGCCCTTAATATTTTTCATAAGAGGAGGTTTTTCATGAACGACCAAATTGCGCCCGCGCGGGGAGGGACGAACGGGCTTGCCGTCACGAGTCTCGTGGTCGGGATTCTGGCGTGGGTGCTGGCGATCGCGTTAGCCTGCCTGAATTTTGTGATACTGCCCGTGGTTACAGTGGCGACAATGGGGGTGGGCGGCATTCTCTATTTCTGCACCCTGGCTGTGGGATGTCTGTCGCCGTTGGGGTGGTTGATCGGCACGATCACCGGTTACGTCGCAAAAAATCAGATCAGGCAATCGGGCGGGGAGGGCGCCGGGATGGCAAATGCAGGTTTCATCATGAACGTGATCGGGCTTGGGCTGACCATCCTGCTGTTTTGCGCAGGCGCAGTCATGGGAATGTTGGGAACGGTGGATTATTCCACCTGGCTAAACTACTAAACGGACCCGGGCGAACGGTCTCGTATTTGATTTGGAGGAAAAAATGTCAATTCCACAGAACACATCGGAAAAACCGGGCATGTTTACCGCTCTTGCCATCATCACTCTGGTAAGCGGCATCCTGAACATTTTCTACGGGCTGACCATTACGGCGCTCATCGTCATCGGCACGATCGGCATCGGGTTGCTTTGCGCCCCGATCACCATCCTTCCGACGATTTTGGGAGTGTTCGAATTGCTTTACGCGGTCAAACTGCTCAACGCCCCGCAACAACCCGTTCGCTTTTCCCAAGCCATCGCCATCATGGAAATTTGCTGCATCCTTGCAGGGAATGTGCTTTCAGCGGTGGCGGGTATCCTTGCGCTGGTGTTCTACAACGACGCGTCCGTAAAAGCCTACTTCGACAAGATCAACAGCCCGGCCGTGTGATCCTGCCGGTGCGGATTTACGCATCCTTCCAGCGCGCGAAACCAAAGAGCCGCCTCATTCAATGAATGGACGGCTCTCTTTCATACGCCGGGTCGTCCGGCGATTCACTCCACGAACGGAGCCGTCGTTTTGGAGGGTTTCTTCGAGGCTTCGATGGGCAGGAGGAAGGTGAACGCGCTTCCCTTGCCCTCTTCGCTTTCCGCCCATATCCTTCCGCCGTGCAGTTCGATCATGGATTTGGCGACAGCCAGTCCCAGCCCCATGCCGCCATGCTTGCGCGTCAGGTGCGTTTCCACCTGGTAGAAGCGGTCGAACACCTTCGGCAGTTCCCGCGCCGGGATGCCGATGCCGGTGTCGCTCACGGATACTTTCATGTAACCCGAGTCCTCCATCGCTTCGATCCGCACCTTCCCGCCGGGTTCTGTGAACTGGATGGCGTTCTTGACCAGGTTGCTCAGCGCGATATTGATCTTCATGCCGTCGGCTTCGACGAAACAGGGGGAGTTTCCCGTTTCCCACGTAAGCGTAATGTTCTTCGAGTCCGCCTCGTCCTGAAACGTCAGGACGACGTCCTCCGCGATCTTCGCCAGCGAGACCATGTGACTGCGGATGCGCGCAACGCCCGCCTGGACGTTGTCCACGTCCGAAAGGCTCTCGACGATCTCTTTGAGCCTCGAGGCGTTCTTGATGATCGTATCCAGTTGGGGTTCGTGTTCCTTGCCGATGAATTCCCGCAGGAAGGTGGCGTGACCGAGGATCAAGCCGAGGGGAGTCCGCAGTTCGTGCGAGGCGATGGCGATAAAGTCCGTTTTGAGGCGTTCGAGTTCGGCGAGTTCGATGCGCGCCACCCGCACCTGCCGCTCCAAATGGACGTTCCGTATCGCCTGCGCGGCGATCGCCCCCAGCGTCATCAGGATGGTCAGGTCTTCTTCGGTATAATGTGCGTCGTCCCGTTTATTGAGCGCCTCGAGGACGCCGATGGTTTCCCCGCGCACGATGAGAGGCACCGCCGCCAGCGAGCGCGTTTCGTGTTTGGTCAAGCGGTCCACCACCTTGAAGTGACGCCGGTCCGCCTTGACGTCCTGGATGATCAAAGGCAGTCCCTTGCGAAAGACCTCCCCGGCGACGCTCCCCTCCAGCGGCACGCCCACGGGACGGAGCGCGTCGCGGTCGAACCAGATGGTGGTGAGGAAACGCAGTTCCTTCGCCTCCGCATCGTATTCGAGGATGGAAGCGAGCTCGCTGTCCGTCATCTCGCTGGCTTCGGTGATGATCGTTTGCAAAAAGGATTCGATGTCCGGCGCAGTCGTCAATCCCCGAACCACTTCGAGCAATCGCTCCAGATCGTCAATGCGCTCGTTGGTTGTCATCCCTTGCATTATACAACATCGGCGGCTGAACGGGCGCAGTCCATCGAACCAACCCGATTTTCAAAGTCAATACTCAAGGAGATAAATCACGCATGGCACACAAAAAAGTTCGCGTCGCGATCATCGGCGTGGGAAACTGCGCCTCTTCACTCGTTCAGGGAGTCCAGTTCTACAAGAACGCCAAAAAGGACGAGATCATCCCCGGCATCATGCACACCCAACTGGCGGACTACCACGTCCGCGACATCGAGTTCACGCTCGGCATTGACGTGAACGCGGCAAAGGTCGGCAGGGATCTCTCCGAAGCCATCTTCGCCGAACCCAACAACACCTACAAATTCACGGACGTTCCGAAACTCGACGCGCCGGTCGTGCGCGGCATGACCCACGACGGCCTGGGCAAATACGTGAGCGGCATGATCCGAAAGGCGCCCGGTCCCACCGCCGACATCGTGCGCCTCCTCCGCGAGACAAAGACCGACGTGGTGATCAACTTCCTCCCCGTCGGTTCCGAAATGGCGACCAAATGGTACGTGGAACAGGTCATCGAGGCGGGATGCGCCTTCGTCAACGGCATTCCGGTCTTCATTGCCTCCTCCGAATACTGGGGCAAACGCTTCGCCGACGCGGGCTTGCCCATCCTCGGCGACGACGTCAAGAGCCAGGTCGGCGCGACCATCCTGCATCGCCAACTCGCCACCCTCTTCGTGGATCGCGGCGTCAAGATCGAACGCACCTACCAGCTCAACTTCGGCGGCAACACCGACTTCCTCAACATGCTCGAGCGCGAACGCCTCGAAAGCAAGAAGATCTCCAAGACCAACGCCGTTACCAGCATGATCCCCTACGAGATCGAAGCGGATAACGTCCACGTCGGTCCCAGCGACCACGTGCCGTGGCTCACCGACCGCAAGTGGGCGTACATCCGCATGGAAGGCACGACGTTCGGGAACGTGCCGCTCAACATCGAAGTCAAACTCGAAGTGTGGGACAGCCCCAACTCCGCCGGTGTGATGATAGACGCCATCCGCTGCGCCAAACTCGCCCTCGACCGCGAACTCGCCGGTCCCATCATCGGACCCTCCTCCTACTTCTTCAAGACGCCTCCCAAACAATTCCGCGATGAAATCGCAAAACAAAAGGTGGAGGATTTCATCTCCGGCAAAAGCGAAGAATAGACAAAGTTCCGTCATCGCGAGGAGCCGTGGGGCGACAAAGCAATCTGCTTGCATCACCGGGGATTGCTTCGCTCCCGATGGTCGCTCGCAATGACGGGTGTGTTTAAATTGAAAATATGACCTCCCGCCTCACCCTTACCCTTATTCTGTTTTCTGTTTTCCTCGCCTCGTGCGCCCCTTCAGCCGCCTCCCCCACCCTGGACGTGAGCGCGCTCTCCACGCAGGCATTCCAGACCGCCCTCGCCTCCATCCAACCCACGGATACCCCCGCGCCGACCAACACCCCCATCCCCGAACCGACCGCGCTCCGCACGCCGCCCGCCTTGCCGGGACCCTTTACAACGAGCAGGCTAAATCCCCTCGATACGCCGCACACTTACGTGCAGGATACGTGCCGGTATCTTTACGATAAATGGAGTTCGAACAACGCCGAACCCGGCACGGTCGTCATGGTCGTCATGCTGCATGGCATCAAACAGGACGCGGCGGACGTCACCGCCAACGACATCACGGTCGAAGACTTCAAGCAAATGATGAACGACCTGCACGAGCAGGGATTCGAAGCCATCAACGCGGCGCAAATGGCGGACTTCGTGGATCACAACGCGAAGATCCCCCAACGCTCCGTCCTCCTCATCCAGGACGACCGCCGCACCGGGGAAAACTTCAACGAACACTTCCGACCCTATCACGAGCAATGGGGCTGGACGGTCGTCAACGCATGGATCAGCGCGGAGGACGGTCCGCGCGCGCTGGCATTGCAGGATAACATCGCCCTCGAAGCCGAAGGCTGGGTGGATCACCAATCGCACGGCTACATCCACAACATCAACATGAACGACGGCTCCACCGACGAATTCATCAAGACCGAGTTCGAGAAATCCATCGCCGACCTGCAAACGAATTTCAACAAGACGCCCGTCGCCATCATCTGGCCCGGCGGAGGGTTCGGCGTCCGACCCGTTCAGATCGCGCGCGAATACGGATACCGCCTCGGCTTCACCGTCAACCCGCGCGGACCCGTCATGTACAACTGGATCCCCCTCGCCGACCAGCCCGACCCCGCCCGCCCCGCATATCAAGCCGAGGGCTACGTCAACGACCCGCGCATGGTCATCCCGCGTTACTGGCCCTACCAGGTTCGATCCGAACTCGATAACGTCCGCAACATCGGCAAGGAAGCCGCCGCCTACGCCGAGCAGAACAAAGCCGTCGAACTCGAATACTACGACATTATGTGCGCGCCGATATTGGGCGCGATGCCGTAGCGCGAGATTTATCTCGCCACCGCCAGGCAGGCGACATAAATGTCGCGTTACGGCACACAACAAGGGGATGTATACTTAATCCAAGATGGATCGCCAGCCCTACATCCCAGGGACAAAGCCCGCGGACCCGGGACCGCTCTCACGCTTCACGCCTCCGCTCGAAGAAGGCGTGATCGCGCACTGGCTCTCGCTTCATGCCCCAGCCGGAAGTTGGCTCCTCGACCCGTTCGGATTCTCCCCGCGGCTGACTCTCGAAGCCGCGCGCGCGGGCTATCGCGTGCTCGTAACGGTCAACAATCCCGTTACGCGCTTCCTGCTGGAAATGTCCGCGCGCCCTCCATCCGAATCCGACTTCAAAGCCGCGCTGGCGGAACTGGCCGTCGTCAAAAAAGGGGAGGAACGATTGCAGGCGCATCTCCAGTCCTTGTATCTCACGACCTGCGAAAACTGCGAACGCGAAATAGGAGCCGAAGCCTTTCTCTGGCGCAGGGGCGAAGACGTTCCGTACGCGCGCATATACAAATGTCCGCATTGCGAGGGCGCGGGCGAACGCGCGGCGACACAGCAGGACATCGAACGCGCCAAAAAGATCGCCGCAACGGACGGCTTGCATCGCTCACGCGCCTTCGAACGCGTCGCGGCGATCAACGACGAGGACCGCATCTACGCAGAGGAGGCGATCGCGCATTACCTGCCGCGTCCGTTGTATTTCCTCACCACGGTCATCAACCGGCTGGACGGCTTGAAATTGACCCCCGAAAGAAAACGCGCCCTCACGGCGCTGATCCTGGCTGCGTGCGACGCGGGCAACACGCTGTGGGGGCACCCCTCCGAAAGACCGCGCCCCAAACAACTCAACGTCCCGAATCAATTCCGCGAACACAACCTGTGGATGGCGCTCGAGCGCGGATTAAGTCCATGGACGGAAACAGGTTCCGGCGTCGCGGTCGAAGCGTGGCCCCGTAAACTGCCGGAGAGCGGCGGCATCTGCATCTACGAGGGTCGTCTCAAGGATCTGGCGCGCGAAGTCAAAAAAGAGATTCCCATCGCGGCGGTGATAGGTTCGCTGCCGCGTCCGAACCAGGCGTTTTGGACGTTGTCCGCGCTGTGGGCGGGGTGGCTGTGGGGGCGGGAGGCGGTGGAACCTTTCAAGGTGGCGCTTCGCCGCAGGCGATACGACTGGGCGTGGAACGCGACCGCGCTGTACGCGACATTCTCGCATTTGTTCGAATTGCTTCCGCTCGGCACGCCGTTCTTTGGGCTGCTGCCCGAACCCGAACCGTCGTTCTTGACCTCGGCGCTCACCGCCGCGAGCGCGGCTGGTTTTGATTTGACCTCGTTTGCCCTGCGCACAGAACACGACCCGATCCAGTTGATTTGGAGGCGCGGAGAAACGTTGAAACGCGAAGTCAATGAACCTGACCTTGAAACCGTGCGCGAAGCCGTGCGCGCACATTTGACGGAACGCGGCGAGCCCGCCAGTTATCTTCACCTCCACGCGGCGGGGTTGATCGCGCTGGCGGAGGCGCACGCGTTGAAGAAAAAGGAAATGGAGTTCGACGAGGCGCTGCGAATGACGCAATCGTTGATTCAAAAGGCATTGTCCGAAGATGAACGTTTCGTCCATTACTCGAGCGGCGAAAGTGTGGATACGGGGATGTGGGGATTTCGCGATGTCTTTCTGAGCGAGGCGAAGAATCCCCTCGCGCGCGGTGGAGATTCTTCGGTCGCTTCGCTCCCTCGGCACGACCCGGGAGACTCGTTATCCGACCGGATCGAAATCGCCATTGTCACCTTCCTGCAAAAGAACCCGGACAGCATCTACCTCGAAATCGAGGACGACCTGTATCCGCAATTCCCCGGACTGCTCACGCCATCGAAAGGAATGATCTACGCCGTGCTGGATTCGTACGCGCAGCGGGACGGCGCGACGTGGCGTTTGCGCCCGGAAGACGTTGCCGCCGCGCGCCGCAATGAACTGAATACGATCACCGCCATGCTCGAGGCGGCGGGCAAGCGGCTGAACTACGTCACGCGCAAGCAGGACAGGAATTATCTTTGGGAGGATGGAACGCACAACGTGATCCATGCGTTCCATATCCTCGCCTCCGCGTTGATCGGGCGGGCGATGTCCGAAACGCCGCATCCGCCGGAGAAAACGATCGTCGTCATCCCCGGCGGGCGCGCGGGTTTGATCCAATACAAGGCGGGGCGCGATCCGTCGCTGGCGGCGCGCATGAAAAACTATCGGCTTGTGAAATATCGTTTACTGCGCGCCCTGTTCGAGGTCCCGGTGTTGACGCGTGAGACGTTCGAGGAGCAGATCGCCAGCGACCCGCTCGAAAGATCCAAATCGCAGATGATGATGTTCTGACGAGGACATTGTCGTTGCGAGCGCAGCGAAGCAATCCCCATCAGATCAGGAAAATCATGTTCAAGAAAATCACCCTGACTCTTCTATTCGTTTTGACGTTGACCTCCTGCGTGAAAGTTTCCACCGAGGCGAAGGATACGGCTACGCCCGCCCCGCCTCTTTTCGTGACCTCGACCCTGCCGCCGACCAAGCCGGGCTTGACCGTCCCGACGCCTCTTCCGCCGACCGCCTCGCCCACGTCCGATCCGCTGACGCCCGGCGCGACCTCCTCCGCCTCGTGCAGGGACGGCGCGCTCTTCGTCGAAGACGTGACCTACCCCGATAACACGCGCGTATCGGGCGGGGAGAAATTCACCAAGACGTGGAAACTGCAAAACACCGGGTCCTGCGCGTGGAGCGAATACACGGTTGCGTTCGTCTCCGGCGAACGGATGGGCGCGCCCGATTCCGTGCCTGTGCCCGAGACCGCGGCGAAGGCGACCGTGGATATTTCCGTCGAACTGACCGCGCCGACTGCGGACGGCTCCTACACCGGCAATTACGAACTGCGCAACGCGGCGGGGGAGACCGTTCCCATCGGCGTCGAGAAGACGTTCTGGGTGAAGATCATCGTGGGGCTGGAGAGCGCGGGTTCACCGGTCGACTCGCAGGCCGGCAATTGTTCCTACACGGAGAATCCCGCCTACGTCGAACAGTTGATCGGTCTCATCAACGAAGCCCGCGCGGACGTGGGACGCGCCGCGCTCACCGTCAACGGACAATTGATGAATGCCGCGCAGGCGCACAGCCTCGATATGGCTTGCAACGATTTCCTCCGTCACAGCGGCTCGGACGGTACGTGGGTCGGCGACCGCTTGCTCCGGGCGGGATACCCCAACTCGTATTACCTCGAGATCATCGCCATCGGCCTCCCGCAGGACGCAATGAATCAATGGCGCAACGAACCCACGCATTGGGAGGCGGTGCTTAACTCGCGCGTCCGCGAGATCGGCGTGGGCTACGTGTATAACAAGTTCAGTTCGTACGGAGGCTACTGGACGGTGGATATGGGGGGACCGTGACTACTTCCCCCACCTCGGCTGCCAATCAGAGATATTCAGTACTTCACGAAAGCGCGTAATTGGCGCTGCCGCAGGCGTCTAACGCCTGATTTGCGCTAGAGAGCGCACGCTACGCAGTACGCAGAGTTTTCGTGATCTACTGATATTGGAAAATTATTCTTCACCTAAATATGCTTTTGCTGCTTTCAGAAATTCTTCAGCCTGTTTGATCATGTGGACAACCACATTGGCTTGAATGTTTGGATCAAATCCATAATCCCCAATTTGGCGCTGGTCAAAGGCTGTGATCAACCACCGATGAAATTTTGGGTCAAGTTCGTTCGTTTTTGCAAAATGTTGACCGTAAGCAGCAATTACGTTGCCGTGCTTCCCAAATTGAAACCCCTTTTCATTCAAAAGGGCTTCCGCAACATAAAACATAGCGTAATATGCGCGACCAGCGGCAAAATCCGCCTTCTCGTTTGTCAACAAAATATCAGCTGCCTCGATTGCGTCAACAGCGCGTGCAAAAAGTTGCCGGGTCGTTTCCTTCACGCGGGGACCCCTTCCGCACGAACATTCTGCAACACAGGCAGATCGCCCTTTTCCCACTGTTCCTCTGTCATGATCGTGCGGCTAACAGTAACGTCGTATTCAAGAGACAAATTGCTTGCCAATTCCGCCGACCGAACCAGCTCATCCCAATAGCTTGTATATGTATCCAAGACGATCATTACGTCCAGATCGGAGTGCTTGTTGTAATCCCCACGCGCATATGAACCGAACAAATAGACGGCTTTCAAGCGTTGACCATACAGCTTGGTCAAGCCTTTCTTTAATTCAGCCAGTAATTGTTTGGTATTCACAGTCATGGGTTTATTATAAACCCAACCACCCTACCTACCTCTCCCACCTCGGCTGCCAATCGGAAATGGGACTGTTCGTTACGCGCGTCAACCCCGTCCCATCGGGGTGAATGATGTAGATCTCGTTGTTGCCGTCGCGGAAGGATGTGAAGGCGATCCAGTTTCCGTCCGGCGACCAGGAGGGCCCGAGGTTGTCGCCTCCATTCGTGAGTTGGATCAAGCCCGTCCCATCCACGCTGACGACATAGATGTCCCGATTCCCGAATTCGCCGCGATAGAAGGCGAGTTTCGTTCCATCCGGCGACCAGGCGCTGCGCCCGCCCATGTTATCGAGATGTGTGACCTGGCGGATGTTCGTCCCGTCCGCGTTCATCACGAACAGTTGGCGGGCGCCGTTACGCGAGGAGGCAAAGGCGATCATGGAGCCATCCGGCGACCAGGTCGGGTCAATGTCGTCGCGGTCGGTGAGCGGATGAGGGTTATCGCCATCGGGGCGCATGAGCCAGAGTCCGTTGCCGTGGTTGGCGAAGACGATCCATTCGCCGTTCGGAGAAAGTTCGGGGGCGTAGAGGCTGCCGATGCCGTCCGTCAGTCGCATCAGGTTCCCGCCGTTGACGTCCACGGAATAGATATCGAAACCTCCGCTTTGTTTGGAGGAGAAGTAGATCGTGTTCCCGTCCGGTGAAATGGACGGGTAGAAGGCTGTGGCTTGAAAGTCCGTGAGTTGGACGCGGTTCGTCCCGTCCGCGTTCATCAGGCAGATCTGGTCAATCTCTTTGACGTAACAGGCGAAGGCGATCTTGCCGGATGGAGGAGCGGTAATCCCGTAGGTCGGAATCGGACTGGGGATCATCGTCGCTTCGAGGGCTGGAGGGATGGACGGCAGGATCGTTTCGGTCGGCGTGACGAAGAGAAAAGGCGTGGGTGTGGATTCGGTCCATGAGGACGAATCAACTGTCGGGTCGGGCGGAGCCGAGACGCGCAGGTTTTGTACGACGTAGGCAAAGTATCCCACCGCGAGGCAGGCAAGCGCCATCCCGCATCCCATTCCGCCGAGGAGGAATTTGTCGTTCGAAGATCGCATCGAGAAGCATGTCCCATTGCAATTGTATTCGATTATTTTGTCGCAAAGGCTATGCTATACTGTAGCCATAATACAGGTAGAACACGATGAATACGACGGTTCTCGAAATCCCAACCGAATTACTGGAAGCGGCAGGGATCACGCCGCAGGAAGCCAAAGCGGAACTGGCGATCCGCCTTTATCAGTTGCAAAGGTTGAACGGCAGGCAGGCGGCGGAACTGGCGGGCGAGCCGAAGGTGATCGCGTCGCTGGATTGGAGCCGGAATGAGGCGGGTCATTTCGACCTGGACGATTTTCTCTCGTGGGCTTCGCACGACCTGAAGACGCCGCTCAATTCGATCATCGGATTTTCCAGCGTGATCTTGAAGGGTCTGAGCGGACCGATCAGCGAGACGCAGGAGACCGATCTTTCCACTGTTTTGAGGGCGGGTCAACGGATGCTGGCGCTGGTCGGTTACCTGGTGGAGATCGCGCGCCTGAACAACGGTCACACCCAACTTTCGCCTGAGGATGCGAACATCGAGGAGGTCATTACCGAAGCGACAAAACGCTGGACGAGGCAGAACGAAGCGAAGCCGCTGCACATGGAAATGACCCTTGCCGATCCCATTTTCAACGTGGATAAGGGACAAATGCGACAGATCGTCTCGCACCTGCTGACCCTCGCCTCGCTTCACGTGACCGAGGGGACTGTTTCGCTTTTTGCAAGCGACTCGGAGGACGCCCTGAACGTCCGCGTCCAAAGCCGCGGAACGAAATCCGCGAACAGGTTCGAAATGGATTCGACGATGCTTCGCTTCATCGTCTCTTCGTTGGTCAAATTGCACGGCGGGCAAATGGACGATCCGCAGGAGACCGAGGATGGATTGTTGTCGAGGTTTTCGGTTCCGAGATAAACGAAAAAGCCCCCGATGACGGGAAGTCATCGGGGGCTTTTTCATGAAAGATCGGTCCCTTCCCAAACGAGTTGTTCAGGTCTGCGGCGGAGGGGGACGAGGCGTTGTAATTCATTCCGATCGTCATGGCGTCGAACTGGTCAATGACTCCGTTGTTGTCAATGTCGCCAGCCGGCAGAGGGACGGCGGACATCGTGAGGGTCGTCCCGGCGGTTACGGTGATAGAGCCCTGGGCGCTGAGGAAACCGTCCGCTGCCTGTCGCTCCGTTTATTTTGCGCTGGTTTTACACAACCAGACTCACCAACCGTCCCTTTGCCACGATCACCTTCTTCGGCTCTTTGCCGTCAAGATACTTCTGAACGACCTCGCTCGCCAGCGCGGCGGATTTGATCTCCTCCTCGTCCGCATCCGCAGGGACGGTGATTCGGTCGCGCACTTTGCCGTTGATCTGCACCGGCAGTTCGATCACCTCCTCCTTCGCGGCTTCCTCATCGAACTTCGGCCATGTCTGTTGGTGGATCGAGTACGGTTTGCCCAGATGATTCGTCCACAGTTCTTCGGCGATGTGCGGCGCGACGGGAGCCAGCATCTTCAAGTAGATTTCAGTCGCTTCGTCCCATTCGGGAGTTCCTGCCGCGCCCGCCTCGCGCGCCTTGTACATCTCGTTCAGCAGTTCCATCAACGAAGAGATGATGGTGTTGAATTCGAAGTTCTCGAAGTCGTGCGTGACTCGTTTCAGGGTTTGGTGAACCTTTCGTCTCAAGACCTTTAGGGTCTCCGGGGACCCTAAGGGTCTGTCCTCAGGACGATCCGTGAACAACGTCCAGACGCGTCGCATCCAGCGCGCGGTCCCTTCGATGCCCTGCGAGTCCCAGGGCGCGCCCATCTCCCAGCGCGCAAAAAACATGATGTAGGCGCGCACGGTGTCCGCGCCGTATTTCTCCACCAGCACATCGGGCGCGACCACGTTGCCGCGGCTCTTGGACATTTTGCTGTGATCCTCCGCCAGCACCATGCCCTGGTTGCGCAGTTGCATCATCGGCTCGTTGCCTTCGGTGATGCCCATGTCGCGCAATGCCTTGTGGAAGAAGCGCGTGTACAGCAGGTGCATGGTGGCGTGTTCGATGCCGCCGGTGTACGTGTCAACGGGCATCCAATAGTTGTATTCGGCTTCGTCGAACGGACCCTGGTCGTAATGCGGACTCAGATAACGCAGGTGATACCACGACGAACACATGAACGTGTCCATCGTGTCGGTCTCACGCACGGCGGGTTCGCCGCATATCGGGCAGGTCGTGTTCTTCCACGTTGGATGCAGTTTCAACGGCGACTCGCCCGTCGGCTTCCATTCCACGTCCTCGGGCAGCATCACGGGCAGTTGATCTTCAGGGACGGGATTCCATCCATGCACATCGCAATGGATCATGGGAATCGGCGCGCCCCAATAACGTTGACGGCTGATCAGCCAATCGCGATAACGATAATTGACCGCCTCTTTGCCGATGCCCTTTTCCTCCAGCCAGTCAATCACCGCGCCGATGCCGGGATTCTTGCGTCCCTTCTCATTGTTGACCTTCGTTCCATTGAACGGACCCGAGTTGACCATGACTCCCGCGCCGACGTATGCCTCTTGCAACTCGCCTCTCTCGCCCCCATCCCCTCTCCCAGTGGGAGAGGGGTGCAGGGGTGAGGGTTCGGGCCTGATCACTTCGACGATGGGCAGGTCATACTTTTTGGCGAACGCGAAGTCGCGCTCGTCGTGCGCAGGGACCGCCATGATCGCGCCGGTGCCGTAGGACATCAACACGTAATCCGCGATCCAGATCGGGATGCGCTCGTTGTTGACCGGGTTGATGGCATAACCGCCTGTGAAGACGCCCGTCTTTTCCTTGTCCGCGGCTTCGCGTTCGATGTCCGATTGGCGCGCGGCTTGCGTCTTGTATGCTTCGACTACCTCTCGTTGTTCCGGCGTTGTAACCCTGTCCACCAGCGGATGCTCAGGCGCGAAGACCATGAACGTCGCGCCCCACAACGTGTCGGGACGTGTTGTAAAAACGATCACACTCTCGTCAGATACTGATGACTGATCACTGATCACTGGAAACTGGACTTCCGCTCCCTCAGAGCGTCCGATCCAGTTCGTTTGCAGGGTCTTCACGCGTTCGGGCCAGTCCAGTTCATCGAAGCGCAGCAGTTCGTCGGCGTATTGTGTGGTCTTGAAGAACCACTGCTCCAAGTCCTTTTTGACGACAGGCGTGCCGCATCGTTCGCAGACGCGGTTTTCGCCGATGACCTGTTCGCGCGCCAGTGTAGTATTGTCCTTCGGGCACCAGTCCACGGCGGACATTTTGCGATATGCCAGCCCTGCCTTGTACAACTGGATGAAAAACCACTCGGTCCACTTGTAATATTCGGGGTCGGACGAAACCGCCTCGCGTTCCCAATCGAACATTGCGCCCATGGACTTCAGCTGCTTCCGCATCCGCTCGACGTTCTCGGCAGTCCGTTTCATCGGATGGACGCCGTCTTTGATGGCGGCGTTCTCGGCGGGCAGACCGAACGCGTCGAACCCCATGGGGAACAGAACGTTGTATCCCTGCATCCGCTTGAAACGGGCGCGCGCGTCAGACGGCGTCATCGCGTACCAGTGACCGATGTGCAGGTCGCCGCTGGGATAGGGCAGCATGGTCAGCGCGTAATGCTTGGACTTGTTCTCGTCAATCACGGCGCGGTACAACTTGTCCGCTTCCCATTTTGCCTGCCATTTCTTCTCGATGACGTTCGGGTTGTAAGAAATGTCTTTTGTTTCTGTTTGTTGTTTCGTTTTGGTCATTCTTGCCTCGTTGTAAAAAGTGTCAGGTGTCAGGTTCCACGTGTCAGGTGGTTGTCTCTTTGCGGACAAGGAGGCGCGAAAGCTCGCTCTGAGCGCAGTCGCAGAGAAGAGGACCTTCCTTCCAGAAGATGTAATTGATCCGAACGTTCATTTGTGCCTCCTTTCAAAAACAGGCGGTAGATCGTGAACGATTGATCGTTGAGCGTTCTTTTCACGGTCTGTGGTCCATCGTCCGCAGTCCAAAAACAAAAAATCCTTCATCCACTCAGGGACGAAGGATCAGCCTCCGCGGTACCACCCGGGTTCGTCTTTTAGTCTGATAGTCTTAGAGTCTAATAGTCTTATAGACTAATAGTCTCATAGTCTCGTAGTCTATCAGTCTCATCGCCTCCTGATTATCAGCCAAATGACTATCAGACTATTAGACTATCAAACTATCAAACCAACCGACGCTCTTTGATCGCTATAACGGGCAGACCCGTGGATGACTACTTCACGTTCACCATCCAAGCCTCTCTTTCGAGAAAACAGGCGAGTTCGGTCTTGTATGGCATTCCCGTTCGATGCCGTTGAAGGGCTTCCACCTCGCTCTCCCTTCTCGCTGACGGGACGACCTACTACTCCTATCGTGACCTTTGTTGTACGTCAAAATCAATTTTGACGTACTGAATTGTGTGGACCCAGGGGGATTCGAACCCCCGACCTTCTCAATGCCATTGAGACGCGCTCCCAACTGCGCTATGGGCCCGGGCTTTCCAGCGATCGGTATTCATTAATCAGTGACCAGTTTGATCTGTTCGGCAACTGAGTTACTGATCACTGTTTATTGGTCACTGAACAGTGGACCTGAGGGGATTCGAACCCCTGACCTCCTCAGTGCGATTGAGGCGCGCTCCCAACTGCGCTACAGGCCCGTTCGTAAAGCGAGGCGAATTCTACTTTAGGGGTTGGGGGATGTCAAGCAAGGTTTTGGTTGTAAAATAGGCGCATCCTCTCACAAGGGAAATGACATGACAGACTTCGACTCCAAATCCATCTACCGCATCCGGGACCTGCACGAATCGGATCGTCCGCGGGAAAGGCTTGCTTCACTGGGACCCCAAGCCTTGACCAACGCCGAATTGATCGCGATCCTGCTTCGGGTCGGCGTAAGAGGCGAGAACGCGGTTGCTGTCGGTCAACGATTGCTCAACAAATTCAGCGGTCTGACCGGCTTGCACCGCGCGCCCTTCGCCGAACTGAAAAAACAACACGGGGTCGGCGACGCCAAAGCCGCGCAGATCAAAGCCGCCATCGAACTCGGCAGGCGGCTGACTCTCGAATCTCCCGAAGAGCGCCCGGCGATCAACTCCCCGGCGGACGCCGCCGCGCTGGTCTCGTACGAAATGGCTGCGCTGGAGCAGGAGCATTTGCGCGTGATCTTATTGGATCGAAGAAACCGCGTATTGGAAACGGTGGAGGTTTACAAAGGCTCGGTCAATTCATCGCAGGTACGGGTGGGCGAGGTCTTCAAGGAGGCGATCCGCAAGAACGCTTCGGCGGTGGTCGTGATCCACAACCATCCCAGCGGCGACCCGACCCCCAGCCCCGACGACGTCGCGGTGACGCGCGCCATCACGCAGGCGGGGAAATTACTGGACGTGGAGGTGCTGGATCATCTGGTCATCGGACAGGGAAAATGGATCTCGATGAAGGAACGAGGGTTGGGGTTTGCGTGACGCCTCGAGTCCATGGAACGACGGCAGAATGAATTTTCAAGTTCTCGATCTCGGTTTGATCGAATACGAATCCGCGTGGAAGTTGCAGGATCAATACGCGGCGGAGATCGCAGCGGGGAAACGCCCGCCGACGCTTCTGCTTCTCGAACATCCTCACGTCTACACGTTCGGTCGGCGCGGGAAACAGGAGAATTTGCTGTGGGGCGAATCGCAACTAAGGGAAAAAGGGATTGCCATTCACTGGGTGGATCGCGGCGGCGACGTGACGTATCACGGGCCCGGTCAATTGGTGGGGTATCCGTTGCTACCCTTAAGACCTGTCAGGTCTTCGGGGAACGTTGAATTTCAGAGTCTCGTGTTCGCGCACTCGCCAGACTCGACTCGTGACACGATGAGACCTGACAGGTCTAGAATCCCCGACGCTGATTACGTCGGCTACGTTCGCAATCTGGAGAAGACGCTCATCATCGCGCTGGCGAACCTCGGTTTGGCGGCGGGACAACGACCCGGACTGACCGGCGTGTGGGTTCAAGCAGACGTGCATTCGCGCTGCCCAAGATGCAAGCCGGAGGATCGCAGGAAGCCAGCCAAGATCGCGGCGATCGGCGTCAAGGTGGATGCGCGCGGCGTGTCGCGTCACGGGTTTGCGTTGAACGTGAATCCCGACATGGATTATTGGGATGGAATCATCGCCTGCGGATTGCAGGATGAGCCCGTCGCCTCTCTCGCGGACCTGATGCCTGATCCGCCTTCGATGGAACGAGTCAAGGCTGAAGTCGTGAAGGCGTTTGGGGAGGTATTCGGGATGTCCCCGGCTCATTAAACAGAGACAGGCTCCGGCTGGGAAAGAAGCGGAGCCTGTCTCTGTTTAGGAGGGGTCGGGAAGCAATCTTCCTGTTCCAGATTATGCTGCTTGCGATCCGGCGCTGGCTGTCGCCTTTGCGGGTATCGCGTTCTCGCGTCTCCAAAAAACGGATATGACCGCGAGATAGGCGAGGTAGGCGAGCGTTTCGGTCAACGACGGGTTGCCGTTGTAACCGAACAACGTCTTGAGCAGTTGACCCGCCACCGAGTTTTCGTCGAGGATCATATTCACATCCCAGACGTGTTCGATGACGGCGGGAATCCAGCCGACCTCGTTGAATTCGTGGACGCCGTGCGCGACCAGTCCCGCCGCGAACAGGATGAGCAAGATGCCGGTAACCTGGAAGAAGCGGCGCAGGTCGAGGCGGACGGTGGTGGCGAAGATGGTGTAGCCGAGCAGGATCGCCGTGCCGAGCCCGAGAACGGTTCCCGCCAGTGTGCGGATAAGGTTGGTGGACGCTTCGACTTGATTGCCAGCGAAGAAGGCGGCTGTGACGAATATGGCGAGTTCGATGCCTTCGCGCACGACCGCCATGAACGCCAGCGTGAAGACCGCGCGTGTGCCGGTCGTCGAGTGCGCCGCGGCTTTGTTGACGCCATCCTCCAGTTCGCGTTTGAGGAAGCGGGCTTGCCTGCCCATCCAGAAGATCATCCACGTGAGAATGCCCGCGGCGGCAAGCAAGGTGATGCCTTCGAAGATCTGTTCCGCCTCCTCTTCGAGCGACATGCCGAAGGAGGCGAGCGCGACGGCGGTCAATATGCTGACGACGACCGCGCTGAGCGCGCCGAACCATACCGCTGGGGCGAGGTCCTTGCGTTGAATTTTGTTGATCGCGCCAAGGACGATCCCGATGATGAGCGCGGCTTCGAGTCCTTCGCGCAGAGAGAGTAGAAAGGTGGGTAACATTCGTTTCTTTTTCTCCTGATGCGATTTTATATATCCGAATTGTTGGGGGTTATAAACGAGGCGGCGGGATATATCCAGATGGGCGTATGAAAACCCCCGTAAACCCCGTTGGCGAGGGTTTTCAATCAGGTTGAACCCATTCGTTGGGATTACTCGGCTAATGTGTGTAAATTCCGCAGAACTGCATCCTGGGTCCTGCGATCGCTAAAGAAGAATTCTTTCCCTTCCTGTGTATATTCTTCAATTCTGCCAACGGCTTCCTGAATGTGGATCAGGTAAAGACGATCATCTTTCACAGTGAACGCGCCTCCTCCAGAATCCTCTCTTTGATAAACCAGTGCAAGCCATCCGTCGTCGCCACGTCAACAGGGACGCCAAGCAGGTCTTCCAGATCTGCAACCAGCCCGGCCGGGAACCAAGGCGAATGAACGGGACCGACTTCCACGAGAAAATCAATATCGCTCAGTTCGTTCCCTTCGCCGCGCGCAATAGAGCCGAAAACGCGCACATTGAATGCGCCATGCTTTCGGGCGATGTCGAGGATTTGTTCGCGTCGGGTTTTCAGGAGTTCTTCGATCTTCATATCAGCGCTCGAGCGCAATTATACAACAAGGATGTGGCGCTGAATTGTCCTATACTTTTGAACTCTTCTTCGCCGCGCTTTTCTTCCCCTTTGCCGCGCGGCGGTAGGGAGGCATGTCAATCAAGCACACCTGACATTTGCTCGTGTCCAGAATCTTATTCCACAGGCTCGGATAACTATCTGGTGCAGTTTATCCTCCGCCCACACGGAACTGATGCCGCTTTCCTTCAAGTCGTCGAGCAGTAGAAGCGGCGTTGTGCTGATCTCGTAGAAGCGCCGGTCGAACGTCACGTCCGAGTTGGGGCGGAAGGTGGATTTGAGATAATCGAGCAGGGTGGAGACCTCGGTGAGGATCGCCTGCCCGCCCCCAAGTTGGCGATAATTCCCTACCGCCGCCGCGAGGTGGGTCTTGCCGCAATAGGATTGACCCAAAAACACCAGCCAGCCCTGCGGGTCCTCGGCAAATTTCACCGCCGCGTCCAAAGCCTGGTGCAATTGCCTGACGTGTTGGGAAGTGACCTTTTCCCGGATGATCTCCTTGTCCTTGAACGGTTTCCCGTACCGATCCTGTTTTTCCCGGACAATGGTCGTGACGATCTCCTTGCCGACCTCGTTATCCCGCGTTTCGAAGTTCCTGAAGGTCATTTCCTTGATGTGCGAGAAGGACAACATCGAGATGCCCGGGTTGCTCGTCTCGGTGGGGCGGCGGTAATCGGGCGCGGTGATACGGACGTATTTCACGAACTCCGCGTCCTGCAATCTCGAACGGATGCGGCTTTCGATCTCGTCGAGGATCAAATTCGTGGTAATGACCGTTGGAAGTTTATTGATGTAACGATAATTGATGATCTGGAATAGTTTTTCCTGCGCCCACGAGGTGGCGTTCTGCGTGCCGAAGTCGTCCATCACGAGCAGATCGGCGTTGCGGATTTCCTCGAACCGCGCTTCGAAGGTCGTTTCAGGATCGTTGTACGCGAACCGTAGCGAATCCAACAGATCGGGAACGGTGATGAACAAAGTGGGTACGCCGCGTTGCACGCACGCATTGGCAATTGCCGCGGCGAGGTGGGTCTTGCCGCAGCCATACGCGCCCTCGAGCAGCAGCCACCCCTTCAACCCGCTTGCAAATTCCTCCGAGACATCGAGCGCATCGTGCAGGCTGGCGACCTCCTGCGGCGAGATGAACTCCGCTTTGGGGTTGCCCGAACGATTGAAGTTCTCGAACGTCAGATGACTCAACCGTTCCAGGTTGCTCATCTCATACAACCTCATGCGGGCATTCTCCGCGATCTCATTGGCGCGGCAAACGCAAGGCTCCAGCCGCCCGAACTTCTCGTGACCCAGCGGCACGTCCACGCGCAAAAAGCCGACGCCTCCGCAATGCGGGCAATCGGGTTTCCCAAGCATGGGCGCGGCAGGACTACTCCCGCTTGAGGTATTCCTCGAATTCGCTTTTTGTGTATCGGTCAGAACCTTTTCGAGAGTCCTGTTGATCTTTTTTTCCATGCCTGCCTTCATCCTTCCAACGTTTCAACACCGCTTCGCAATATTTCCAGTTGCGTTTGTTGTTCTTCGCCGCCAGTTCGATCGCCTCCGCGACCCATTCGTCCGAATATAACTCCTCCGCATCCTTCAACGCGTCGGCGATCAACGGCGTGAGCGGACCGATGTTCTCCTCGTACAACTTGAACACGTTCGGACGTTCCAGCGGCGCGGACGCGGCGCCCGGACTCCACTTTCCACTTTCCATCGCCTGGACTCCCGCCCGTCCGCGCGGCGAATTCAACAGGAAATAAACCTTCGCTTCTCTCTGGACCTTGAGCAGGCTCCCGCGTTTGACGGCTTTCTCCAGCCCGCGCGTGATCTCCTCCGCGCTCGACCCCAGCTCCTTCACGTCGAAATCCATTCTGGTCAACGCCCGAAACGGGCCCTCCGTATGCGCGACGCGCCACAAAAAATACAGCGTCACCTTCAACTCCGCCGCGTCGTCAATCTCCTTCAATAACTGTTGAAAGAACCTGTCGGGCAGTTGCGTGAAGGTTTCAGAGTCGGTAAAACCGCGGAAAGATGTCATGGTTTATAAATTTTACGGAACACGTTCCACGCAACACGTAATCTGAAACGTGCATCGTGTTCCGTGATTCGATCACTCATTCATTCGGCTTGAACACCCTCGTCGCCGCGTTCTCGAACTTCGCCAGCGCGCTGCGGAACACCAGTTCCACGCTTCCGACGGGACCATTACGATGCTTCGCCACAATGATCTCCGCCACGTTTTGCTTGACCGTATCCTTCTCGTATTGGTCGGGACGATAGATGAACATCACGATGTCGGCGTCCTGTTCCAAGGATCCCGATTCCCTCAGATCCGAAAGCACCGGTCGTTTATCCGAGCGTTGTTCGACGGCGCGCGAGAGCTGCGCCGCGGCAAGCACCGGCACGTTCAACTCGCGCGCCAGCACTTTGAGGTTGCGTGAAATGTACGAGACCTCCTGCACGCGGTTGTCGGTGCGCGTGTCGCCTCCCATCAACTGGAGGTAATCCACGATGATGAGGTCGAGACCGAATTCCATGTGCAGGCGGCGGCATTTCGTCCGCAGTTGAAGCGGGGTGATGGCGGGCGTATCGTCGAGGTGGATGTGCGTATCCCCGAACACTTCGATGGCGTGGGTGAAGAGGGGCCATTCGTTTTCCTGCAATTTGCCGGTTCGCAGGCGCTGCGAGTCGATCCCCGTCTCCTGCGCGATCAATCTCTGCACCACCTGCTCGTTCGACATTTCCAGCGAAAAGATGGCGACGCGCTTCTTGTGGGTCAAGCCTGCGTTTTTTGCCACCGAAAGAAGGAAGCCGGTTTTTCCCTGACCGGGACGCCCGGCGATGATGAGCAGGTCGGAGGGCTGCAAACCCGTGAGCATTTTATCGAGGTCAATGAATCCGGTTGGCACGCCGACGATGTCATCGGGACGCTTGGCGAGGTCGTCAATGCGGTCGTAGTAATCGCTCAGGACGGAGGAGATCGGCTGAAGGTCGTGTTTGAGCCGCCGCTCGCTGACGTTGAAGACCGCCTTCTCCGCCTCGTCCATCACGTCGGCAACCGCGGTCTTTTCGTTGTAGGCGATCGAAGCGATCTGGTTCGCGGCGGCGATCATCTTGCGGCGGATCGAATATCCCTCCACGATGCGCGCGTAGGATTCCGCGTTCAACGACGACGGCACCTGGTTGACCAGCGACGTGAGATACGCCGACCCGCCGATCTCGCCCAATTGACCGCGCCGCTCCAATTCGTCGGCGACCGTCAACAGGTCAATGGGGATGCGCCCCTCGTGCAGGCGATTGAACGCCTCCCAGATCCACTTGTGGCGGTGGATGTAAAAATCGTCGGCGGTCAAAAACTGCGCGATGTCGTAATACACCTCGGGGTTAATGAAGACCGCCCCTACGACGGCTTCTTCGGCTTCCCGGCTGTGCGGCGCTGCCGTTGATATGGCGGGGGCGGTGGTATCTTCTTGTGGCAGGTAGTCGGTCATTTTTTCTTCGGCTTTTTGGGCTGGTCGGGCGCGTCGTCCGGTTTATCCTTGTCGTCGAGCGTATCGAGATCGAGTTTTCCAAGGAAGTCCTCGAAAACGGACAACCTTGCGCTTCCCTCGTCGGACAGGGGGGCTGGTTCGCTTCGAGGGGCTTTTTCCCCGCCTTCGGGTATCGCCTGCTCCGGCTGGATGCCCGCCTCGTTCATCACGCTGGGATGCACGAGGATCGGCACGTGCGCCCGCACCGACAGGGCGATGGCATCCGAGGGACGCGAATCGATGTGTATCTCCTTCCCGTTCACTTCGGCGACGATGCTCCCGTAAAAGATGTCATTCTGCAATTTGACGATCTCGATCCGTGAGATGCGCGCATTGAACGCGCCAAAGACGTTCTTGAGCAGGTCGTGTGTGAGCGGACGACTCATCTCCACCTCCTGCAACGCGACCGTGATCGCCTCCGCCTCATACGGACCCACCCAGATGGGCAGGAAGCGTTCGGAATTCTTTTGTTTCAACACAACGAGACGCTGTGGGGTCATCAAATGCACGCGTACGCTGTCTATTTGAACTTCGATCATCTCAGGCATGGGAACTCCAAATCGGAATGAACGTATTTTAGCATATTCAAGTGAGGATGTCATTGAGTTGCAGGATTATTCAAATGAGACTATAATGTCGTCCTGCCGATCGGGGCGTGGCGCAGCCCGGCTAGCGCGCTTGCATGGGGTGCAAGAGGTCGGAGGTTCAAATCCTCTCGCCCCGACACTTTTCCCAACATTCATACTCCACCGTGCGAATGTTGGGAAAAAGTACGACAACCAAATATCATCGAGCTTTAGGAGAAGTGAGATGCGCGAACAGCGACCGAGTGATCGGATCGCTATGGCGTCTCTCGCTTTTTGGTTCCTGGAGTTCTTGATATGACACGACAACCGCTTCTCAAACATCAACACATCGTAAAACTGACCCGCCTGCTCGACATGCTTTACAAGCCGAGCGAGATCGCTGAAGAGATTGGCGTTGCCACCGACACCATTTATCGCTCCTACCTCCCCGCAGGCCTGCCGCACACTCGTGACAGCCAGGGCAGCATCTGGATCCACGGACCTGCCTTCATCGCCTGGGCGCGTCAAACCATAGCGAAGAAAAAAACGGACCGCATCGGACTCCCCGACGATCACGCCTGGTGCATGAAATGCAATAGGGCAGTGGAGCTGATCGAACCCAAAACTAAACAAGTGAATCGATATCTGGAATTGCTCCAGGCTGTCTGTCCCCACTGTGGCAAAAAAATCAACCGCGCCCGCGCCCGCCAACTCCCCTCGCCTTCAGGAGAGGGGCAGGGGGTGAGGTCAGGGAGGGGGGCATGATCCACCGACAAAACTGGCTCGACGTCCGCGCCTACCTCCACCACATCGAGCGCGTTCGCCAGAACGACCCCCAGACCGTCAAACGCGCCCGCGGCCACCTCCGCCACCTCCTTGAATGGGCGGACGAAACGCCGTTCGCCAAATCTCGCAACATCGACCCAACTTTCCCCGCCTACCTCCTCGCTGTCCGCAAATCCCCCTCCCTATTTTCGACAGAAAATGGGGAGGGGCTAGGGGTGGGGCAGGGGGTTGGTCTCTCCCCCGCCTCCATCACAAAATGCCTGGCAAATGCCCGTCAATTCTTCGACTTCGCCCGCTCCGAATGGACTCTCCGCTATAAACCCATCTCCGCCTCCTGGATCGAACTCCTCCAGCCTCCCCGATCCGTTCGCCAGGACTCCCGACTCCCCGTGCGGCAGTTCTGGCAATTGGATGATGTTATGAAGGTGTCCGCCGTTGCCACAGAAACGCTCCGCGAAGAGCGCGGTAAAGTGGCGGTCTGCATATTGTTCCTGAGCGGTATGCGCGCCGATGCCCTCGCATCCCTGCCCATCTCCTGCGTGGACTTGGCGGATCGCACGATCTATCAACTCCCCGAGCGCGGCGTGCGCACCAAAAACCGCAAAGCCGCCAAAACCTACCTCCTCCAAATCCCCGATCTTCTCACTGTCGTCAACCGCTGGAATGACCTGCTCTCCGCCTCCCGCCTCCCGCCTTCTGCCCTCTGGTACTCCACCCTCTCCCGCGACGGCATGACTCTTACCCCCACCGCTCATGCCTTCGAAGGTCGGCACAACATTATTGCTGAAGATGTCCGTTTAATCTGCGAAAAGACAGGCATCCCCTACCTCTCCCCCCACAAACTTCGCCACGGACACACCGTCTACGCCCTAAAGCGGGCATCCAACGTCGCCCAGCTCAAAGCCATCTCCCAGAACATCATGCACGCCTCCCTCGTCACCACCGACCAGATCTACGGCAAACTCATCAATGACGACGTGCAGGAGATCATTTCATCTCTATAACGCTAATCGTCTATTTTATTGTATTGCATCAATGTACGTCCGTTTCCGTCAGATGCAATCTGGGACACGGTCCAGGACGGTGTCCCACCACCATTCCGCGCTGCATATAATTTTATTGTACTGCTCGCCGCAACTGTGACGATCATCGAGACTTCTATGGTTGCTTCTATATAGTTGGTCGTTTTCACGCGTATCAACATGCGCTCCGAATTTACTACATCGGCGGCAAGAGTCGAATTATAGAATTTCCCCTGCAAAAACCATTCGGTGCCAGTATTGCCCTGTAATTGCACACGCACGCCGCATCTCACTAGCCAATCCCCAGCCCCTGGCAGGATTATGCTCAACCCTGTATCCTGATAGATCCCCGCCGCCCCTGATATGCTAAACGCCGATCCCAATACCGCGCTTCCATTCGAAAAGGCTTTCCCTTCCAGCCTGTCCAGCCTCGCCTTTACCGACGCGTCGCTCCCCTTCGGGTCCGTCCCCAGCTCCGTCTCGATCGCCGTAATTTCATCCCCCCTCTCGTTCTGGTGCGCCGCCAGCACACTATCCGCTAGATCCACCAGCGTCGGAAACGTTTTTATCGAACTTGGAAAGGATGCCATTTGCGTTTCTCCTAATAGGGAAATGGACTATGCAGGACAATGTAAATAATCAACACACAACCGCCGCCAAAGACGAGTAATGCAAATAGAAATAGAAAAATACTCTGTTTCATTCTGGCACCGCCACGGCGATCCACTCGATCCGCCCGACACCGTAACTTATGCCAGCCCCATATGCCTCCCTCTCCCGCAACAGGATGGTCTTGACGCCTGCCGTCACGCCAGTTTTTACCGCGAACACCGGCACATCGAACGATATCCCTCCCGAATACCTCTGCGATGCCCCGTTCCCATCGGTTCCATCCACGCGGATTTTGAAATCGAACCAGCAATTGCCCTCCCCTTCGTATGCCCACACCCGTCCCAACACGATCAATGTGCTCGTAACCAACACCGTGATTGTATTGCTCGAATTGGGCATGTCCCGTTCGACCGTGGAATTATATGTATGTCCTGCGGCATTATGATGATGTTTCACCACAAATGCAGCCTGCCCATACTCTGGCGCCGTGCCAGCTGCATTGACACGTAGCAATTTGCGCGCCGCCCCTGTTACTCCCAATCTGCCCAATTGATTCGCTGCCGTGGCATAGGCGATATCCCCAGCCGTTGTATAGGGCCATAATGCCTCGACGTTATCTCGCAGGAACGTATTCTGCTGGCTCGCGGACCACGCATCTCCGTTCGCCACGGTTGGTACCGTTTGTTTAGTCGCCATCCCACACCTCGGACTGATCACTGATCACTGATGACTGATGACTTTTTACTGCCCCTCTGAGCCTCTGCACCCTCAATAATTCCACCGTCTCCCCAGGGTTCCAGCTCCTCGACACCCCAGGCGTCAAGCTCTTCGCATTGATCGCCCTGTCAATCGGCTTCAACTTTGGGTTCACGTACACCTCGCGCTCCAACAGCTCGCGCTCGATATCCAACCTATTCTCCGGGAACACCACCGCCCGCAACTTCCCCCCGCTGGGAGCATTCCCGCACGTCGCACAGAAATACACGGGGTCGCTCGGCTCCACGTAGTTCGCACTCCCGCACTCGCAGTCCGCGAGCCACCTGCCGAAATCCACCCGTGCGAACACCCGCTCCCCCCCCATCTCCGCGCCAGGCACAAAACCGCGCCGCCCCGCCAGCCCCGCCATCATCTCCCTGAAGGTCTTGAACCCCAACTCCCTCGCCTTATCCGCACCGCTGTAAATCTTCTCCGTCATCATCTGCTCCTTCCAAACTAACAACCATCAAACTAAAAAACCGTCGTCACCCCGAACACCGCAGGGAACACCCACGTCCCACTCACATTCCCCAGCAGGTTCGGTTCCAAATAGACCTCCGTCTCGAACGTGTAGCACGACTCATCCACCGACGAATGCCTGTAATACCCGATCCGATATTCTCCCGTGATGCCCTTCGATGCAAAATCGGTTGACACCAATCCGAATAATCGCATGCCGAACTGCAGGTCGAATTGGTCGTACATTTTGAACCGCGGGAACGCCCGCTGGACGGCAAGCCTGCTCCGTAAAATATCCGCCTCGTCCCGCGCTGTGTTGATATCCTGCAGCCAGTCGCTCTTTACTAGGAACTCCCGTTCCCCGAATGCCTCTTTGCTGTCGGCATCCTCCCGCTCCACGTAAGTGTACTTGTCTGCCGCGATCGCATTCCCGCGCAGGCGGATCGAAAAACTACCCGAAGGCGGAACCATATAAGTGCCGGTCGCTCCATTGTTTCGTATCGTCAACTTGGCTGTCGTCGCAAATTTCGAAAGACCGATTGTGATATTGCTACTCAAGTCCGTTCCCGCGCCGTCCTCCTGTGAGTTCGCATCCCAATCTATGTTCTCCACAGGGTCCGTGATGCTCGTCGCCACCGCCTCCTCTCCGTTCAAGGAAAATTGCGCCCATACCTCCCGTTCCTCCCCCGCGGGAATGAATACCCGATCCTGCGTCTCCCACAGCGTCACTCCCGTCTGTAGGTTTCGTCTGCGCGCATATACGCGGATCACGTTGAATACCGTCTCCCAGGGCATCGGCGTGCGCACGCCGTAACTCTCCAGGGTATCGGCGTCCGTGAATGTCATCAGGGGTGTTTCTGCGGAAACGCGGCTCTTATACACTGCCGCGCCGTTCTCCCCGACGCAGAACATCCCCAGTGCCGCGTCGGCGATGGACTGCATTTCTGCGAACGCGCTCCGCCCACTCGCCCACCAGTATGCCATTGCCTCGCTCACCGTCGTATCAATCTCCCTGCTGTCCGTCCACCCGAACGCATCCAGGCAGGCTTGCACTGCCGCATCGTAGCGAATATTGCTCTGCACCGTCGTGCGGATCGTCCGTTTCAACTCGTCCACCGCATTGATCAGTTCCATCTTCACCGATGGCACCTCGCTGTAGGTCGGGCGGATGTCCGTCAACCTCCCCGTCATCACATCCTCTACCGTCCCTCCCGGTTCCTTCTGCACCCTCAGTCTGAATTTCCGCCCTGGCTGAATCATCCCCGCCAGCGGACCGCTCAAATTAAACGGGTCATAACGCCCGTCGAAATCTCTCAACAATAGCGTCCCCCTGCTCGGCGCCACAGGCTCGAACCCCTGCCCGCCGCCCTGCATGAAATTCTGCCTGCCCGCCTCTGTAGCAATGGAATACAGGTTCAACCCCTCGTTCTCGCCGTTGAAGATGCCGTCGTTGTCCCAGTCCACCTCGAACATCCACGTCACAGGGCGGTCCACGCTGGCGGCGCCATACGTCAATCCCGCCGCCCCATACAGCGAACCATCCCCATATCTACACGTGGACATTCGTCTCTCCGACAAGACTAGCGACTATTAGACTAATGACTATCCGACTAGCGACTCTTTTCACGCCAGCCCCCTCTCCCGCAACAGCACTCCCACCGCGCCCGCGATCTTTCGCGCCACGTCCCGCTCGTCCGTCACGCCGTCCGATGTCATATTGATATGGATCACCGTCCCGCCGCCCGCCGCGCTTCCGAACATCCCACCGCCCGTCATCTCCGCGCCGCCCCAGGCTGTCGCGCTTGGCATCGCAAAACCCGCCGCGGTCGCAGGCATCAGGCTCTTTAGACTCTTCTCGTAGCCCGAGATCTGCCCCGCCCCCATCTCCCAGCCCACCTCGTGCTCGAACACCTTCGAAGGGCTTTCGATCCCCAGAAACCCCTTAGCCGCTTCCAGTGCCGCATTTGCCGCTCGCTTTGCCGCATCCTTCAGCCATTCGATGCTGTTTATGATGCCGTTACCGATCCCCTCGATGATGTTCCTCCCAACCTGCCCCCAGTCGGTGTCCCTGAAAAAACTGATCACAGATTCGACTAAATTGCTGAACCCCGTTTTCAGGTTCTCCCACGCGGTCGTGGCGATGGTCGTGATCAACTTCCACGCCGCATCCCATGCCTCGCGTAACTTCTCGCCGAACGCCCGCCAATCTCCCTCCCGCGCCGCCTGGAACGCCTGCATCAGCGGACCGATGATCGTCATCGCCGCCTGGATCGCATTCTGGATGAACTGCCACGCCGTCGCGATTGCGCTCTTGATCCCCTCCCACACTGCCGCTGTCTTCTCGCGGATGCCTCCCCAGTTGTTTTGCCATGCCGCATACAACAACGCCAGCGCCCCGATGATCACCGCCACCACGATCAGCACCGGCGCGCTCACTGCCCCCACTGCCCCAGCGATTGCCGTGAAGATCGGGATCAGCGTCCCGATCGCGCTCACGATGGATCCGATGATCACCAGTAGAGGACCCAGCACCGCCACGATCCCCAACACTGTCAGGATGTTCTGCTTCATGCTCGGGTCCAACGCGTTGAACCACGCGATCCCCTCCCGCACCCATCCCAGCAATTGGATGGCATATGGCATTAGCATTTGTCCGATGCTCGCCGCCAGATTCGTAAACTCGGCCTTGGCGATCCTCGTCTGGTTCGCCATCCCGTCGGACGTGTTCGCAAAATCGCCTGCTACCTGGTTCGTCTGCTCGTAGATCAATGCCAACGCCGCTTGTGCCTTTGCCGCGTCGTTCACCTCGCCTGTCGCGTCGGCTAGATTCATCTCGATCGCCTTCGCCTCGATCGCCGCCGCGTTCAACTTCACGCCGAACTGCTCCAGCGGGTTGAACTCTCCCTTCAGCCCGCTCTGGATCGCCTGGAGCGCGGACGAAACATCCGTATTGAATATGCTCGCCATGTCCGCCGCGCGCTCGGTCAGGTTGATCGTCTCCTCCGCTGCCTCCTGCTGGTCGAATCCCAGGTTCTTCAGGAATGCGCCAGTCACTGCCCCCATCTGGTTGAACTCCGCTGTCGCCAGTCCCACCGTCGTCGCCGAAGTCTGCCCATATTCATGCAGCACGCCTGCCGCATCCCCGAACACCACGTTCACCGCGTTCGCGCTCTCATTCAGGTCGCTGAACGCGTCCACAGCCAAAACCGCCCCGCCCACGATCGGCAGGGTGAAAGCCGCCGTCATCGTCTTCCCCGTGCCGGAGAGTTGGTCTCCCGCTTTCTTCCAGGCTTTACCCACGCGCTCCGCTGAGCGCACAGCCTTCAACTCCGCCTTCTCCATCTCTGCCGAGAAGCCGCCGATATCAGCCGCCAGTTTTACGATCAACGTCGCTAATGTCGCCATTCACTGCTCACTGCTCACTGTTTTGCGTTTCGCTTTCTCCCCTCTCCGAATTCGCTTTCTGAATTTGGGGAGGGGTCGGGGGTGGGGCTTCCTTACTCGCGCTCACCAGCATCCCGAAGAACGTCTTCACCTTATCGACCACGCTCACAGGTTTCGACTCTTCTGCCTCTTCATGCTCGTCCAGCGCTCCCTCGAAATCGAAAAACTTCCTGAAATCCTCGGGACTCCATTGTTTCTTGCGGCTATCCGTCCATAGGTTTGCGACCACAGCAGCCAGCACCATAAAGCGGTAATCCATCCGCGACTCCCCGAAGGGCTGCAAACGCGCGAACCCCAGCCACTCCGAGAATTCCAGGCTGCTGACAGACTCCTGGCATGCCCGCACCGATGGATGACCCAGCGCCAGCGTCAACTCGAACCAGAATCTTCGCTCTGGTCGCTCACGAAGTTTTTTGTGAGTTCGTCCACGTCCGCTTCGCTGATGCCGCTCAACTCAGCCGCTGCGTCGTACAGTTTCGCCAATTCTGCGGCGCTGGTTTTTCCAAGCGCCGCCACGTCGGCTGGCGAAAAGAGTTTGTTGCCATGTTCGTCACGCGCGCACTCAGCCACCAGGCGTGCTCGGAAATTCTCAAGGTTCGCTTGGATGTTCTTGCCCTTGCCCTTCAGCGTTGCCGCCTCGAACGCGTCTCGTTCCGTGCCGCTCAAACCCCACAACAGCACGACTCCGCCATAGGCAGATACCTCGCGTTTCGGCAGAAATGTCGCCGCCAGGATCTGGTCGCGATTCAGAAATTTACCAGCCGCCATTATGACACCTCGCTCACGGGTCCCGTGATCTTCAGCGTTACGTCGGTTTCCAGAAGACCGTCAACGGGTCCGTCGGGATCGAACTGCGTCACCAGTGCCGCAAACTGATATGTGGTGCTGGTCGTATCGGGCAGGACGATCTGAAAGTTTCGCTGTGCGCGGTTGATCAGGTCCGCCGCCAGTCCCGCCCCGAAACTGTGACTCGCGTCGTCGGGCAGGAAATTCAACTTGAACGAACACTCGCCCCCCTCGATCAATGTGGATTTGAACGTGCGCCACGCGCCTGGCGAACCGTGGTGCGTCGTCTCCTTCGTTTCGGCTTTCAACTTGAACGGTTTGATGTCCTTCACTTCCGCCACGGACGAGAAGGTCTCGGGTGAGCCGCCGTTCCCGCGCTTCAGCAAAACTCCATAAGATGCGTGTGACATATCGTCTCCTTTTATTGTTTGTTCCCCTCGCCATCCTGAGCGGAGGTGTATCCGCCGCAGTCGAAGGATGGCGAGGGGCAGGGTCTACACTCTACACCAGCTGGATCACAGCCCACTTCACAGCCGCGTTGCTGGCTTCGATGTACACGAACCCGTCGCTCTGCATCCAGCCTGGCTTCTTGAAGCGGAACGCCGCGATCTCTCCCGCGCCCAGCGAGAATGTGGTCACGTCGCCCGTCCGCTTGAACTCGTCCGCCACCGACGTGAACGTGATCGTGTATGCGCTGGCGCCTGTATTGTGGATGATCACCAGGTCGTCGCCGCTCGGCGCGAATTGGTCCTTGTTCGCCACATCCGCCGCGGTCTCCACCAGGTCGAGCGCATTCGCCGCCACAGGCAATGTCGGATAAGGCCCATACGGTAACTGCTTTGTGATCGTTTGTCTTGCCATGTTCATTCTCCTTTTCTATATGTGATCGTGCAATCCTGCGATCGCACGAATAAACCTGTTTCCCGGTTCCACGTGTCTTCCGGATCCATGAAAAAAATACCATTCAATTGAATAATTCCATTGCCCAATGACCGTTTCCCGCTCAATCCAGAGCGGATTGCCTCTGCCAGTTCGATGACCGTCTCGTACGTATCGGCGATTGCCGAGAGTTGAAAACGCGCTCTCTGGATTCTCGATTCGCCCTCGTGCGTATACTGCACCTCCCCAGTCACGCGCCGATACGTAATGAACGGGCTGGCGCTCGTCTGTGGCGCCGCCACCGGATACACCCGGTCGCCGATCAAACCCGCCACTCCGGGGAGCTCTGTGATCTCACTCGCCAATGCGCTCTCAAGACTCATCTCGCCTCACGCAACACGTATCATCCCGTCTTTTCCAATATTGCCCGCCGATACACGTCTCCAACTGCATCCACGATCTCATCCGTGCGTTGCATCGCCGGTTGCAAAAATGGACGGGCGCTCACCCCGCGCACCCGGCGGGCGAAGATCGGCTGCCCGCCCTCGTACCATCTCAGCATCGAGACGCGCTTATCGCTCACCGTCGAATTGACCTTCTTCAAATATGACTGGAAGCGTGTCTTCTTGTGCTTCGGACCGTGTCCCTTCGTCCCAAACTCACGGAAACGATAGAACCACTTCTCCTTCTTCGGTCCGATGGACGCCACCGCCCGCCCTGAACTCTCCACGACCACCTCGACTCCAATGTGCGGACCGGGCGCATTCGCACTTGCGTGCCTCTGCACCACCTGCGCCCCTGCCTCTGCCGCCTCGCGAAACACCGCCTGCGTCGCCGCGCCGCAAGCCCGCAGTCGGCTGGTCAGTTCGTCCAGTCCTTCGAATTTCGTTGTAATTGTGTCAGTCATCTCTTGCTTTCTCCCCTCTCCATCCTGAGCGGAGGCGTACCCGCTGTAGTCGAAGGATGGGGAGGGGCTGGGGGAGGGGTCAAAGTACCTCGTGGCACATCAACCACGTCTCCCTGTGCTCGCCGAACTGATCCAGCGCTGACTCGATATGGTACGTATGCGTGCCTTCCACCACTCTCATCTCTGGACGGATGTCGTTCCGATATCGGATGCGGATGCGGATCGTCACATCCGCCTGCACCTGCGTTGCCTCGATGAATTCGCGCCCGCTCATCGGCTCCACCGCCGCCCACACGGTCGCCACCAGCGCGTCGTACGCGGGGATCTCCTCGCCCGGCCCGTTCCGCGTCACCGTACCCTTATCGTAGATCTTCACGCGGCGCCGCAACTTCCCGATATTCATTTACTCGTCCTCTTCATCCCCCTCTCCATCAGTGCTCTCCTGATGGGGAGGGGCAGGGGAGGGGTCTGCCTCCTCGACTGCCTCTTCATTCCCCTCTCCATCAGTGCTCTTCTGATGGGGAGGGGCAGGGGAGGGGTCTGCCTGCGCCTTGCCGATCGAAACCAGATAACCCGCGGCGTCCATCTCCGCTGGGCTGATCGCCTCGATCACATCCCCAACGCTCGCAGGTCGTCCCATGAAATTACACGTCGAAAGAACGTGGATCTGCATGATTGCTCCTTATTCTCCCCTCTCCATCCTGAATGGAGGCGTACCCCCCGTAGTCGCAGGATGGGGAGGGGTCGGGGGAGGGGTCAAAACCACGTCGCCCTCTCGCCGATGAACGCCTGCTTGGCGCCCATCGGCATCTCGTTGACAATGTTCCCAATGTTGACTGTCTCACGATTCTCGTACCAATACGCTGCCAGAGACAGGATTGCTCGGGTCAATCGCTCAGGCACATCGCTCGGCGCGTCCCCGTACCCCGCTATATATCGCACGACCACGCCGCCCGACTCTGCCAGGCTCGTCCCCGGCACGCTGTTGAAGTGGATGCGCCCCGGTTCGCTGCGCGCATCCACCGTGTAATCCGTCCACGTCGCCTCCACGTTGTTCTCGTCGTAATACTTCACCGAAACCACGCTCTGCAGCGGCGGTCGCATCAGCCCCAGCATGAGATTCGGCGGCCAGTCGTCGAGGATCATCTCCAGCGTTTGCGTGAGAAACGCCCGCCGCGCCAACTCCTCGCCCGTCTCCCGCGCGCCCTTGATCAACGCGCCGATCAGCGCATCGTCATCGCTGATATCCACGCGCAAAAAAACCTTCGCTGTTTCCACGGAAACAGGTTCGACTGTCGGCGGGGTGATCACTCGCAAATTACTCATCCATATACTCCTACGGGAAGGCGCTCCGCACGTTGAATACCGACTCTTCCACCGCCGTGCAGGTGCCCGTTCCCTCGAACCGAAAATGCCATTGACCGCTCAGCAGCGCAACCACATCCAGGTGGAACGCGCCTGCACTGTCTCGCACCAGGGCGGCATCCGTCAGATACACGTACGTCGTCACCGTCCCACTCGGCGATTTCACTTTGGCAGATACCGTCGTCGGGTCCGTCAGGATGCCGTCTACCCGGAACTCGACGGAGCATCGCACCTTCTGCCCGCGCTTATACAGGCTGATCGTCATAATGGATCATCCTCCACTGTGGCAGATTCCCGTATCCGTTCCAGCAGGCTCGCCGTCCACAGCATGGACTGACTCAGCGTCGCTATCTCCGCCAATGACGTGGACAACGCCGCCCGTCCCAGCGCCGCCGCCGCCAGCTCGCCCAGCGTGATCGTCAATGCCGCATCCGCCTCTGCTGCTTGACCTGTGACCCGCGACTTTCGACTCGTGAGTGCCTGCGCAAGATCGCTCTCCGCCACCTGCACGACCAATACTTGCTTGCGCGGGAATAATGCCTGCGCAAGATCGCTCTCCGCCACCGGCTGGATGACCACGACCTTCACCCGGCTCAACGCCTGAGCGCTTTCCGACTCTGCCGCCTGCCCGACTGCATTCTGTTTTCTGACAACGACCGCCTGCGCCTCATCCGTCTCACTCACTTGACCTGTGACCTTCGACTTTCGACTCGTGATTGCCTGCGCCGTATCCAATTCCTCAACCTGGCTGACGATGGTCACAGCGGATGTGCTGATCGGTTGTGCCAGATCCGCCTCCGAGGCTTGACCTGTGACCTTCGACTTTCGACTCGTGATTGCCTGCGCCGTATCCAGTTCCTCAATCTGGCTGACGATGGTCACAGCGGATGTGCTGATCGGTTGTGCCAGATCCGTCTCACTCGCTTGACCTGTGACCTTCGACTTTCGACTCGTGATTGCCTGCGCCGTATCCGTCTCGCTCGCCTGCCCTATGACCTTCGACTTTCGACTCGTGATTGCCTGCGCCAGGTCCGTCTCCGACGTTTGACCTGTGACCTTCGACTTTCGACTCGTGATTGCCTGCGCCAGGTCCGTCTCCGACGTTTGACCTGTGACCTTCGACTTTTGACGTCCGATTGCCTGCGCCAGGTCCGTCTCACTCACCTGGTTGACCGTCCCGATGATCGGACTGCCTCCTAAATTCCCGCCCTCCCAATCGTCAATCCGAGTGGTAGACCCGCTGTCGTATCCGCACAACCCAGCCGCGCCGCTCGACAAACTGGAATCCGTCTGCGCCCCAGGCGTCCCCGTCGTACTCCCATTGATGTAGGGTCTGATCGTCGTCCCCTCCGCCTCGATCCGCACAATGTTATTGACCGCGAACTGCCCAGCCGTCGAACCCAGTTGAGTCCAACTCCCGGATACCATCTTGAACAAATAACCGGATGTACCATAGTTCGCCGCGTACCATCCATAATAATTCCCCCCCGTCGCCGCGCGCACGCAAACGCCGATAAAATGTCCCGCCTGCGCAGCAATACGCGCCGCAGAGTATTGATCCGCGTTGAAACTATCCGCATTCCAGAATGCCCCCATCTCGTTCCCCGCCCGATTGGGATATACGTCGTCCGACGCCGCCAGAACCTGCAACGTGGATGCCGCGCCCTCCGCCATCGTCCAATTGGACGAGTACGTGGTCAGCGCCGCGTTCGCGCCGGTCGTAAAGGTATCGGTCGCAGGCAATGCCATGAGTATCCTATAACGTTGCTATCCCGAAGTAGAACGGCGTATCTCCCCATTGATTTGCCAGGCTGCGCAATATCGCGCGCACAGGGGTCGCCGCCGAAATCTGGCTGTAATCGTAATGGAACGAATCCGCCGTAGCCCGCAGATTGGCGCGCCACGCGTCCGGCAGATCGCCCCACGTTTGATCCAGGTTGATCTCGTCCGGGATGATGTACTGCCCGTGCATCGCATGATGCCGCTGCGCGAACTGCGCCAACCCGCAAATTACGCGCAACAACTCTCGGTAACTCGTCGAGCCAGCCTGCACCCAATCCGCCGGGATGCGCACCGTTTCAAGCGCCGTCCGCACCGTATTCAACGCCGCCGCCGTCACGTTTCCGTCAATGTTCGACGGCACGCCGAATACGTCCGCATTACCGTTCAGACCGTTGAACTGCGCCGTCGTCACGTCGCACGCGGCAATACACTGCGGCAACAGACCGAAGTCGAAGATATTCCACGGCACGTCCAATCCGCCGGGGTTGTCCCTCCACATCAAATATTTGGGACCTCGCCTGTTGCCAACGACACTCAACGGCATCAGCAAATATCGGATCGCCATGTTTAGGACGCCCTGAAGAACCCAGCTGCAGCGATCTGCGCGATCACATCGCTGCCATCCGGCGTTACCGCAAAATCGTGCAGAGTCAACGGCACGATGTTGGCATCCGTGCCGCCTGTGGTGTCGTTGTCATAACAGATCGCCAGGTCGCTGATCGCGCCGGTGCCATCGTTCGCCACACCCGTCCATGTCTGGTCCGGGATGTCCAGGTCCACGCGGTCGTTCGTGTCATCCGCCGCGAACGCCACAATGTCCGCATCCGTCAATACCTTGCGGGCATAACCGGTGTTCGTCGCCTCGTTGGTCGTCCCCGCAACCAGGTCGCTGAGCGTGTCCTTATCCCGCAGGGTCGCATCCGCCTCGATGCCCGATGCTGCCAGCAATACCACGATCAGCGCGCTGTTCGCCGGGTCGTTCGAATCCACGCGGTTATATAGCTCCGCCACCCTCCCCTTCGCAATGTTGAAAACCAGGTCAGCCATTGTGGTCTCTCTTCTGCCAGCGGTCGTGTTCTGCCGCATCCAGCGCGCACTCGAAATACGTCAGCCATTTGTAACCGGCCGGGTTGCTCTCATCCGGGCTGGGCGCTCCATTATGTTTCATTGCCATGTGCAGGCGCGCCATCTCGCCGTTTACGTCGTCCGGCAGTTTCTCGCCGCAGTGCAGGCACCACCGCCCCGGCTCGCGCACGATCGTGTAATGCAGGTCCGCCTGCGCCGCGTGCAGGGTCAATCGGTTGCCCGCGATTTCCATGATCCCCAACTTCACGTATTCCGTCACCAGCGACGTGGAAAAATGCTGTTCGGCATCCACGCCTGTATGCTCGATCTCCACGCCCGCCAGTTTCGGCGGCGCGATCACCGTATCCACCTGCTGCTTCACCATCGCATCGAGCAGGTCCTCTGACACGCCCGCAGCGCGCAGGGTCTCGTACCATTTGGCGGTCAATGCCTTACGCTCCGCCTCATAGCGTGTCAGATCGGTCTCGTCGTATACTCGTTTGAGTAGCATATCGTGCTCCTGAAGAGGCTGCCCGCCCGGGAAGGAAGGTAAACAGGCGGGCAGCCCTAGAGAAGACGGGGAGTCCCGTCTATCCTCTCTTGGTCGTACGCCGCGGTTTCGGCGCTTCGATCACAGCCGTTTCAATGGGTTCAGCAGGCGCGTCGGCGGTCTTCATCTGCTCTGCGCCGAATGCCTTCTCGGCGATCTCTTCCGCATATCCGCCGTCCACGAACGCGCGCGCCTGCTCCTCGCTCAGGTCGTGCGGGCTGGCGTAGACATGCCCCGCCAGATAGTTCCCAGCGGGACCGCTCGCCAGCGCCTTCATCCTGATCTTCATGCTACGACACCGGCGACTTGCGCGCGCCGGCCTGCACCCAGGCAGCCGCGAGCAGGGCAGCGCTGGCATTGTTCACAGGCGTAATGGTCGCGCGGATGTAACGCTTCGAGCCGATGTACCCGATCTTGCGGGTCTCGTTATCGTCGTCGAACTGGAATCCAGCCTCCGCCTCCGTACCCAGCAGGTCGGTGTCTGCCACAGCCGCCGCGTCGCTCAAATTCGATTGATCGCCCTCCTCCATCAATACCGTGAACGTGGCGTCTGCATCTGCGATCGAACCGGTCAGGATTGCCAATTCGTTTGCGGCGTAGTTTGCAGTGTCCAAAATCTGACTGACCTGCGGGGTGGTATCAGCTACCGAAGCCGGACTGATCGCGCGGGAAATTTTGACGCTGTTATGTAAGTCTTTCATCGTAGTCTCCTTCTTTATGAAGCCGCGAGTTTGACGCGCACGAACGCCTCTTCCAGCACCGGCATGCCGTCGCTTTCGAGGCGTCCGATGAAGCCGGTCTGATTCGTAGCGGCATATAACTCGTTCAACCGCTGGATCGAGAAATCCAGCGCATCTGCGGTCCAGTAGAACGAGAAGTCGCCCAGGATGCCCACGTACTGGCTGGCAGTGAATGTGTTCGGAGAGTACTCGCTCGTGAACAGCGGGATGCCCTCCAGCATGTCGGGCTGTCCGATCTGGATCGAGTTCTGCCACAGATAACGGTTCTCGGCGTCCTTCAATTTTGCGAGCATCTTCACGCCGTCACGATGGAAGACCCACTTCGCGCGCGGCCAATAAGCCGCTTTCAGCGCGTACTTGGCGTTCTTGATGCCGTCCGTCGTGAAGGCGGTCGTGGTGTTATCGGTGCTTACGTCCCGCCCGGTACTGATCCCGTCCGCAGAGGCGGTAAACACGCCCAGCGGTTGGTTCGCGCCCGAGCCGGTCATGCCCGCCTTCTCGTACGCGACGGCGAACTTGTATGCCAGGCGCTGGATCACCAACGCTTCCACGTCCGGGGATAACCGCAACAACTTGTTGCTCACTTTGATGCGCTTCGCCAGTGGGTAGGGATGCAATTCGCGCTTACCGAAGGACATCGCCGTATCCTCGTTCCCGGTTCCGAGTTCGCTCGTCCAGTCCGCATCCGCGGGATCGGCAGCCAGGGTCGGCACGCCCAGCGATTGCGCCTGCGTGACTGTGTTCGGCGTCGCCCACTGGCGGATGAACACCTGGTCGTCCACAGACTGGATCAGGCGGTTGACGAATTGCTGGGGCGAGGTGTAGAACCCGCCCGAGGCATCCGAATCCGCTTGCAGGGCGCGCAGTTCGGGGGTGATCGCCCCGCGCCGCAGGAAGGCTTCAAAGGCACGCGTGACGGCTTCCTCCTGTGGAGTCGCGCCGCCGCGTTCGCTGCCGGGGCGCTCGGGTTCCGCATTGGGGACGGCATCGTCTGCCGTCCCCAATCGGCGCAGGTTTTCGATCTTCCGGTCGATCTTCGCCACGTCGTCGAAGATCGCGTCGTAGTTGGTCTGCTCCTCGGCGGTGAAGTCGCGGTGTTCCGCATCCGCCGCCTCGAACATGGCGCGCGCCTGGGTGATCAATTGCGCCCGCCGCGCTAAAAGTTCTCGTTCGTTCATGGGTTACTTCTCCTTGTTCTGATAGAGGGAACGTTCCGCCAGCATCGCCCGCCTGCGGCGCATCGCCTGACGCGCCTGCCACTCTCCCGCACCGCCTGGTGCGGTCTGAGGGGCGGAGCGTTGCTGTAGAAACGACTCCGATTTGGATCGGGCTTGCGCGCTCGCCTCGGGGTATTGCCCGAACGGCACGGGTCCCACGTCGTACAATTTGCCGATTTCCACGATCTCGCGCAGGGCGAGTTGCACTCCGTCGTCGTCGGCTTCGGTCCATTCCTCCTTGCGCACCGTAAACGCAAAAGAGGATTGACTCACGTCCCCGCGCTTCACCTTCTCCCACACGCTCATCGCCTGCGAATCCGCAGGGTTGACATCGATGCTATAACGCAGGGCAGTATCGGTCTGCTCCAGTCGCAGGGTCTCCGCGGTTGTACGCCCCAGCACGTACGTCCAGTCGTGGTTGAAGGCGGCGATCACGTCGGGCTTCTCGGATAACACGCGCGTAAACGCTCCCGCGCGGATCTTCTCGCGGAACCAGCGTCCCACCACACTCTCGACTCCGAACACCGCCGCATCGCCCTCGATGACCGGCTTCTCTTCGTCGCCCGCCGCGCGCAGACTCAACGCCACATACCGGCGCTCCAGGTCGGGGATGGGGGAATCAGAATCATGCTTGTCCATAGATACTCTCCTTGCTCAAAATGACGTCGGTCAACAGTTCTGGCAGGGTTTCCTGCCAGTCCGTTGTCAGGTCGGTAAAATCGTCGCCGTCCGCAAAGGCGCGCAAGGCTTTCGCGCCCTGCTCGTCCAGGTAGGCTATGAAGATCGTATCGAGCGTTTCCGCATTGAACCCGAAGGGCGCCAAAATGCGGCGGATGAACTCCAGGTGGTCGCGTTTGTAGAACTGTTCGAGCCAGGCGTTGAACTTCTCGGGCTTTTCCTTCTCCAGCCAGCGTTTCGAGGCGTCCACCAACTCCTTGGTCTCGCGTCGCACGATGCGTTCGAGCGCATCCATCAGCACCGGGCGCACGTCGAAGGCTCGTTTGGTTGGAGCAGGCTTCGGCTCGGCGTCGACCGTGGTCATATTGAGCGGTATCAACATGCGGTCGAGACCCTCCATCGGATTCAAGTTCTCCCGTTCTCGCGCCTCGTTGCGGGTCATAATGCCGTTGGTGATCGCCTGCACGTAGGCGTTCATGCGCGCGCCGATGTCCGTCCGCAGGAAGTCCTCGACCAGGTGTTCGATCACCGTATCCCTGCGTTCAGATTCCAGCAGCAGGTCCTTCCACGCCGCCTGCTCCACGCGCTTCAGCCACGGTCGCAGGGTATGTGAGAGATATCCAAGTTCCTGCTGCTCGATCCCCGTACCCCAACTCGTCGAGCGCTCCACGTCGCCCAGCATGTGCGGCGGCACACGGAACATCCTGCCGATCTCGCCCAACTGGAATCGCCGCGTCTCGATGAATTGCGCGTCGTCTGGCGGAATGCCCAACTTCTCGATGCTCATGCCCTCCTCCAGGATGATCGGCTTGTGCGCATTCTCCGCGCCTGCCCGCTCCTCCAGCGATTTATTCAGATGATCGTACGCTTTATCGGACAATTCACCGGGATGTTTGTACATGATCCCCGGCGTTGCGCCGTTGTTGAAAAATTTACTGCCGAATTTTTCTGCCGCGATGGACAGCCCGATGGCATGGCGCGCCAGCGTAATGCGGCTGTACCCGATCAACCCGTCGAACCCAAACGCCGGGATGTGCCAGATCTCCTCCTGTCGAAATGTGCGCGGCTTGCCATCCGCCTGGATGTAGTTATAGACTCGCTGACCGTTTTTGCGAATCACCCTCATCCGGTCCGGTCGCAGGGGCCACAACTCCCGCAGGACTCCTCGCCTATCCCAGATCTTCTGGCTATAATGGTTGCCCCATCCCAAAAGGTGCCCCATGATGTACTCACGATACACGATGCTGGTGTGCTCGGGGTTCGGCATGTCGTGTAAAAGCACATAATACGGGCTGTTCGTGTCGCGTTCCTTGCCGCGTTTCAGCCTGTGATACGTGATCAGCGGCAGGCTGGCGGTATCCTCCATCAGAATCGTGAACGCCGAAAGGACGCTCGCCACACTCAATGCCCCTTCCACGGTCACGTTTTCGCCCGCGTATGACTCCTCGCCATATCCGCGCACCACCCAGCCGGGCGGTTCTTGGCTCACGTGAAATGTGGAACGTACGTCGGAAGGTCGCGGCAACATTATTTGGATGCAACTTTCGTCGAAAGCCACGTCACGAAAAAGGACGTGGCGACGCTGACCGATGTCAATACACTGCCGATGATGATGAGCGCAACCGCCCACCCATATTGAAGGTACAAACCATAGAACAAAATTGCAAGACCGAACAAATATGCAAGCAAATTCTTGTCCAGCGCGCGGACCGCACCAAGCGCGTTTTTCACTGCAAAAATTCCTTCGCCACGTAATTGCGACCGTCGCCATAATTACTCGGCCAGTCGATATCGCTCCAGACCGGGTGATAATGCACCACCCCGCGCGGCCGGTCCGTACTCGCACCGCCCTCGATGGCGGTGCATTGTTGGATCAGCCAGGGGTGAGTCTGATGCGTTACCTGTCCCATTTGCCAGCGCCGCATCCCGATCACGCGGTAGAACGTGATCATCTCCTGGTTGGCGCGCGCTGGGTATTGCCCGCGTCTCACGTATTCCACCGGCTGTCCGTTCCCATCGGTCTCCACCTGGCAGAGTTGATTTCCGAACAGGATCGTCCCAAATTGCAATTCCATTTTTCCCGCTCGCTCCACCATCCAATACGGGCGCGTCGGCGCGCCCGAGAGCGTATGATTGACCAGCCAGTTCATTTTGCGCTCGATCGTCCCGTAATATCCGGGCTCCTCGAATTGCAGCGATCTCAGGAACGCGTAGTCGGGGGTCTGGAATTTTGCGATGTCGTTGAAAAACGGGATCCCGTTGCGATCGAACGACGCCAGTTTGACCACCTCGAAATTGGAGGTCGTCACGCCGCCCTGCAAATCCATCATCACGGGATCAATGTACGAGCGCGTGCGATAGACTCCTGCGGGATAGGGCGACGGAGGCGGCTGCCCGGCTCCCACCCTGACCTGGATATCGGCGCGCAAATGGACGGCTGGCATTACGCCGGTCCTCTCTCCAGCGGCACGTCGCTGATGTGCCACACGTCCTGGCTCCCATCCTCGAAATCGAACACAACCTCGCCGCTGAAACGCACGCCAGTAATATTGCTGGACGAAGATGGAGGCGGCTCGACGATCTGATAATTCACCCATTGCGCCGAGATGTAAGCGTCAACGCCGTTATATTTGATCTTGATCCAGCCGCTATCGAGCCATCCTTCGACAACCGTTCCCAGCGGCAGCGATCCCAAAACAGCCGCGTTCAAACTCGGCTCGCTCCTGACCCTCAATCCTCCCGCGCTGTTTGCCGCGGTGGTGGTCCCTTTCACGTATTGCATTTCGTCTCCATTTCCCGGCGGTATCGAACCGCCGAACAACGCGTAAAAATCGTCGCTCGTATAATTGAGATCGATCCCCGCGCTCTCCACACCATATTTTTCACCGTCTCCCCTGTCGGTGAATTGCCAGAGCGCCGCTTTGATCCAGCCCCGCGGCAGTATCACGTTGGCAGGATTGCTCGTGTATTGCGCCACCCAAAGTGGATATGTACCCCAATATTCGTACTCGCGGATGATCTGTCCCGACCACCACCAGTTTGCCGTATAGATTCCAACAATGCCCTTGAAATTCGAGCGTACACGATCGCAGAATTTACGCCAGTTCGTCTCGCCCTGGTATAACCCTCCATAGGCTAACGGGTATTCGAGATCGCTCCATAGTCCGAATTCCGGCGGATCCGCTACGAATAGATTCGTGAAACGATTTGCCTGTTCGATAGGTTCATTTCGCGGGTCGTAAAACCAGTAGGCTCCCCGCCGCAATCCAGCCTCCCGCGCTGCGCGCCAATTCCTCGTGAAATCTCGATCTAGCCACGTATTCTGTCCGGCGCGAATAATGATTCCCTCGACGCCTGCCAGTTTCATTTTTTCGAAATCGACGCTCTGGGGAGTATCAGGATCGTCTTGATAAAACGAAACATCTGGGATGATGCCGCGTGGAATGAAATTCATACGTCCCCTCTATTCAATTCGCCGGTATCCGGTGGCGATGTTGGAACGATGCCGTTTTCGATCAATTGCTTCACGAGTTTGGCGCTCCAGTTTCTGTATTTCCGTAGATCCTTCTCGAGCTCCTTTACGCGCTCTTCGAGTTCATTTACGTGTTTGCTCAATTCCTCGAGCAATCGCGCGTACGCCTCGCCGATCTTTTGGTGAGCGTCTACTTTCTGCGCTCTTGACGAATTGCTCCATTGCAGCAATCCCAGGACGAGAACAGTGAATGCGGACAATAGACTGATGGATAACTCAACTGACATCCCTAAGCCTCATGTACCAGCGCTGAAAATGTTCTTGAATTACAAAAAACAGATCGATACCCAGGAACAACGCCAGCGACCAGCGTACCAGGCTCGCCCTGTCATTCACATTCATTGTTCCAAAAGAAAAATAAAAATAGATGATGGATAACAATATCCTGCCGAACGCCTTGCCGATGTAGATGTATCGGCGTTCCCGGACCTTCCAGGCTCTCCAACTGTATTCGATGGCATATAGGAAGGCTAAAATTGCAATGATCCAGGCGGGTATCAAAATGGTTTCCTTCTGACAAACAAAAGCGCCCGACGACTCACTAGAGTCGTCGGGCGCAATACTCCGACAGATCGTCTCAGATCGTTCCTAAGACTGCGTTGATGTTCAAATGTGGCGGGCGGCTTGAGGGGGGCAAGTCGCCCGAACCACATCATTATTCTAGCATAAATAAATCGAATTTACAATTGCATTTTCCGCATTCATCGCTTCCTCGTTATTCGGTTCGCCCAACCCGCGCCTTTGACCTTCCAGCGCATCAGTAGGGGCGCTTTCTTCCCCCGCTTCGCAAACTGCTGGCACCCATCCTGCGCAACGACTCTCGTCCGAAATCTCGATGACTTCGAATTCGAACACCAGTTCCCTTCGCCGGGGATTCCCGCATCCATAACCCCCTGATCTCGGAAGTATTGACAGCGCGCGCAAATTGTCTTCATGTTCGTATGATACCATTTTGTTTCCATAGCAACAATCACCCCAACATCCTGATCCCCCGCTTCTCATACACGCTCTTCGCCTCGGGATGCCGTAGCGCCAGATCAATAGCCATGATCAACGCCACCACCCCGTCGATCTTTTCTCTCGATCGCTCCTTATCAGGTTTGATATTCCCGGCCGGGTCCATCCGCGCCACCAGGTTGTCCGCCATCCACGTCAACACTGGATTGTTTCCATGTCGAATCTTCTTCGCCCCGATCAACCGTTCGAGCTCCTTCATGGGCGGCGACATTGACGCATACCCCTGACCGAACTGCACCATTGTCATGCCCTGCTTCTCCAGCACCTGCACCACGCGCGCCGCGCCCCAGCGATCGAACGCCGTCTGATCGATATCGAACGTATCTGCATCCTCCTCCAACTGCTCGAAGATCCAATCGTAATCAACGACGTTGCCGGGCGTCGCCTCGATATACCCATCCCGCACCCACTCCGCATAATGTGTCCCCTCCTGACTGCGCTGCATTACCGCATCTTCTGGCACCCAAAACCGACACACTACATCGAGATTATCCTTGTCATCCGGGAACACCATCACGAATGCCGTCACGTCCGATGTGCTGGACAGGTCCAGCCCCCCGTATCCTGTCCGCCCCTTGAGCCGCTCTGGCAGGTCTAACGCCTGTATCTTCCCCTCGCATTCCCGCCACGACTCCATGTCCATCCATTTCGTCTCTCCCTGCACCCATATGTTCAACTCGCGCCGTTTGAAGTTGTTCTGCGCCGCGGGCATCTTCGCCGCGCGCAGTGCTTTCATCCGCATGTCGTCCCATTTTTTCGACACGCCCAAATTCGGGTTTGCCTTGATCCAGCACGCCTCGTCCCGCCAATCGTCCTCGTCGTCGATCGTGTAAATGATCCCGAACCACGAATCGTCCACGAACGACCCATCTTCCCACCCCTCCAATACCTTGCGCGTATACTCGTGTTTCTCGTAGCACACGCTCAGGCGGTCCATCCCAGCCGTCGTAATGGCAACGATCATCGGCTGCCGCCGCGAACCGGTGGCGGTCTCCAGCACATCCCACATCTCGCGGCTTCGCCAGGCGTGCACCTCGTCCGCCAAAATCCCGTGCACGTTCAATCCATCAGTGCTGTCCGTATCCGCGCCGAGAGGTTCATACTTGCTCGCGCTCGCTTCCATGTGCAGATTATCTTTATAGACCCTGATGTGTTTCCGCAAGATGCTATTTTTCTTCACCATGCGGATCGCCTCGCTGTGGACGATGCGCGCCTGGTCCCTCTTGGTCGCCGCCGAGTACACCTCCGCTCCGGGCTCCAGGTCCGCAAACGCCAGTTTCAAACCGAATCCAGCCCCCACTGTCGACTTTCCGTTCTTGCGCGCCACCTCCTCCCAGATCGTCCGAAAGCGCCGCGTGCCATCCTCGCGCATCCAGCCGAACGCATTCCACACGATGAATTGTTGCCACGGCTCCAACTTGATGTACTGTCCAGCCCATTCCCCCTTCGAATGTTTCAGCAGGTGAAAGAAGTGGATCGCAGCGACCGCGGTCTCACGGTCGAACCATAGCCCCCGTTCATCGCCATGCTTCAGGTCGTGGAAGTATCGCTCGCATGCCAAACTCGTCCACTTGCACGCGACGATCGTTCCATCTACGACATCCCGGGCATACTGCTCGGCGGGATGCAGCGACAATATCTTCTTGGCGCGTCCCATCTCACCCTTTCACCTTCACCGCCGCGCCGAACAACATCTTCTCAAGCTCCTCTTCCGGGTCAGCCTGCTCCACCTTCACCCGCGACCGGCTGCTCGGCGTCATCCCAAACTCCGCCGCAAACTTCACCATCTGATCCATCGATCGTTTGGCAATCTGCATATAGGGATTCTGAACCAGGTTGCCTTTATCGGTAAGGATGACCGCATCTTCCTTGGCGAGATGTTTTTCCGCATCTACCCAATGACCATAAGCTCCACAGTAACTGGCAAGTGCTGCGCGGTCCATTTGCACCAAGATGCCAAGTGCATATAACTCCTTCACAATTCGGTTCCACTCTTGCCGCGCTTCCCCTTTGAGATGTGCGGGGCACGACGGAATGGATACCGTCGGCTTGGGCTCCTTCATATTGAGTTTGCGCTTGCCGGGATTCCCCTCCAATTTCTTAAGTTTCGTGGGCTTCGGTTTCCTGCCTCTCATCTTGCCTCCGGTTGCATCCCGGTCAATTGCGACCAGCGTTCCAGGCACACCGCTACATACTTCGGGTCATTGTCCATCGTTCGGCAGCTCTTCCCAGTCCGCTCACACGCCACCAGCGTTGTCCCGGAGCCTGCAAAAAGGTCCAGTACGATATCGCCTGCCTTGCTGGAATTGCACAACGATCGCTCCACCAGTTCTACCGGCTTCATCGTCGGGTGTTCTTCGCTCCTCTTTGGGCGGTCGATCTGCCATACGTCAGACTGTTTGCGATCCTCCACTTTCATCAGTCGCGGTGCTCGATTATCCCAGCCGTACCACATCGGCTCATACTGCGTGTGATGATCCTTGCGCGACAGCACAAGTTGGTCTTTCACCCAGATGATGGTGCTCGACCAATGGAATCCGATCTTCCTCAATGCCGCATCGATGACCGGCCATTCCTGCCCGCCCATCACCAGGTAGATCGGCGCGCCTGGTTGGCAGAAACTACCGTTTGACCTCGGTTGGCTTCGGTTGGCTTCGGTTTTCGACCACGCATTCATATCTCTCTACACCCCTACCTAATTTCGCGGCTACACACGCAAGATTGCCCACTCGGTCTAGTCCCCATATATTGTAGAGTTTTACTCCCCCCTCCTCTTGCTACCATCATGAGCGGTCTTATAGTTGTGACATCGTATGCAAAGAGGTTGCTCATTTGATTTGTCATCAGTGCCTCCACGGCTAAGAGGTATTATGTGGTCTCGTATCGTTGCCTTGACGCGGCGATCTGCATGCAGACTGAATGGATCAGCACACCACGGGCGCCGGCGCAGCAGATCATCGCGCATCTGTTGATGGTCATAACCATAGCCGCGCCGTGCCGCACTTGGACGTGCATCATGCGGACGTGGGAGTCGGTGCTGTTCACACCGACTCCCCTGGTATATAAGGTTCGGACATCCATGCACGGCGCATGGACGTGGAGGGCGCTTAGGCACGTGTGTGCGAAAACACAGCCAATCCAAATCCACGGATCAGCGCGCGATGAACATGCTTTGTGCCGGCAACCTGTACGATGTAGCCAAAGATCAGGCTACCGAATTGGGCGATAATGATCAATTGGGCATCCAGCCTGGGAAAGTCGAAATTGGGATACAGTCCCAGCGCCACAGCAATGCCAGCCAGCCCAACCAGATTCAGCCCGGCGGACCATTTGCCTGCATTACCATCGCCAATGACGCCCGCCCATTTGAGCACGTCCACGAGCAAACCGATCAACGCCTGGGCGCCAAGCATACTGCCGGCAATGGCGAGGACAATGTCCAACTGCACGCCGAACAGGGATAGAACAGCCGAGAAAACAACCACCAACCCCAAAGTCCAGCCGAGCGCTTTCAAGATGCTTTCAAGATTGAACTTCATGTCAATTCTCCTTTTGATAGTTTTGGAACAAAAACACCCGACGCCACGATGACGCCGGGTGCAATGTCCGACAGTAGGTGTCTCAGATAAGCCCGAGACTGCAATAATATTCAATTGTGGATTGAAACGAGAGCCTCCTTTCAATCGATATTATAATCCTGCTTATAACGGCGGGGCATTACCCGCACCGCGATTTTTATAACTACGATAATTCAGCCGCAGACTTAGCGGCGTCGGGTGCATGCAATGTTGGGCGTGTGCCTGCTAAAACATTCTCGCCACATTTCGGACATTTTACAATGTCGTCTTGTGGCAAATTGGCAGAGACCATCTCGCCTTCCCATTCGCAGGAATTGCAATAAGCCAAAAATCTTTCGGGTAATTTTAGAACTTGTGCCATGTATCTCCTTTTGAAAGTAAACGCCCAACGGTCGTTTTTAGTGGTGGCTGGCGAGAACCAAAACCACCGAGGGGATAAATTCAAAGCGTGGATCATATTTGCAGACGGAGAGCCTGCCAGCCATCCACTGCAAAACTTTGTTAGCCTTCGTCACTATCTTGTAAAGCGAGATCAACAGATTCGACGATGCCATCAACAACAGCGGCGGCGGCACGTGCCATAATTTCGGCTGTACCTTTTGCGATGTAAGGCGCGTCATCCCCTGTGGCAACGAAATCGCCAAGCCACTCTTCAATTTTTTCAACCAATCGGGCAAAATTTTTTGCTTGCATTCTGACATCCTTTCAGAATAAGAAGGCTAATGTTTTCGTTACCTGCCGACGATGATTACTAGAACCACCGCCAGCAAGATAACATTGATGAAAATTGACACCGCCAGCACACGCCGCAAGGCGGTCAGATGCACGCTTTGTTGGAAGGACTGCCTATTCTGCAGGGCTTCTTCAATTGCCAATTCCATCAACCGCGCAACGCTTTTCCTCTGCTCAAGAGATAGATTGCGAAGCGTTAGACTGTTATCAAGCACATCAAAATCAGTTTTGTTCATTTGCAAGTGTCCTTCCAACGGTCTTGCGTTAGCCGCTAAAACGGTTTACGCAAGACCTGATAATTTTACCGACCAGTAGTTTTAGTCGGCTGCACGCTTTGTTGGCTGGCGACTCTTCAGGAAGGTCTCTCAGCCATGCGGCTATAAACTCGAAATAAAAGAAATCAAATTGCCATTCCTTCAAATACAAAAAGCGACTGACTGATAGCAATGCACTTTCGCGTGAGGACGTTTCAATTACGAAAAACGCCACTGACCATTCAGTTCCTTGCCAGTAAAAAACTTCAAATAACGAAAACTTCATGTTTGCTCTGTGTCCAGCCAACGGTTATGCGTTAGTGGCGACGGGCACAGCCACTTGTCCGCTTTGATCCACAGCCTGCCCGTCGTCCACTGCACGCAGTGTTATGCGCCGCACATGGTCGCGGTGATAATAGCCATGCCAGTCTGTTGAGTGGACAATAGATACTGCATCATAGGGAGTATCCCTAAGTTCATCGGCTGGGATTGGTTCAAAACCCAATTTGCGCCACTGCTTGCGAGTCTTATATTCAGCGGTTGCACGCTCGATACGCAAAATACCAGGGCAATTGTCTTTACTTGGGCGTGTTTGAAATTTCCATTTGCAAACGCTACACGACCAAAAGCCATCATTTCTACGATAGGGTTGATGTTTACGCTTCATAACTTTTCCTTTCGAGTAGGCGCATAACTATCCTTATCCACTCACAGACGGATAATTTTCCACTGGACAGAGTCCAATTTATCCAGCGGACTTTCCACCCCAACGCCCCCAGGGTGGAGAAGATGCAAATAGATCATTGTAGTCTTGATGTCGTTGTGACCCATCAACTCTTGCACAGTACGAATGTCGTATCCAGCCCAAAGCAGATGTGTCGCAAAACAATGACGGAAAGTATGCGGCGTGACATGCTTCGTGATGCCTGCCTTGATCGCCGCTCTGCGGATTGCCCGCTGCAATTCGCTCTCATGCTGGTGATGCCGTCGGCGGATCTTCGTCTCAGGATCTACGCTATAATTTTGGGCAGGAAATACCCAAAACCACCCCCAATCACAACCAATATTCGGATACTTCCGATCCAGCGCGCCAGGAACATACACCCCAGGCATCCCACGCTGTTGATCAATATTCCACATATTCCGCCCAATCGACATTTGATCCATCAGCGGCTTGACCAGTGTGTTCGGTAGCGGGACCGTTCGATCCTTGTTTCCCTTGCCGCCCCGCACAGTCACCGTCATCAAACCATAATCAATATCTTTGACGCGCAATTGCTGACACTCATGCAATCGCAACCCGCAACCGTACAACAATCGCGCCATCAAATTGAATGGCTCGCTGTCTATATTATTCAGAACTTTGGCTGTGTCCTCACGATTCAACACCATAGGCAGGCGTTTACCTTCCTTTGCCCGAATGGAATCAATATTCTGAATATCAATCTCTAATACTTCGCGGTACATAAACAGGATCGCATGCAGACATTGATTTTGTGTCGACGCGGAAACCTTCGCCGTGTTCGCCAGATAATTCAAATACTTCTCGATCTCCACTTTGCCCATCTCACGTGGGTGTCGCTTGCCATGAAACAGGATGTATCGTCGGCACCAGGTCACATACGCCGCCAACGTTTTACGGCTGTAATGCTTCATGCGGATCCTATCCGCCAACTGGTCAAGAAGTTTCTTTTCAGGCGTCATTGATCACCTCATAGCGTCTCAGCATTTTCCGCAACGAGCCGAGAGATGGATACCACTCAAATTCCCTGCCGCAGATCGTGCATGGGATTTTATATCCTGTCACAACTATCCCACGTCTCTTCGGGACGAAATCAGCGGGTGGGGCATCCAGCGATTCATCATAGACCACCAATGCGGTGATGTGCCCGACTGATTGCAAATCCGTGCGCACAATCTCCCCGACCACGTGACCTGCTCCATCTCTGCCACCGCAATACCAGAATCTACGTCGATTTGAATCTATTGATACTGGCATGATCAATCCGTTTCCACAGCAACATTGCTCGCAATAACAAATTCCGCGTCAATCTGTCGTCCCAAGATCGCCGTCAACTGTCTATTGACATCCTCGCACAGCCTGCTCATCAGCCAGTTCTGCGCATACTTGTTGCGTGTGGCGACCTGCATTCTACCATCCGCAAAATGGACAGGGAACGTATCCCGCACCCAGGTCTCGAAAGAGGCTTTGGATATCTCATTCTGCAAGTCCACCAGCACCGCCTCCCAGGCGTGGACCACCTCCGCAGTGACCGTCGCGTCAGGTTCGCAGGTCCAATGCTCCTCGGATTCCTCGTCCTCCACAGATTCCCATCCGTTTGACAGGCAAGCCGCGAAATGCTCGTCATAGACCTGCTTGCTCCCGAAGTCCATCAAACAGACAGGACAGCGCTTCTCCCACAGCCCAATATCGTCCAGGAACTGATCGGGCAGGTACTCGCGATAATTCTCCAAGAACATGACCGCTGGGCGTTCATCCCGCTTCAGTTTCGAGTAGATCAGCCCTACGGGCGCCGAGAGCGATGCGCGCTTTTCGTAGGCGTATGCCACCCACCCCAGCAGGAGAGTGTCCTGAAAATCGTCTTGCGTCCAGGGCAGGTTTGTCAGGATCAGCTTGCTGCCGTCGAATAGGTCAGGGATATGTGCGATGATGCGCTGAGCTAGCGGGGAGAAAGTCTCCCCGAGATTTTTTCCCAACTTAGAAGGAGGAGGAGTTAATCTTGTTTCAGACTCAATTAAGTTAACTTCTCCTCCTAGTGGGGAGAATTTCTCCCCAGGAATTTTTCCCGACTCTAAGTGGGGAATTTCTCCCTCCCCCATCTCGTGCAAAAACTCCATGCCCATCTCTGTCAGCATGTACCCCTCGCCTGCCACCGCGAGATGACCGTCCCGTACCAGCCCCGCGATGTATTTCTGGCAGGTCTTTTTATCGATCAACAGCGTGTCGGCCGCGTGCCGCCAGCGGACAGGATGCGCCCCTGCCCCAAGGTCGAATAGCACCCGCAACACGATGATCCAGCGGTCCCAAAGCGCCCGATACAACCGTACCCGTTTTGGTGGTATTGCGAGTGTGCTCATCCCTGCACCTTTGACCGTTCAAACAATTCGACCGCCAGCGCCTTCGGCTTGCACAGTTCTGGATGGTGCTTTTTCATGTGCGCGCCCACCGATTGCGGAGTGCGAATCATCTCTTCGCAGTGCTCGCACTTGCGCGGATATGTGCGTCGCAGTCCGTCGGAGTCCGAAGAGTCCGTCGCACTTTTTGCACTTTTCTTCGCACTGCGTTGCACCTGCAATTGCACTTTTGGACTCTCCATTGCACCTGCATTGGACTGCGTCGCACCTGCGTCCGAGAGTGCGACCAGCCCCTTGCCGCTCACCGCGCCAGCCAGCACGATCGCCAGGTCAGCCGCCAATGCCCACCCGACGGACCACAACGCCCGCAGCCATCCGCCGCCCAGGAACGTATCGGGCAGGCTGTAATAGATGACAGGCGCCACCAAAATGGGCGAAAGCGACATCAGCCCGATCAATGCCATCCATGCCTGCCGCGTGCGGGTCTTGCCCTTCAGCCCGCCCATCCTGCTGGATGCCACCGCTATCGTGATGTTGACCACCACGCCCGCGATCAACCCGCCAATGCTGAAGTGCGTCCCCTCGATGTATCCGCCAGCTAGCCCGAAGTTGTACGACGCGAACGTTGCCGCCAGCACTAGGATGAACTTCTCCACCGGGATGCTCTTGCGCTTCTGTTCAATGTGTTTCTTCATCCATCACCTCTTATTCGAATAATTGACTTTGCTTCGGCTCGTCAGTAGGACACATTTCCTGCGCTGTGTCAAGCGGCTCATCGGCCTCCAGTTTCCCCTCATCCAGCACTACCATCACCCGCTTCTCCAGGTTGCGCGCATTGACTAGCAGATTGTAAGTATCCAGCCTGCCAGCCTTCCGTGCCTTGAAATAATCCTGCTGGGCGGTCATCATCTCGCCGACCAGTTTCAAAAACGCCTGTGCCTTCATGCTTCACCTTTACAACCGGCGTGTGCCAGCCCGCTTGTGACCTTTCCGCCGCCGGCACGACGTGCGCACGATCAGAACCCGCTGCGGGGGTATTGCGAGCGGGTTCTGATCGTGTGCATCGCGATAGGCTTCCTCGAGCCACGTATGCCGCATGTCCAGTTCCTGGTCAAACATCAGTCCGCCGCCATCCCCATATTTTGGGTTGGACGCGGTTTGTCAGCGGTTTGACCCCATATTTGCGGGTTGGACGCGGTTTGTCGGGTTTGTCGGATTGACACGATTCCTGCCAATTTCCCAGTGATATAGCGCCCGTTGCTCCTCTGCGGGTCTTGCTCTACCCACCCGCGCGCCTCGTACCGCTCCAACAGGCTACGTGCCTCCCGCGCGCCCAACCCCCACAACTGGAGCAACCCCTGCGTGAACCGACCGCCTTCCTTCTCCAGCGACCGTCTCACCAGCGCCGCCTCATCCTCTGGGATCGGCGATATCGGCTGTGTTGCCCCGCTCAGCCACTCCCTCTCCATCTCATCCGTCACCAGGTAAAACTGCATCGGCTGATACTGGTCTATTCGGATCACTCCCCGCCCAGGCTGTTTACCCATCACCCATTTCCCCCAGCGTCGGCTTCGCAGTACCACCTGCGCCGTCTCCTCGTTCGCCACCGTCAGCCCGATGCGTGTCTGAAGCATATCATTGACAGACGCAGGTACTATGTCCTTGTGCCATTCATGTCCAGCCAACACGATATGTAGCCCCCATTTGCGCCCGCGCCTCAACAGATCCGCCACGCTCTTGAACACGCGCTTGTCACCGAGATAACTGTTCGCCTCGTCAATGCCCAGCATCATCCTCGGCAGCGGATTACCCTGTGCAATAGCGTTGTACGCATCCAGGTCGGCGGGCGGGATGCCTCCATCAGCAATCTGTCGGAACAGCGCTGCGCGATCCGCGATCTCACCGTGGATCCTGTCCAGCACCTCCACCAGATCATTCGGCGAACTCGCCACAGGCATCGCCGCGATCTTGTCCCAGATGTCGGGGTTGAACGTATGCCCGTCAGGGTCGCACAGGTACAGAAGCCAGCCAGCCTGACGCGCCTGGTACGCCAGCAACTTTTCCACGTTGCTCTTCCCCGCCCCCTGGTTTGCCCCGATGATCACGTTCCCCAGTCGGCGGCTTGCCTTCGGAGCCACCTCGCCCTTCAAGCACACCCCGAGGCGGAACGTATCATCCCCGCTGAAGCCGGGGAACTCCACATTGCGCGGCAGGCGCAATTTTCCAGACACCAGGATCACCATGCGGAACCCTGTCCGCTGTGTCCAAACCACATCCAGCCCGCCCAACGCATTACTGATCACCCGCAATGTGTCCTGGTGCTGGTAGACGCGCAAATGCCGCCCGATCGTCATCGGGTCGAACGACGCGATGATGTACACGCGCCCGTCCCGTTTCACCACGTCATACTGCGCGGGCGGCATCAGCCCCATCTGGTCAGCCAGCACAGCATCCACCGTCTCCGCTGCGCGCTCCACCTGCATCACGAAATCATTGTTCATCATTTCCTCCGAGCAGTTTCTCATCTGCCTCGTTCACCACAGGGTTCATGGACATATCCATCCTGAAATTCACCCGTGGGGATGATTGCTGAAACCCATTCATCAACAGTTTCGGACCTTGCTGAGCCATCATATCGGGCAGTGCTGCAATCCCGTCCACGAACGCATTGCGCTTGTTGATGTCCTTCTGCTCCTGCGCATCCATCGGCGCATAGCGCACCACCTCCCCGTCCGCCGTGACTTTCATCATCCCGCTCTCCAACTGCTCCGGCTTCACGTACACCACCCCGCCGTCTCGCAGTTCGCGCTGGAGTAATGGCTGCCTGCCATGCTCGTCCCTGGCATGTACTCTCGTTTTCACGTAGGTCTGAAATCCACGCGCACCGACATACGCCAACGCCACGATCAACACCCACGGCAGGAACGCATCGAAATAATTTTTCGCCTCCTGGCGTCTCACCGCCAATTCGACTTTCTCCGCCTCCCCCGCCTCCACCGTCTGTTGGATCATCGCCGCGCGCATCGTCAGCATGTCGTGCGTCGGCGCCACCGCCTGTGTGATCGCCATGCTCGTCGCGCTCGCCTGGCTGTTCACCACCCACGCGAACTGCGTCGCCGTACCCTGCGCGTATGCCGTAGCCATCACCTGCGTCCCCTGCGCGAACGCGGTGGACTGGACCTGTGTCGCCTGCGCGAACGCGGTCATATTCATACTGTGGACCTGCGCCGTCTCACGCGCCGCAATTACCTGCCGTTCCGCCTCCGCCTTCTGCATCTCATATTGGTATTGCTGAGCCTGTTGCGTCATCTGATTGCTCTGCACCATAGCGTCAGCCGTTTGAGCATATTGAAACGCGTTGGGCGTCGGCGTCCAGTTCGGGTTCTGCGTCGCAGTCGGCTGCGGAGTGGATGTCAACATCAGCCCGTACTGCGCCCCCAGTGTCTGGTACTTCGGCGGCGGCACCACCCCGAACTGCGCGTTCTGCGTAGCGTAGAAAATTGCCTCCTCCTGCTCCTTCTCCGTCAGGTACGTGGCACAGCCCGAAACTAGGATCATTGCGAATACTGCAACGAGGATCGTTTTTTTCATGGCATCTCCAACTCTGCTTCCTTTTCCTCATCCCGCGCACGGATCATTCCACGCCGCGGGCTGTTCCGCACATCCTCGGCAGGCATCCGCCCCGACAGCGCCAACAGCAACAGATCCTCCCGGCGCAACTTCGGCAATTGCTCGCCCTGTTTCCACTGCGCATTTGGACCAGCCTGCCAGCGCTTGCGTTTCGAGTTCCTCTGCCAGGTTTTGTATGCGCGGCGGAACTCCGTGAACGCCGCCGCCGCGATTCCCGTCACCACCGCGCCCACTGTCAATTTCAACAGCCACGACGCCCCCTGCTCGACCGCCTGCACTGTGGTCGTCCCAACTGCCAGGTCCGCCTCCGCATGTGCGATCGCGGGTGTGATCCCGTCCACGTTGGAAAACGCCACCGCCGCCGCCATCAACAGCGTGAATACCAGCACGTAAGAAACAAATCCCTTATCCATTTTTCTACCCAAACAACAACCACAACGCTCCCCCTCCGCACAGACATACGACGACAGCAGCCACTACTGCGAGCATCGCGTAACCCATGCTCGGCTTATCCTCCGGGTCAATGTGATATCCCATTTCATCCTCCTCCACGCGTGAAAATCTCGCCGCATTGGTCGCATTCAAACGTTCCCCGCTCGTTATCCACCGGCGAGGTCTCATCGCTCAAACACCACGGACACGTCACCGGCGTCTCCAGCCTCGTCTCATTGATGGGTAACGCCCTGGCATGACCTGCGAACAGGCTCGCCGCCCCGCTCCTGTAATTGGCTGTTGATAACTGATCACTGCACATTCTCCACCTCGCTCTCCGCGAACACGAACAACGCGCTCACGTTCGCATTCGGCGTCAGGCACTTCGTACTTCCGAGCAAGTGTGCATTCTCCTCCGTGATCGTGATCCGCACCAGTACATCCGCGAAATCTGTTTCAACGTAGCGACCCTGGCATATGCCTTCGCCGAACGGGGTCTTCACCTTCTCATTCGTCCTCGGTATCATCGTCAGCCTCCTTCCAGATTTTCCAAGCAAACCGCTCACACCATCTGAGCGTGACAAAAGAGTCTTTATCGTGCATATACTCGTGCAGTGCATTCACTGCATCGCGAAATGTCCCACCGCCATCCCTGATCCGCAGGATAAGGGCGGCTTTTTCATCCTTCATCCTTCCGCCTTCATCCTTTACACTTGGCGGCTCGACCACCCTCCCGGTTATCCCCAGAAATTCCACACGCCCATGCCGCACCCGATACCTGGGCTTCGGGAACTTCCAGCCCTTCCTGCTCAATCCGCCGCGGCACTCGGGCCCCATCCCCACGGCTATCGAATACGAGTCTGTCAGCGGACGGTGACACCGCGAACACTGCGGCTTCTTCATATCAGCCTCGGTTGCAGTATGTTCCCAAACTCCCGCTCAGCCGATTTATCCATCTCGCGCAGCGTCTCCAGCACCTCATACGCCCGTGACCCGTAGCGCAGGCGGAACGCCTGATACTCTTCCAGCGTCTCTGCCAGGTAACGTCCCAGCCCGTCGCCCATGTCGCAGATCAACACGCCCTGATTCCGCAGTCGTTTCACTGCATCGCGCACCTGGCGGTCGGCGACGTTGCTGTCGTTCTGGTACTGCGGCGCCACGGGTCCGAATATCTTCGCCACCAGTTCCCACCGCCCAATCGGATTCTTCCTCCCCACGTGCTGCTTCAATATATGCAGCGCTTCCGCATCTAATTGCTCATCGGTGAGACGTGGTCGCGGCATGGTTATCCTTCGCTCCTTTCTTACCCCTGGTTCTTTTCCCATCCGTTTCCGCAGCAACGCTGCATGCAACAACCTTTGCCGCATCCTTGATCTCCGCGTCCCACTCCTCGGCAAGTTTCATCACCGCTCTTGTCGGCTTGACCCCCGTCCTATCCTGGAAATCCTTCACGATCGCCGCCATCGTCGAGCGCGAATAATGCGAACTACCTTCGTGGATCAGCCACCACACCAGCTTCCGCCTCGGATATTCGCCCTTCTCGTTGCCGTGCTTGTAGGTTTCGGGGATCGCATCGTCTACACCGACATAATGCCATCTCAGTATCCGCTCGATCGCTGTCTCTGGCACGCCCTCGAACATCGCCTTGCCCAGCCCCGTTAATTCCCACATCAGTTCCTTGCGGCGCTGGCGGTAGATCTTCGTTGCCCGCATCTCCGCCTTCTCCTTCTCGGTTTTCTTGCCTCCCTTGGTTCGGTTGGTGCCCGAAGACAGGACCATCTTGCCCAGCAGGGTTTCGCCAGTCGCCACCACCACGACCAGGTCGTCGTCCAGTTTGGTGTAAGACTGATGGACGTAATTCGGGATCATGGACTTGGGGACCAGCCGCAGGTCTTTATGCTTCTGCTCGAACCACTTCTTGTACGCATCTTCCCACCCGAGCGCCCGATAAGCGCCGTCCGCCTCCTGATAGATGGGGATTTTCGTTTTCTGACTGGCGATCTCAAGTGAGTATCTATACCAGGCAATCATCTTGCGATCGTGGCAGATCTTCAATCCGCAGTAATGACTCCCGCGCACCTTGGTATAGAACGGACAAGCCGTGCAGGCGGGAGGGTTGACCAGATGCTCGATCTGTTTTTCATGCGCCCCAACCTGCGCCTCGGTCATTTTGGGCAGCAAATGGTTCAGTTTCTTCATGTCCAGCGGCCAGCCGTGATAGCCCGCCCTCGCTTTCCCGCGTTGATGGTTATCGTTCCACAGGTCCACTATGCCAGGAAGGGCGTCGATCTCATGCTCGATCACCTTATCGGGCAGAGTCGAACCTTTCTCCTTGATGACGCGCTTGAGCGTCGCCACGATCTTCTCCCGCGGCGCCATCCTCTGCATCGAATGCAGCGTGCGCGCCGTCCCCATCGAAATCTCGCCAGCGTCCAGTGCCGCCTGCGCCTCTTCCGGCAGGTCCAGGAAGATGTCCATACCGCGCACCGTCGCGGGCGCCATGTTGAAGACCAGCCCGATCTGCTCGCTGGTCGCCTGTGGATGGACTTCCTTATAGCGGCGCAGAAGCCTCGCCTTCTCCGTCACCTTCAAATCGTCGCGGTGGACATTCTCGATCACCACGCCGTCGAACATTTCCGCGTCTGTGAATTCCTCGACCTCCAGCGGCATGACCGTGTAACCGTTGTACCGCTCGGGCAGGTTCTCGTTCTTCCAGTTCCCACTCAGCCAGTCGAATGCTCGCTTGCGGCGATGCCCGAACTTCAATTCGTAACCCGTGCCGGTCTTGCGCCCCCTCGGCAGTTGCTCCAGCCCGTTGACCGCGATGGCGCGCCCCAGCGCCTCGATGTCCTGGTAGACCTCGCGGTCCTGGAATGGGTTATCGTGGATCTGTCCCAGTGGAATAAACTGCTCGTTCATGCCGTCGGCTCCTTGATCAACTCGCCGCCCATCACCACGAAGCGCTCCCCGCGGTGATTCTCGATCACTACGCCTTCCCATGTGTCATCTAGCCGCTTCTTCAACTCCACCAGCGACAGCACCTCCCCCGTGTCTACGATCCGTCTCGAAGCGCGACCCATCTGTTCCTTTAGTGCTTTTGGCGCTCTTGGCGCTCTTGGCTCCTTTTGCACCTTCGCCGCCTTCCGTCCGCTCTTTGACGACGCCTCGCCGAGCGAACTGCAGAAGCTATCGAACATCATTGAGAGATTCAGGTCGTCAGTGACAATCACCAACTGGCGCTTCACCTGCGCCTTCTTGCCGCTCAACCTGCACGCCTGCTCGACCATGTCGTTCAGGTCTGTAAAGTCCACGGCATCCAACGGGATAACAACTTCGTACTCCATGCCTTCCTTCCTTTCCATAATGACTGCGCCTGGCGCTTTCTTCACTGGCTCGCGCCAGGGCTTTAGGAGAATTCCATCTCTCGCTCCGAGAGATGTGCCAACGGGCATGCGCGCGCCCGATATGACCATAACTCCCTGCCCCCGCGGACCTGTGGCTCGCACACCGCGAGACAGACTCACCGCCGATGGCTCTCTCGGGCAGGGAAGAAAAACAGGCGGCGGGTTGGATGGGGGAGGATCCATGTCACAACCATTCGCCAGAACGGGTAAGTCCCGCCACCTGGTTTTCCCTATAAGGGTGTAAAAGAACCTGGATGCGTCGGGTCGGCTACTGTACGTTCCTTCCCTTCCCGCTCCGCATCCAGTCTTACGCACACATCTCTATTAGCGCAGGTCAACCCGTATGTGCTCGCAGTTGCTTCTCACCATCCGAGATGTACAGCTCTCGAAGGAACCAGCCCCGAAATCGCACATATAGTCCAGGGCAACTATGGCTAACGGCTTGCGTGCCTGCTTTTGCATGAGCGGACGACAGGACTCGAACCTGTACCAGCGTCTTGGCAGAGCGCTGTTCTACCCTTGAACCACATCCGCATATCATTTATGAACGTACTACTTACCTGCCTTCCACGTCTTTCCGATCTCGTCCAATCGTTCCATCGCCTCATCGTTCTCGCTGACCGCCATTGCGATCCTGCCAGCCAGCGCCTGGATCAGATTGGAACTGCTCTCTTGCATCATCCGCCGCAGCAGTTTGCGGACTTCGCGGTTCGCTTCGCGTCCCTGGGCAAGCGCCGCCTTGTACTCATTCTTTCCGATCTGCGCCGGCGTGCCCATCCACCGCCTCTTCCCGCACTTTCTGCGCTTCCACCGCCTCCCGGTGCAGTCTTCCGAAATACTCGATCCCCATCGGGACCGCCGCCAGCGTGAAGCACAACATCAGGAAACCGATCGCATCGAAGCCGATCCGCAGGCCCGCCAGCGAGATCACACCGAACACGCCCACCGCCACATGCCAGATCGTCTGCCCCTGCAGCTTGGCATTGGCTGACCAGCGCGTCCACACCGCCACACCTGTGGCGAAGATCAACTCCAGCGCCAAAATCAAGCCAACCAATTGCCAATCGTGTGCCATCTCTTGAAACTCCATCGCAGGCGGGTTATCCTGACCTCATGCTTAAAATCAGACCACCACCAATGATGTTCATGCCTCGCCCTCCTGCTTCACCCGCACTGCCTTCGATAGCCGCTTCCCGTCCTCTTTCACGAGGTCAGCCTCCGTCGCCTTCGCATACACGCGGTTGCATATGGCGCAAAAATAGCCCGTCCGCTTAATTAGCGTGCCAGGCAGAATGTCATTGCTTGGGAACCACTCGATCTCCACGGGCTCCTTCTCATGGTCGCACTCGGGTAATTCCATCCCCACCCAGTGCGCCACCAACGCCCCCAAACCGCGCCTCCCGAACCCCTTCGCCTGCGCCACCAACTGCGCGTCAGCATACACCTCGGGCAAGACAGGGATGTTTACGTACTTCGCTTTCTCTTTCGTCACTTTACTCATTCAGGTTTCCTTTGCCAATTGGTAATTACTTTTTACCGCACGGCAAATTTACACCTATTGTAGTTATTTGTCAATAGACAAATAATCTCAACCCAATGGCAGGCAATAACGAGTTACCATCTGGCAAATGAAAGTCATAGACTTTCCGTCATGGCTAACCGCTCAAATCATTAGCAGGAATTGGAAGCCTACTGATTTGGCAAAATACTCTCACTTGAGTGATACAGCCGTGAGTCGCATTTTGCGCGGAGATAGAAATCCAGATGTAGATACACTCTCGAAAATAGCCCAAGCGCTTCGACTCCCGCCCGAGCAGGTCTACCGCGCCGCAGGCATCCTTCCCCCTGTGCCTGACCTAAACGAAACCATTGAACAGATTGTTCATGAAATCCAATCCCTGCCCGAACAGGATCAGCAGGAAATACTTGCCTTCATCCGCATGAAAAACAACTTGCGCAATCAACGGAAGAGCAAATGACACAGATTGCCTTGGTTCTTTTGGCGATTGTCAGTGTGATTTGTGCAGCATGGGTTCAAACCAAAAACCGTACAATGGATGAAGCATATTTCTTCCTGGGAATTGCTCTATTTGCCATATTGATACTTTGGGTCAATTGGAATCCATGAAAGATCAACTTCGCGCTACACTCCGGCAGTCACACCCCGAAGATCTGCGCGTCATTGCCCACTATATCGCCTGGGTCAAATTCCGCCGCCGTGTTCATCAGGTCTTCTATCAAAAACCTGTCCATTGGATAAGACCAGCAAGAAAAATGCACTGGGTATAAACATGCCCCCAGAAGTCGTCACCTTCAAAGTCAATAGGCAATACAGCCAACAGGTAGTTGGCGAATCACATTATCAAGCCGCGCTCGAAAGGATCGCCGAAGACTACCCTCGTCGTTTTGTTGATAGCGTTGATCTATACCTTGAAGATGACAATCGCTACGACTCCAACGCTGTCGCCGTTGCTGTGGAAGGCGAAACGGTCGGCTATCTGCCAAAGGACGACGCAATAAAATATCGCCAGCACATCGAAGAACTGGGATACCCAAATGCCATAGGCACATGCGCGGGCAAACTGATCGGTGGGGGAGAGGGGCGTAGTTACGGGTTCATGCTCGATCTCGATCTTGATGCCCTCGAAATACAAAGTCACTACACTATGCGGGAACTGCGCGTTGCCGCTAAGCAAAAGAAACAACCCCCATCTCAGTCTGTGCCAGTTGCCTCCAGGAAACCCAACAAACTACTCCTGGGATGCCTGGCAGTGTTCGGTTTCGCCTGTGTGATCTTCATCTGTTCTGCCGCGTTCAGTGGTGCGCTTGAAGCCATCAACACGACTCCCACAGCTGAGAGCATCATCACGCCCCTGCCGGCGCTTCTTACCCCCACCCAGCCTGCCCCAGTTGCCAAATCCCCTGAAGCCTACCTCGCCGAATACGGCGGCAACCTGGAAACCTATCAAACCATCCTCTCCCTCACCGATTGCGTTCTCCTGCAGGAAAAATTCGACCAGGCATCCGCCAACAACACCCGCGAGACGCCTGGCGCCCCGCAATTCCAATGGACGCTGGGTTACATGCTCGCCGCCGACGAACGAATGCAAAGCCTCGGTTGCTACTGACCGTGCTGTCTCACCCCTGCACGTCCCCAAACCAGAAAGTGCAGGGTCCCTCGATGTAATGTGTGTCCCAAGAGGTCGGAGGTTCAAATCCTCTCGCCCCGACAGAAAAGGACTCTCGAAAGAGAGTCTTTTTTATACTACCTGGCTGGCGCATGGCGTAGCGCTGAAGCACCAAGTGCCAAGGTCGGACGCTGCGCGCAAATCCTCTCGCCCCGACAGAATAGAGATTCTCGTAAGAGAGTCTCTTTTTGTTTCCCGTCTAGCGCGTGGCGTAACGCTGAAGCGCCAAGCGCTCTTTTCGGCTGTACCCAGACCAGGCGCCGACGAAGCAATCCCCGCCAGCATCTTCGGAATTGCTTCGGGGCTAACGCCCTCGCAATGACGGGTTATGATTTCTATCTTCAATCTTGACGCCCGCCTTTTTGTTTCCCTTAATCCCTCCTGATAATCCTTCTTGCAATCCCTTCCTCATTCGATTATCCTTGCAATGGGAGTGGTTAGGTCCCGGTGGGTCTCCTGGTCTTCAAAACCTGTGGCGGGTCGCGTTGCGGGCCGCGGTGGGTTCGACTCCCATCCACTCCCGCCTATTTTTGGACGAAGGACGGAAGACCGTGAATCGTGAGAACGTCCACGGTCCACCGTCCACGGTCTATCGAAGGTGCTTCATGTCCTTTCCTGATTTGGAAGTTTTGAACAGTTACGTTTCCCGCATCTTCCGCGTGGAGGATGTGACGTCGGGCGATCCTCAAAGATGGATCGCGCGCTATCGCGGATATTTCCTGAACGAAGATACAGCTGCCGCGTACGACCAGTTGGCGGAAACGGTCGAGCCGTTCGGCATCACGCCTATTTTCCGCAGGGAGGGAGGCGCGCCGGTCATTTACCTCATTCCAAGCCTCGCGCCGCCCAGACCGACCGCAAGGGTGTACGTCAACGTCCTCCTGTTCATCCTGACGGTCTTCAGCATGTTGCTGATGGGCGTGGACCTCCCGCCCGAGTCCCTCCCGGCGGACGGCTCCTTTCCATTTATCCTGTTGCTCAAAAATATCCTTACAGGCTGGCCCTTCGCGCTGAGCATGATGGGTATCCTCTTTGCCCACGAAATGGGACATTACGTCGCCTGCCGCATCTACAAGGTCCCTGCCACGCTGCCGTTCTTCATCCCTGCGCCGTTGATCAGCCCGCTGGGGACGCTGGGCGCGTTCATCGCCATGCGCGGCATCCCGAAGAACAAACGCATCCTGTTCGACGTGGGCGTGGCGGGTCCCATTGCGGGACTGGTGATCGCCATCCCGGTTTTGTTTCTGGGATTATGGCTTTCCCCGTTGGGACCCATCGAACCATTGCCGGGAGGGTCCTCGGGATTTTTGGAGGGCAATTCGATATTCTATCTTTTCGCCAAGTTCGTGGTCTTTGGAAAATTACTTCCCGAACCCGTCAATTTCGGCGGACTTGCCCCGGCGTTGTATTGGTTCCGCTATTTCTTTTCGGGTCAACCGATTCCCATCCACGGCTTGGACGTGCAACTTCATTCGGTGGCGCTGGCGGGTTGGGCGGGATTGCTCGTCACCGCGCTCAACCTGGTCCCGGTCGGCACGCTGGATGGCGGTCACGTGGCGTATGGTCTGTTCGGCGAGAAGGCGCGCAGGATCTTCCCGATTGCAATGGGCGTTTTGATCGCCTTGATCTTCCTGCCCGGCCTGCTCACGTTTTCCTTCGGTTCGTTCAACTTCAGTTGGTTGTTATGGGCGTTCATCCTGCTCTGGCTGGGAAACGTCCGCACACAGCCGCTGGACGATATCACCGAACTCGACCCGCCCCGCCGCGCGCTCGGTTATTTTATGTTGATCGTTTTCATCCTGCTCTTCACTCCGATCCCGATGGTGGCGTATTGATTTTGTGCCGCGACAATTATGTATGTCGCCTTTCAATAATGGGCGACATGAATGTCGCATTACAACCACGGCGACATGAATGTCGCGGTACAACCATGGCGACATGAATGTCGCATTACAACCACGGCGACATGAATGTTGCATTACAACCATGGCGACATGAATGTCGCGGTACAGCCACGGCGACATTCATGTCGCGGTACGGTATAACCAGGATAACCTCATACATGCGAACGTCACAAAAATATTCCGCCTTATTCGTTTTATTCCTCGTCGTTCTTTCCGCGTGCGCCCCCTCCGCTTCGGTCAATTCGAGCACGCAGACCCCGCGTCCCACCGCGACGCCTGCGGCAAAGCCGTCAGCGCAGGAAACGCCCACCCCGGCAGCGAGCAGGCTGAACGTCGCGAAAGAGGCGCTGCGCGGGGCGCAGGTCACGGTCTGGCATCCGTGGTTTGGCGCGGAGGCGGCTCTGTTCGAGTCGCAAGTCGCGCAATTCAACGCGGGCAATGAATGGGGTATCGTCGTCCGCGCGGAGGGCAAATCCAGTTTCAGCGAATTGTTTTCCCAGGTCAATGCCGCGTTCGATGAATCGAATGATCCAAACGTCGCGATCGTCCTACCCGAATACGCGCTCGAGTGGCGGGAACGCGTCGTTGACCTGAACGATTATCTGGGCGACCCGGAGTACGGCATGAGCGGTCTGGAGGTGTCCGAATTCCCGACCGTGATCTGGAGGCAGGATGAAGTGGACGGCGCGCGCCTGGGGATGCCCGCGCAGCGAACCGGACGCTTCATTCTCTACAACCAAACCTGGGCGCGTGAACTCGGGTTCGATTCCCCGCCTGAAACTTCCCCTGAATTCGAGCAGCAGGCGTGCGCGGCGAACAAGGCGCTGGCTTCCGACGCGGACGCGAACAACGACGCGCTGGGCGGCTGGCTGGTGGACGCGCATCCGATGACGCCGCTTTCGTGGATGCTTGCCTTCGGCGGCGGCGTGGAGTCGGGGAACGGCTATCATTTTCTCGCGCAGGAAAACATTGACGCCTTCAAGTTCGTGAAGTCGTTGCAGCAAAAGGGTTGCGCGTGGGTGGCTTCCGCCGGGACTTCGGTATATGACCGCTTTGCCTCGCGGCAGGCTTTGTTTGCCTCCGCCAGCCTCGAAGAGTTCGTGGATCAATCGCGCGCCTTCAACGCCCTGGGAAGCGGCGACGAGTGGATCGTCCTGCCCTTCCCCGGTCCCGAGCGGACCGCTTTCGTCGTGTACGGCTCCTCGTTCGTGGTCTTCGAATCGGACGACGTGACCCAACTTGCCTCGTGGCTCTTCATCCGCTGGGCGCTTTCAGCGGAGAATCAGGCGCGCTGGGCGCAAGGCACGGGGATGTTCCCGCTTCGTTCCTCGACGATGGACCTGCTCGCCGATTACTCGATTTCTCATCCCCAATGGATGGAGGCGGTCAACCTCCTGCCGAACGGGGAGCCGACTCCAAAACTTTCCTCGTGGAGAACCGTAAAGATAATGATGCAGGACGGATTCCGCGACATGTTCGATACCATCCGCCACCCCGACCTGACCGAGGGGCAGGTGCCGTTGATACTGAGACAAATGGACGAGATTGCAAACGAGTTGAATTGATGATTTGGGATCAGGGAGTTGCTCCCGCATTACGCCAGCGTGCTGGCTGAGTTCAAAAGGAAGACGACATGCCTCAATCACAATATCGCGCCCGGCAGGTGGGCGCAAAGACACACGAAGTGATCGAATACGACCACGACGAAACCAAGCCCGGCAAACCGCTGCACATTTTGGTGCCGGGCGGGTTGGTTGCGCTGGCTTCTCTGGGGGTCATCGTCCTTGTGATCTATTTGACCTGGTTCGAAGGGCAACTGGATCAAAATACGGGGATCGTCCTGGCGGCGCTTCTCTTCCCGTTCTACGTGGGCGGCGTGTTCCTGTTCAGTTACGGGTATGAACTCTATAACGTGCCGCGCGCCATCCGGCTGACTGCGATCATCGTCTTTTTGACGGTGGCGGCGGTGGTGATCGTGGCGGCGCTGTTCTTCGTGCTGGCGGGCGGCGGGAAACTCCCGGAAGGTTCTTCGAAGAAAAGGTCTTCGGGAGGCGGGTCGAAGGTGAAAGCGGACATTGCGCCTTCGTCCTCCTCCTCTTCGTCCACGTCGCGCGGTTCGGGGCTGCCCGGTTTGGGAAATGTGGTGGTGTTGGGAAACATGGGGCGGACACACACGCGCGAGGTCGTTACGGAGAAAAGGGTGGAGGTGCCGGTCGCGCCGCGTTCGATTGACTGCCCGTATTGCCGAAGATCGTACGTGCCTGCGGAAAACAATTATGCCTGTCCCGCCTGTGGCGCGGCGACGCCGAAGGAATTGATCGAGGAATCGGAGGCGCCAAAAGACCGCTCCGCGAATTGACGCGATTTGTTTCCAAATGAAAATCGCCCCGTCCCGAAGGTCTCCATGAACATCGTCGTTGCGTGCATCGAACCTTCGGGACGTTATCGTTTATGAATTATCCGACCTACTCCCATCCGCGCGGGTTGATTGCGAGGGTCGCTCTCGATGTCCTTCTCCTGCGCCGCCGTTCGTTCCGGGAGGACGCGCGGGTTTGCATCGAGCAACTGAAGCCGCCGCTACGCGTGATCGGAAACGAAAACATTCCGCAGCGCGGTTCGCGCGTCGTCACGGTCAATCATTATTACCGTCGCGGCTTTGGCGCGCAATGGCTCGCGCTTGCCGTCAGCGCGACCGTTCCCGTTGACGCGCATTGGGTGATCACCGGAGAGTTGACGTATCCCGGCCGGTGGTACGCGCCGCTGGGCATGATCCTTTCGCGGTTTGTGTTGCATCGCGCCGCGCGCGTGTATGGATTTACGACCATGCCTCCCATGCCGCCGCGCGAAAAAGATGTGGAGGCGCGCGCCGCATCGGTGCGCGCGGTGTTGGATTTCGTGAGACATGCCGAAGACCCGCTTATCGGTCTCGCGCCCGAAGGCGGGGATTCAGCGGATGGGAAATTGGCGCGCCCAGCCTCCGGGTTGGGAAGATTCGGGTTGTTATTGTCCCGCGCGGGGCTCAAGTTCGTTCCTGTCGGCGCGTACGAAGCGGAGGGAGTCTTCACCCTCCATTTTGGCGAAGCGTACGAGTTGGACGTCCCGCGCAAGGTATCGTCGGATGAAAAGGACGCGCTGGCGACCCAGATCGTCATGAAAAAGATCGCAGGACTTTTGCCGCCGCGTCTGCGAGGAGAATTCGCTTGAAGAAACTGTCGCTTCCTCGATTGCTCGTCCTCAATGCCTATTGGGTGGGACTGTCGTTCATGTGGAACGCATTGCATCCCATCATCCTGCCAGCCGTGCTGCTCGATTACGTTCCCGACGAAAAAAAGAATACCTATCTCGGTTTGCTCACGTTTGTGGGGCTCCTCATTGCAATGATCGTTCAGCCGCTGTCGGGCGCGCTCTCGGATGGATGGAAATCGCGGTATGGGCGCAGGCGTCCGTTGATCGCGCTTGGGACGCTCTTCGATTTTCTCTTTCTTTCGATACTGGCATGGGCAGGCGGCTTGACGTGGTTGTTCGTCGGATACATCGGCTTGCAATTGAGTTCGAACATCGCGCACGGACCCTTGCAGGGACTCCTGCCCGACAGCGTGCCAAAGGATCAATTGGGAGTCGCCTCGTCGTTCAAGACTTTCATGGACATGTTGTCCTTGATCGCGGCTTCGCTTCTCGCGGGACGTTTGCTCGATTCTGCTTCGAGGGACCCCACCTCCATCATGCTGGTCGTGATCGGCCTGCTGGCGGTCTCCGCGGCGATCACGATCTTTGGCGTGCGCGAGTCCCCCTCGCTCACTGGGAGAGGGATGCCCGAAGGGCAGGGTGAGGGCAACTTCCTCTCTCAATTCAAGATCAACTTCCGCGAGAACGCTTCCTACTGGTGGCTGATCGCGGAGCGCGCCTTATTTCTGCTCGGCATTTACGGCGTGCAAGCCTTTGCCCAATACTATTTACAGGACGTGATCCGCGTGCCCGATCCGCCCAAACAGACCGGCGACCTGCTCGCTGTGCTGACAGGCGCCCTGGTCCTCCTCGTCCTCATCGGCGGCTGGCTGACCGATAAGTACGGCGCAAAACGGATTCTTACGATTGCGACTTACGTCTCTGCCGTTGGAATCCTGCTGATGTTACTCGCAACAGACATGCGCGGCTTGATGATCTTCGGCGGCGTGTTAGGCGCGGGCATCGGCTTGTTCCTCACCTCCAATTGGGCGCTGGCAAACTCACTCGCCCCGGAAGCGGAGGCGGGAAAATATCTCGGTCTCACGAATCTGGCGACGGCGGGTTCCGGCGCGCTGGCGCGGCTCGAGGGTCCCGCGCTGGATTGGTTGAACGCCCTCTCTCCCGGCGCGTGGATCGGGTATAAGGGTCTGTTCATCTTCGGAGCGTTGTGCATGGTCGCCAGTTTGTTCCTGTTGAAAAAGATTGATGTAAAATCCCCAAAATCGTGATGGAGGCGTTCCATGAAACTGATGTACATCAACGGCGAGTTTACGCATGGTAAATCCAAAGAAGCCATCCAGGTGCAAAACCCCGCCACGGAGGAAGCCCTGGACAGTGTCCCGCGCGGGACGCCGGAAGATGTCGAAGCGGCGGTGACAGCCGCGAGGTCCGCGTTCGAGGCGTGGCGCAAGATGGGATCGAACGAACGGGCAAGTCTTCTGCATGAGGTCGCGGAAAAAGTCCACGCGCATCGTGAGGAAATCGCCCGATTATTGACGCTCGAAGAAGGCAAGCCGCTGACCGAGAACGAAGAGGAAACTGAGTGGGTGATGAACACGTTCCGTTATTATGCCGAGTTGGGGCGGCATCATCGCGGGAGCGTGCTGGCGGCGGGGGCATCGTCGCAGTTCAATTTCATCGTCAAGGAACCATACGGCGTGGTGGGCTGTATCGTGCCGTGGAATTATCCGCTGCTGCTGATGGCATGGAAGGTTGCGCCGGCGCTCGCGGCGGGAAACACCGTTGTCATCAAACCGTCTGAGATGACGCCGCTCACCGCGCTGTATCTCGCCGAGCATTGTTTCGATCATCTGCCCCCGGGCGTGGTGAATGTTGTGACCGGTTATGGAATTGAAACGGGTGAGCCGCTGGTCAGGCATCCAGATGTGCCGGTGATCGCTTTTACAGGCAGTCTGGCAACGGGACAAAAAATCGCTTCGCTCGCCGCGCCGATGATGAAGAAACTGCATCTCGAACTCGGCGGCAAGGATGCAACGGTCATCGCCGAAGATGCCGACCCGGAGATCGCGGCAAAGGCGGTGGCGTATGCGGCTCTGATCAACGCCGGGCAGGTCTGCACGTCAACGGAGCGGGTCTATATCCCAAGACGCGGCGCGGCGAAGTTCACCGAAGCCATCGTGGAGCATGTCAAATCGCTTCGGCTCGGACCCGGGCTCGATCCCGCGACCGATGTCGGTCCCATGATCGGGGATTCCTACCGCGCCAAATTCGAGAAGCACATCGCGGAAGCGAGGGAGCGCGGCGCAAAGATTCTGGTCGGCGGCGGAAGACCGAAAGATCTATCCAAAGGTTTCTTCCACGAACCGACCGTGTTGAAAGACGTTGACCACACGATGGTCATCATGCGCGAAGAGACGTTCGGTCCCGCCGTGCCGCTGATGGAGTACACCACCTTCGACGAAGCGATCCGATTGACGAACGATTGTCAATATGGCTTGGGCGCGGTGTTGATCTCGAACGACCCGAAGAAGATCAAGCAATTCTTCGACGACGTGAAGGCAGGCACGATCTGGATCAACGACCCGCTCACCGATCATTACGCCGGTCCCTTCGGCGGGATGAAATACTCCGGCGGCGCGCGCGAACTTGGAGAGGTCGGTCTCGACGAATTCCGCGAGGTGAAGCACGTCCATTGGGATTTCAATATGGAAGATAAGAGTTATTGGTATCCGTATGGCCGTTAACCCGTCATTGCGAGGAAGCGCTGGTCGAGTGAGCCGAGCGCTCTTTTCGGCTGTACCGAGACCAGGCGACGATGAAGTAATCCCCACTTTAGCGAGGAGATTGCTTCGCCTGCGGTCTCGATACGAGCGAGACAATCACTCGCTCTACTCGACCAGCAGGCTCGCAATGACATATCCTTGATTGTGGTAAAATCCCGTGCGCATGCGGGAGTCGCCAAGTGGTAAGGCATCAGCCTTCCAAGCTGATATTCGCGGGTTCGAATCCCGTCTCCCGCTCTCTGGTTCAGTGACCAGTCATCGGTTGCCAGTGAAACAGTAAACTGGATCACTGATGACTGGTCACTGCTCACTGAAAGAGGGGCCCATGGCGCAGTGGTTAGCGCAGGCGACTCATAATCGCTTGGTCGCAGGTTCGAATCCTGCTGGGCCCACAAACCTTCCCGTCCCGCGTTGGTCGCAGGTCCCCGCAGGGGGGATGGTATTCGAATCCTGCTGGGCCCACAAACCTTCCCGCCCCGCGTTGGTCGCAGGTCCCCGCAGGGGGGATGGTATTCGAATCCTGCTGGGCCCACAAACCTTCCCGTCCCGCGTTGGTCGCAGGTCCCCGCAGGGGGGATGGTATTCGCATCCTGCCGGGCACACTTTTTAAAGTTCGATCTGAACCGTTGATGTTACGCACAAAAAACCATAACGGTGGCTGTAATGCGACATTCATGTCGCTCTTGCCCGGGCGACGCTTGAAAAACGAGATAAACGTCGCGTTATGGGTATCAATGCGTAACATCGGTTAAACCGGACGGGGAATAGAGAATAAAAGGAAAAAAACATGTCAGTAAGAAAACTAGGATATGCACTCGTTGTCTTTGGCGTTATCTTAATCCTTGCGTCATTGATTGTGGATCTTGTTGGATTAGGCGATGATCGAATAGGCTCCAGTCAATTGTTGGGGATCATGTGCGGGATTCTTGTCACTTTGTTCGGCTTACCCCTCGCCTCTCGTTCCCCCGAGGAAAAGATCGGTCTGCCGAACCTTGTTCGGGGTTGTCCGGCAAGGTTGTTCGATCTGCCGGTGATTTTTTGGGTCGCCGTCGGTTTGTTGGTCGGGTATATTTTGTTTTTTGTTTCCCCCATGTTCCTGAACGATAATTGGGGAATATTCTATTTCACCAAGTATTTGCCCGATGCAAGACCCATTGGACTGGATCTGCGAACCACGATGAACGTCGTTACCCCCTGGGTCGAGGAGGGGCAGTCCCCTTATCCTCATCTATTCTATCCCCCGCTGACATATATATTATTCGCTCCCTTGGCGTTCCTTGATTATCCGGACTCCTACGTACTGATCACTTTTCTGACCCTCTTCAGTTTTTGCGCCATGGCAGTGTTGGGGACATTTCTGTTATCTCCCAACAGAGATCATTCTTTTATCGCCTTGTTTCTCGCCACAGGACTCATCTCCTACGGATTTCAATTCGAACTGGAAAGGGGGCAATTCAACGTAATCGTTTTCTTTCTTTGTATGCTTGCATTGTATATATTTTACCGCCATTATGAATTTCGCTATCTGGCGTATGCGTTGTTCTCAGCCGCCGTTCACGTAAAACTTTATCCGGCCATTTTCATTCTTATGTTTGTCAGGGATTGGCGCGATTGGAAGGCAAATATCAGACGCTTGGTTGGTCTCGGTGCGCTGAATTTTTTCCTTCTGTTTGCCCTCGGTTATCGGGAACTGGTGGGTTTTGTCAATACGGTGATGGTTCAAATCCTCACGCCGAGTTGGACCTGGAACGGGAATCACTCCGTCCAGACTTTTGTGCTCAATTTTTCGCGTGATGGATATGGATTGATCCCGCCCGATATGCTGGCTGCCCTGCAACGGAACGCGGGTTCGATAACGAACATTCTGTTGGTCGTAATTCTTGGGTGCATCCTGGCGGCGGTTGTCCGTGCATATCTTCTAAATGAGCGCGGCTTTAATCCGTATCTTTTCTCTGTTTGTACATTGGGAGCGCTCATCATTCCGACCAGCAACGATTATACATTGCCCATTCTCGCCATTCCGCTGGCGATGTTTTTTTCGAGCCTGCCGCCGATCCGGGTCCTTCGGAAGAAAACGTGGTCCATTCTGCTTATCCTCGCGGCATCCGTTGCTTATGGGTCCATACTTCACCCGTTCAAGTATAAGCCTTATTATATGAACAATACTTTTCCTCCTCTGTTGTTGATCCTGGTCGCGGTGACGCTCCTGTATTTCATGAGGACGCCTCCCAAAACTTTGGCGTCACAGGCCGAATTGCAGACTTAGCATGAACCCCTACCTCGCCACCCTGCTTACTCTCGTAGTTGTCATCGCCCTCCTGCGCCTGATGGATTTCATCGCCCATCGCGGGCTGGTCGAAAGCCGATTAAGCCGCAAGATCATCCACATCGGCACGGGTCCCGTCTTCGTCCTGTGCTGGCTGATGTACGCGGACGCGCCGTCTTCACGTTACCTTGCCGCGCTGGTGCCTTTGCTTATCACGTTTCAGTTTGTCCTGGTCGGCGCGGGCGTCATAAAAGATCCCGCCGCCGTCAAAGCCCTGTCGCGCACCGGGGACAGGCGCGAGATCCTGCGCGGACCGTTGTTCTACGGGATCATGTTCGTCGCGCTGACAGTCGTCTATTGGAAGGATTCGCCCATTGGCATCGCCGCGCTGATGATGATGTGCGGCGGCGACGGCGTGGCGGACATCGTCGGGCGGCGCGTCCAATCGCCGAAGTTGTTCTGGTCGCGCGAAAAAAGCGTGGCTGGGTCCCTGAGCGTTTTCGCGGGCGGCGCGTTGATGACCGCGTTCGTTCTGTTTGTTTTCGTCGGCGTTGGCGTGTTCGCACCGCCTTTCAACGCCTATCTTGCCCCGATCTTCTGGGTCGCGCTGGGCGGCGCGCTCGTCGAATCGCTTCCCTTCAAGGATATTGATAACGTCACGCTCACGCTCGCCAGCGCGGTCATCGGTCGCCTCGTCTTCTAGGCGCGCTCCTCCTCCTCCCTTTTCAGGATCATCACCTTGTAACTCTCGGCGTACTTCATGCCCTTGTCCTTCGCATCCTCCTCCGCCCATTCGGTCATCCACTTTCCAACCTCCTCCACAGGGACCTGACTCGCGTGTTGCCGCAGAGCCAGGATCTTGACAGCGAGCGTCTCTGTGATATCCACCCACGTATCGGATTTCTCCGTGCCGTGGACGTATAACCGTTTGACCTCGTGCGGTTCATACCCCTCCGACAGCAGGTCCGCAAAAATGAGCCGACTCCCCGCTGACGGAAAGACCGCCGTGCAAGCGGCTTGCGCCGCGGCGCGGTGATCGGGATGGTTGAGGTATTCATCGCCGTAAAACCATCCCTCGGGATTCCCCGTCGAAACAGTATCAGGCTTGAATTTGCGGATGAGGCGGGTGAGTTCCCTGCGGAGGGCGAGAGTCGGTTCCAATTCCCCGTCGGGATAACGCAGGAAGACCGTTTCCTTGATCCCCAGGATCGCGTTCGCGGCGAGTTGCTCCTTTTCGCGTAATTCGGCGAGTTCCTTTTTATAACCCGCGTCCTTCGTCGGGTCGTTCGAACCGGCGTCGCCGCTGGTGACGACGACCGAGACGATCTCGCATCCCGCCCTTGCCCATTTGGCGAGCGTGCCGCCGATGGTGAACTCCTGGTCGTCCGGGTGCGCGTGGATGCTCATGGCGCGTTTGGGGACGTATTCGTCACGCATAAGGTTTTTCTCCGTTCATGTCATGGCGGGCGCCGCTCGCAATGACACGTAAGTTATTTTTTTCTTCCGATCGCCAGCATCTTGTTTTGGATTTTGAACAGCCTGAAAAAGAGATTGACAAAAGGTAATGACAGGCGAACGATCGCCTCCGACCCGAACAGTTTTTCGAGATAGAACTCATACGGGAAGGAGAGTTCGTGGAATTTACGCAGCGCGACGATCTCCACGCCGATGGCTTCGAATAGTTCCCTCATTTCGTCCGTGGAAAAGATCTGCTTGTGGCCGAACAGGTGCGAGGAATACATGGCGTTCAGGAAGGTGGGGTATTTGCCGCGCGTCGCCTTGTACGTGAACTCGCCGAAACGGTGATAGAAACCATCGCGGCAGGGCGTGTCTATCAGCAGGAACCCGCCGGGCTTCAGTACGTTTGCCGCGCATTTCAGGGTCTGGTACGGGTAATTGACGTGTTCGATCACGTCCCACAATGTGACCGCGTCGAAGTGATTTGCGTATCCCTCCTGCCAGAAAGCGCTTTCGATGGGGCGTTTATAAATCTCGAGTCCGTGCTTTGTTTTTGCGTATTGGGCGCGGCTGTCGCTGAGTTCGATGCCGGTCACGTCCGCGCCCTGTCGTTCGAGCAGGGAAAGGAACAAGCCGCCGCCGCAGCCGATGTCGAGGACTTTGGCATTTGTGAGGGGAAGGTGTTTTTCGAGGATCTCCGCCTGGCGGATGAACTTCCGCTCGTTCGCTTGTAACTGCGTCTCGATGTACGCGGCAGTTTCCCCGGTCGGTTGCGAAGCGTCCGTTTCGGGAGGGAGGTCTTCGACCGGGTCGAGGTAATCAATGAAATGGAAACCGCCCGCCGAAACGTAGACATCCGCATTTTTTAGTTTGTACGTGAGCCGCGCGTATCCCGACGGATTTCGTTTCAGAGCGTCCACGTTTTCCTTGTTCATGGTGTGGGATTGTACCCGAAAGCAAAATATCCGGGTTTGCCGCATGGGCGGCGCCCGGATACGCAAACGTTCCCTTTGGAGGCGATCTTTTACGGCGCGGTGAATTTCCTTATTTCCGGTTCCGGGCGCGGGGCGGCGGCTCTTTCGCCGAATATCTGCACCGCCTGGTACACGTACCACGCGCGAAAGGCGGACATGCCGTCCTCGATGCACATCTCCCGCAGGATTTCATCCGCCCGTTTTCGATATTTTTTGTGATCCAGCGCGCTCAGGCGCATCATTTGATATAACACGTCGTGGATGAGCGAACCGCGCATGAAGTTGGGCGTGTCAACGGTGGGACCGCTGGGCCCGTCCCAGGCGTATCCCTCCCTGACCGTGAGCAGACCGTCTTTGGAGAGGGACATGTATTTGAAGGTCAGATCCTTTTCCGGCCGGATGTCTATCTGGACGCGGTATTCCTCCATCGCCTGGTATTTGTAACGCCGCAATTTCCTGTAGCAGATTCGATCCATGGCTGTCTCCTTGTTCGTGTTACCACTATACAACAAACCCGCCGGGAATACAACAAGCGAAGACTCTGCCGGTCTCCTTCCATTTCCCTCACCCGCCGGGGTTTTCATCCCCGGCGAGGAATCTTTGTATGATCTTCAGCATGGATTTCAAATTGACCGGTTTGCTGATGTATTCGTCCATGCCTGCGGCGAGGGCGCGTTCGCGGTCGCCGGGCATGGCGAGGGCGGTCAGGGCAATGATCGGGGTACGTTCGAAGCCGCCTTCGGCGCGGAGTTGACGCGTGGCTTCCAGTCCGTCCATATCGGGCATCTGTATGTCCATCAGGATCAGGTCGGGGCGCGCCTTTCTCGCCTGCGCGATCCCGTCCAAGCCGTTCCTGGCGCTCTCGACCTTGTAGCCCGCATGTTCGAGGTAATCGCCGATCAAAATAATCACGTCCTCGGTGTCCTCCACGAGCAGGATGGTCCGCCGGGCGCGTTCCGTTCCGGGCTTTCCCGCGCTCAGCCCCTCGGTCGTCCTCCCGGGAAGAGAGCCGGTATTCGCGGCAGTCTCCCAGGGCAGGGTGATGGTGAAGCGGCTGCCCTTTCCGGGCTGGCTTTCCACGCTCACGCTACCCCCGTGCAGGCGCGCCATTTGAGCGACCAGCGCCAAGCCCAAGCCTGTTCCGGTGGTGGTGCGCGAGAGTTCCGAATCCAACTGCACGAAGGGACGGAACAACCGCTCCAGGTCCTCCGCTTCGATGCCGATGCCGGTATCCCAAACGGTGAATTGCACGATATTTGCCCGGCGGTTCCCGCGTACCTCGAGCCCGAGCCGGCCGCCTTCAGGCGTGAATTTGACCGCGTTGCTGAGCAGGTTGACGAGCATCTGTTTGAGGCGGCGTTCGTCGGCGCGGATCAGGTCCAGGCCGTCGTCCATTTCGAACGATACTTCCTGGTTCTTCCTGTGCGCCAGTTGGTGGATCATCCGCAAACCGGATTGGCAGACCGCGGAAACGTTCACCTTATTGCGGTCGAGGCGGACCTGCCCCGCTTCGATCTTGGCGAGGTCGAGGATATCGTTGATCAGTTCGAGCAGGTGTTGACCGCTCTCGGCGATGACGCTCACGTATTTCGCCTGTTTTTCGTTCAGTTCCCCGACGGTCTTTTCCGCAAGGCTTTCGGACAGACCGATGATGGCGTTGAGCGGCGTGCGGAGTTCGTGACTCATATTGGCGAGGAATTCGTCCTTGACGCGCACGGCGCGCTCCAGTTCCAGGTTGAGGCGTTTCAGGTCGGTGGTGCGATCCTCGACGCGCTCCTCGAGTTCGGCGTTCAATTTGAGGAGTTCCTCCTCGGCGCGCCTGCGTTCCGTCAGTTCGCGCTGGGAGGCGGAGAATAACTGGGCGTTATCCACCGCGATGGCAGCCTGCCCAGCCAGCGAGCCGAAGAAGTCGTACCATTCGTCGTCGCGTTTTACAGCCGAACGGTTGAACACTTCCAGCACGCCGAGGACCTTTCCCTTCACGATCAACGGCATGGCGTGATAACTGACGAAATCCTCCCCCTTCAAATGGGCGGTGAGGAGCAAATTCTCCGGTTCGTCAGCCAGGTTCGGGATTCGCACGAGCCGCCGTTCCAACGCGGCTTTTCCGGCGTAACTCTCCCCCAGTTTTACGTTGGCGGATCGCGGCGCGTGCGTCCGAAAGCCGATGCCCGCCTCGTATTTCAACGCGGCCGTGGAGGCGTCCACAAGCAGGATCGAGGCGGCGTCCACAGACAGGTATTTCACCGTCTGGGATAACAGAACGTCCAGGCTGACGCGCATGTCGAAGGTGGAGGTGATCGCCAGGTCTATTTCCCGCAGGGCGCTCAGGCGGTGAAGTTGGTTTTGAATCCTTTCCTCGGCGCGTTTGCGTTCAGTGACGTCGCGCGCCACCCAGACCGTCATATCCCCGCTCATCGGCGTAATGGCGGCATTGAACCACACGCGCCGCCCGTTGATGGCGAGTTCGTACTCCACCTGTTCGATCTGTTTCGTCTCCAGCACGCGGCGTAGAGCCGCCAGGAATTTCTCCGCCTCTTCGAGAGGGAAGACATCCTGCAGGGATTTGCCCAGCAGTTCCTCCGGCGGGCGGTAGAGCAGGCCCGGGTCGGTGGGGGCGATCTTGCGGTAGACGCCGTCGCGGTCAATGATCAGCACCACGTCGCGCATGGCGGCGAAAAGGGCGCGCAGTTCGGCTTCGGAGGCGGCGAGTCTTTCCTCCGCCTGCTTGCGCGCAGTGATGTCGTTGACGAGGACCACCTCCGCTTGATGTCCGTCGAACTCCAGCGTGTGGGAGGTGATCTCCACGTCAATGACTCCGCCGTCCTTTTTTACGTGACGCCAATCGCCCGCCTCGTCCAGTCCTTCCGTGACCGCTGCCACGTTATCGAGAAGCCGCGCCCGGTCTTCAGGCGGACGGATGTCCAGCAGGGTCATGCCCAGGAACTCCTCGCGCGAGTAGCCGTAATGGATCACCGCCGCATCGTTGACGGCGAGGAAGCGCAGCGATTCGAGATCGTAAACCCACATCGGATGCGGGTTCGCCTCGAACAGTTGACGGTAACGCCTTTCTCCTTCGCGCAGGGCTTTCTCCGCCCGCCTGCGCTCGGTGATATCGCGCGCCAGGGCGCGGACGATGGGCCGGTCAATCGCTTCCGTGCGCAGGGTGTTGTCGTATTCCCAGACGCGTTCCTCCCCGCTTTTGGTTCGCACGAGCATCAACCCGCTGGCTTTGCCGTCCCTTCGAATGGCTGCCAGGTAGGCGTCGAATTCGTCGCGCGCTTCGGGCGTCAGGATGTCGCGCAGGTTCATTTTCAAGAGCGCATCCGCTTCGATCCCCAGCAATTCGGTCGCCGCCTGATTGATCGAGAGGATGTTTCCTTCAAGGTCGTGCGTGCCGATCAGGTCGTGGATGTGTTCCACGAGGTCGCGGTAGCGGTCTTCGCTTTCGCGCAGCGTCGCCTCCGCCTGTTTGCGCTCCGTAACGTCGCGGACGGAGGCGATGAAGGTTTTCCTGCCGCGCGCTTCGAACTGGGAAATGGAGATCTCGCCGGGGAACGTCGTTCCATCGGCGCGCAGGCAATTCAGGTCGAGCGTGGATATTTGCATCATGCGGCGCGTTTGACCGGAACGGCCGTAGGCGCGCACGAAGCCGCGATGCTTCCCGCGGGCGGATGCGGGGATGAAGCGGTCCAGCGGCGAACCGACCGCCTCGGAGGCTGGGCATTTGAACATCTGCTCGGCGGCCGGGTTGAAGAGCGTAATGCGGTGATCCTCGTCAATGGTGATGAGCGCGTCCATCGTCGAATGGATCACGCCCGCCAATTGCGCCTGACTCTCGCCCAATTCCGTCTCGACCCGTTTGTGTTCGGTGATGTCGGAACGCGCGGTCCACCCATTCGCGCCAGCGTTTCTCGCCGTTCGGGAGGATGTCGTATTGCTCGAAAGCGATCACTGGACGTTCGGGCGTGAAGGATTCGAGATGTTCGCGAAGTTTCTGCGGAAAGTCGTCCGCCGCGCTGGAAATGAAATTCGAGCCGATCAATTCCTCGCGGCTTTTGCCGTAATAGCGGCAGTACGCGTCGTTGACGTAGGTCAGCGTGCCGTCCGGCAGGAAGCGAATGATCAATTCCGAGATATCTTCGAGAACGGACTGGTAAAACCCTTCATCCAGACGTTTCGACTCTTCCGCCTGACCCGGCGTCGCCGCGGACTCGGCGCGTCCCATCAAGCCGTGGATGACGGTGATGAGCGTGCTGCCCATGTTGTTCTTGGGGACGAAATCGTCCGCGCCCGCCTGCAGCGCTGCGGCGCGGTAACTGGACGCCTCCATCATGGTCAACATCACGATCTTCGCGCCCGGCAGGTTCCCCTTGAAGACCGGGATCAGGTTCAAGCCCGAGCTGCGCGCGAGGTTCAGATCCAATAAGATGATGTCGGGCTGTAATTCCCGCGCGCGGGCGATGGCTTCCTCCGCGTTGGTCGCGACGCCCGCCACGCTTATCGCCTCCTGGTGTTGGAGGAAGTCGCGCGCGGCTTCGAGGAAATAGGGACTGTCGTCCACCAATAAAATGCGAATGGGTTCGGTCATGCAATGCCTCTTATATAGAACTCTCCGCGCAGGTTGCGTTCTCTAACGCAACCGTCCCGGCGTTGGAGAACGCCGACTACGCGTCTTGGCGTTGGAGAACGCCGACTACGCGTCTTGGCGTTGGAGAACGCCGACTACGCATCTTGGCGTTGGAGAACGCCGACTACGCATCTTGGCGTTGGAGAACGCCGACTACGCATCTTGGCGTTGGAGAACGCCGACTACGCATCTTGGCGTTGAAGAACGCCGACTACGCGGTGAATAATTCCACCCTTACGATACCAGAGGGAAGGTCAACGGTCTATCCGTAAATGTACGGTATTTGGGTTGGGATCCCCCTGCATTGCCCCACCCTCTCTGCCACTGCGTGACACCTCCCCCAAAAATCCGACAGGGGTTCGTCGGATTTTTGGGGGAGGGCTGGGGAGGGGGTCACACCATGCCCCGCTTCACCGCGTACTTCACCAGGTCGGTCTGCGATTTGAGACTCAGTTTCTTCATCAGGTTGGCGCGGTGCATTTCGACGGTGCGCGCGCTGAGCGAGAGGCGTTCCGCGATCTGCGGGTTGTTGAGTCCCTCCGCGGCGAGTTGGAAGACTTCGCGCTCGCGGTCGGTCAGCGCATCGAACGGGTCTTCGATGCGGGACTCTTGCGATCTTTGCATATATGCCTGGATGGCGCGTTCATTGAGCGACGGACTGAGATAAAGATTCCCCGCCAATGCCTGGCGAATCGCAAAGACCAGTTCCTGTGATGAACTCTTCTTCAACACGTAACCGGCAACGCCCGCCTGCAAAGATTCCACCACGTAACTTTCGGCGTCGTGCATCGAAAGCACGATCACTTTTACAGCGGGGAAAAGGCGCTTCGTCCGCCGCGCAACTTCCAGTCCCGAAAGACCCGGCATCATCATGTCGGCGATCAACACGTCGGGCTTGTGCTTCTCCGTCAATTGCAAAGCCTCCAGCCCGTCGCCCGTCTCGGCAATGACTTTAAAATCGGTTTGCGTTTCAAGCAAAAGACGCAGCGCCTCGCGCAGCACCTGATGGTCGTCCGCAAGGATGATGGTGGTCATTCCTGTTCCTCCCGCAACGGCAGGCGGATGAATTTGCGCGCGCCTTTGCCTGTTTCAGATTCGATTTGAAATATCCCGCCCACAAGTTGGACGCGTTCGCGCATTCCGCTCAAGCCGCGATTTAGGGCAAGCGCAACTTGCGGATCGAATCCCGCGCCGTCATCTTCGATCTGGATTTCCATCGCTTCGCCTCTTATTCGGACCTCGAGCCTGACTCTGTTTGCCCGGGCATGGCGCGCCACGTTGGTCAATGACTCTTGCACGATGCGGTAGGCGGTGGTCTCGATCTGCGGATCGAAACGGCGATTCTCGATGCCGCTGTGTTTGAACTCCACTTCGACGCCGCTCTGGTCCTGAAAACGATTGACGTGCCACAACAGCGCGGGGAGCAGACCCAGGTCGTCGAGCATGGGCGGGCGCAGTTCGAGCGAGAGCGCGCTGACGCGGTTGAGCAGATCCTCCACCAGTTCTTTTCCCTGCGCGGCTTTTTTGAGCGCCTCTTCCGGCGGCAGTTGCACGGCGATCTCGATGGTCAACTTCAATGCGGTGAGCATCTGACCTATCTGGTCGTGCAGTTCGCGCCCGATGGCGCGGCGTTCTGTCTCGTGCGCTTCGACGAGGCGGCGCGAGAGGTCGGCGAGGCGGTCGCGGCTGAGGCGCAATTCCTCCCTTGCCTGTTTGCGCACCGTGATGACTTCCGAGAAGAGGATGACGCCGCCGATCTCTCCATTCGTTTCGTGCCACGGCCTGATCTCCCAGCGCACCCAATCGAGCCTCCCATCTTTGCGCGGGAACGGGTCTTCATCGGCTTTTTCTATTGCCCCTGCCAGACAGCGCCGGTGAATCTCCTTCCAGCGTTCGGGGATTTCGGGGAACACTTCGTAATGTGAGCAACCTATGAGATTCTGCTCGCCCAACTCGTAATCGCTGAGATAACGGCGGCTGGCGACGATGTAGTTCATCTCGCGGTCGAACATGGCGACGGCGGCAGGCGAGTGCTCGACAAAGAGCCGAAGCACCTGCTCGTTTCTTCGCAAATTCTCCTCCGCCTGCTTGCGGTCGCTGATGTCGGTGGCGATGACCAGGACCATCGCTTCACCGTTGACTTCGATTAAATCCAGCGACGCCAGTACGTCCTTGATTTCTCCGGATTTGCTTCGTATTTTCGCATCCTGATTGTAGACATTCCCGCCTCCGCGCAGGGTCCTCATCCAGGCATTGCGCGCCTCCGTGTCCACGAACAGGTTGAGTTCGGCGGCTGTATGCGTCTCCACCTCGGCGCGCGAATACCCTATGATCTTCAGAAAGGCGTCGTTGACCGCGAAGGATCGGTTGTCGGATATGCGGAAGATGTTGATCCCGATCGGGCTGGAGTGGAATATCTTCGAAAACAGCGCTTCGGACTGGCGCAGTTTCTCCTCCGCAAGTTTGCGCGCGGTGATGTCAATGTGCGACCCGATCATGCGGATCGGCTTCCCCTGCCCGTTATACGCCAGTGAAGCCTGCGCCAATATCCAGCGATACGAGCCGTCCTTGTGGCGCATCCGAAATTCGTTGTGAAAATTGGGATATGGATTTTCGATGTAACCGCTGACCGTGGCTTTGGCGCGTTCCAGGTCTTCGGGGTAGACGCGGCTTTCCCATTCCGAAAAATCGTTCGAGAGTTCGCGATCTTCGTATCCCAATTGGCTTTTCCATTCAGGGGAGTAATACACCTTGTTCGTCCGAAGGTCCCAATCCCACAAGCCGACGTTGGCGGAGCGGATCGCGAGTTCGAGTCGTTCCTGTGATTTGCGCAATTTCAATTCCGTCCCTTTGCGCTCGGTGATTTCCGTGAAGAAGATCGTCAGCCCGTCCTTCGAGGGATAAATCCGATTCTCGAACCAGCGATCCCAGGGCGGGTAATAATCCTCGAACACAATGGGCTTTTGCGTTTCCAGCGCGCGGAGGTAAGCCTCCGCGAACGGCGTGCCTTTCGCTTCGGGGAATTCCGCCCAGTAGTTTTTGCCGATCAAGTCCCCAGGTTTGCGTCCCAGCAGTTCCGCGCCGCGCGGGTTGACGTAGATGTAGTTCATCTCCGCGTCGAAGGCGACGATGCCATCGTTGACGCGCTCGAGGAGATCAATCGTCCGTTTGGCGGGCGGCATCTCGCGCGGTTTCGCTGGCTTGCGCTTCGATCTGTCCGCCCTCCCGCGTCGCCCCCGTTCATTGGGTTTGTTTTTTGTCGTCATACCGACTCCTTCGGACTCGATCAAGGAAAACCCTGATCCCATTCTCCCTCAAGTTCAGTATAGCATAAACGAACGCGCCGATCTCCGCGTTCAGCGCGCATCCATCGTCGCCT
>SZPG01000138.1 GCA_030263595.1 Chloroflexi bacterium CFX6
ATTAACTACCGACAGGCTGTCCTGTGGTACGGACTTCGTGCCAGTATCTTGGTTCACAGCTGAGCGCAAACACGAAATTGAATTATTAGGGCAAATTCTAGAACGTCACGGCTTTAAGAACATAGAATTTGGCATCATGCCGTCTTTCTACGAGTGATGGCTCCTTGCCACACCGGGCGTCGTCGGTTAAAATCGGCCCGGTGAGCTATGCTAATGCGGATTTTCGACGGCGCGCGAGATCATGTCCAGCAGATTCGACGAAACGGGGTCGATCCAATGCAGATCTTCCAATACAAGCAGCAAACCGCCGCCTGTTGCGGATGATTCGCGCGCTGAAAATTCAAGGCAGTGCAATAACAAGGTTTCGAGCTGGCTTTTGCGGTCCTTGGGCTGCAGAGCGCGGGTAAATTCGTTTTCGGGCAGCGGCAAGCCGAGAACCGATCCCAGCAGGGGAAGCGCGTCCAAATTATCCGGCGCCTGGTCTTCCAACTCACGTTCGATCGAGCGGATTTGTTTCCGCAAAGGCATGGCAGGATCGAGATCGAAGAAGGCGTTCCAGATTCCGCTCCACACGAGGTAGGGCGTGTCGACTCCGTCCGACTTGCATGCGCCGCCGTAGCCGGTCAACTTTCCCCGGCGCGCGAGGCGGATTCCTTCCGCGATCAAACGCGACTTGCCCATCCCCGCCGCGCCGGTCACGCCGACGATCTGTCCCTTCCCTTGAATTGACAGGGATAGTTTTTCAGAAACAAGCCCCAATTCCTTTTTTCGCCCGATCATCGGGAGCGCATACGCCGGTTCCTGCAAACGGACGGCGCGTTGTTGTTTCACCGAAAGGATGGAATACACAGAGAGCGGTTCGGTTTTGCCTTTGACATTTATCGGCGCGTGGGCTTCGTAAACGAATTCATCGGGGAGCGCCTTGCGGACACGGCCCGAGACCAGGATCTCTCCCGGCGCGGCGGTTGTCATCAAACGCGCACACAAGTTGACATCATCCCCCAGCGCCCCGAAGGTTTTTCTTGATTCGCTTCCATACGGACCGACGAACATGGTCCCCTGCGTGATGCCGATCTGCGGGGACGGTTTGAATCCGTCCGACCCAAGCGATTCCCGCAGGCTGAATGCCAGTTTCACCGCCCGGCGCGAACCGTCTTCATGCATGCCGAGCGCGCCGAAGTTGATATAGGCGTAACTGCCCTTGTCTCCCACCGTGATCTGCAACAATGCCCCGCCGTATTCCACCACCCGCGCCTGCATCGAGCGGATCAAATTATTCAATTGATCCCCAGCTTCGTCAGAGTCGTAATCGATCCCGCTGAACCGGACGAAAAGCGCCACGCACGGACGAAATTCCGTCATCAAGGATCCCTGCCCTGCTCTTTCCCTTTCATAGACGGAACGATGGATCCATGTTTTCAATTCTTCATCGGATGGCAGTCCCGCTCTATCCAAAGGCGTAAGTGAGAGTCCCTGGGCTTTGAAACCTCTCACCGCCGCAAAAGGGATGGAATCCGGTTCCGGAC
>SZPG01000139.1 GCA_030263595.1 Chloroflexi bacterium CFX6
CGGTTTTGTGACCGGAAGAAAGGTTGACGATAAAGTTGAGGTTGTGTTCGTTAATCGAGAATTGGAAACTGGAGAATTGCCCACGTAGAGGTCCGGCGAGGGTTGTTAATCCTTCGAGGTCGCGAACGTCGGCGTCGGAACGTTCGTAGATGGTGGCAAGTCCTGTTTCCTCAAGGAGGAGATCGGCGAGGGTTTCCTTCCAATATTCACTTCCGGCAGTGAGGGATTGTAGAACGAGGACATTATCGTATTGGTCAACGATCAGGCCGGGGATGTAATCCGATTCTGCGTAGATCAAACGATAGGCATTTGACTGACTTTCGACCTTCGACCTTTGACGCATTTCAATCGCAGATCGAATTCTTCTTCGGAAAAATTCCTTGTCAACAACCTCATCCTCAAACGTCCACACACGCGCGCGGATCTGGGAGGTTGGGGAGTAGGAGGCTCGGGCGAGGAATCGCTTTTCGGACGAGAGCAGGTCAACGGTCGCGCCTGAAGCGGGTTCTTCATCAACATGATGGATCGCGCCGGAGAAGATCCACGGATGGCGGCGGAGCAGACTCTTCTCGCGTCCCGGTTTGAGGAGGAGGGCGGGCATCAGTCCTCCTGCCGGAAGGGTTTGAAGTTCTGCATCCAGCGTTCGGGGTCTTCGATGGTCTCGAAGCCGAATTGCCGGTACAGCCCGTGCGCGTCGTTGGTGACGAGCAGCCAGCGGCGCACGTCCTTGAGTTCGGGGTGTTCCATGACGGTCTGGATGAGCCATTTGCCGAGACCGCGCGTGCGATACTCCTCGTGGATGAAGACATCGCAGAGGTAGGCAAAGATCGAGTAATCGCTGACGATGCGCGCCAAACCGATCTGCCTGTCGCCATCGTAGAGACCGAAGACGAGCGAATGTTGGAGGGCGCGTTCGGTGTATGCGCGCGGACGGCTCGATGCCCAGTAAGCGCGGGTGAGAAAGTCCACGATGGTTTCGATGTCGAGGCGGGAGGGATCGGTGCTGATGGTGAAGTTGTCTTTTTGAACTTCGATAATTTGCATGGCGTGAGTGTATCATAGGTGATAGACTCCCTGTCATTGCGAGCACTTCGACTGGCTCGGTGTAAACTCCGCGAAGTAATCTCCACTCCTGCCGGGGGGTTGCTTCGGTCGCCTCGGTCTCGATACGATTGAGACACTTGCCCAGCGTGCAAGTGCTGGGAGAACACTCAACCTACTCGACCATCGCCTCCTCGCAATGACATTCAATAAGGAGCATGAATGCTAAAACCCGTTCGATGGAATACGTTTATCCGTGATCTGTTCGTAATTCAGATCGGCTTTTTGTTGTATGGCTTGGCGCTGGCGTTGTTGATCCGCGCGGATCTGGGGACGAGTACCTGGCTGGTGCTGGAGATCGCGCTGGCGGACATTCTGGGGATCAAGATCGGCACAATGACCGTGTTCATGGGATTTTTCGTTTTGGGCATCGCGTTGCTCTCCCGTGAAAAGGTGGGATGGGGAACGCTGGCGAACATC
>SZPG01000140.1 GCA_030263595.1 Chloroflexi bacterium CFX6
ACACACTCCTTCGCCACTCCCTAAAAGAACAACTCCCCATCGATGGGGAGTTGTTGAAAATGTTACGGCTTGTTGCCGTTGCCTCCGTTTGAGTTCCCTCCGCCGGAATTATCCGAACCGGCGTCTGTATTCGGTCCTCCAGGGTCATTGTTGGAGTTGCCAGAGTCTGTATTTGGTCCGCCGGGATTATTGTCGGGGTTACCGGCATCTGCGTTCGGTCCGCCCGGGTCTTCGTTGGGTCCGCCGGGGACGTCTGTCGGCTGGTTGAATTGGGTGCCGGTCCCGGTCTGGGCGGGAGGCGTGAACGCGTCGTTTTGCCCGTTCTGATTCTGGTTCTGAATCATATTTTGATTCATGTCGCCAAGCATCAATCCATCCTCGACCTGTCGTAGATGAATGCGCAGCATGTCGCGGGTTCTTAGAAGGATCGGCCGCGCGTCTTCCGGGGCGTCGATGAGCAATTGCTGCATCAAGCGGTCCTGGTCCTGCAAGCGGTCGCGGATTTGGAGCATCGTCTGATCGCATGTCGCATCGTCCAGGTCCTTGCAGAGTTGAAGCGCCTGTTGGATGTGCTGCTGCAGCAACAAGGGAGTTTCCTCGGGGATCGGTTCGCCATCTGCCATCAACTGCGCCATCTCTTCAATGCGGGTTCGCGCCATCGTCATCAGGTAGGCAGCCTTTTCCTGGGGGCCGTTCTGGAATTGCAGGCTTGTCTCTTCGCTCCACATCTTCACGGCGTAGAGCGGTTCGTTGGGCAGGTCGTCTTGCGCGGCATAAACGGCTGAGCCGCCGCCGAATAACAGACCGGCGATCACAAGGGTTGAAATCATCAGGTTCATCGCAAATTGTTCCTTTCTGAATGTGAACATCCATTTCTTATGACGATGAACCTCGCTGGCGGATACTGCCCGCCTGAGGAATTGCGCGCGTCCCCGCGCCGCGGCTCCCGGGTCGCGCTCAGGGACAGCTTTAAGCCCTTCCAAATTCTTCTGCAACAGGGTTTCCAATTCGTGTCGATCCTTCATGGTCGTCTCTTTCTTCCAAAAATCTTTCCAGGCTTCTCAACGCCCGGTGTTGAATGGATTTCACCGCGCCGACGGGCTTTTTCAATAATTGCGCGATCTCTTCGTTGCTCCAGTCCTCCAGATACTTCAGCGCGATCACTTTTTGCTGGTCCGGCGTGAGGTCGAGGATCGCCTTGCGCAATTGCGTCTGGCGGATGTTCCTTGCCGCCTCGTCCTCGGGATGGTCTTCGCTCTTTAGCGCATCGTTCAAATCCACCGCGCCTTTTCGCTTGCGATACAAGTCCACGATCCAGTTGTGGGCGATGCGGTACAAGTACGCCTGCAAATGTTCGCGCGGACCCCGCCGCCTTTGGAGCGCGTCCAGGTAGTTGGCGAACGTTTCAGCCACACAGTCCTCAGCCTGGCAGGAATCCCCGAGCAGGCGCATGGCATACCGGTATACGCCGGGGCTGTAGGTGTCGTAGATTTCTGCCAGCGCCTTGGTTTCCAGTTGGG
>SZPG01000141.1 GCA_030263595.1 Chloroflexi bacterium CFX6
GTCCACCCGCGCTGGACGAACTCGGCTTGTTCTCCGCCCTTCGGGAATTTGCCGCCAATCACAACCGCGCCGATTTTTCCGTGCATGTCGAATGTGAAGGGGAATTGCCCAAACTCTCCGCCGCGGTGGAAGTCGCCGCGTATCGCATCGCCTGTGAAGCGATTGTCAACGCCTCGAAACATTCGCGGGGAACGGAGTGCCGCGTCCGCTTGAAATTCGACGGCGGATTGCGCATCGAAGCGCAGGACAACGGCGCAGGCTTGCCCAAAGAGACTCACGCGGGCGTCGGCATGGTCTCCATGCGCGAACGCGCCGCCGAACTGGGCGGAACCTTCACCGTCGAATCCTCCAACGGCGTTCACATCACCGCGCTTTTGCCATGTGGAGATGACGACGCGTAGCGCGTAGGGCGCGTTCTCTCCCTGGCACCGCCCGCCAGGGCAGGTGTACGCGCCCGTTGGCGTGCAAAGTAACCGCGTAATTGGCGTTCTCTAACGCCAGTTGGCTCATCTGCAAAAAATGCGGACGTTAGAGAACGTCCGCTACGCAACCCAATCAACACTCAAGAGAAATCCGTGACCCTCCGTGAAATCCGCGTAATCCGTGTACAAAGATATAAACAATGACCACTGACCCCATCCGCATCCTCATCGCCGACGACCACGCGCCCTTCCGCGAAGGTCTGCGCGCGCTGTTGACCTCCATGCCCGACATGACTGTCGCAGGCGAAGCCGAAGACGGCGAAGCCGCCGTTCGTTCCGCCGCCAAACTCCAGCCCGACGTGATTCTCATGGACATCCAAATGCCTGGCGTGAACGGCATCGAAGCCACGCGCCAAATCCATCAATCCAGCCCGCACATCGGCGTCATCGTGCTGACCATGTTCGAAGACGACGACTCGGTCTTTGCCGCCATGCGCGCGGGCGCGCGCGGCTACCTGCTCAAAGGGGCAGACCAAGCCGAAATTTTGCGCGCCATCCACTCGGTCAGGAGCGGCGAAGCGATGTTCGGTCCAGCCATCGCCCGAAAACTGATCAACTTCTTCAACCAGGTCCAGCCGTCGAATCCCTTCCCCGAACTCACCGACCGCGAACGCGAAATCCTCGACATGATCGCCAAAGGCATGAACAACGTCGAAATCGCCAACGCCTTCACCCTCAGCCCGAAGACCGTCCGCAACCACGTCTCGAACATCTTCAACAAACTGCAAGTCGCCGACCGCGCCCAAGCCATTGTCCGCGCGAGGGAAAAGGGAATGGGAAGTCCTTGAATGAAGCGAGGACTGCTTCGCTTCGCTTCGCTCGCAATGACAGAAATTAATTCTGTGGAGGTCGTAGCTGCGCGATCAACGAGCGCAGTTGGGCGAGCGCGTCCGAGGTCATTGTTTGCAGGCGATCTAATTGTTCGGGGACGCGCGCAGGCTCACGGTCGAGCAGGAGGCGGGCGGATTGCGAAGTCAGCGTGATGCTGAAGATCGCCTGGCTGACTGAATCATGCAGTTCACGCGCCAGTCGGT
>SZPG01000091.1 GCA_030263595.1 Chloroflexi bacterium CFX6
ACTTTCATCAACTGCGCGGCGCGGATCTTGGCATTCATGCGCTGGGAGGAAACGTCCGCGCTGGCGCGGATGCCGTTCTCGCGCAACTGCTTCGTAATGTTTTCCGCGTACTCGTTCTGTCCGTCCGTGATCGGGATGACGCGCGCCTGCTCCGGCGAAAGCCAGACGGGGAAGCTGCCCGCGAAATGCTCGAGTAAAAATCCAACGAGGCGTTCATGCGTGGACAGAGGCGCGCGGTGGATGCACAGCGGCACTTCCTCCTGCCCGTCCTTGTTCGTGTACTTCAGGTCGAAGCGGGCGGGCTGGGCGAAGTCCACCTGGTTCGTGGCAAGGGAAAACTCGCGCCCGATCACGCTCCAGATCTGCACGTCAATCTTGGGACCGTAGAACGCGGCTTCGTCCTCGACCTCCACAAAGGGGATGTTCCCGTTCAGCATCGCGCGGCGGACCATCTCCTCCGTCTTCAACCACAGGCGTTCGTTGTCCACGTACTTCTTGCCAAGTCCCGCCTTGCTGTGTTTCGAGAAACGCATCACGTATTTCTCGATGCCGAACAATTCGAAGTACTTGAGGTACAGGTCAACCACGCCGAGGAATTCCTGCTCGAACTGATCCTCCGTGACGTACATGTGGGCGTCGTTCATCTGCATCGAGCGCACGCGCATCAAGCCGAATAACTCGCCGGATTTTTCGTAGCGATAACACGTGCCATATTCCGCCAGGCGGATCGGCAGGTCACGATACGAGCGCAGTTTCGAGCCGAAGATCTTGTGGTGCATCGGGCAGTTCATCGGTTTGACGTAATACTTCACGCCCTCGAGTTCCATCGGCGGGTACATGCTCTCCGCGTAGTAGGGAAGATGCCCGGAGTGAACGAACAAGTCCTCCTTGGACAAGTTCGGCGTGCGGACTCGCAGATAACCTGCCTTCTCTTCCATTTCCTTGGCGAGTTTCTCCAGTTCCTCGATGATGATCCCGCCGTTCGGAAGCCAAAGCGGCAAGCCCGGACCCACTTCGTCATCGAAGATGAAAATCTCCAGTTCCCTGCCGAGTTTGCGATGGTCGCGCTTCTTCGCCTCCTCCAACATGCGGAGATGTTCCTTCAATTGCGCCGCGTTCTCCCATGCCGTACCGTAGATGCGTTGGAGCATCTTGTTATTCTCGTCCCCGCGCCAATACGCGCCGGCAACCGACATCAACTTGAACGCGTCCGGCTTGATCTCCTTCGTGTTCTCCACGTGCGGACCCCGGCACAAATCAACGAACGTATCGTGCTGGTAGATCGAGATCTCGGGTTTCTCCTGGAGCGGATTCCCGTATTCATCGAATCCGCCTTTTTCGAGTCCTTCGATCAACTCAAGTTTGTAGGGCTGATCCGCAAAGATCTTCTTTGCCTCTTCCGCGGAGAGAACCGTCTTTTTGAACTCATGTTTACCTTGGACGATCCGCCTCATCCGCTTTTCGATCTGTTCGAGATCCTCAGGCGTGAGGTTGCGAGGCAGGTCGAAGTCATAATAGAAACCGTTCTCGACGGGCGGACCGATCGTATATTTGGCTTCCGGGAACATCTCCAGCACAGCCTGCGCCATGACGTGCGCCGCCGAATGCCGAATCTTATAGAGATGGGACTCTTCGTATTTTTCCTGAATTTGTTGCGACATTTTTCGCTTCCTTTCTTGATCCCCTCTCCCTTTGGGAGAGGGCTAGGGTGAGGGCGGCGGAGGGCGAATTAAACAAAGAAACTCGCCCGAACACGGGGCGAGAATTCGATTCACGCGGTTCCACCCGATTTGTATTAGTTTTGTAGTTACTTAGTCTCATAGTTTGATAGTCATCCAACGAATTGACTCTCAAACTACCCAACTATCAAACTACAGAACCAACACATCTCTTCAGCCTCTAACGGAGCCATCCGTTTTCCTTACTAACTGACCACTGTTCACTGTTCACTGATTACTGAACACTGATCACTGTTCTGTTCCACGCTCGCGAGGGGTTTTCTGTGATTTTCCCTGGAAGAGATTCTCAATCAACGACCTCTTCTCCCTGTCAGGGACTTGACCACGTACTCGTCTCGGTCAATGCGTTTTACTGATAACTGCTTACAGGTCACTGAATACTGACCCAGTGGGCGAGATAGGGCTCGAACCTACGACCTCTGCTATGTCAAAGCAGTGCTCTAACCAACTGAGCTACCCGCCCGAAGGATTTGTATTATAACGAGGCGGAAGGGTTTTGGCAATGGCGCGCCAAGCGCGTAAACAAGCGGGTCGGCGACGAGGCGCGGATGCAGATCCTTCAAACGGAAGGAGAAGGTCGCCACGCGCTCCTCCAGGCGGCGGGAGTCGGTCAAGCCATAAAGCCGCAGACCGGGAACAGACTCGAGCGCGGAGCGCTTTTTTGAGTTCCAACCGCCGACCCTGATATTCCTCCGCGAATTCCCTCCCGATCCATTCGAAGTATTCGATTGCGCCCAGTACGCCCGCGATACCTTCATGGTTTTGCGCGCCGGTTTCGAACGCGCCTTCGTGATTGGCGTTACATTCGATCAAGTAACGGTTGATGCGGTCGAGGGAGGGTTTGGCGATCTGCGTCCCGCCGTATCTGGGCGAACCAAATCTGCAACATGCCATTGATGCCCGTTTGAAAGAGGCGCAGGCGAGCCTCGATAAGGCTGTCGAACCGACCTCGATGGGACCTGTCGCACAAAATCACGCGGCGCAGGTCAAATCCATCGAGGTTTTGTTTTGCGACCCGCCGATCAGCATGCCACGGGAGCCGATATCTCGTAGCGGGCAGGATTTTCAATTTGCTTTCGCAACTTCATCCTCATTTGCAGACGCGCCCTTGCCAGGCGGCTCTTTACCGTCCCAATGGGAACGTTCAAGGCTTTGGCGGCTTCCGTGTAATTAAGTTCGTACAAGTCCACGAGCGTGATGACGCTGCGATACACATCCGGCAATTCATCCAGCATTTGGCGCAACCGTTTCGATTCCTCTGTTTCCTCAACGGTTTTCTCCACTGAGGCGTTCGGGTCGGCGATCCAGGCGGGCGATTCGACCTCCTCGCCATCGCCATCCTCGGAAAAGAGCGGCTGTGTCGGCCGTCGCTTCGAACGGCGCAGCAGGTCGTAGGCGGAATTGGTCACGATCCTCAGCAGCCAGCCGCGGAACGAACCGCCTCGGAAGGCGCCCAGGTTCTGAAACGCCTTGATGAAACTCTCCTGCGCGGCGTCCTCGGCGGAGGCGGGGTCGCCGAGCAGGGCGCGGGCATGGTTGTACGCCATATCCTGATAAGCCAGCACAAGCTGGTTGAAGGCATCCAGGTCGCCCTTCCTTGCCCGTTCAACCAGCGTCTCCTCCGCGATGGGTTGGGCTAAAACGTTCATCTCTTCCTCGCTCTCTGTCGGAAAACGAACCAATAAACCTGCCCCTACTTTATTCCTTTCCCGCCGAAAGTGGTGTCAATCTTCCTCACAATCAACTGGACAAAAAATAGTACAATACTCCAAATTCGCCATGGATTATTCTTTCGGAACCTGGGTCAAACGCCGACGCAAAGCGCTCGATCTGACGCAACAGGAACTCGCCTTGCGCGTGGGCTGTTCCCCCTCGCTCATCTTCAAGATCGAGTCCGAAGAACGCCGTCCCTCGCGCCAGATCGCGGAACTGCTCGCTCGACACCTGGAGATTCCACCCGATCAACGTGATCGGTTTCTCAAAGTGGCGAGACAGGAAAAAGCGATTGATGCGTTGGAATCCCTCCCGCCTCTCTCTGAACCTCAAACTGATCCCGTTCCCAAACCGACTCCACCCTCCCTGCCTCTTCCCCTCACCCCCCTCATCGGGCGCGAACACGAACTCCACGCCATCCTCCAACAACTCCAAAATCCCGCCTGCCGCCTGTTGACCCTCACCGGTCCCGGCGGCGTCGGCAAGACGCGCCTTGCATTGGAGGTCGCGCATCAACTGAACGACTCCTTCGATCACGGCGCGTGTTTCGTATCGTTGGTTGGCACAGGTTCTTCGGAATTCATCGTCCCCGCCATTGCCGATTCACTGGGATTCTCTTTCTTAGGCACAGTTGAATTGAAAACACAGTTGTTCAACTTCCTGAAAGAAAAACACCTTCTGCTCGTATTGGATAACCTGGAACACCTGCTCGAAGGCATCGAACTTCTGGCTGAACTGCTCGAAAGCACACCGGACGCCAAACTGCTGACCACCTCTCGTGAACAACTGAATCTCCGCGCCGAATGGACGTTTGAAGTTCAGGGACTTCCCGTCCCATCCGATCTTGAACTCGACACTCTGGAATCGAACAGCGCTGCGGCGTTATTTCTCCAGCGATCAAGGCAGGCAAATATACATTATTCGCCTGCGCCCGAGGACCTGCCCGCCATCATGCACATTTGCCAACTGGTGGAGGGTCTACCGCTGGCTCTCGAACTTGCCGCCGCATGGATGCGGTCGCTTTCATGCCGAGAGATCGCCCGGGAGATCGAAAACAGCCTGGATTTTCTTGCCGCCGCGGCGCGCGACGTGCCAACTCGTCATCGTTCCATGCGGGCGGTTTTCGACTATTCATGGTCCCTGTTGACCGCAGAGGAACAGCGGGCGATGATGATGCTTTCCGTGTTCAAGGGAGGTTTTACGCGCGGCTTCGCAGAACGGGTGGCGGACGCGGCGCTGCCGTTGTTATCCGCACTGGTGGACAAGTCGCTGATACGGTACAGACAGGATGAACGTTACGACCTTCATGAATTGGTTCGTCAATATGCTCATGAGCAGTTGCGCAAAGCCGGCCGGCTGGATGAGGTATCTGACCGGCATTTCGAAGCATTTCTGGCGCTGGCGGAGGAATCGAGGTCCGAACTTCGGGGCGCCGGACAACTTGCATGGCTGAATCGGTTGGAACAGGATCATGACAACCTTCGCGCCGCGCTCGAGCGGTCGCTCAGGCACGGGTCGGGTTTGTCCGCGTCGTCAGAATCAGACGTGCGCGAGGCGCAAAAATCCCTTCGGCTGGCAAGCGCCCTCTATCTCTTCTGGACGATACGCGTCCACTGGATCGAGGGACGCAAATGGCTTCAGCGCGCCCTGGCTCAATCCGAGGGGTTTCCCATAACCCGCGAACGCATCAGGGCAATCAACGCCGCCGCCCTGCTGGCTGTCGAACAGGCGGACACACATACCGCGCGGCAACTCGCCGAGGAGGCGCTCGCGTTTGCTCGTGAAATAGGCGAGCCGTATATCATTGCACGGGCGCACAACACGCTCGGCATCGTTCTATGGAAACAAAAGGAATTCGGTGCCGCGCGGTCGCACTGCGAACAGGCGCTGGCGCAATTTCATGATCTTGGAAGAAGGATTGACGTCGCGGATTCGCTCCGGGCGCTGGGACGCATCGCCATCAACCAGCACGATCTCGAATCGGCGCAACCCTGGCTGGAGGAATGTCTTGCGATCTTTCAGGAACTTGAGAGTCAAGTCGAGTACAATGCGGCATTGAGCGATCTCGGACTGATCGCATATCTGAATGGAGATCTTGCCTCGGCGCGTTCCTATCATGAAAAGAGCCTGCAATTGTTTCGCGAGGCGGGCAGCATCGCTGGCGCCGAGATGTCGCTGAACAGGCTGGGGGATGTCGCGCGCTGCGAAGGCAATTACAGCAAAGCCGAGAGATACTACACGGAGAGTCTGGCAATATACCGGGAAACAAACGACAAGGACGAGATCCCCAGCCTGCTGCATAACCTGGGTTATGTTTCCAAACATTTTGGCGACTACCCCCATGCGCTGGCGCTGTTCAAAGAGGGGCTTGCCATGCACATCGAAACGGGCAACAAAGCCGGCATTGCGGAATGTCTGACGGGGATTGCCAGCGTGCTACTCGTAACAGGGAAAGTGGATGACGCAGCACGCTTATTCGGGGCATCCGAGGCGCTGCGCGAAACCCTCGGCGCAGTGCTATGGCCCGCCAATCGAATGGAATACGACCGCGACTTAGCCCTCCTCCGGAAATCAATGGAAGCAGAGCCTCTCGCAGCGGCATGGGCATGCGGCGGGAACATGCCCATGGACCAGGCGATCGCAGAGGCGATAAACCAATCCTGAGTTCATTCACGGTTTACACAACCGGACGGGAATTGAAGTAACCCGATCCCATGAACAATCCGTGATGCTGAATGGGATGGCGCAGGATTTCGCAAGTCAGTAATTTACCTCCCCTCAACGTACAAATAAAACTCAATTGCGTGGTCGCCTCCCGCCTCGATCTTTTCGATGCGGAAGAATCCCCAGGTGCCTCTCTTCGAGGCGCGTTCCGTCGGGACGAGGATGAGGAGGTGGATGTGGTCGAACGTGAGCGTCTCCTCACGAGTGAGACGCGCCGCCGCCTCCCGCGCGGAATTGAGCACTTTGTTTTGAAAGTCCGCAGGCAGGTCGAGCGGACGGAGGATCTCCGCAAGCCAGGCGCGGAGCGCGGCGTCGGCATCCGCGCCGAGGGACACTTCGAGTTCACCCAACACCTTCCAATCGGCGCCTGAGCCGCGAGGGATGCGGGGTTCCATTTGATTGGACGGAAGATTCATCATCATTCATGCATATTTTGGGCGGGCAGGAGGCGATGAGTCCTGCCCGCCTGATATTAACCGGACTTGGGCGCAATGTTGTGATTGAGGCGGAACAGGTTGGTCGGATCGTACTTTGCCTTGATCGCCGCCAGTCGTTCCAGGGTCGCCTTGGGATAGGCATCCCCCAGACGCCCGTTGTCCGCAAAGTTGACGTAGACGGCGCCCTGCCCCTGATCCAAATCAGCCGCCGCGCTGCTGACCCAGGCGTTGTGGATGGCTGCCTCGCCGCGATTCTCATACTGAACGATGAAACTTGCCATGATGCGGCTCGAGCGGTGGGCGAACGCGGTCGCTTCGGCGGGTACGCGAGCCATCGCGCCGCCCAACACACGGAACTCGGCGATGCGCACGTCTGCGCTGGAGGCATGCAGGTGGTTCAACATGATCTGCGCCGTGCGTTCATCAATGCGGTCAATGAACCTGGAACGCAGCGCCGTCACCGGTTGAAAGTTCGGATCGTCGGGCCAGTAGATCTCGGGATATGGCATGGGACCGATCCTATCGGCGATGGGCTCCGCAAGTTCCCGGAAAGGCGCGACGACACGCAAGCCTTCGTCTACATTACCCGTGTAGGCTAACATCGCCAGCGTGACGACCTGTCCGTGGTATTCCTTCGGGATGAAGGGCATGGGCGGCGCGGGCATATTATAGACAATGGTAGAAAGTTCGTCTGGCGCAGCCTCGGCGAGGGTGGCAAATGCAGCCATCACCTTTGCCGTCGCGGGCAGAATGAGCATCCCGCCGACGATCGTACTAACTTCGTGCAGCCGAAATTTGAAATGAGTTACCACGCCAAAGTTGCCGCCGCCGCCCCGGATCGCCCAGAAGAGGTCGGGATGAGTCTCCGCGTTTACGTGGCGAATCTGACCATCGGCGGTCACAACGATGGCGGCAAGCAAATTGTCAATGGTCAGGCCGTGCTTGCGGACGAGATAGCCGATGCCGCCGCCCGTAGTCAACCCGCCGAGGCCCACCGACGCGGTATCGCCGAACCCGGTTGCCAGTCCGTATTCTGCCGCCGCAAGAGTGTACTCGCCCGCTGTCAAGCCCGCCTCAGCCCATGCGGTCCGATCTTCAACGTTGATCCTCAGACCTTTCATCAGCGAGAGGTCGAGCGCAATGCCGCCGTCCGAGGTGCTGAATCCCAGCAGACTGTGACCGCCGCTGCGGATCGCCAGCTCCATGCCCGCCTCACGCGCAAGCGACACAACTCGAGCCACATCGCCTGCATCCAGGGGGCGGACGATCAGCGCCGGATGGCGCACGGCTTCGCGGCTTAGACCGATCCGTACGGGATCGTAACCGGCATCCTCGGGTGTGATGACCTGACCCTTCAGCCTGGCGCGCAGCCGTGAAATGGACGAACTGCGCAAGACCGGCTTCACATGGACAGACGTCTCGAATAAATCCATTGTCGCATTGATCGTATTCATCATTCTCTCCGTTTCCTGGATTGATCTGGGCAATGACGACTTTATACGCGGAAAGGTTGCGTTTTAGGTCTCGAAAACTCGCACAGTGACTGGACAAAAAGCCATACAACAATGATCCTGTACACCTCCTCGACGGGGGCGTCCATGATCCTGGTTGCCGATGCGATTTGTGTTTTCATTTTTTATATCCTCATCGAGAGTCCTCGGGAGATTATTTCCTCCCGAGGACTCTCAGTTGATTAGAACGTCCAATACCGCGCGGTGGACATGGTCAACACGGCGATCGAGATCAGGGCAAAGTCGAATTTGCCGATGACATCCATGCAAGACACGAATTCCCTGGACGAAGACCGCCGTTCACGGCATCACTTGAATGGCAGCAATAATCTGGTCGAAAAGTTCTTCTGTGATCGCGCCCGGTTGATTCGATTGGGTTGTATCCATGTATCCGCCGATCAGGAAAGTACACCCATCCAGTGACAGGTAATAGCGGATCTCCTTCGTCCCGGCCGGGAATTCCCACGGCTGGAGGTTCTCGAAGGTGAGGGCAAAGTGACCGCCAAGTTGCGTATCCGGCTTGCGCTCGAAGGTAAACCCGGACGCCACATTGAGCGACTGATGCACCGATTGGCTCTCGCCGATTTGCAGGTTCAGCAAGATTTCCGTTGCCATCGGGTCGTAATTGTAAACATCGTGATTGTAGATGCCATCCTTGACCGCTATTTGGATTTCCGGAGTGATCACGGACACGTAGACGAAATTGCGCGCGCCCGCATCCGACTCGGGCAGGTTGACAGCGAAGAGCTGGCTGTACGGGGTTTGGTCACTGGCTTTCAATTCCGGCGGGTAACTGATCGAATATCCGCATTGCTGGCTTGCGCTGGTGTAGGTTTCCCAACCGGCAGGGACGGGCGCTTCACCGGACTCAGCCGGGGTTGCGCGCGGGTCGAAACTGGCGGTCACGCCGTTGACGTTGACCTCATAAGGTCCTTCGGGCAGGTTCACGATGTTGAGCGGAATCTCCGCGCGGAAGGGGATGCTGTCTTCCACGCAGTTCTCACCTTCGATGATGTAGGAGACCAGGCGCACGAAAAACGTCGTCCCTTCACGGTGCAGACGGATCTCGCCGAGTTGCGCACAGGAGTTCGGCAGGTTCAGGCTGACGATGGCATGAACCGGCAGTGGCGAGCCTCGTCCGATCTCGATGTTCACGCTATCTACTTGCACATCGTTTTTGTAGAAGGCGGAATCAACTGTCGGCAGGGAGGAGGCTGAGGTTCCGGAATCCAGGCTAAAGTCCGCGCGTGAGCCGTTGACTGTCACGGAGTAGTCGCCCGCGGGCAAGCCGATCACGTTCAGCGGGATGCTCATCTTGAATGGAAGCGGATCTTTGATGCAGCCATCCACCGCGGGACCGCCCACATCGGGGGTTGCGAAAAGAGTAATGTCGAAGTTCGATTTGTCCTGCAAGACCTGAACAAACTCGACCTGCGAGCAGGGATCGGGCAGATTGCCGGTAATGTTGACAAAGACCGGGATGGGCGACCCGACTCCGACTTCGACCGCGACCTGATCCACATCCACAGGCTGGTACTCGCCTTCGACCACCGGCACGGTAGGTTCAACGGATGGACTTTGCGGTGCCAATGATGAACACGCGCTGAGGACGAGAATGAGCGTGAGGATGGTGAGGGTTATGTATTTGGTGTTCATGGTTATCTCCTATAAAACGAGTTGATTTTGTTTCTTCAGACCCTAAAGGTCTCTGAGACCTTTAAGGTCTGAAGTTGTCACGGCGACTGGGTTGGTTGAGTATCGGCGGGGTTCGCCGAGATCCAGCAACTGCCGACCGTGTCATCGGGACACATCACGCGCCACCAATTTCCATCGGCGCTGATGCCGGTCACTTTGGCAGTCTGCCCGGAAGCGATGGCGCCGATGGGACTGTATTGAGTCCCGGGCCCGTTGAAGATCGTCACGTCCCGCTGCGCCATCACGAATTGCACACTCGTCGGCTGATGCGATTCGGGCAGGACGAAGGACGCCTCGACGCCGTTGACACGGACGATGTACGTGCCGGGCAGCAGACTGCCCACCTCGAGCGAGATCACCTGTTCGAAGGGCGTAAGCATCTGGGCGCAGACTATCTGCTGATTGGTCTTCGTCAGCACCACGACTGTGAAGACATTACCGCTGCGAGACTGGCTGACATCTGCGATGGCTGTACAGCCTGAGTCAGGCAGAAGTCCGCGTGCAAGGGCGTTGACTTGAAGCGGATAGGATTCGAGGATTTGGATTTCCACGCTTTGCACATCCGCATTTTTCGTTGAATTGTCGGGCGGGTTGGTGACAATCCCATCGGTCGGTCTCGTAAGACTGCGATCTGCCGAAACCCAGCAGGCTCCCACGCTGTTATCGGGACAGATCACCCGCCACCATCTCCCATTGGCGCTCACTCCGGTTACTTTTGCGGTCTGTCCGGCGGCAATGTAACTGATGATGCTGAACTGAGTGCCTGGTCCTTTACGCATATTTACATCCCGCTGCGCCATCACGTATTTGACGTCGGTTGGATAGGCATTCGTATCAACGGGCGGATTGACAGGCTCGATGATGATGGAACCACTCGACTCAAACCCGTCTTTCGCGAAGAGCAGACCGTACCAGTACAAACCTCCGTCCGGTAGTTTCGCCACGAAGAGGATGGCTTCATCTTTACCCTCCGCTCCCAACCCGGAGACAAAAAGCGGGCTGGCTTCGATGATCTCCGGTCCCACGATCGTGACCGGGTCCATACCCAACAACTCGACCAGGTTTTTGCTGTGATCGGCGGTGATGGGCGAGGAGGAGTTGAGCAGGTTGAGTCGCAACTGCTCAATGGCTTGGTCGGGGGTGTTGGACGTCCCCTCGGAGCGCCAGTAACCGATCATCAGGGATTCATCCATCAGAGTCTTCAACAGGTCGTAGTCGCGGGCGTTCAACGCATCCACCAGCATCTGCTTGAATTGACCGAGGTCGCGGGTGAACAACTCGAAGGTCGCTTCGACGCCGTTCGCGTTCACAATGTACTTTCCCGGCGACAGGTTGCCGACATCCAGCGTGACCATCTGCTCGAAGGGGGTGAGCGCGAGAGCGCACAACGCGAGCGGGTCGGTCGTGGTCGTCAGCGTTATTTTGAAAGTGTTACCGTCACGGACTTGATTGACGGATGAGATGGTCGTACAACCGGCGTCGGGCAATTGTCCGCGCACGATGGCGTTGACCTGAATCGGTGAGTTCTCCGTGATTTGCACTTCCACGCTCTGCACGACCGCCATGCCGAAGATGGGAGGTTCCTCGGTGAGGATGGGCGGAGGCGTGGGCGTCGCTGTCGGCGCTGTCAATGGAGCGCAGGAAGCGAGGAACAAGGCAAGAATCAAAGTGGTTATCAGGATCGCAGGTTTCATTTCTAAATCTCCTTTCTTCTCTTTTTGAACGCACCGATGACGACGTTATGGGGAAAGATGTTCCCCGAAAACGCAGAAAAACCTGCACGAGAAACTGGACAAAAAATGACACAAGCCCGGGCGACAGGTAAGGAGATCGGTCGTCTGAATTCGAGGCGGCATTTTTCTCGAGAACAGGCGATAAGTTTTTGCCGCAAATCTTCGACGCGAATTTTCTTTTTGCGTTACTTCCGGCGGGGAAAACCATCGAATTGAGGTAAAAAAGGCGCAGCGCAAGATATCATCCTGCGCTGCGCCTCTCAGAAATCCTACTGATACAACATCAACTCATGGCGATTTTGCCTAACGCCTCCCTCAACCTCTCCACCTCCTCGAACGTGTTGTAATGGACAGCCCCCACGCGCACCATCCCGCCGCTATCCTCCAGTCCAAGCCGTTCGGTGACGTTGATGGCGTAATAGTTTCCATCCCAGACATATATTCCCTCTCGAGCCAGTCTTTCGGCGACGAGGCGCGGATGCAGGTCCTTCAAACGGAAGGAGAAGGTCGCCACGCGCTCCTCCAGGCGGCGGGAGTCGGTCAAGCCATAAAGCCGCAGACCGGGAACAGACTCGAGCGCGGAGTTCCAACCGCCGACCTTGATATTCCTCCGCGAATTCCCCGGCGTATTCCCCGCCGAATTCCCTCCCGATCCATTCGAAGTATTCGATTGCGCCCAGCACGCCCGCGATACCTTCATGGTTTTGCGTGCCGGTTTCGAACTTGCCCGGGAGTTTATTCGTTGCCGGGCGCACCTTGTAGGCGAATAATTCCTCCAGCCGTTCGCGTTTGCCGAACAGAATGCCGGCGTGAGGTCCGAAGAATTTGTAGGCGGAGGAGACCAGGAAATCACAATCCAATTTTTGCGCGTCGATCGGTCCGTGCGGCGCGTATTGGACCGCGTCCACGAAGACCAGCGCGCCAGCCTGGCGCGCCATTTTGACGATCTCCGCCAGCGGGTTGATCGTTCCCAGCGCGTTGGAGGCGTATCCCACCGCCAGCAGGCGCGGTTTTCTTTCCAACGCCTTTTGCAGGTCGTCGAGTTTGAGCGTGCCGTCCTCCACGTCGAAATCCACCCAGTTGACCTTCACGCCGCGATCCTGCGCCGCCAGCAGCCAGGGAGTCACGTTGGCGTCGTGATCGAGGCGGGTGACGACGATCTCGTCGCCTTCCTTCCATCCGCGCGAGATCGAACGGCTGATGTGCAGGGTCAGGGTGGTCATGTTGTTGCCGAAAACGATCTCTTCGGGAGACGCCGCGTTGTAAAAGTCCGCCATGGCGCGATGCGCCTCGTCGAGGACCGCATCCGAGGCGATGCTGGTTTCGAACGCGCCTTCGTGATTGGCGTTACATTCGATCAAGTAACGGTTGATGCGGTCGAGGGAGGGTTTGGCGATCTGCGTCCCGCCGGGATTATCGAAGAAAATGGCGGGACGTTCGAGAGAGGGGAACTGTTTGCGGACGGCATGAACGTCGAAGGGCATGGAACGACTCCTATGGTTTGAATCTGCCTGCAAAAGATTGTATACTTTGATTGTACCCTACGAAAGGAGTCGCCATGTTCGAACGTATCCTGCTTGCCGTTGACGGTTCCGATCACGCATTGCGCGCCGCGAACGTCGCCGCTGAGTTGGCGCGATCCATGAAAGCGGATCTGCGAATCATCGTGGTTTACGACCCGATCCCGCCGTATCTGGGCGAACCAAATCTGCAACATGCCATTGATGCCCGTTTGAAAGAGGCGCAGGCGATCCTCGATAAGGCTGTCGAAGCGGCCGGCGAGTTGCCGGGAGAAATTCATACCGGGATGATCGAGGGAAATCCAGCCGAAGCCATCATCGAGGTGGCGCAGACGCGCGAATGCGATCTGATCGTGATGGGGTCGCGCGGATTGGGAAGACTTGCCGGGCTGCTCCTGGGAAGCACCACGCAGAAGATCGTCAGTCATGCCCCCTGCCCGGTGTTGATAGTCAAATAGTCGGATAGTCTGAGAGTCTGAGAGTCAGATAGTCTGATAGTCAAATAGTCGGATAGTCAGATAGTCGGATGGTTGGATGGTTGGATGGTTGGATGGTCGGGCAGTCGGGTAGTCAGATGGTCGGGTGGTCGGTTTGCCGGGCAAGTTGTTCGGCTCGAGCAAATTCTTCCGGAGTGTTCACGTTCCAGAATGCCAGTCCGTCCGGGTCCAGAGATTGTATTTCCTCCGAAGTCAGGACGCGCACGTTGACCTGCGGAAACCAGGCGATGACCTTCCATTGGTCGGCTTCGATGGCGGATTCAATTGCAGGGAGACACGTGTCACGGCGATAGAGGGCATGGAGCGGTTCGTAGCCTTCCTCCGTCTTTGCGATGACGACATCCGCTTCCTCCTCGACCATGAGGCTGGCTGCGGTTTCGATGAGCCTCGCGCTGGCGAACGGCATGTCGCATGCCACGACCGCGACGAGGGGGTGCGAAGCGGAAGCGATCGCAGTGTAGAGTCCGCCCAGGGCGCCGCGATCAGGCTTGAGGTCCGGCATGAGGCGAAGATCTAGGAAGGAGTAAGTGTCCGGGCGGTTCGTCGTCACGATGAGTTCGTTCGCGATGGGGGCGAGTCGCTCGATCACGCGTTGGATGAGGGGGCGTCCGAGAAAGGGTTTGAGGGCTTTGTCTTCACCCATGCGGGAGGATCGTCCGCCGGCCTGTATGGAAACCGTGAGCATTTGGAGGTATTATAAAGGGGAAAGTAGAGGTTCGTATGGCTACTTCGATTGGTGAATTGCTCGATCAACTGACGGTCGTCGGGGAGTTGTACGAGAAGTTGGAAAATAACGCCGTGCGCTGTTACGCGTGCGGGCATCGGTGCGTGATCCGCGAGGGGCGGCGCGGCGTCTGCCAGGTAAGGTTCAATGAAGGGGGCGTGTTGCGCGTGCCGCATGGATACGTCGCCGCGCTGCAAAGCGATCCCATCGAGAAAAAACCGTTCTTCCACGTGATGCCCGGCGCCAACGCGTTGACGTTCGGGATGTTGGGATGCGATTTCCACTGCGGGTATTGCTTTACCGGGGACACAATGGTTGTTACAAATCACGGACCGATGGCTTTACAGGATGTCTTTGAACTTGGCAACGCGCGTCACAAGGAACCCGATGGTGAAATCTCGTTTCCGACCGGTTTGAAGGCGGTAACCTCTTCGGGCGGACTGCGGGATGTGAAGGGTGTCTTCCGTCATTCGTATCATGGCGATCTGGTGAGGATAACGCCTTATTATCTGCCCGTTCTTCGTTGCACGCCGGACCATCGCGTGTATGCTACAGATGACATTTATAAGCCGCCTCTGCTCACTTATGCAAAGGATTTAACAAAGGAACATTATCTGGCGATACCAACGGCTTACGAGTTTTCATCCCCACAAGTAATTAATGTGGAGAGCCTGCTCGGTTCGCAGAAGGTCACATATCAAACCCCGTGGAAACTCTCGAAAGGTCAAATGCAGAGGATCATGGATTTGTCCGTCGAGGGAAGATCGTCGCGCGAGATCGGTGAAATATTCGGGAAGAGCAGTTCCTATATACGGCATTTGCGAGTCAAGATAAGGAATGGGCGGGTGACCCCAACGAAAACATCACAGCCTTATATCGAGAATGGTTTCTTGCGATTCCCCAATGAAAGACAGCCGGGGCTTCCGTTGCAAATCGAATTTGGTGTGGAAGTTGCCGAGTTGTTTGGGTATTACTGCGCGGAGGGTTCGATTGTCACCGACAAGAACCGTCCAAATAGTTTTAATATCAACTTCAGTTTCTCGAAGAAGGAAGTTGAGCTGGCAAATCGTGTAGTTGGTTTGCTGCGCGACTGTTTCGGCGTGGATGCCGGACTGGTCAACCGAAATACAACCCTGGCAGTTTCCGTGTCGAAGGCTTCCCTTGCGTTGCTCTTCAAACTGCTTGCCGGGGAGAAATCCACAAAGAAGCGCGTGCCTGAAATGCTCTTTGACGCGCCGCGTGAAGTGGTTGAGGCGTTTCTTGATGCGTACATTCAGGGCGATGGTCATAGATTCCCAAATGGGAAGGTAAGTTCGACGACGGTTTCAAAGGACCTTGCCCATGGCATAGCATGGCTGGCTCTGAAATGCGGATATTTCCCGTCTGTGTATGACGCCGAGATGCCGGAGGCTGGGACGATCCAGGGACGCGCTGTCCGTCGTGCGCCGCATCAGTTTACAGTGGTATGGTATGAGACTAATGATGTCAAACGAAAAATCATGGAGACGGATGATTTCTACCTTGTCCCTTTGCGTGGGATTGAACGAGAATCCTTCAATGGGGACGTGTTCAATATGGAAGTAGATGGGGAACACGATTACCTTGCCGGTTTCTTCCTCGTCTCCAACTGCCAAAACTGGCTCACCTCGCAAGCCATGCGCGACCCTGACTCTGATGTTTCAGCAAATTACATCCGCAAGATGACTCCGCAGGAGATGGTGCGCCTGGCGCTTCGGACGAAGGCGTCCACGGTCGTGTCGTCCTATAACGAGCCGCTGATCACCAGCGAGTGGGCGGTGGAAATTTTCAAGGAGGCAAAAAAGGCGGGCTTGATGTGCGCCTACGTTTCGAATGGGAACAATACGCCGGAAGTGATGGAATATCTTGCGCCGTACCTCTCCGCCTATAAAGTTGATTTGAAGTGTATGCAGGATAAGAATTATCGCAAACTGGGCGGCGTGTTGCAGAACACACTGGATGGGATCCAGCGCGCGCACGCGATGGGGTTGTGGGTGGAGATCGTGACATTGACGATACCGGGTTTCAACGACTCGAACGAGGAATTGTGGGACGCGGCGCGCTTCATTGCAGGCGTATCGCGCGACATTCCCTGGCACGTGACCGCGTTCCACAAGGATTACAAGATGACGGACCCGGACAACACGGATGCAAAGACCCTCCTGCGCGCGGCGGAGATCGGAAAGGAGGCGGGGCTGAGATACGTCTACGCGGGGAATTTGCCGGGGCAGGTCGGGGAGTATGAGGATACTTTTTGCGCCGCGTGCAACCATCGGCTGATTCGCAGACGCGGGTACGTCATCCTCGAATATCACATTACCGGCGAGGGGACGTGTCCGAAATGCAATACCCCGGTACCCGGTATCTGGCCCAAAGACCCCTCGCAGGTGGTGTTAAACGGTTTGGGAATGCCGTTGCCGGTTCACTAGAATATTTTTTGCTGTATAATCTGCTCACCCACTTGGAAGGAGGTGCCCCGCCGCTTAGTTCCTTTTGTTCCCCCTTACGTCGTATCCAAACTATATTCTCTTGGAGGAGAAACGTGAAACGAAACCTTTTTGCCTTACTCTCGCTGCTCGTGCTGGCAAGCATGGCATTGGCGGCATGCGGCGGCGGCGCGGCGACAACCCAGGCGCCTGAGCCGCAAGAACCGGCGGCGCCCGCTCCCACCGAGGAACCGGCTGCCCCGCCGACCGAAGAACCAGCCGAACCCACACCGGTTCCCCCGCAACCGATCGCGACCTTTGACGGCACCACGTTATCTGTTCCGGACTGCGATTACGGCGGTCTCTTCAAGTCCATTGAAGCCACAGATCAGTACACCGTTACGTTCACGATGTGCCAACCGGACCCTGCCTTCCTTTCGAAAATTGCCTTCAGCCCGTTCGCCATCTATTCGAAAGAATGGATTGAGTCGACCGCTGGCGATACCAGCCGCACCAGCGAGGGACTCGAGAGACCCATTGGCACCGGTCCCTACATGGTCAGCGAATGGAATCGCGGCGAAAGCCTGACCTTCACCGCCTTCCCGGACTATTGGGGTGAGCCGCCCGCGGCCGAGACCCTGGTCTTCCGCTGGTCGAGCGAATCAGCCGCCCGCCTGACCGAACTGCAGGCTGGCACGGTGGACGGCATTGACAATGTCGGTCCCGAGGATTTTGCAAAGGTCGAAGGCGATCCCAACCTGCATCTGCAGATCCGTGAGGCGTTGAACACCTTCTATGTTGGCATGACCAATACCTTCCCGCCCTTTGACAAACTGGAGGTGCGCAAGGCAATTGCCATGGGTATTGACCGCCAGCGTATTGTGGATAACTTCTACCCGGCCGGCTCTGAGGTCGCCTCACACTTTACCCCGTGCGCCATTCCCAACGCCTGCGAAGGCGAATCATGGTACGAATTCGATGTGGATGCAGCCAAAGCCTTGCTGGCTGAAGCCGGTTTCCCGGATGGCTTTTCCACCAAGTTGTATTACCGCGACGTGGTACGCGGTTACCTTCCCCAGGTTTCCAATGTCGCTCAGGATATTCAGGCTCAATTGAAGGAAAACCTGAACATTGACGCCGAGATCGTGGTCATGGAATCCGGCGCCTTCATCGAAGAATCCGGCGCTGGTCGCCTCGATGGTTTGTATCTGCTGGGTTGGGGCGCTGACTACCCACACGTGACAAACTTCCTGGATTATCATTTCGGCTCTGCCCAACAGCAGTTTGGCAACCAGTCACCCACCTATACCGACCTCCTGCCACAGGGCGCTCAGATTGCCGATCCCGTAGCGGCTGCGCCCATTTATGAGCAGATCAATAATGCCATTCGCGAATATGTGCCTATGGTGCCGATCGCTCATGGAGGTAATGCTGCTGCCTACCGCGCTGACGTCACCAATCCGCAAGCCAGCCCGCTCACAACTGAGTTGTTCGCATTTTCTGACCCGGGCGGACGCGATATCTTCGTTTGGATGCAGAACGCTGAACCGATCAGCCTGTTCTGCGCGGACGAGACCGACGGCGAATCCCTGCGCGCCTGTGAGCAGGTCACACAAGCGCTGTACGGCTTTGCAATCAACGATTCAGCCGTCGAACCTCATCTGGCTGAAGTTTGTGAGCCGAATGAAGACCTGACGGTGTGGGTGTGCAAACTGCGCCAGGGAGTCAAATTCCATGACGGCAGTGATTTCGACTCCGCCGATGTCCTGGCGACCTTTGACATGGGCTTGAACATTGGATCGCCATACCATAAGGGCAATACCAACTTGTGGGAGTACTATGCCACACTGTGGGGGTTGATGCAGAAGTAACCGAGCCATTAC
>SZPG01000008.1 GCA_030263595.1 Chloroflexi bacterium CFX6
ACGCGGCGAAGGCGGTGAACGCCGAAAGGAGGATCGTCCCAAGCGGGGGAAACCCTCCCAGCCACAACAGGGCGACGAAGCCGGGCATGGCAAGGTCTAAAACTCCGTGAGTGGTTCGGGAAAGCGCGAAGAAACGTTTCATTGAAAATATCTCCAGGGTCTTTGTCGTTGCGAGTGAAGCGAAGCAATCCCCTCGTGTACGGAAGATTGCTTCGCCGCCCCGGTCTCGATACGGGCTTCGTCCTACTCGACCGACGGCGGCTCGCAATGACAGATTTATTTCTTGAAATGCGCCATGTAATTCACGTCTTCCCTGTCCGCGGCGACCTTCCATTTGCGGGTAAGGGGATTGTACATCAGGCTGGCGAGGCGCACAAATTCCAGCCCCGCCCGGCGGTTCCATGCCTTCATCTCGCTCGGGCGGATCAGCTTCGAATAGGTGTGCGTGCCGCGCGGCAGGAGGCGCAAAATGTACTCGCCTCCGACGATGGCAAACAGGAAGGCTTTGGGCGTGCGGTTGATGGTCGAGTAAAAAGCACGTCCGCCGGGCTTCAGGGCTTTGGCGCACGAAGCGACGACCTTCGCCGGTTCGGGGACGTGTTCCAGCATTTCCATGCACGTCACGGCGTCGTAGGTCCCCGCCTCTCTTTCGGCGAGGTCGTGGACGCTTTCGTAGCGATAATCAATTTGCAGACCCTGATCCTGCGCGTGCTGTCTTGCGACGTGGATGGACGCTTCGGACAAATCCAAGCCTGTCACCTGCCCCCCGGCCTTTGCCAACGCCTCGGAGAGGATCCCGCCGCCGCATCCCACATCCAGGATCTTTGGGTTGGGCGGAAGTTGTTCCATGATGAAATTCGTCCGCAGCGGGTTGATGACGTGCAGTGTGCCCATCTCGCCCTTGAGGTCCCACCAGATATCGGAGACGCGGTCGAACTTTTCGATCTCGTTGTGGTCTGCGTTCTCAAATGATTTCATGTTCGATGTTTATCCTATCTTCTAAGGTTTTCACAGCGGACTCGATCTCCTCCGCGCGGACGTCGTTGAGAAAGACGCAGCCTCCGATGCCGCGCGGCATGGGGACGCGCTGCAGTCCGTTGCGGTGGTAGGTGCGCTCCGTCAGCGAAGCCCAGAGCAGGCGCGGGTCGAGGATCGAAGCGTCCAGTTCGAATCCCAGCGCGTCGGTCAGGCGGAAGATGCGATCCGTCTCTTCGTCGGATAAAAGATTGCGTCCGCGCGCGATCAGCGTGGAAATAAGAATGTCCAGCAGAACCGCCTCGCCGTGGAGGAGATGCGCCTCGTGCCGCGTCTCCAGGCCGTAACTGAAGGTGTGACCGAAGTCCACCTTGCGCGCCAAATCCTCCTCGAAGAGATTCGGTTCGAGTTCCTCCAGCATCCCCTCGATGGCGCGGTCGAGGATGACGCCGCCCTGCTCGTCCTGGAAATGCGCCTCCACGCTTTGCGCGCCGTGCGTTTCGAGCATTCGAAACAGGCAGGCGTCCTTGATGACGGCGAGTTTGATGATCTCGCACACGCCGTTCAGGATGTGGCGGCGCGGCAGGGTCTTGAGGAAGGATTTGTCGAGCAGGACGGTCTGCGGCGCGTGAAACGCCCCGAGTCGGTTCTTGTTGCCGTTGAAATTGAGACCGGTCTTGATGCCAATGGAGGCGTCCACGTAACCCATCAGCGTGGTTGGGACCTTGATGTAAGGCACGCCCCGGCGGTGACTTGCGGCGACGTATCCGACCAGGTCCGTCAGCACGCCGCCGCCGATGGCAATGATCGGCTCGTCGCGGCGGTGGATGGGGAAGGTGTCCAGTTCGCGCGCGAGGGCGAGATAACGGTCGAGGGTCTTGCTTTCCTCGCCGCCGGGAAAGGCGACGATTTTCGCCTCCACGTGATGATAGGCAAAATACCCGCGGATCGCGGCGGCGTGATGTTTTTCCACGTTGCTGTCCACCACCACGAAGCGGCGGGCGTCTTCGATGCGCCCGGCGGAAAGCAACGCCCAGTTCTGCGGGTGGAAGAGGTTCGAAGCGGTGATGACCTCGTATTCGATGGTGTGCCGGTAGGCGACTCGTCGCGCGCTCATTCCATCCCTCATACCACCTGCCGCCAGTTCGCTTTGGCGTCCAGCACCCTTCTGGCGAGCGCCTGCGCCATTTCGAGGCTGTGATTTTTGTAATTGCCGCATTGCGCGATGTTGGCATAAGGGACCTCGCCCGCGACCAGGATGTCGTTCAGGATCTTTTCGTACGCGTCCAGGATGGCGTCGGCGCGCCCCTCGTTGAAGAGGATGAGGTAAAAGCCGGTCTGGCATCCCATGAGGCCGACGGAAATGAAATTCTGCGGCATGTACTTTTGAAACCCCCACAACAGGAAATGTTCGAAGGAGTGCATTTCCGTGGAAGAAAGGAAGGTCGAGTTGGGCTGGTTGATGCGCAGGTCCACCGCGTAGACCGCGCCGCCGGTGGGTCCCTTTGTAGCCGCGCGCAATTTGACGTGCGGGGCTTTCAACAGGCGATGATCCAATTCCCCAACCGCGCCGGCCTCCCAGCCGAGTTGAGTAACGTCTATCATAACTCTCTCCTGTAAGTTGTTGTATCGCGACACGCTTCGCAGTGTCGCATATTAAGCGCAAGATTTTGCAGATTAACAATTAAATCGGGCAATCCCCTTTGAACCACGGAGACACCGAGTCACGGAGTTTTAAATTCTTTATCTCTGTGTCTCCGTGTCTCAGTGGTTTTCTCTGGGCTTTTCCGTGCCAAGTTTATTGCTCGATTCAAATGCCTGTAACTATCTGCGAGCGCCTTCTCCCACGAGGCGACGTGATGATACAGTTCGACGGAGGCGTAGCCGGAAAAGCCGTTGTCGGTCAGCGCCTTGAAACTTGCGGCGAAGTCCATCGTCCCTTCGCCGGGGATCTCGTGGAAGTGGACGATGCCGGTCAGCGTGTTCGCCACCATTTTGTCCATCAGCGGTTTGCCGTCCGCATCCTTCGCGCTGCGCAGGTAAATAACGATGGGACGCGCCCGTTCCAGCACGTCGTAACTCAGCCCCGGCACGGAGATGAGGTAAACGAAGATTTCACTGTCGAAGGGGGACGCGCCCGCGTACAGGCTGTTGTAATCCACGAAGGCGGGCGGCTTGGAAATGTCTGCCGACCCCAGGATGGATTCGATGCGCTTCCTTTGTCCTGCATCCGGCATCTCGTCGTGGAAATAGATCGGATGGTCGGGGTCAACCAGAAGATATTCGGCGGTCTCGGGGAAGTAGATCAGGTATTTGGCGAAGTTCAAATCCATCCTGAGACCGTCCGCCCATTTGACCAGTTTCAAGTTGTACCCCTCCCGCGAATCGGAAACGTGCAGGAATTTGGCGTGCGGAGCGGCTTTCCCCAGCGCTTCGAGATAATTCTGCTCCGAACAGTAGTTGTGATTCAAATCGAGGTGAAGTTGGAAGCGGGGCGAGCCGATCTCATTGACCAGGCTGATGCCCTGTTCGAGCGTCTCGATGTACATGCCCGGCTCCGGCTCGATCAGCAGGGTGATGTCCTCGTCGCCGCGCAGTTCCTCCAGGCATTGATGGATGCTGTCCACCAGCAGTTCACGCGGGTTGACCGACGGGTTGCTCACGTGCTCGTCGCGGATGAATCCGCTTCCAAACGTGACGAGAGGCACGCCCAGCCTTCGAGCGACCCGGATCCCGCGCTTGACCAGATCAATGCGCCGCTTGCGCCCCGCCAGGTCGGGACTCATCAACGACGGTTCGTGCGGACGCTGGGGCGTGAAGAAATGCGAGGCGGTCGAAACGCAGGCGGCTTTCACCTCGAGCGTATCGAGCCGCTTTTTGACCGCGTCGAGATACTCGTCGGTGATGTCGAACGGATTGAATTGATCCCGGTGAAAGGAGAGTTCGATGCCCGGATACCCCGCCTCGTCCACGACCTCGATGGCGCGTATGAAATCCAGGTTCGTCAAGCCGAACGTGCTGTAACTGAGTTTGATCATCTCTGCCGCTCCAAAAATCGAAACCTTTCCGCCGCCGGTGTGGAGAAGCAGCCTCGCGCGAGTCGGAATCCATTCGGGTCGTGTTTTTCATCGCGTTTGGCGGCTTTCAGGCAAGGATGTTTGCGCCTCCTCCGTTGGCAATTGGCGATTTTACCATGCGGTTGCCGGGATTCTCTTCGACGCCCGGGGCGTCCCGCATCCTGAATATCTTTCCCTTTGACGTTCCCTTGCAGTGTCAATTTACCTTTTTGCCCTTCGCGGTGGAAAAAGACCTTTTGCAGTGGACTCATGCGGTTGAAACGGAGGATTCTCCGGTCGCTTCGCTCCCTCGGAATGACATTCATGCGGATGTGGGTAAACGCCGATGCAAATCACGCTTGCCGATTGATTCCTCCTGTGTCATAATGAATATATGCACTGCCCACGGTGTAAGCATCCCGACTTCGTCTCGAGTGGGACTTGCCCCAAATGCGGCTTCCATGGGGATCCCGATCAGATCGAAGAACTCTCGCGGCTGGAATGGCTTTTGAGGGAAATGGAAACGTGGGTCGGGCTGGGCATCCTCAAACAGACCCCCAAACGACTGCAAAAACATTACACGACCCGCCGGCAGGAACTCCTGACCGACCTGGGCTTATCCTACCTCCCCTTCACGCCTCGTGAAGCCGGGCAGGCATGGCGCGAACTTCGCCAGTATGAACTCCTCTTTGCAGAGATCGAAAAATGGCTGGCGAAGGGTTACGTCAAGACCGGCTTTCTCCCGGAATATCACGCCCGGTTGATCCTGCTGCGCGGTCGCATGGCGGATTATCGTGGTCCCCGGTATCCCGAATCCGATCGCGAAAGGCTGGACGAAATCAACTTCCTGCTGGAAGCCGTCCGGCAACTCGAACGACAAAACGAGTTCACGTCATCGGATGCCGGATGGAACGTCGCCACTCCTCTTTCGGCTGAAAAAGCCAGACTGGAAAAGGTCCTTGCTCCCCCTCCCGAAATAAAGGAGGAAGTCAAAATCAAAACCGCCCCCGCGCAGGCTCAAGCCGCAGTCGCACCGGCAGCCGCACCAAAGCCCGCCGAGCCTCCCGCGCCGCGCCCGCCATTCAGGGAGTGGTTATGGCGTTCCATCCTCTCGGAGCGCACACTCCAGGCGCTGCTCTTCCTCGGCATCTTCCTGCTCTTCGTGGCGGGCATCTCCTTCGTCATCTGGGGCTGGGAGGATTTCTCCGCGCCGGTACGGGTGGCGATCCCGTTTGGGTTCACCGCGCTGTTCTTCGGTCTGGGCTGGATCGTGCGCACCAGGACCCGCCTCTATCGTTCCGCCATCGCGCTCAGCGCCATCGCCGCGCTTTTGATTCCCATCGATTCCTACACCATCTACGCCAACTACGGCTCGCCTCCTCAAGGCTTGCCCGAATTCTGGCTGATCACGTCGCTGGCGTGCCTGATCGCGTACATCCTTGCCGCCCTGCTCATCCAAAGCCGCTTCTTCGGATACATCACCGGCGCGGCGGCTGGCAGTACGATCCTCTCTCTTCTCGAAGTTTTCACGGACGTATCACAGGATTGGTATTCCGCCGCGTTATCCGCGCTTGCAGTCGGGATGATCCTTTTGGGGACACGGCTCTCGCGTCTGCCCCGACCCGGACGCTGGCGCGTGTTTTCCGAACCTTTTCGCTACCTGGCGCTTTGGATTCCCGCCGCGTCGATGCCTCTTTCGCTGGGGCTGCGACTCGTCACGCGCGACGCGTACGATTCCCTGCACTACGCCATGTCGGTGAATTGGTTCCTCGGCGGATTCATCTTCGCCTGGGGCGCGATCCATCATCGTTCGCGCAGTCTGGGGATTTTATCCGCCATGTCTTTGCCGGTATCCGTGTACATGGCGCAGGGCGCGCTCTTTTATCACACAGGGATCAACCCCGCCTGGCACGCCTTCGGGCTGGCATGTCTGACCCCGTTGTACTTGTACGCGGGTCACAGGCTCTTATCGAACAAAGACGACCCCGTCCTTTCTTCCCACGGACAGACCGCCACGCGCTGGGGCGTTGTGTTGATCGTCGCCGCCGCGCTGCTTTCCCTCACCGACCTGAGAAGCGGAACCGCCGCGGCGGCGTCTCATACCATCCTGATCGGGAGCGCGACCCTGTTCGCCCTGCTTTGGCAACGACCTCGCTCCCTCTACGCCGCGTCCCTCTTCTCGTTCACCGCCTCCACCTTTGCAATGACGGAGTTGAACCTGTCGTTGAATCAACTGGGCGTGGGGTGGGCATCTGTGGCAATTCTTCTTATTCTTCTCACGCTGAGACTTTCACGTAATCAGGAACAGATCGAGACGAGAAGACCCTATCTCCTTCCGCTCGTCACCTCTGCCTACGTTATCGCCGCGCTTGCAATCCTGCCCCCCATTTTCATTTATAACGAACACTTGCTTGCCTATGCCCTCGGCAACTGGATCGCCCTCTCGATATGGGGGGCGCATCTGTCCCATCGCGGACAGCCCGGCTTTATCCCCATTCTCCAGACTGAATCAGGGAGACTGCGTTTCTTCAAACGCTTATCGAACACGGGGGCGATCTATCATTGGTTCACGACATTGCCCCTTCCCTTCTGGGTGTGGATCGTCACGGAGAACAATGAATTCCCCAAACACATCCTGCCTTTGCTATTGGTCGCGCTCGCGTGGATCATGGTCTTTGTCAGTTACTGGTTGAAGTTTACGAATAAAGCCTGCCGCCTCCCCTGGCGATTGACCGGACTGGCGGTCAGCGTTGCTGCGCCGATCGTTGCATTCATCAATGCGCCGGATGGATACACCCCGGCGATCACCTGCTGGGGATCGGCATCCTGTATTTCGCCGACACGCTGGCGTCACACGCCTCTGCGGAGTTCTGCCCGGCCGGACTTGTCACCGCCTGGGGATTGTGGCTCATCCTCGACCGCGCGCGGGTGGATGGCGAAGTCGTCACGTTTGCGTTATGCCTCCTGGCGGCGATCTATTTCCTTGCGGGACTCGAAGCGGAACGCAGAAAGATTCCTATCGCGACTTACAAATTTCTGGCGCCCTTGTATCACACCGCGCACATCGTCTCCGTCGTGATCCTGTTCCGAATCTACATTCGTCCGCTCGAGGAATTTGTCGGTGGATCCACGTGGACAGATGCGAGCCAACTCTGGGGCGCGGCGGATCAATTGCTTTTGGCGCTTGTCTATGGCTTGTTTGCCTGGGGACGCTGCCAGGAACGCTGGGGACACGTCGCCGCCTGGCTTGGGATGATCGGCGGCGGGTTCATCGCCATCGTCTACAGCCGCGGACACGGCTCGCTTGCCGCCAAAGGCGCGATCATCGCCGCGGCGATGGTGCTGGCGGAACGCGGACTGAATTACCTGAAGCAACGCGACACGCTTCGCAGGCGCGTCCGCGCGTTCTTCCGTTTGGCGTGGAGTTTGTTCCGGCGTCCGTTGCTCGTCGCGGGTTGGACCGCCTCGGTCGGGATCATCATCCTGGCTCTGGTCCGCAACCTGATCCTGCTGGGCGGCGGGCGGATTCAGCAAACCTGGGCGGCAATCGGACTCCTGATCGTCACCGCGCTTTATGCGCTTTCGGCGCGCATGTTCCGCAAGGCGCGCTTCGTCTGGTTCTCGGTCGTCGTCGTCTTTGCCCCGTGGACGATCCTCACCAACCTCGGCTGGTTTACGACGTTCGAGCCGACCCTGCCCGATTTCGCCGTCAGTTGGACGGCGCTGGCATGGCTGCTGTTCCTCGTCGGTTTGTGGGTGGCGCGCCGCGCGCCGCGCGCGTATGCAATCCCTTTGAAGACCGCGACCCACGTTTTGCTTCCCTTCTCGATGCTCTGGGCGGTCGCGAACACGGAAGCGAGTCTCTTTACGGTTGGACTTTCGATTGCTCTTTACGTCCTCTCCGCGCGGTTCGATCACAACCAGTCCAAACAGTTGGGCGTGAAAGTAACCTCGCTTGGCGCGACCAAATTCTTCTATCCCGCGCTGGGATTGATCCCCTTGTGGGCTGTGTATTGGCTGGACTATCTCTCGCCCTCCGCGCGGCACGAACATTTCGGCTTGATGCTTCTGGTCTTCGGCGCGCTGGGATTGGCATCCGGTCTCTGGCTGGAACGCATCGCGCCGCGCCCCGCCCGCCCTGAGCCTGTCGAAGGGTCCTTGAGACGCGCCTATGGATTGCCAGCCTATCTCACAGGCTACGTCTCGATCATCATCGGTACGATGCTGGTTGCCCATCTCTCGATTACACTGGCATGGGCGTTGCTGTACGACGCCGTTTTGATGGTCGCGTCCGCGGTCATCTTCAGGAATTCATTGTGGCTGTATCCGGGAACGGCGCTTGCCGCGTTGTCGTTATTGATCGCGTTGAATGAAGCGGGCGTTCCCGCCGAACGGCAGGGCTGGTGGCTGATCGGCTTGGCGGCGGTCCATCTGCTCATGGCTTGGGTCTTGCGCCGCGTTCGATTGAATTCCTACGCTTCGGTCTTGATTGTCGCGGGCTTCGCGTTGACCGCGCTGGGCTTGCCTCCCTCGAGCCTCGATCAGACCGGCGCCATCTGGGGTTACGGAAGCGCGGCATTGCTCTACGCGGTCAGCGCCTTCTGGCTGCGCCAGCCGCTTCTCTTGACTCCCGCCTCCGCCTTGATCGTCATTCCGTATGCCAGCCTCATCCAACGTTCGACGATCCCGAACGAATATTATGGCTTGAGTCTTTTCCCCGGCGCGTTACTCGCATTGTTCCTCGGCTGGGCGCTGGATCGCCGCTTCGGCGCGTGGACGGGCTTTCCCTGGAGAAGACCGAGCCTCTGGTTCGCGGAATTCGCAAAGAGATTGTTTCAATGGTGGGCGTTTCCGCTTTACGTTTTGGGATTGGGATTGGCGACCGCCGCGCCCTTCTTTGCGGATGCGCGCGAGGACCTGATCGCCCTGAACTTCGTCCTGCTCGCCTCTTTCCACGGGTGGGCTGTGTACCGTTTCAAATTGCGTTTCTGGCTTCTGACGGCTCTCCTCTCCGCGCATTACGCCCTGGGCTTCCTCCTTGAACATCTCGGATTATGGCGGAACGCCGGGGAAGCCTGGCTGCGCTTCCTGCCGTTGACCGTGATCCTGCTGGCCGGCGGATTGATCCTCGAAAGACGATTGAACGAGGGTTCGCCGCTCCACGCGAAACGATGGTTTTGGGGATGGTCGCGTCCGTTTTATGTTTTCGTGATTCTCGATATTTTGCTCTCGCAGTTTGGCAGTCTGCGCGGGACGTTTGCCGGGGCGGAGGTATCGCTCGTCAATCTGCTGATGATCGCAGTGCTGGCGTCCGCGTGGAGGTCGTCGGGGCTGACGTATTTCAGCGCGTTACTCGGATTGGTCGCGTTGATGCAATGGCGCGCCGCGGCGGATTGGGCAGGCATCAACCTGCCGGCTCATCTCGCGGGGCTGGCTTTCGAGTACGGGGTTTTGGGATTTGGATACAGCCTTTTGAAACAGCGGTCAGGCTCGGGTGAGAACGAAGCGGAGTCCAATCCAATGCGGAGTTGGCATTCCGTATGGGAAATCCCATTGCAACGATCCGCGATGCTCCTCTCCATCCTTTCGCTTGCGCTGGCGTTCATCCTGGGCATTGACCTTGCGAGTTGGAGCGTGCGCGCGCTCTTCGGGTTGCCGTTCCGCCAGATCGTGGACGTGGAAACGGTTTACATGGCGATATGGACGCTGTCGCTGATCGGTCTGCTGTATGCGGCGGCGTCCGCGGTCTACAGGCGGATGAGGCTTGGGTATCTGGCGGTCGGGATGCTGCTGACGGGCTGGTTCCTGTATGCGTTCTACGTCAACGCGTGGGATAACCTCAGGCAGTTGCAATGGTATGCGCTGCCCGCCGGGTTGTATCTATTGGGGATCGGTTTTCTCGAATGGCAAAGAGGCGGCAGGACGCTGGCGCGCTGGCTGGATTACGCGGCGATATTGCTGTTGCTGGGTTCGCTCTTCTGGCAGACGCTCGTCTTTGGATGGGGGTTCGCGTTGATGCTGGGCGGCGAAGGGCTTGCGGCGTTCTGGTGGGGGAGCGCGCGGCGGTTGAGGCGATTCTTTTACACGGGCATGTCCGGCGTGATCCTTGCCGCGCTGGGGCAGTTGCTCAACGCGCTGCAGGAGGTGAACCAGTGGATCACGTTCGGTTTGATCGGCTTGATCCTGGTCGTGGCGGCGATCATCGTGGAGCGTAAACTCGAAGCGATCAAAGCCTGGCAACAGGTGTTGGAGACGTGGGAATGAGCGATAACGCGCAGAGCATGATGGCTGATATGAATCAAGTGAACTCCGCAGGCGGCGCGCCGCGCTGGTTCAAGCGCGCCGTGATGATCGCCGGCTTGCTCGCCATGATCGTCGGGACTCCGCTTGCGATCAACCTCTTTTGCATCCTCCCGATGGCGCTGCTGAGTTCCGGCGGGACGGAGACCGCCATCTTTGGCGTGGTCAGCCTGACCATGGCGTTGCTCACGATGGGCGCGGGCGTTGCCGCGTTCTGGCACGCCAATCGCTCTTTGCAAAACAAACCCTCGAATCCATTGCGGCTTCCTTCGCCTGTGGCGTTGGTGGGCGTCTTCCTGCTTCTGATCGGGTTGGGATTGTCCATCACAGCGGGTAATATCGGAGTCGGGCTGTTCTTCCCGCCCATCCTATTGACCGCCGCGACCCTGCCTGCGTTATGGGCGGTCGCGTGGATGATGCCGCGCGCGCCCGCTCCGCAGGCTGGCGATCAAAAGAAAGAGGAAACGCCTGCTGATGAAGAACAACGCGCAACGATCACGGGCGCCCTGACCTGGAGGCGCGGTCTGCTTTCGTTCGCGGGCGGCGCGACGGTCGGCGTCTTCATCGCCATCGTGTTGGAAATTCTTTTGCCGGTCATTGCGCTGTCGTTGGTCTTCAACCTGGCGGATACGCTGTCGGGGAATCTCCGCGATCTGTTCCGCGCCTTATCGAGCGACGAAGTGGCGGACGCGTTGACCAACCCCTTCTTCATTTTCCTCTTCGTGCAGATCGCGATCATCGCGCCGCTCGCAGAGGAGATCGCAAAGCCACTGATCACGTTACCGCTGCTGCGTCGCCTCGGCAGGCGGGAGGCGTTCTGGGTCGGCGCGATGGCGGGCGCGGGATTCGCCGCGCTGGAAAACGTGATCTACGCCACGGTCGGCTTTTCGATCTGGGGAGGCATCCTGCTCGTGCGCGCGATTGGAAGCGCATTGCATCCTCTCGGGTCGGGATTGGTGGCGCAGGGCTGGCGGGACGTGCTGCGCGGCGAAAAAGACGCGGGCAAAAACTGGTTGAAGCGATACGGGATCGCGGTGGCGGTCCACGCGGCGTGGAACGGAGGCTCGCTGCTCGTCATCACGTTGGGCGGGGCGCGCTTCTTCGGGGACCTGCCTCCCGAACTGGACGTGCTGGGTCTTTCCGCGGCGGGGACCACACTGGCATTCCTCATTGTGTTGGGATTATCCGCTTTGTGGATCGGGCGCGCCTACGGACACGACAAACCGATCCTCCCGACGGAGGAGGCTGCCTCCACGGACGCCCGCTTCGTCCCCTCCGACCGGGCGGCTGCGATCTGGGCGCTTGCCTGTCTCATCGCCATCGTGCCGGCCGGCATCGCAGGATTGAAATTATGGCTGCGATAAGGTCGCGTTGGAATCTGTGGTTCGCGTTGGGGCTGGTCGCCGCCAACCTGTTCACCTGGGGACAGTTGCTGTTGGCGGCTTCCAACCCGTACGTGGTGGAGCCGATCATGGACCCGGAGATACGGGCTTTGCTGGATTACATTCGTTCGGGGGAACATTCCGGCGAAACCTGGGAGGTGACGTTGACCGAACTCGAAGCGGAGCAGACCATCACGTGGTATTTGAATCGCTATCCGCAGATTCCCTTTGCGTATCCAAAGATCCGCATCACGCCCGATTCCATTTCAGGCGAGGGGGACGTCATCCTCACAGGTTTGCATTTTCACGTCAGCGGGGAGGCGCGCGTCACATTGGAAGATGGATTGCCGGTGGTGGAGATATTGGATTTGAACCTGCCGCTTCCAACCTCGATGAGGGAGGCAATCGAACGCGAGATCCAGGTCCAATTGCAGCGCGCGGAACGATTGCCGGTGCGCTTCACTTCCGCGGAATGGGGCGACGGCGTGGTGGTGGTCAGGGGGGTGATCCGCTGAAGCGGCGATTAGGATGGGAAGAATCAGGGTGAGTTCTGGATGCGCCGGAGTTCATCCCCGGCCGGCGTGGAATTGGGGTTGAGATCGAACGCCCGCGTCAAATCCTCGATCGCGCCTGCGCGGTCGCCCAAAGCCTCTTTCGCCATCCCGCGCCAATAGTAGGTCTCCTCGAGCACCGGTTTATCCACGTTGACCAGCGTAGCGTGCGCCAGGTTGATCACGTCCTGATAACGTCCCGTGTGAAAGTAGGCGGCGTACGGACCATCCTGATACCACAACAGCCGCCAGGGACGTTCCTCGAGGGGCAGCGCCGCATACAAGGCGAAGGCGTTGTCGTACGCCTGCGCGGCGGAGGCGTAATCTCCAAGATGGACAAGGTTCGCGCCGAGGTTGAACCAGGCGAAGAACTGTTCCCGTCCGCTCAAACTATTCGCCTCTCTTAATGCCAGTTCCGCGGCGGATTGGAAGTTCGCTTGCGGGTCGCTGTGCGGACCAAGGATCGAATGAACTTCCTCGGCGCGCTCCGGGGGAAAGACGACGATGTAGGTGAAATTGAAGTGCCGCCAGAACTGCCCCACGAGATCGTACGACACGCCATACGCCTCCGGCGGACCTTCGTACGAATCGTACACGAGGAACTGGCGGGCGTCGTCCCGGTATCCGCTGACGGTTTGGTAGTGACCGAGCCACGCGTCGTCGGAGGGGTCCAATCCCTTTTCGATCAGCACGGGGAAACCGGCCGCGACCAGTCGTTTGAGCAGTTCGAGGTCCCCGCCGACGCGCCACAAGGCGTCGAATTCGGTGAATTGCTCCACGTAATTCACGAGTTCGAAAGGGTTGACGTTCTTGTCGTCAATCTCATAAGCGGGGCGCAGGTAGGCGCGCGTCTCGAACTGGCTTCCCTTCCAGCCCCAATAGGACATCGCCATCGAAAGATTGGCGGGCGCGCAGTTGTTGAATTGCTGGTATTCGTGGCGGATGCCGCTCAGGGCGACGCGTTCCGGTATGGGCGTTGGAGTCAGGCTGGGGGTTGGGGTCGGAAGCGGGGTTTCAGTCAGGAGGGGAGGAGGGGGCGAAGCGGTCGGCGAGGGCGCGAGCGCCGTCAGCGTCGCATTGACGATGGCTTGCACTTGTTCCTGCGGCGTGAAAACCACCTCTTCCGGCGGGTTGAAGTATCGTTTGATCTGGACGAGCAGGGTTTCCACCCGCCAAGCCAGCCGGTCGTGGATCGGCGGCAGGTTGTACGCGAACGCCGCCAGCAGGCAGAGGGCGAGCATCCCTGCGACGAGGAGCGCGACGGGTCGTCTTTGCATTTTGGGATTATAACATCCGGGGAGATCCGGCTTGTTTGGCGAATTGCTGCTGAAAAAAACAACCTGTCAATCACGAAGACACGGAGTCACGGAGTTTTTTCCTTCTGGATTTTTCCGTGTCTCCGTATCTCTGTAGTTTGTTCCTGGCTTTTTTTCAGCGGAAGCCTCCACGTCCAGAATCACGGGAATTCTCAGGGAGCCGATTTTCCAGGATCGTCATTTTCCCGTCAATGACGGTGGAGCCGAAATTTTCTATTTTCCGTACCACATGCGCGCCAGCAATTTGTCTTTCAGTAACAGTTGGTGATAGAATGCCCCGCCGACGTGCAAAAGGACGAGTACCAGCAGCGCGGGCGCGATGAATCCGTGCAGGAGGCGCGCCGCAAAGTCGTAAAAATCCGCAGGCAGGGGCGCGCCCGATCCGCCGAAGACGATGGATGCCAGCCCCGATTGCAGGGAAAGCGACAAGCCGCTGACCGCCATCAGCAGAACGACCAGGTACAACATGCCATGCACCGCCTTGCCGAGCCAATCGAGGAAGGCGCTGCCTGTCGAAGCGTAGGCGGGTTTGGGAAGTTTCATCCGCGCGATAATGCGAACGACGATCACGACCAGCGTGAGGATGCCGATGCTCATGTGGATCGTCAGCGGGACCAGTTTGGCGGAGTCGTCATTGGGCAGGCGGGTCATGGATTTGCCGATGAGGAACGCCGCGAAGACGAGCAGAACGATCAGCCAGTGCAGTGTGACCTGCAGGGGATGGTAACGGGAGGGGGCATTTTTTGTCATGGGGTTTTCCTTGAGATATGCGCCTCGCGGCCTAGCGTAGTTGGCGTTCTCTGCCTCGCGTAATCGGCGTTCTCTAACGCCAACGGGCGCGTTTTTATTTTCTGAAAAACCATCATCTTGCAAGCGCGGCTGTTTGATTCCTGCGCGATCCGAAATACATCAGCGCGAGGATGACGATCCATGCCGCCATACGGACGGTCATCGCCACCACGCTGTCCACCGCCACCACGTCGCGGTAGGCGGTTTGCAGGACGAGCATGACCAGCGTGTGAACCCCGAACGTGACGACGGCGATTGGCATGGCAAGTTTATGGTTGATCCAAATCAGGACGCTCGTGACCAGGACGGTCAGGACGCCGACGGTGTAGTTGTACACGGGGAGCCAGTTGATCACGTAGTAATCGGGGAGGATGCCAAGCAGGACCTTTCCGCCCGCAACGACAGCCATCGCGCCGATGACGAACGCGAGAACGGATGCGATTTTTTGCAACATTATTTTGACCTCTTTCGAAGTGACTGTCACTTCATTATGCCAATTCGACTTTCTTCAATCCATCCCGCACGATATCGAAGAGTTCCTTCACGGGTTGGATCAACGACAGCGCGTAGAGCGCGAAACCGATTCCGTACAGCACGCCTCTTGCCGGGACGAGGAAAATGCTCACCCACACGAACAGACTCCCCGCTGTGACCGCCGCGAGGGTCAGCCAGGAGCCGCCCAATTGCGGATTCTTTTCCTTGAGGAAGAATCGCCGCGCAATGTAGGGGATGAGGGCAATGCCGAATTGCAGCACCCAGCCATAGATCAAGGCTTGAGGCGCAGTGGATTCGACGGGTCCGCCCGGGATGTATCCGAGCAGGATCAACGGCGCGACCAGCACGGGGAGCAAAATCCATGAATACGAGGCGAGCAGATGCCAGCCGCCCGCGCTGTTGAGTCGCCCATCCGCTTTGAGGGCGCGTCCCATCAGGACCATCAGCCAGATCGTCGCTCCGAGGTGCAGGATCAAACCTGATACGGTGGGAGGCAGGCTTCCGCCCAGCCACGGACCTAGCACGAGACCGAACGCGCCGAGCGTCATCCCCCAGTAGATCAGCGAAACGTCTCTCGCGCTTCCGAGCGCGCGTTTCGTGATCATCGGGATGAAGTCCACGAGCAGACCCGCGAAGACCAGCGACATGAAGCCCCACGAATTGGCGTGGATGTGCACTTCGAGCGGGACTTTGATGCGGAGGGCTTCGCTCCAGTTGAGCCACAAGCCCGTGCCGACGATGATGCCGAGCAACAAATAGGCAATGCCTGTGATGTAGAACTTGAGGCTGGCAGGCGTATCGCCTCCGCGTATGTTCCACAGTTGGAGGAGCAGGAGAGTCGCCGCGATGAAGATGAGCGTGCCGCCCGCAAGGATCATCGGATGGTTGACGCCCGCGAATCCCGCCACCAGCGCGACGAAACCGACGTTGAGCGTCAGCCAGATGTCCCAGCGAAAGGCGGGTTTTGGTTTTTTAGCCAGCGACGCAACGAGGAGGGGAAGCAAACCGAACACAACCTGCGAGACGATCCCCAGCGTGATGAAATGGACGCGCACCCAACGCAGCGCGGGAAACGCGGCGATGAAGTTGACGCTGACGAGCGAGGCGTCCGCCGCGGCGAACAGGGCGACGAAGGCGTAAAGCAGGGCTGTGAGAAGGTAGGGAATGGGCATGGTCGTTCCTTTATGACTGTTCTGTGCCGCGAAATTCATTTCGCAATTTTGCGCGGGGCGAAATTCATTTCGCAATTTTGCGCGGGGCGAAATTCATTTCGCAATTTTGCGCAGGGCGAAATAAATTCCGCAATTTTGCGCAGGGCGAAATGAATTTCGCGTTACGACTCGCCTTTCGAGCCGAGAAAGACAATGCGCGTCTTCGCGTTCATGCCGCGCTTCGAACCGCTGGGCGCGACGACGGTCACGCCGGGTTTGATGGCAAAGATTTCCTCGTCAACGGTCATCAGCCCTTCGCCTTCGAGGAAATGATACATCGCCGCTTCGCCGGGGTGGAGGGGAATTTGCTGTCCCGCATCCAGACCGACCACCAGCGCCTTGAACTGCGGCGTCTCGATCAGGAATTGCGGCTTGGGTCCATCCGCCGCGAAGACGGCTTTCGATTTTGTTTCGGGAAAATAGATATCGGGCATGCTGCTCCTTTCTGACATGCCTCGACTTTACTTCTCTCCCCCATTCCGCGCCCCGACTTTTGTCGGGTCTTTACATCCAATCCTCGCCTGCCGCGCAAACCACCGGGACACGGGGAACATAAATTCTCCAATTCTCGATGTGGAAAACGCCGCGATCGTTTGTCCCTTATTCACCTTGAGCCATCGCCCGCGCCGATAATCCCGCGCGATCCAGAATGCGGATGTGTTGTTTGTCCATTTCGATGAGACCCGCCTTCGTCAACTCGCGGATGACGCGGCTCAACACGTCCGGGACGGTGCCGAGGCGCGCGGCGAGTTCAGTCTGGTTCGTCCAGCGACGGCGTTCGATCACATCCCCCTCGGCTTGCTCCAGCAGCAATTTGGCGAACCGCGCCTCGACCGTCTTCAACGACAGGTCCGCGGCGAGCGCGACCAGACCGATGATCTTGTCCGCCATGTTTTCGATGATCTGCATGGCGGTATGTGGATGCGCTTGGACGATCTCTTCGAGCGCGTGGCGCGGAATCAACCATATCCCCGATTCCTCCAATGCCATGGCGGTCGCGGGATTGGGTTTCTTCGCCAGCACGCCGATCTCATTGAATATCTCGCCCGCGCCGATGAACCGCAGCACCTGTTCGCGTCCGTCGGGCGAAGCCTTCAACACCTTGAGCGAGCCGTATTGCAGATAGAACAGATTCGATTCCACGTCCCCCTCCCAGAACACCACCGCGTTGGGCGCGAACACTTTCCACGTTGCGCTGTCCGCAAGGCGCGCGAGGGTCGCGTCGTCCAGTCCGCGCAGGAAGTCGAAGGCTTTCAGGCGTTTGAGAAGGACGTCGGTTTGCATGATTCAAGCCTGCGCGGAGGGAAGGGGGCGATCCCAGGATATGTTCATGCCTCCATTTTATAGACGATTTCGATATTGCACAACCTTTACGCGGGGTTCTCTACCGTACACGGAAACCCTAAAGGTCCCCTTGCCCTTCGCAACCCCCCGATTTACAGGAAAGACCTTTAGGGTCAGTAAATTATTAACTTCCCTCATGTCGTTGCGAGTCTTCGAGAAGCAATCTCCTGTTGCCATAGATTTTCCTGCAAAGTGGGAATTGCTTCGGGACGAACACCCTCGCAATGACATCCATTTCGTGGAAGGTGAGGGAGCTTATTTTTTTACGAACCCTTAGGTTTTTACGAGAGGTTCGTACGGTAGCAAAACGCGGGGAAACCTCTCAAGAATGATGGAAGGGCGCGTCCGCGCTGGCGCGGAGGGTAAACCGGTCGGCCGGTTCGATACGGAAACCGAGTTTTTGAAAGATGTGCTGCATGACCTGATTATCGCTTGTCAGAACGGCGCTGAGGTGCTGGAGTCCCTCGCGTCCGGCCACCTCCATGGCGCGGCGGACCAACTCACCGCCAAGCCCGATACCCTGGTATGGATCGGCGATCAGGATGCTCAGGCGCGCCTCATCCGTGCCGTGCAGTTTGCTCAAACGAACCACTCCCAGGATGTTGCGTTCCCCTTCGTCGTTCCTGCTTTCGGCAACCAGGGTGATCTCGCGCTCGTAATCGCAATGGCAGATGCGCGCCAGGCGTTCATGCACAACGCGTTCCTGGAACATCATGGGTTGCAGATAACGCAGGAAGACGCTGCGGTCCGATAACGCGGCGTGAAACTTCACCAGCAGCGCCTCATCCTCGGGCAGGATGGGACGAATGGTCACCTCGGTTTTGTCTTTGGCGACCCACGTCCCAGCGTATTGAATGGGATAGGGACGGATGGCAAGTTTGGGCAATTGGTCATCCTCGACATCCGGGTCATAAAGCACGACGCGGGCATCCAGGGCAAGCAGGTTTTCGGGCGAAGCCGTCAGCGGATTGATGTCCAGTTCCTTGATCCAGCGCTGCTCCGTGACCAGTTGCGAGAAGCGGACGAGCAGGCGTTCGAGCGCGGCGAGATCCACAGGCTCGCGGCCGCGGACCCCCTTCAGGGCGGTGTAGATGCGGGTCTGTTCCATCATCCGCCGCGCCAGCGTGGTGGTCAGGGGCGGGAGTCCCAGCGCGCGGTCCTTGAAAACCTCCACCAGCTGACCTCCCAACCCAAACAGCAGCACCGGACCGAATTGCGGATCAATGCTGCTGCCCAGGATCAATTCGTACCCTTCGACCTTCGCCATCGGCTGAACGGTTACTCCCAGAAAATGCCCGGCTCCAGCCTTTTCCGTGACCGATTGCCGAATGCCCGCGTAAGCGTTTCTCACAGCCTGCGCGTCGGTCAGGTCCAATTGCACGCCGCCGACATCGGTCTTGTGGGTGATCGTTTCCGAATGAAGTTTGAGGACGACAGGATAGCCGATATCCTCCGCAACCTCCACAGCCTCCTGCTCGGTCTTCGCGATGCGCGTCTCCACGGTGGGAATGCCGTAGGAAGCCAGAAGCAGTTTGGACTCGTATTCGGTCAGGATCGTGCGACCCGCATCGCGCGCGGACTTGACGATCTGCGCGGCGCCTTCGCGGTCGAGCGGATCTTGCACCTCGTCCCCGATCGGCATCGGCGTTTCGTACAAACTTCGCAGGTTTTCCGCGTAGTGCGCCATGTAATCGAAAACGCGCGCCGCCGTGTCGGGATAGGGAAAGGTCGGGACATTGGCTTTGTTGAGGATGGCTTCCCCCGGGGCGACTTCATCCCCGCCCATCCAGGAGGCGATCACCGGCTTGCCGAGCGATTGCGCGTACGGCTCCAATTCCTCCGCGGTTTTGGTGGGATCCGTCATCGCTTGGGGGGTGAGGATCACGAGGATGCCGTCGCTGTTGGGGTCTTTGGCTGCGATTTCGAGCGCCTTGCCGTAACGCTCCGGGCTGGCGTCTCCCAAAATGTCCACCGGATTGTTGTGACTCCAGGCTGCCGGGAGCAGTTGGTCGAAGGCTTCCATCGTCTCTTCGGAAAGTTGAGCCAGTTCGCCGCCATTGGTGATCAGCGCATCGGTTGCCAGCACGCCTGGTCCGCCGGCGTTGGTGAGGATCGTCAGGCGACGACCCTTCGGGCGCGGCTGTTTCCCAAGCACCTCCGCCATGTAGAATAGTTCGGCGATCCTGCTGACGCGCAGCACGCCGCTTCGACGGAAGGCGACCTCCAGCACTTCATCGCTGCCGGTCAGTGAGCCAGTATGGGAGGCGGCGGCTTTTGCGGCTCCCTCCGTGCGGCCGGGCTTGATGACGATGATCGGTTTCGCCAGCGCCACCTCACGGGCGGCGGAGAGAAACGCCCTGGCGTTCCCGATGGTCTCCATGTAAATGACGATGCTCTTGGTGTGCGGATCGTCGCCGAGATAATAGATCAGATCGCTCCAATCCACGTCCAGCATCGAGCCGATGGAAACGAACGCGCTGAACCCGACGTTCTCGCTCAAACTCCAGTCGAGGATGGCGGTGCATAACGCGCCGCTCTGGCTGATGAACCCGACGCTGCCGCGCCGCGCCATCGCGCTGGCAAAGGTGGCGTTCAAACCGCTGACAGGACTCATCACACCCAGGCAATTCGGCCCGATGATACGCATGTTTCCGCGGCGCGCATGTTCCATGATCTGGCGTTCCAACTCCGCGCCTTCGGGGCCCGTCTCCTTGAACCCGGCGGAAATAATGATGGCGCCTTTTACATCCAGTTCCACGGCTTCCTTGATGATGTCTGGCACGGTTGCGGCGGGGGTGACCACCACGACCAAATCCACCGCCTCCGGCACGGCGGAGAGATTGGGATAGGCTTTGATGCCCAGCACGCTCGAACGCTTCGGGTTTACGGGATAGATGGTCCCGCCAAAGGAACTGCTGATCAAATTCCAGACGATGGTGCGCCCGACGCTGCCGGGCGTTTCCGTCGCGCCGACCACCGCCACGCTTTTCGGCGCAAAGATGGCGTCCAGAGGCTGGCGTCCATAATGCAGCACGTCGTGCGCGGGATCGAAACCGGGAGTGACAGGTGTATCCATCTTTTCTTCCTTTCGTGACATATTCGCTTTGATTCTTCACAACGTTTTTTGCAGGGATCGTCACGAATTATATATCACAAAAAATGCGAGTCGCTTTTCCGGCGATCGCCCGCAAATTACCATCCCTCCGGCAGGCTCAGGGTAAACGCCGGGACTCTGTTATAGCTTTTCGAACTTTCGATATATAATGATTCCAATGGAAAATCGAAATAAAGGCTGGAGGCGCCATGACCGAATGGCATACCCTTGATACGCAGGAAGCCGTCCGCAAAGTTGACAGCGACCTCGAAAACGGTTTGAGCGCGGCGGAGGCGGAACGGCGGCTCGCGGAACACGGACCGAACGAACTGGTCGAACGCGCAGGCAAAAGCCCCTGGGTGATCCTGCTGGAACAGTTCACGGGCGTGATGATCGTCATGCTCATCATCTCCGCCATTGTCTCCGCGTTCCTCGGCGAGACCACGGACGCGATCGTCATCATGATCATCGTCGTCCTGAACGGCGCGCTTGGCTTTTTTCAGGAGTACCGCGCCGAACAGGCGATGGCGGCTCTCAAGCGCATGGCGGTTCCGCACGTGCGCGTCCGACGCGACGGGCGCTTGCAGGAAGTCACCGCCCGCTCGCTGGTCCCCGGCGACGTCATCCAGTTGGAGACGGGAAACACCGTCCCGGCGGACGCGCGGTTGGTGGAGGCGGTCAATTTGAAGGCGCAGGAGGCAGTTTTGACCGGGGAGTCGGAGGCGGTCGAAAAGCACACCGATCCGCTCGCGGAGGAGAATCTGGCTCTGGGCGACCGCGTCAATTTGGTCTACATGGGGACGATCGTCACGTATGGGCATGGCCTGGCGCTGGTGACGGGTACGGGAATGAACACCCAGTTGGGCAGGATCGCCGACATGCTCCAGTCGGTTGGCGAGGAGAAAACTCCCCTTCAGCGGCGTCTCGATCAACTGGCAAAGGGGCTGGCGCTCGCCGCGCTGGCGGTGGTCGCGATCGTCTTTGTCCTCGGCTTGTTGCGCGGCGAAAACTGGATCGAGATGTTCAAGGTCTCGGTGGCGATGGCGGTGGCGGCTGTCCCCGAAGGTCTGCCCGCTGTGGTGACGATCGCGCTGGCGCTCGGCGCGCAACGCATGTTGAAACGCAACGCCCTGATCCGAAAGTTGCCGGCCGTCGAAACGCTCGGCTCGGTGACGGTCATCTGCTCCGACAAAACCGGCACCCTCACCCAGAATCAGATGACCGTCACCTTCGTGGACGTGGCGGAGAACACACTCAATTTGCAGGCGCGCCTGCGCAGTTTCAGCCCGACGGTCAACGCCAACGATGCGCCCGAACCCCTGTTGCAGGAAAGCCCGCCCATTGTGCTGACCCTGGCTGGAGGCGCGTTATGCAACGATGCCGTGCTGGAAGCCGTCCCCGGCGAAGCGGGCGCGTTTTCGACCATCGGCGACCCGACCGAAGGCGCGCTGGTGATCGCCAGCGCAAAGGCGGGGTTGTGGAAAGCAGATTTGGAAAAGGCGTTCCCGCGCGTCGCCGAACTGCCGTTCGATTCCGATCGCAAACGGATGACGACCGTTCACCGCCCCGAGCCGGACCTGGTGCCTGCCCTGCTGAATCCCTATCAGGATTCCCGCCCGGACTTTTTCCAGCCGGGTCATTACCTCGTGATCACCAAAGGCGCGGTGGACAGCCTGATGGAAGTCTCGAACCGGGTCTGGGCGGACGGTCGGACCGTACCGTTGGATGAAGCCTGGCGGGAGCGCATCCTGAAGGCGAACAACGACATGGCGCAAAAAGGGATGCGGGTGCTGGGGCTATCCTTCTGTCAGTGCGATGAGCCCGAACCGCTCGAGCGCGATCTGATCTTCATCGGCATGGTCGGCATGATTGACCCGGCGCGTCCCGAAGTGAAGGGCGCGGTGGCGGAAGCCAGAACGGCGGGCATTCGCACTGTGATGATCACGGGCGATCATCCGCTGACCGCCGCGTACATCGCTTCGGAATTGGGGATCGCCGAAACAAACAAACCGCTCACGGGACGCGACCTGGATGAAATGACCACCGCGCAATTGGAAGCGGCGGTCGAGGAAGTGCCGGTCTATGCCCGCGTCTCTCCCGAACACAAACTCAAACTGGTGCAGGCGCTCCAAACCCGCGGACACATCGTCGCGATGACCGGCGACGGAGTCAACGACGCGCCCGCGCTCAGGAAGGCGGAGATCGGCGTGGCGATGGGGATCACCGGCACGGATGTCACGAAGGAAGCCTCCGATATGATCCTGCTGGACGATAACTTCGCCACCATCGTCGCGGCGGTGAAGGAGGGACGCCGCATCTACGATAACATCCGCAAATTCATCAAGTACACGATGACCTCCAACGCGGGCGAGATCTGGGTGATGTTGCTCGCGCCGTTCATCGGCATGCCGCTGCCGTTGACGTCGCTTCAAATCCTGTGGATCAACCTGGTCACCGACGGGTTGCCCGGTCTGGCGCTGGCGGTGGAGCCTCCCGAACGAAACGTCATGAAGAGACCGCCTTATTCGCCGAGTGAAAACATCTTCGGGCGGGGCATGGGACGCGACATTATTTGGGTCGGCTTGTTGATGGGGTTGGTCTCTCTTGGCGTGGGGTTTCTGTATTACCGGCTCGACCCGTCCGCCTCGCCGGCCGTCTGGCAGACCGTCACCTTCACCACGCTCACCCTGGCTCAGATGGGCAATGCCCTCGCCACCCGTTCGGAGCGGGATACGCTCTGGCGGATCGGCTTGACCTCGAACAAATCCATGCTGGGCGCTGTGTTGTTGACGCTAATCCTTCAACTGGTTGTGATCTACGTTCCCTTTCTCAACAAGGCTTTCGCCACGACCCCGCTCAGCCTGCGCGACCTGCTGATCAGTTTCGGCTTCGGCGCGGTCGTCTTTCTTGCGGTCGAGTTGTTCAAGTGGATTCGGAGGAAATAGCCGTTTGTTTTAATGACCGATGTTACGCAATGATACCCGTAACGCGAGACTGCGTAGCGTCTCGCTTTTCAGGCGTTTCCTGGGCAAGAGCGACATGAATGTCGCATTACCCAAGATGATCTTTTCTGCGTAACGTGAGTTAATGAGTCTCCTGGGAGAACAAAATCCTCGCCGCGAGGAAGCGAAGTGCGCGAAGCGTTTTCCAATGGTGGTCGCCGGACGCGCCTGTTTCGATGCAGGCAGGCGTTTCGATTTTTGCCGCAAAAGGGGATGAATGTCATTTGCCTAACGCCTCCCAAAATGTCATAATCATTGTGAGATCATTCCGACGAATAAATTCAGCGAACCCAACGGGATGGATGACGACATGAACAAATCCGGTTCCGGGGAAAAGATCCGCGTCCTGATCGTGGACGATCACGCCATGGTGCGCCAGGGGTTGCGGACGTTTCTGGAATTGCAGGATGTGTCCACTTTGCCCATTGAAGTGACGGGAGAAGCCGCCAACGGCGTTCAGGCGGTGGAACTGGCGCGCAAGACGCAGCCCGACATCGTCCTGCTCGACCTGGTCATGCCCGAAATGGACGGCATCCAGGCTACGCCGAAGATCATCGAATGCAGTCCGCGCACACGCGTCATCATTCTGACCAGTTTCGGCGAGGAAGATAAAGTGCTGCCAGCCATCCGCGCCGGCGCGCAGGGATACTTGCTCAAGGACATTCCGCCGAATGAACTGGTCCAGGCAGTGCGCGAGGTGCATCTCGGCAAAGTGCAGTTGCATCCCGAAATCGCCAAAAAATTGATGTCGGCGGTGGCGGCAAAAAAGGAGGAACCAGCCGCAACTCACGCGGCGACGCGTTCAGATGAAGGCTTGACCGAGCGCGAGCAGGAAGTCCTGCATTTGATCGCCGACGGGAGGAACAACCGCGAGATCGCTGAAAAACTCTTCATCAGCGAGAAGACCGTCAAGACGCACGTCAGCAACATTCTCGGAAAATTGCACTTGGACGACCGCACGCAAGCCGCCATTTACGCGCTGCGTCACGGGTTGACATCGGACAAAAAATAATGCGCACGATCGGCGTGTATTTGATCTATGCCGCGGTCGTCTTGCGCGGCGCGGTGGTCTCCATTGACGAGACCTACTTCATTGCGGTTCTTGGTTTGCTCGCGGCGTACGGTCTGCTTCTGTTCATCGAAACGTGGCTAACACATTCGGACTCCAAAGTCTCCCGACTTTGGAACTCGCGGCTTCAGGCAAAGTCAGGAGACTTTGCACTCCGATTCAGCGCGGCGATCTATCTTCTTCTGCAATCTGCCCTCGTGATCGGGTTGTTGATCGTTTCCGATTACGAGGACTTTTTTGCAAACCTGTTCATCCCGCTCAGCCTCGACGCGGTCGCTTTCTTCGGCAGGCGCGTCGGGTATCTTTGCATCGCGGGCTTTTCGCTGGCTCTCACCGGCGCGCTTTTATTTTCGAGCGAAGGTCAACTTTTCGGACTGGCGATGGGCGGGTTGTACAGCGGCGTGTGCTTCCTCTTCGGCGGTTATGCCAGCCAGGTGTTGAAAGCCGAAGCCGCGCGCCATGAGAATCAACGCGCCTTCGATGAATTGCAGAGCGCGCATCGTCAACTTCAGGGATACGCCGATCAGGTGGCGAGCCTCGCGGTGGAACGCGAACGAAACCGACTGGCGCGCGAGTTGCACGACTCGGTCACGCAGACGGTTTTCAGCATGAACCTGACCGCCCAATCCTCGCGTTTGTTATTGGATAAAGAGCCGCCCCTCGATACGGCTTCGCCACTCGGGACAGCGCTTCGCGCGTCGGGACAGTTGCTCCGCCTCGAGGAACTTGCCGCGCACGCTTTGAGCGAGATCCAATCCCTCGTCTCGCAGTTGAAGCCGCGCTCGATCACGGAAGAGGGATTACCCGCCGCCTTCATTAGAAATGCACGGTGAGAAAACATTATCCGAAGCGGAAACGCTGGGATTGTATTCCATCGTCCACGAAGCGTTGACCAATATCGTCAAACACAGTGGAACGAATGAAGCCATCGTCCGTTTGAATTTGAACAAGGATGTTTCCTGTCTTGAAATCGAAGATCACGGACGCGGCTTCGATCCGCAGGCGGCATCGAATCAACGCGGACATTTGGGTCTGGCAGGCATGTCCGAGCGGGCGCGCGAGATCGGGTGGAGTCTGTCGGTGGAGTCGAGTCCGCACGAGGGGACGCGGATTCTTGTTAGGCGGAATCAGGCTGAGGCGTCGGAATGAAGCGGACGCGTGGTTATCAGGGCAGTTATCTGATCGGTTTCATCGTCATCGGCGCGGTGGCGCTGCGCGCGATCCTTTTTTATCGGGATCAATCGAATCTCCTCCCTGTCGTTTTTCTCCTCGCCATTTATGCGCTGTTGTATGCTTTGGAGCCTGCGCTCTCGAGCCGTTTTTCCTGGCATAAATTTTTCTACTTTCCATTGCAGACCGCGCTTGCGGCGACGCTCTCCAACCTGTGCCCATTCCTGGATTTTCAAACCCTTTTGTACATCCCGCTTTCCATGCAGGCATTTCATTTGTTATCGCGCCGAGCCGCGGCGATCTGGGCGATCCTATACGCGACCCTGCTCAGCGTAACCCTGATGCTCGGAATGACTTTTCTGGAAGGCTTGGCGTTCATCCTGCTTTACCTGGCTGTCGGCGCGTTTCTGATTTCGTACGATTTCATTTATGCGCGCACGCAAGCCGACGAGGCGGAAAGCCAGCGCCTGCTCGCGGATTTGCAATCCGCGCACGCGAAGTTGCAGGAGTACGCCGCGCAAGCCGAGGAACTGGCCGCGGCGCGCGAACGTAACCGTCTGGCGCGCGAACTGCACGACTCGGTCAGCCAGGCGATCTTCAGCATCACGCTGACCTCGCAATCCGCCCGCCTCCTGCTCGACCGTGAGCCTGCGCGCGTCCCCGAACAATTAGATCGCCTGCAAACGATGACCGGGGACGCGCTCGCCCAACTGCGCTCGTTGATCGCGCAGTTACGACCCCCGCAAAGTTCTTGAAATTGGACGCGGACGAGCGCGGATAAACACGGAGAGAAAAGAATTTATCCGCGTTTTCCGCGCGCGAAGCGTCCGCGTCCAATTGAGTTTATCTACGACCTGCGATGTACTCCTACGTCCCAGGTCGTAGTTCGTTAATCAGCCTCCAATCGCAGAGGGATTTCCATCTCGCGCCAGATGCGCTTTTTTCCCTCTGCGCGTATAGTGGGGGCGAAGTTACAAAAAGGAATTTCCCATGAACGCCCAAACCCTGATCACTCCCGCACTGATCACTCCCGCAAAAACCTGCAACTTCGTTGTCGCCGTCGAAGAACCGATCATCGCTTCCCCCCGCGATTACGGCTTCGACTTCGCCGAAGAGGAATTGGGGAACGAATTGCTCGCTCCGCTTCCCGCCGGTCTTGCCGACCAGCCGATCCCTGAAGTGGACGCGGACGAGTTCGAGAAGATCTTCCAATCTTTCCTCTCGTGAGAGGCGAAACAATGACTCCCACCCGCGTACTGATCGTGGACGATGTAGAGCAGGTCCGGCGTGACCTGTTCACGGCGTTGTCCCTCTCAGGCGAACTCGAAATCGTCGGCGAAGCCGCGAACGGACTCGAAGCGATCCGCATGACCGAGTCGCTGAAGCCCGATGTAGTTCTCATAGATTTGGAGATGCCAGTGATGGATGGGTACGAAGCGACGCGCAGGATCAAGTCGCTTTGTCCATCGCGCCGGGTGATCGCGCTCACAGTGCATGATTACGAGTCGGCGCGGGAGCAGGCGCATCGGTCCGGCGTGGACGCGTTCCTCGTCAAGGGCGCGTCCGTGGAAAGTATCGTTCAAGCCATTTTGAATTCAGCGCCTGCCGCGTAGGCGGCGCGCTCTTGCGCCGGTATTGCGTTAGAGAACGCAACCTACGCGAGACAATTTTGAAAAAGGAGTAAGCCATGGACACAAAATCTTCTCAACGACGCTACGACCTCGACTGGCTGCGCGTGTCTGTCATCTTTGCCATCTTCGCCCTTCACCACGCGGCGCGCTTTTTCGATACGGATGACTGGTTCATCAAGAACGCCACCACCTACCTGTCCATGCAGGTCTGGCTGGAGTTCTGCACCAGTTGGGGCATGCCGCTCATCCTGATCATCTCGGGCGCCAGCGCCTTCCTGGCATTGGATAAGTACCGACCCGGAAAATATGCGGGAGGCTTGGTTCTGCGCCTGTTCATCCCGCTGATCGTCGGCATGTTCACCCACGTTGCCCTCCATATCTACCTGTGGAACCTGCATACAGGCAGATTCAGCGGCTCGTTCTTCGCCTTCTATCCGCATTACTTCGAGGGCATGTACGGCTTCGGCGGCAACTTCGCCTGGATGGGCTCGCATCTGTGGTACCTGGAACTGCTTTTCATCCTCTCCCTGTTCTTCCTGCCATTCTTCACCTGGCTCAAGCGGACTTCCATTGGTCAGCGCGTCCTGCGAGGCATGGGTGATCTGCTGGCAAACCCCTTCGCGGTTCTGCTCCTGGCTCTGCCCGCCATCCTGTTGATCTTGAACCTGGACGAGGCGGGTCCCGGCAACACGTCGCTGGGAGGTTGGAGTCTCTTCATCTATCCGCTGTTCTACATTGCCGGATTTGTGATCCTCTCCAACGAGCGCCTGCAACGCCACATCATGCGGATGCGTTGGATTCACCTGGGGATGGGCGTGGTCTTCTCCATCGCATACCTGTTCGTCGAATTCCAGACGATTCTTCCCTCCCTCTTCCCGGTGGCGGACCCTCTGGGGAAAGTATTGGACTGCTTCGTAGTGTGGTCGTGGCTGCTGGCAGTGATGGGATTCGGCATGAAACGCCTCAACTTCACCAACCCGGTCCTGAAATACGCCAACGAAGCCGCGCTGCCCTTCTACATTTTGCATCAAACAGTGGTCGTCGTTCTGGGCTTCTTCGTGGTGGAGTGGGCGATCCCCGACCTGCTGAAGTATGCGATCATCCTTGTCGGTTCCTTCGCGGCGATCATGGGATTGTACGAATTCGGCGTGCGGCGCTTCAACCCGATGCGCTTCCTGTTCGGGATGAAATTGCTCGCCAAGCCAGTTGACCTTCGGACAAAAGAAACACAACTCAGGGAAGTTGCGAGAACGTCATGAATGTCATTGCGAGCGAAGCGAAGCAATCCCCTCTTGCCAGGGAGAGACTCCCAAAATAAAGGGATTGCTTCGCCCTCCTTCGTCTGCGCCGCCAACGAACGGCGGCTCCGCTCAGGACGGCCCGCAATGACATAACAAAAAAGGAGTAAATAATGAACGCCAAAACAATTCAACGCAGATACGATCTCGACTGGCTGAGAGTGCTGGGCATACTGCTCGTGTTTTTCTTTCACTCCAGCCGCTTCTACAACGTGGAAGATTGGAACATCAAGAATAATATCTGGTACCCCTCGGTGGAGGTGTGGGTCGGGTTCTCTTCCTCCTTTATGATGCCGTTGATGTTCGCCATTTCGGGCGCCAGCCTGTTCTACGCGCTGGGGAAGGGCGGGTTCGGAAAGTTCGTTAAGGACAAAGTCCTGCGCCTGTTGGTCCCATTGCTCGTGGGCGCGCTGACCCACCTATCCTTGCAGTCCTATCAGTGGGACAAAACGCACGGGCTGTTCAGCGGCAACTACTTCCAGTATCTGCCGCACTATTACCCCAATTCCATCAATTGGTTCGGCGGGCACCTGTGGTACCTGTGGTATCTGTTCCTGTTCAGCCTCATCCTCTATCCGCTCATGCGTTGGATGAAGGGGGACGGTCTCCGCTTCCTTTCCCGACTGGATGGCTGGCTCAGCAAAACCGGAGTGTTATACACCCTGATGCTTCCGCCGTTCCTGCTGTTTGTCGTTGTAGGCGCAGACAGCCCGCTGATGGAAGGGAATGGAGGCTATCCATACATCGCGTATTTGTGGATCCTTCTGCTTGGGTTCCTCATTGTCTCTGGCGAGCGGGTGCAGGAAAAGATCCGGCAGTTACGCTGGGTCTCGCTGTCGGTCGGTCTGGCGATGGTCATCGGATTCTGCGTCCTGTACACGCTGACAGCGGATAAAGATACCGTTTCATTGAACCTGATCCTGGCGGTCGTGCTGCGCGTCTTCGGCGGCTGGATCTGCATTCTGGGATTCTTTGGCCTGGCTGCGCAGTATCTGACCGCCCCGAAACCCGGACTGAATTATGCCAACGAAGCCGTCCTGCCGTTCTACATCTTCCACCAAACCGTCCTGCTGGCGGTCGGGTACTTCGTTTTGCAGTGGGGCTTGCCCGACGTGTTGGAGTGGGCAATCATCGTGGTGATCTCGTTTGCCGCCATCATGGCGTTGTATGAGTTCGCCGTGCGTCGCTTCAACGTGATGCGCTTCCTGTTCGGGATGAAGTTGCTGGACAGGGCTTCAATCGCTCGAGCCATGAACGTGAAAGTCACCAGGACGGCTCGACCTTGAGAATCCGCCGTATGACTCCGCTCCCGATCGTCTTCGATCGGGAGCGGAGTTCGTTTTGTCCGCCCAATGCGCGGTTGAAAACGCGCTGCTCAAGCGACAGACGGCATGGCGCCCAACTCAGACCGCTCGTTTGTCGAGAGCGTTTTATCGAGATCGAGCAGGATCACCAGCCGCTCGGCGACCCTGGCAATGCCGCGGATGAACGACGAGTCCACCGTGGTCACGATGGGCGGCGGCGGCTCGATGTTCGCGGGGTTCACTCGCAGCACCTCGTTCACCTCGTCCACCACGATGCCCACTGCGACTTCGTTCATTTCCACTACAACGATACGGGTATCCTTTGTGATTTCTTCGAGCGGGAAACCAAAACGCTTCCGCAGGTCAATCACAGGGAGGATCTTGCCGCGCAGGTTGGTAACGCCTTCCACAAAAGCCGGGGCGCGCGGGATGGCGGTGATGGCTTGCATCTTGATGATGCTTTCCACCATGGCGATATCAATGCCGTAGAGTTCCTCCGCCAGTTCGAAGATCACCAATTGTTGTTCCATTGTTCGTCTCCGTCGGATGCGCGGTTACCGCGCCTGCGCTTCTTCGCGTTCGAGTCCGTTGCCATTATCGCCGCCGACCTTGACCGGCGCGCGGCGATCAGCCACGTACACTGTTTTCGGTTGATCGCCGCTGGTCGGGATTCGCCTGGCGTCGAATTTGAACTGCCTGACCAAGTCCTGTAACGCCTGCGCCATCTCGTTCAGGGATTGGGCGCTGGCGGTCACTTCCTCCACCTGCGCGCTCATTTCCTCCGCGCTGGCGCTCACTTCCTCCACCGCGGCGCTGTTCTCCTCCGAGACGCTGGCGATGTTCTCGATTGCCTGGGTCACTTCCGTGGAACCGGCCGCCAATTCCTCGGTCGCTGCCGTGTTCTCTTCCACCACCGCATTCACGCTGTCCATGGCGCTCACCAACTCATTGGCGGATGCGGTTATCTTCTGCACCGTCGCCGCCGCTTCCGCCGCTCCCTTCTGCACTGCCTCCACGGCGCTCAGGATGCTCGTCAATGCCTGACCCGACTCGTTTGCCTTGCCCACGCCGGTTTCGACTTCCACCGCGCTTTCATTCATCGCCGCCACCGCTTCGTTGACGGTGACCTGAATCCCCTTGATGAGCGCGGCGATCTCTTTGGTCGCCCTCGCGCTCTTTTCAGCCAGTTTGCGGACCTCATCCGCCACCACCGCAAAGCCTTTGCCGTGCTCGCCCGCCCGCGCGGCTTCGATGGCGGCGTTCAGCGCCAGCAGGTTGGTCTGGGAGGCGATGTCGTCAATCGTCTCCACGATCGCGCCGATCTGGTCGGAACGCTGACCCATCTCCTTGACCTTTTCGACTGAGACCCCCACCTTGGAGCGGATGGTTTCCATACCTTTGATGGTTTCCGCCACGGTCTGCGCTCCGGCGCGCGCTTCCTGGGCGGCTTGCGCCGAGCCCTGCGCGTCCGCCTGCGCGATGACTTGCACTTGTTGAATGGCGGCGGTGATCTGGGAGGTGACGATGGACGCCTTTCCAATGGCGGTTGCCTGTTCCTGCGCGCCATTTGCCACGCCGTCAATGGCGCGTTTCATCTGTTCGACGGAGGCGGCGGTGCGGGTAATATCGGAGGATTGCTGGGCTGTCCCCGATGCAACCTGTTGGATGGTGGCGGCGATCTGGTTGATAGCCTGGCTGGATTGTTCGGAGGTCGCTGCGAGCTGGGAGACAGCCGCGCCGACGATACCTGCGCTCTCCGTAACCTGACCGACCAGATTTCGCAGATTCGAATTCATGCGCGCGAATGCGTTGCCCAGCGTGTCCTGTTCGGATACGGGCGTCACATCCTCGGTCAAATCGCCTCTGGATATCTTCTCCGCCGCGCCAGCCATCTTATGGAGATAATCTATCATCTGCGCGAACGCCGCTGCAATTTCGCCCACTTCGTCTTTTGCCGTCGCTTCCAGGCGGATATTCAGGTCTCCCCTGGTCAATTGTTGAGCGGCGCGGGTGAGCAGGCGCACCGGTTTGACGACGCGCTGGGAGAATTGCCAGCCCGCTCCAAGCGCAATCAGGCTGACCAGCGCAGCCGCAACGATCATTGCCCACCTCACCTTGACGATGGCAGCCTGCGCCGACTGATTCGACAGATCGGCAAATTGGAGGTTGATGCGTATCAACTTCTCGAAGGCTGTTTCCATCCTGTTCAAATCCGCCTCCACCGATTCGGGGTTGACAGCCGCCCCGGAGAGGAGCGCTTCGCGCTTCGAGGAATAGTCCGCGTACGCCTCGTGAAACTCAGCCAGCGCGTCGGCTTCATCGGTCTGTAAACCCTGCATGCCCAGCGCGGCGAGCGTGGCTGTAAACTCAGGGCTGAGGGTGGTCAGCCATTCCGACTCGTATCGAGCGACGATGCCCGCCATCCTGGCGTCCTCGCTCTGGATCGTCCCAGCCAGCCGGGCGCGCTCATCCGGCGGCAGGTTGGGATGGGCAAATTCATGCGTGGCGCCTTCCAGGCTTTCCCGCGCCAGATTGGCTTCATCGAGGTTTACGATGGGGATGAGCATAAAGCCGTACAGATTATCGTATTCGGCTTTCAATTTATCCGTTCCCTTGAAGGCGATCCCGGCGGTCGTGACAACCGCAAACGGGACCATGAATGCCAGTATCATCATCTTCCAGAATAATTTGAGGTTGCGAAACATGGTTCCTGTTACTCCTTTTCGATGCGGCGGGGTTTGGACAAACCTCGTCGTCACAGCGTGATCTGCGCCCTCTGGCGCAAGGGCGACGTTGGAGAACGTCGCCTACGCGTACGTTTTCACACACCCTCCCAGACAATGGCTGCGGGGGATTCAAATCGTTCGGTAATTCCTGCGACGCCGCGCAGGGAATGAAGAAACCGGCGAAGACCGATTTTTTCGAACCGTGTATATTGTAGGGAAAAGCGGAATATCCGTAATAAAAACAGGGATAAGGCATCATAAAGAATGCGTGAAAATCGCCGTTTGCCCCTGCACAGCCGGGGACGATCTTGATAAACTGTTCCGCATGAACGAGAACAAATCCACTTCGGTCGAAACGGATGAAATAAAACGGGAACAGGCGGAGGGGCGGGGACTGCTCGGGATGTGGGAGACAGGCGCAGGTCCAGGGGTGAAGCGGGAGGATGAACGCCTCTCCCCGGACCCGGGGCTTGGCGCGCCGTCCCCGGCCGAATCCATCCCTCAAATCTCCTCCGAAATGTCGTTCGCCTGCATCCTGATCCCGCGCTTCAGCGACCATTACCTGGCGGGCGATATCGTCGAACGCCTGACGGAATGGATGAAGCAGGTTTGCGTTTCCTACGGCTGGCGGCTGGAGGCGCTTTCGATCCGCCCCGGTTACATGCAGTGGGTGATGCGCGTGCCGTTGAACGCGAACCCGGCCCAATTCATGCGGCTGACGCGGCGGCACACCTCCGGGAAGATCTTCGAAGAGTTCCCTCGTTTCAGGCGGGAAAATGTTTCGGGCGAATTTTGGGCGCCCGGAAACTTCGTCTTCCCCGGCGATCAATTGCAAGCGCCCGAAACGATCAATACCATGATCCTGCAAACGCGCAGGGGACAGGGGCTCGTTTGAGTTGATCGAACCTTCGGGACGTTTTGGGTTCCGGCGCGCGCCGTCCAATGCAGAACGGCGCGCGTTTTGTTTTGAAGCGGGGAAACGCCGACGCGCGTAAAAAAGATTTAGCGAATATTTACATCGCCTTCACGGTCAATTTACAGAAAAAAAGGCGCCCTTGCGCTAAAGTTGTGCGTGGAAACAACCCGGCTGAAAACCCAATTTGTCGAACGCACAAGGAAGAACGCTGTGATCTTTGTCACCCGCACGAACGGCTCGAAACTATATCTCAACCCTGAATTGATCCAGTCTGTGGAGGCGACCCCCGATACGGTCGTCACGCTGATGGATAACAAAAAGTTGATCGTAAAGGATACGCCCCGGGAAATTGCGGAACGGTTCATCGAATACCGGCGGAAGACCCTGGCGTCGCCGTTCTCCGCTTCAGCCGATCAATAATCCTCGAAGAAGGTCGTCATTTGGAGTAACTTATGGATCTTGCAACCATTCTGGGTCTCATCGCGGGACTTGTGATCGTTGTCGTGGTTTTGATCATGGACGGCGGCACGCCGGCCGAATTATTCGCCCACCCCTCCGCGATCCTGCTGATCGTCGGCGGGTCGTTGAGCGCCACGATCATTACAACGCCGCTGAAGATCGCGATGCAACTTCCCAAATTCATCCTTCAGGCGTTCACGACCAAAAGCCACGACGCCGGGGCAACCATTGAACTGCTGACGAAACTGGCGGACCGCGCCCGCCGCGAAGGCTTGCTGGCGCTCGAGGAAGACAGCAAAAAGATCAAGGATAAGTTCCTTCAAAAGGGGATCATGATGGTGGTGGACGGCGTGGACTCGGAACAGGTCGCGGCGATCCTCGAGACCAGCATCGAGCAAATGCGCGCGCGCCACAAACACGGGATCGGGTTCTTTGCGGCGGCGGGCGCCTTCGCCCCCACCTTTGGCATCATCGGCACGGTGATGGGACTCATCAGCGTGTTGAAGCAATTGGATAATCCGAGCGTGCTGGGCGAATCCATCGCGGGGGCTTTCCTCGCGACGCTGTGGGGTCTGTTCATGGCAAACCTGATCTACCTGCCGATTTCCGGCAAGTTGAAATCCAGGAGCGAGGAGGAAGCCCGCAACCGCTACATGCAATTGGAAGGCATCCTCGCCATCCAGGCGGGTGAGAACCCCCGCATCGTGCGCGACAAACTGAACGCCTTCCTTGCCCCGGGAGAGATCCGGGAGGGAAGGGAATCGGGCAAGTCCGATCGTAAGGCTCCGGCCGGCAAACCTGAGAAGGCGCAGGCGTAACCATGTCACGCCGCAGGCGGCACGAAGAACACGAAGAACATCACGACGAGCGCTGGCTGGTCAGTTATGCGGATTTCATCACGTTGTTGATGGTCTTGTTCGTCGTCCTGTATTCGATGTCGCAGGTGGATATCGAAAAATACCGCCGCCTGGCGGATAGTATGCGCACCGCGTTCTCGGTGGGCGGACCTTCGCAGGTGGTGGACAGCCAGATCAATCAGGCTGGAGGCTCGAAGGAGGACGGCACCGCAAAACCGATCGTCGTGCCGGGCATTCCCGAGGGTCCCACGCAATCGGAGGAGGTTGCCGGGCAGTTGACGAACATGCTTGCTTCGCAGCATCTGGGAAACGCCGTCAGCGTCCAGACCAACATCGAAGGCGTATTGATCTCGCTCAGCGAGCGCCTGATCTTCGGCGAGAGCCAGGCAGACCTGCCCGCCGAGGCGTATCCGGTTCTCGATACGATCGTCGAGATGCTGCGCCCGATTGACAACAAGGTCCGCCTGGTGGGGCATACCAACGATATTCCCTCCTCCAATCCGCTCTACCCGACCAACTGGGAATTGTCGCTGGGACGCGCCTTGTCGGTGGCGAGGTACATGATGAACGCCGGCATTGCCTCCGAGCGTTTCATCATCGCCGGCTCGGGCGAATACGCGCCCTTGTTCCCGAACGACACGCAACAACACAGGGAATTGAACGCCCGCGTGGAGATCATCATCGTTTACCCCGTGGAAAGCAACCTGATCAACCCCGGCATCCCCACCCTCGCGCCGTGATCGTTCCCAACGCAAGGTTGCCATGCCTCGTAAATTCATTGTTCGAAGGTGAAATTATATGCTCAGTAAAATCCTGAAAGTTCTCAATGCCGTCACACAAACGATTTTGATCCTCACGTCGTTGATAGCGCTCTTCACGGCGTATATTGTTTTCGCGCCGGATAACCTGCCCAAGCCTTTCCGACTCGTCTACGATTATTCGGGCGACGCGCCGGTTGCCCCGATCGAGGCGGCCGTCAGCCAGCCGACTCCGGCGCCGGAACCGCATGCGTATCTGCCCGGGGAAGGCGTCATGGTCAATTTGTCCACCAAGATCATTAACCTGGTTGACCCAGGCGGGCGGCGATACATCCGACTCACCGTAGTGGTGGAGTTCGCGCCGGACAACGAGGAATACGCCTCGATGCCGGAGGAGGAAAAGACAGCCTACCTGACCCAGTTCGAGGACAAACTCAACTCCCGCCTGCCCATCATGGACGACGCCGTGATCACGCTCCTCTCCACCAAAACGTACGAAGACCTCTATACAGCCGACGGGAAGGAAAGACTGCGCGCGGAGATCATGGATGCCCTCTCCAGCAAACTCCCCGACCTGCAGGTCATCTCCATCTATTTCACGGAATTCGTGGTTCAGTAACCCATGTTGGCGCAATCTGAAATTGACGCTTTGTTGTCCGGAGCGATCGAAATGGACCAGAAGAACGGCGAGGATCGCGTCAACCTGGCTGGGATGATGAACCAGCAGGGCGAGCATCCGAAGGGCGAGGGCGAGGAAAACAGGCGCGTCCAGACCTATAACTTCTGGTCGCCCGCCCGCTTTTCCAAGGAGCAGATGCGCGCGGTCGAACTGGTCCACGAGGATCTGTGCGAGCGTCTGACGACCTCCCTGCCCACCTTTTTGCGAACCAACGTCCGCCCGCACCTGATCCACATGGAGCAGGGGCGCTTCCACGATTTCGTCAAGGACTTTCCTCCCAACACGCTCTTTCACCTGATTTCCCTGTCGCCCCTGCCCGGTCACATGGTCCTCACCATGAGCCTCAACGTCAGTTATTTGATCCTGGAACAGCGCCTCGGCGGGAAGATCGAGGGTCGTTTCACGGAACACGCGCTGACCGAGATTGATCAATCCCTGCTGCGCGGACTCGTCGAGCACATGTTTGGCGACATCAAAGGCGCCTGGAGCAAGGTCGTGTCGCTTGAACCCTCCCTCGAGGACAGCACGGTCAACCAGCATTGGGTCCAGATGATGATGGGCAACGAGCGGGTGGTGCTTTTGACCGTCGAACTGGTCATCCAGGGCGTGACCGGCACGTTGAGCATTTTCATCCCGTTCAACACGCTGAAACCGATCACCAACGTGCTGAACCCGCACATCTGGATCGCCGGGCGCAAGGAACAGCAACAGGACCCGGCGGCGCGCCAGACCGCCCTCCAAACCATGATGAAGGCGGTTGTCCCGATCAAAGTGTTGTTGGGAAACGCCGACGTCTCCATGAAGGACCTGATGAGCCTGACCGTTGGAGATGTGATCGAACTGGAGAACAGCGTCGCCGATCCCCTCGTGGTGCAGGTGGCGAACAAGAAACAATTCTACGCCCGGGTCGGGAAATCCCGTAAACAACTTGGGATTCAAATCTGCGGCGTCTATCGCGATGAGTCAACCCAACCCGAATGTTGATGGAGGCGAATCAAATGGAAAATACGGACCTGGAAATCAAGGAAACGACCGCCGGCGAACGAAACGAGACCCCGATTCGGAGTCCCCTCGAGGCGCAAAGCCCGTCCCCTTCCAATAATATTGACCTGCTGCTGGACGTTTCCATGCGCGTTACGGTCGAACTGGGACGGACGCGCATGCAACTGGCTCAGGTTTTGGAACTGCAGCACGGCTCCGTCGTGGAACTGGACCGGCTCGCCGGAGACCCGGTGGACGTTTTCGTAAACGACTGCATGGTGGCGCACGGCGAAGTGGTGGTCGTGGACGATAAATTCGGCGTCCGCATCACCGAGATGGTCTCGTCGAAGAACGGAAAGGGGATGGCTTCCTGATGGATCCATTCATTGCCCGCCTGCGACGCTGGTTCGAGACGAGCAGCCGAAAGCAAAAACTGACCGCGGCGTTATTTGCGTTCAGCCTGATCTCCACGGCCGCCCTGCTCGCCATGAACGGAACGTCGAATCCGGCCGACGATCCCCTCGGTTCGACGCCGCTTTATTTTGCGGGCGTCTTTGCGAAACTCATCGGCGTACTGCTGTTGATCGTCGTCTGCGCCGTCCTCTTCCGCCGCTGGATGCAGCCCGGCGCCGGTCGAAGATCCACCCGACAGTTGCAACTGCTCGAAACAGTGCGCCTCTCCCCGAAACAGACTCTCCATCTGATCTCCGTAGGCGGCAGGCGGCTGCTGATCGGCGCGACCGACCAGAACGTTTCCCTGATCGCGCCGGTCGAAACCGACCCGAACGCCGCCGAGGCGGGGACGCCGGAGCCTCAGCCAGCCCTGGACTTCGGTTCACTGCTTCGAACCTTTGAGTCCCCATCGCCCGCCGGACCTTCGAAATGAGAAGACAGCGTATGACCATGACCCACAGGTTATCTTCCAAATCTTCGCAGGGCGTAAAGGCTCTTTTCCGCAATCCGCGCTCGAGAGTCTTCCTTTACCTGGGCGCGCTGCTCGTTCTATCGGTTTTGTTGAGCGGATGTTCAGCCGCGCCGGGCGTCTCGTTGACCATTGACCCGCAGGCGTCCGAACCGCAACAGGTCACCTCGGGGGTGAAACTGCTGGTGCTGATGACGGTGCTTTCGCTTGCCCCGGCGGTCCTGATCCTGGCGACCTCGTTCACGCGCATCGTCATCGTATTGTCCATGCTGCGAAGCGCGATCGGGACCCCGTCTGCGCCCCCGAATCAGGTGATCGTCGGGTTGTCCCTGCTGCTGACGTTTTTCATCATGGCGCCGGTCTACAAACAAATGGACGAACGAGCCATCCAACCGTTCCTCGCCGGTCGAATGGACCAGGACGCCGCCTTCACGCAGGCGCAAAAACCCGTCCGGGAATTCATGTTCCGGCAGACCCGCGAGAAGGACATTCAATTGTTCCTCGATTTGGGACGCGAGCCCCAACCCGCCACGCTCGACGACATCCCCACCGTCACGCTCTTTCCCGCCTTCGTCATCAGCGAACTACGCACCGCCTTCACCATGGGATTCGTGATCTACCTGCCCTTCCTGGTGATTGACCTGGTGGTGTCGAGCATCCTGCTTTCGATGGGCATGATGATGCTCCCGCCGTCGCTCATTTCATTGCCCTTCAAGTTACTGCTCTTTGTGATGGTGGACGGCTGGTATCTGATCGCCCGCAGCCTGGTTTTGAGTTTCATGGGAAGTTAGCGAGGTCAACGACAATGACGGAAGCCTATGTTCTTACCCTGGGACGGGATGCCATAATGCTTGCCCTTACCCTCTCCGGTCCCATCCTGTTGATCAGCCTCGTCTTTGGCAGCCTGGTGAGTCTCGTGCAAGCCGCCACGCAGATCAACGAATCCACGCTGATCTTCATCCCGAAATTGATCGGCGTCGTATTGGTCCTGCTTCTGCTCGGTTCGTGGATGCTGCAACAGGCAATGACCTACGCCTACGGGCTTTTCACGAGCCTGCCCAACCTGGTGCATTGATCGGGAACGTTATGCTGGCGCAAAAGGTCGAAGGTATCCTCCAATCGGTGTCGGGACTCAAGCCCATGCCCGCCAACGTGACGCGCATCCTGAGGGAGATCGAAAAACCGGATGTCAGCATCGGCATGCTTTCGGACTTCATCAGCCTCGACCAGGCTCTGACCGCCCAGGTGTTGCAGATGTCCAACTCCGCCTCGCTCGGCTACGCTCGAACCTGCTCCACCCTCTACGAGGCGATCATGCAGGTCGGCTTGGGACGCCTCAAAACCATCCTGTTGACCTCTCCCGCCGCCGACATGCTGAAGCGCAGTTTGAGCGGCTACCGGTTCGGGGAAGGCGAATTGTGGCGTCACTCGCTGGTCGTCGCCGTCGCCTCGGAATGGCTGGCACAGGCGCTGCGCTATCCCAACCCGGAAGAGGCGTACGTCTCGGGGCTGCTGCACGACATCGGAAAATTATTCCTCGACCAGTTCGTGTTGAGCAACTACGGTCGGATCGTCGAATATGTGGAGCGGTATCGGGCGCAACTCTGGCAGGTGGAGGAAAAACTGCTCGGCATTGACCATGCCAAAGTCGGCGGGCTGATCGCCGAACGCTGGAACTTCCCGGTTCCGCTTGCGGACGCGATCCGCTTCCATCATTATCCCTCGTTTGCCCGCGTCGACCCGCGCCTGCCCGCCATCGTAAACCTCGCCAATTCTTTTGCGGCGGAGTACCAGCCCCTCGACGCCAGCCTGGGATTGTTCGGTTTTCAACTCCACCCCGAATCCCTGAACATCCTCAGGCTCGACGCCGCAAAAATGAACGAACTCAAAACGGGATTGAAAACCTCGGGCTTGCTCCCGGATCATGCCATGAGCGAGAAAAAAACATGAAGCGCGAAACGCCCACCGTCCTCATCCTCGAACCGAACGCCCTGCAATGTGACCTCATCAGGATGGCGCTCCTGCGCGGCGGGATGAATCCCATCCTCTGCAGCCAGCCCGCCGACCTCCGCCGCCAATTGCTCGAGCGCGCGCCGGACGCGCTGTTAATTGACACCTACCTGCCCGGCCGGAACGGCTTGGAGTTGATCGGCGAACTGAACTCGGAAACGCTCCTCGAACGGACGAAGGTTTTCTTCCTCTCCTCGCTGGGATTCCCGGAGATCGTCCAGAAAGCGGCGCAAATCGGCGCCAGCGGATTCTTCGTCAAACCCCTCGACCCCGACCTTCTAGTGTCGCGCATCCAAAAATGTCTCGTATGACACGGACTCGAAAGTCTTCCGACTTTCAAGTCCAATGCCGGGGACGGTTGGGAGTCCGTATTGCCCTCAAGTTCCAAACAAACCCGCCGATAATATGCTTTTGCCGTTGAATAATTTACGCCGTCTTTAGTTTGGCTTCACTTCGCTTTTACAGACGCATGGGGGCATATCCAGTATCATCCTTCGAAGAAATCGGAAATTATTTTTTATATGACGATCTCGGTCCCTCAGGCGCAACTCTTCTTTCTGGCGTTCACCCGCATCATGGCGATCATCATTCACATCCCGGCGCTGGGCGGTCAGAACATTCCGAACCAGGTTCGCATCGGGCTGGGTTTCATCCTGGCGATGGTCCTGATCCCGTGGCAGCCGTTACCAGCGGACGCCGCCGAAATGGGATTCATCGCGTACGGCATTGCGATCGGCAAAGAGATCCTCATCGGCACGCTGGTCGGGTACGCGGCGGACCTGGCTTTCGGCGCGATCCAAACGGCGGGAGCCGCCATGGGTTTGGGCAGCGGATTCGAATCCAGCCGCATCTTCAACCCCGCCATGGGCGAGGCGGGATCGCCGTACGACCAGATCTTTGTGATGACCGCGGCGATGATCTTCCTCATGATTGACGGACACCATCTCGTCCTCACGGCTCTCCAGCGGACCTTCGACCTGGTCCCGTTAAACGGACCTTTGCCTCTCGACAGCCTGGAAAACGTGATGACCGCCACCTCCGCCTTTATCGTCGCCGGAATTCACCTGGCGCTTCCGGTAATGACCGCCCTCATCCTCGCCGATCTCGTACTTGGATTGCTGGCGCGCATCGCCCCGCAGGTGCAGGTCTACTTTTTGGGTCTGCCCGTCAAGGTGGCGGCGGCGTTGCTGGCGATGAGCCTGATGTTCGCCAGCGCCCTTCCGTATCTGTCTTCGTTGTTCGAAACGATGACCGAGAACATGCTTTTATTTTTGAAATCGTAACGCCACTTTCAAGTCGCGACCCTGCGTACTCCCACCGCCGTCTCGAAGACGCTGCAAAGCGGTACCGGCGGCGGGGAAACCAGTGAGCGATCATTATCAAAAACCTTATGGCAGAAAAAACCGAAGCCCCCACCAGTTATCGCCTGCAGGAAGCCCGCAAGGAGGGACAGGTCGTCCGCAGCCAGGAGTTGAACACGGCGGTCGTCATCCTGATGAGCGTCTTCCTTCTGCGCGGACCGGGCAAACAACTTGTGACCTCCTTCCGGGACGTGATGACCGCCGCGCTCATTGACATTCCACGCGCCGACATGTCGGTCGAATGGCTGAGGCAGACCGCCTTTGCCTTCGGCGGGAAACTCCTGCCCTCGTTTGCGTTCCTGCTCGTCGGTCTGATGTTGACCGGCGCGGCGATCACGCTGGCGCAGACCCAGTTCCTGTGGGCGGGCAAGAGGATCGGGTTCGATTTCAAACGCCTGAATCCGCTCGACGGCTTCAAAAGGATTTTCTCGACGCACGGATTGATCGAGTTATTGCGTTCGCTCCTGAAACTGGGATTGGTCTCGTGGGCTGCGTACGGTTTTTTGCGCTCGCATTACCACGACCTGTTCGCCTACACCCAATATGACCTGGTCACGGCGATCGGCATGTTCGGCAACCTGTCCATCTCGCTCATCATCCGCATCGGCGGGGTCTACCTCGCGCTTGCCGCCGCCGATTACGCCTACCAGCGCTGGGACCTTTACAAACAACTACGCATGAGCAGGGAGGAGATCAAGGAGGAACTCAAACGCGCCGAAGGCGACCCGCTGCTGAAACAGCGCGTGCGCGGCATGATGCGGCAAATGGCGCGCGGGCGCATGATGGCGAACGTCCCCAAAGCGACCGTGGTCGTCACCAACCCGACCCACCTCGCCTGCGCCATCGAATACCAGGATGGGATGCGGGCGCCAAAACTGCTGGCAAAGGGACCCTATCGCGTCGCCGAGCGCATCGTCAAAATTGCGAAGGAGCATAACGTCCCGGTCGTCCAGAACGTCCCGTTGGCGCGCGCCATTTACAAGACCATTGACATCGGGCAGGAAATCTCGCCCGACCTGTACCTTGCGATGGCGGAAGTTCTCGCCTACGTTTACAAACTGCGCGGCAAATTTTCCGCCCGCCCGCAGACAGCCGTTTCTTAATCGAATGGGAATGACTCGATGACGATCACCACAACCGCAACCCCTTCACGCAACCCGGTCCTGGCTGCTTTGGAAAACCTCCTGCGTTCCAGGGACATCGTGATGGCGTTCAGCCTCGTCATCCTGGTTGGGATGTTGTTGATCCCACTTCCCGCCTTTGTGATAGACCTGGCGGTGGCGCTCAGCATCGCGATTTCCATCGGCATCCTGCTCCTGACCATGTTCATCAACCAGCCGATGGAGTTTTCGGTCTTTCCGACGGTGCTGCTGCTGGTCACGCTGTTCCGCCTGGGAATCAACGTCGCGGTCAGCCGCCTGATCCTGTTGAGCGGCGAGGCGGGAGGGATCATTACGACGTTCGGCAACCTGATCGTCGGCGGCAATTACGTGGTGGGCGTGGTCATCTTCCTTATCCTGATGGTCATCCAGTTCGCGGTCATCAACAGCGGCGCGGGGCGCGTGGCGGAAGTGGCTGCCCGCTTCACGCTGGACGCCATGCCCGGCAAACAACTCGCCATTGACGCCGACCTCAACGCCGGTCTCATTGACGAAACCCAGGCGCGTCAGCGCCGCAAAGCCATCGAATCGGAGGCGGATTTCTACGGCGCCATGGACGGCGCCAGCAAATTCGTCAAAGGCGACGCCATCGCCGCCATCATCATCATGCTGGTCAACATCCTCGGCGGCTTCGTCATCGGCGTGGTGCAGCGCGGCATGCCGTTGACCACAGCGCTGCAAACCTACGTCCTGTTGACCATCGGCGCGGGGCTGGCGGTGCAGGTTCCTTCGCTGCTGGTCTCCGCCGCGGCGGGCTTGATCGTCACGCGCTCCACCTCCGAGACATCGCTCGGCACGGAGGTCTCCAACCAGATCTCCAACTTCAATGTGCTGGCGGTGGGCGCGGTGATCGTCGCGTTGATGTCGCTGGCGCCGGGGCTGCCGAAGATTCCGTTTGCGCTCGTCAGCATTGGCTTGGGTGTGGGGGCGTTCTTCGTCAACCGCGCGCAAACCGCCGCGCTGGAGCGCGAAGCCGTCGCCGCACAGCCCGCCCTTCCCGTCGAGCCGGAAACCCCCGAACAGATGCTGGAGATGGTGGTCGTTGACCCCATCGAACTGGAGATCGGCTACAGCCTCATCCCGATGATTGACGAGGACAGCCAGGACAATTTACTGCGACGCATCACCGGCATCCGCCGGCAGTTGATGAGCGAACTGGGACTCATCCTGCCCGTCGTCCGCATCCGCGACAACCTGCGCCTGACCCCGCAATCCTATCGCATCAAAATCCGCGCACAGGAGGTTGCCTCCGGCGAAATCATGCCGGATCGCCTCCTCGCCATCCCCGGCTCCGACGTGGAGGAAACCCTGCAAGGCGCGCCGACCACCGAACCTGCCTTTGGCCTGCCCGCCTTGTGGATCAACGAGCCGGACCAAAATCAAGCCGAACTCAAAGGCTATACGGTCGTCACGCCGCTCTCGGTGTTATGCACACACTTAACTGAAGTCGTGCGCGCCCATTCCTCCGAACTGTTGAGTCGTCAACTCGTGCAGGAGATGTTGAATCAACTGCGCCAAAAGACCCCCGCTTCGGTGGAAGGCGTCGTGCCTGAAATGCTCAATCTCGGAGAAATTCAAAGCGTGCTTCGCAACCTGTTGCGCGAGCGAATTCCGATTCGCGATCTGAGCGGGATCCTCGAAGTGCTGGCGAACAACGCCGCCATGACGCGCGACCCGAACATCCTCGCGGAAGCCGTGCGGCAGAACATGGCAAACACGATCTCGAGTCAATACAAGGACGAAGCCAACATGCTGCACGTCTTCACCCTCGCGCCGCAACTCGAAGCCGCGCTGCGTTCCGCGTTGGTTTCCGCCGAGGGCGGTCCCGGGCTTCAGTTGGACGCCGGGCTGGCTCAGAAGATTCTGATCAAGACCGGCGAACAGATGGAGGCGCTGGCGCAACTGGGACATTACCCGATCCTGCTTTGCCCGCGCGAGTTGCGCCTGGCGTTTCGCCGCCTCGTGGAACAATCGCTGCCAAACCTGATCGTCATGGCTTTCTCCGAGGTGGGGCAGGGCGTCAAGGTCAAAGCGCATGGCATGGTGAAGATGGAGTAAAGGACTTATGCTCACGAAAACCTTTCAAGCCGATACCCCGCTCGAAACGCTGCAACTGGTCCAGGCGGAACTGGGCGCGGACGCCATCGTGGTTTCCATGCGCGACGTACCGGGAGGACCTCCGTGGAGTCCGTGGAAGAAAACGGCGGTGGAGATCGTGGCGGCGCTGCCCGAACCGCAGACTTCACAAACCGTATTACGGCAATCCGCCAACCCGTCCGGCGTCGAGTTCATCGAAGAGAGACCGGAGATCGAATGGGACTCTGAATCGGATCGTCAACTGGCGGAACTGCGCGCGAAACCGCATCCCAGGCTGAGGCTGAATCTCAATTCCGGGACGCAGAATCCGCTTCCGGCTTCGTCCGAGGCGGCTTCTCCTCCCAAAGCAAAATCCAACGCCCGGGCAGACGACAAATACATCCCGCCCGTCCTCAAGAAGATCCAGGGTCAATTGCTGGCTCAGGGCGTGGAAGCGGACCTGGTCGGGAATTTGGTGAGCCTGGCGCTCGAAACGCTCAGCCCTGCCACGCTCGGAGACGGCGAGGCGTGCCGGAAGTCCATCATTCAACTGCTCGGCGCGGAGTTGCCCGTACAGCGCGGCGCGGGGAAATTTTTATCGGGCAACGTGGTATGTGTGATCGGCGGAAGCGGAGGCGGCAAGACGAGTTCGGTCGCGAAACTGGCGCTGTTCTTCAGCCGGACGATGAATAAAAATATTACCTGGGTGTGCGCCGATACGATTCGCTCGGGCGCGGTGGCGGAGGCGCGCGCCTACACCGACGCGCTGGGGTTCGATTTGAAGTTGGTTTACGCGCCGGAGGATTTGAAGGATTTGACGCTCGGCGCCGGCCCCGACGATCTGTTTTTGGTGGATACGCCCGGCTACAACCCGTGCAGCGAAAGCCAGATGGTCGAGCTGGGCGAGTTGCTCTCGGAATTGCCCAAGCGCATCACGTACCTGGTAGCCCCGGCGACCATCAAAGAGTCGGACCTGTTCCAACTTTCGGCGTCGCTCGGCGTGTTCAATATTGACGGCGTGATCCTCACGAAACTGGACGAGACGCGCAGTTTCGGCGGCGTGTATAACTTCGCGCGCAGGAACAGAATCCCGCTGGGGTATTTCGCCGCCGGCCGGGACGCGGCTCGCGAGCTCGAAGCGGCTGACCCCCTCCGGCTGGCTGCGGCGCTGTTCGGAAAGGAGTGGAATAAATGAAGAACGAAACTCCCGAAGAACTGGAAGGTCAGCCCAAGCCTTCCGATGAATCGAAGAAAAAGCCCGCCGAGGCGCAGAAGAAAAAAAAGGACCTGGATGGCGCGCGCCTGCCTGTGCTGGTCGAGTTCACCTATACCTTTTCCACTTTGGTCCTGCTGTTCATCGGACTGACGGTTGCCGTCACTTCCTTCTTGAATGGCGCAGGTTTGTTCGCCATCGTCCTGCGGACGGGCGTCGCAGTGGCGGTGATGGGCGGCTTGTTGATGCTGATCGCCTCGCAGGTCTCGTCCGGCATGTTGTTCGCGCAGACGGTCGAGCAGGAGGAATATCAACAGGCGGCGCGGGAAAGAGTCGAAGAACCCTCCAGCGCCGGGACTCGGGACAATACGGAGGCGTCGTAACCCATGGTCATGCAAGCGGAAGCGGTGGACGTTTTGAGCGAATTCCTCCTGACGCGTTCGCCGGAAGCGCGCGAGAGGGCGGTATTGCAATCCGTACCGTTGGTGCATTACCTGTTGGCGCGGATGGGAATCACCCGGGAGATGGGCGGCGACTACGAAGACCTGGCGCATCAGGGTTTGATGGGCTTGATCGAAGCCGTGGATCAGTTCGACCCGGATTTCAGCGCGCGCTTCAGCACCTACGCCAGCCTGCGCATCCGCGGCAAGATCCTGGATTACCTCCGCGCCTCCGATTGGATGCCGCGCGCCGCGCGCAAGCGGACGCGGCAGATCCAGAAGAGCATCGCTGCGCTGTGGTCCGGGAATCTGCGCGAACCGACGGAAGAGGAGATCGCGAAACACCTTGGGACAACGGTCGAGGATGTCCAGCAGGGGCTGGCGGATTCCAACCGCGTGCTGGTCTCACTCGATACGATCATGGAGTCGGACCACAAGGATGACGGTTCCCTGCACGAATACCTGCGCGACGAGAATCAGGACGATCCCTCCGACATCGTGGAAGAGGAAAGCCTGATCGGCGAAATGACGGATGCGATTCAAAACCTGTCCGAGCGCGAGCGCCTGATCCTGTCCCTGTATTACAACGACGAACTGACGTTCAAGGAAATTGGAAAGGTCCTCGACCTGACCGAGTCGCGGGTCTGTCAATTGCACGCCCGCGCCATCCTCAACCTGAAAGCGATGATGACCGATGAGCAATAACATCCCGAAAGTATCCCTCGAAGATTCGTTATACGTTTTGCAACTGGCGCGCGAGACGGCGCTTGCCAGGAATCGTCAGGCGCAAGCGGAGCGGATGAATCCGGTCGTGGAGCAAATGCGCGGGCTGGTCGCGAACGCGAACCAGTCGCCGACGACCGCGCCTTCCACCGGCGTGATGGGGCAGTCCGATTTCAAGGCGTTGTTGAACGTCGCCGCCTCGCGGACGAATGAAGAGCGCGCGACCGAATCGACTTCGTCGGTCGCGGAGCGCAACCGGCTCGTCGGCGCAATGGCGCAAGCCAATATGTCGGAGGTGGACATCGCCCGTCAGTTTGGCATGAGCCGCGAGGAAGTCCGCTTGATCTTGAACGTGCAGCAGAGGAACAGGAGATAAACCGCGATGATCAAAGGTCTTTATTCAGCCGTTTCGGCGATGGTGATGAACGCTGCCCGTCAGCAGGCGCTCAGTCACAACATCGCCAACATGCAGACGCCCGGCTTCAAGCAGATTTTCACCTCCGCCGGCGACTTCATGCAGGAGCAGGCGGTGTACGTCAACGGCAAGCCCGGGACGAACTCCGTCAGGTACGTCGGCAATCTGGGGTTGGGCACGCAGATCGGTCTCGAATTTGTGGACTTCACCGAAGGCGGTTTCCAGCAGACCGATAATCCGCTCGACTTCGCGTTGCAGGGCAATGGTTTCTTCCGCGTGGAAACCCCCGACGGCGAACGCTACACGCGCGATGGACGCTTCCTGCGCGACGCGGATAACAATCTCGTCACGGTGGAAGGTTTCAGCGTGCTGGATGACGCGGGTCAGCCGATCCAATTACCGGACGGGGAGGTTGCGGCGGCGTCCGATGGGACGATCTTTGTCAACGGGGAGGAAGTCGCCCAATTGGGAATCGGCGTGTTCGCCAATCCCGAAACGGAGTTGCAGCACACCGAAGGGAATCTGTTCACGGGGCCCGCGGCGTCCACCGGCGAGGACGTTCCGCGCGTGGCGCAGGGCTATCTCGAAATGTCCAACGCCAACCCGTCGCAGGTGATGACGCAATTGGTGGAAGTGGCGCGCTCGTATGAAGCCGCGCAAAAACTGGTGCAAAACCAGGATGAATTACTGGGCAAAGCCATCGCCTCGCTCGGGCGCATCGGATAAGGAGTTTAACATGCCGTACTCATTGTCAGGCACTTTGAATATTTCCAGGCAGGACATGCTCAACCGCCTGCGCGACCTGGACGTGACCAGCAACAACCTGGCGAACGTCAACACGGCCGGATACAAGGCGAACCGTTCCAACTTTCAGGAGATGCTGAACCAGCGCCTCGAAGACGGGACGCGCCTGGTCGCCACCCAGTTGATGCCGATGCAGGGCTCCCTGCGAAATTCCGACAAGCCGCTCGATTGGGCGATCCAGGGCGAGGGCTTTTTCAGCGTGACCCTCCCGAACGGCGACACCGGCTACACGCGCGACGGACAGTTCACGCTGGACGCGGAACGGAATATCGTCAACGCGAACGGGTATCCGCTCGTTTGGGAGGGCGAGATTCCCGAGGACACGACCGACATCATCATCCAACCCGATGGGACGGTCATTGCGTTGAATGCCGATGGCGAGAGCGCGGACATCGGCGCGATTCAACTCACGCGTTTCCCCAACCCCAGCGGACTGACCGGGTACGGAGACAACGTCTGGCTGGAGTCCGATGCGTCCGGCGCGGCGCAGGGGGGCGACCCGGGAACGGAAAACTTCGGGATCATCGCCTCGCACAAGGTGGAGGAGTCCAATGTGGACCTTTCACGGGAACTGACGCATTTGATCACCCTGCAGCGCTCCTTTGGCATGTCGCTCGCCGCCTTCCAGCAGACGGATATGATGATTTCCCAGGCAATCAACCTGCGCAAGGCGTAATGTTTTCACAAAACCTGCCGATAATAGGATTGTGAAACCATCTACCTTGCAGGAGGATCCGCGTATGAAAATCGAGAATGCCAATTTATCGCCCCTTTCTTCCAAACCCGCCGACGCCGCCCGCCGCGTGGAAAGGAAGGATTCCCCGAAGGACGTCTCCTCCTCCGTCCGCGCCGGGCAGGACACAGCCGAAATGTCCGAGGAGGCGCGCCTGTTAGCCAAAGCCCGCGCCGCCCTCGGCAGCGTGGAGGAGACCGACGCCGAACGCCTCGCCGCACTCCGCAAGCAGATCGAGAGCGGCGATTACACCGTGCAGGTCAGCGAACTTGCCCGCAAACTGATCGCGCGGCTGTATCCCAAATAACCGGACAAGGACGCCGCGATGGCAGACGACACATTCACGAACGACCTCTTCGAACTTGAAAAAACGCTGGTGCGGCAGTTCAAGATTCTGAAGGACATGCTCGCCCTCACCAAAAAGGAACGCGAGTCTTTATTGAACGATCCCGGCTCGGTTCTTCGCGTGGTCGAGGAAAAGGAGGCGCTGCTCGATGAGATGACCCTGCTGGAAGACCAATGCCGCAGGATCGTCCAGGGACTTTCCCTTTCGATGAAACTTCGCTCGGAAGTCACCTCCATTCAGGAATTATTGCCGCACCTCCAACCCGAGGAGGCGCGCCGCATCCACACTTTATCGGAGGGGATCTCCAGCCTCGCCAGCCAGGCGCGCGAACTGAACCGCGCCAACCAGGCGATTGCCCTCACCAAACTGGATTGGCTCAAAGCCACGCAATCATTCCTGCTTAGCGTCTTTCTGCCCGACCCCGGCTACCGTCCGCCGCAAAGCGCGTCGCCGCGCCAGGATGCCGCAGGTCTCGGCGTCGAGTTTCGGGCGTAGGAGAGTCCGATGCCAACGATCTCATCCGGTATCTCCATCGCGCTGCAGGCGGTCCTTGCGCACTCGCAGGCGTTGGAAATCGTCGAGCACAACGTCGCCAACGCCAGCACGCCCGGTTATCGCAGGCAAAAGGCTTTGCTGGGGACCGCGGCGCCGTCGCCGATCGTCGCTTCAGAGCATGGGATCGGAGCGGGACAACGCGGCGGAGGCGTGATCGTCGAAAAGATCCAACGCTTCAATTTGGAATTCTTCGACGCGCGATTCCGCTCCGTCTCTTCCGAAGCCGGTAACTGGTCGGCGCAGAGCGAGGTTTTGTCTCAGCTCGAGCCGCTCCTCGCCGAAACCACCGAAGACGGCTTGCTCCCCAAACTGGACCAGTTCTGGGCGGGTTGGCAAAAACTATCCGCCGACCCGACGGACACGAGTCTGCGAACCGTCCTTCTCGACGACGCCGGTTCATTGGCAAACGCCCTGAACCGCCGCGCGACCCAGATCAGGCAATTACACGCCGAACAGAATCTCGTAGTCGCCGACCGGGTCAACATCATCAATTCACTGGCTGACCAGATCGCGCAACTCAACGCAGAGATTTCCCGCGTCCTTTCCGTCGGCGAGCAACCCAACGATCTGATGGACAAACGCGACCTCGCCCTCGATCAACTGGCTGAACTGACCGGCTCGGTCTCATTCAATCAAAAGAATGGCGAAGTGATGGTCTCTGTTGGCGGGCACGTGCTGGTGATGGGACACGACACCTTCAAACTACACACCCAGCCCAACGCCGTAGATTCCAGCGTGGTGGACGTGTATTGGAGCGACGGTCAAAAGTTGAATCCGCCCGGCGGAAAATTGAAAGGCACGCTGGAAGTTCGCGACGATGTTTTGGTGAATCAACTTGCGGGGTTGAACGCCTTGGCAAGCGGACTCATCAATCAAGTCAACGCCATTCACCGTACAGGCTATGGCTTGAACAACGCGACGAACATGGATTTCTTCTCAGGCACGAATGCCGGCGACATTGTTGTCAATCCGTTGCTCGATAACGCCAGTATCGCTACATCGAGCGGAGCGAGTCAAGCCGGGAATAGCGACATCGCCCTGCAAATCGCTAATCTGAAAACCGTCAAAGCGATGAAGGCTGGGACCGCGACACTCAATGAGTTTTATAACTCGCAGGTCACTGACCTTGGCGTCGTCACGAAACGCGCCGCCGATAATTCCTACCAGCACGGACTGGTGGCAAAAGCCCTGGGCGACCAGCGCGAGTCGGCGGTGGGCGTCAATTTGGATGAGGAAGCCGCGGAGATGGCAAAGGCGCAGAAGGCGTATCAAGCCGCGGCGCGCGTCCTGACCGCCTACGACGACCTGCTCGATCTGGTCATCAATCGCATGGGCTTGGTCGGGCGCTAAGGAGTTCGAGATGAGGATCACGCATCGCATGATGGTGGATAACGCCATCCAGAACATGTCGGAGAATTTGGAAAAGGTGAGCAAACTACAAGGCAAGTTGTCCACGGGGAAGCAGTTCCAGGTCGCGTCGGAGGACCCGGCGCGGGCTTCTGTCAGCCTGAGTCTGAAGTCGAACCTGCGGACGCTCGAATCCTACGCCGACACCGCCGAGACCGCGAAGAACTGGATGACCGTCACCGACAACGCCCTGGGCGAACTGGGCGATATCGGCATTCGCGCCATGCATCTGATCCTGCGCGGGATCAACGATACTTTCTCCGGCAGCGAGCGCGCCGCGACAATGGCTGTCGAGATGCAGGATTTATTGAACCAGGCGGTCGAACTCGGCAACACCTCTGTGAACGATCAATATATTTTTGCCGGGTATCAGGTGAATGCCAAAGCCTTCGAACTGGTCGCTTCGGCGACCGCGTTATTGGACTATCAGGGTAATCCATTTACTCCGAAAGTCGTGAACTATCTTGGGGATGCGGGCGTCATGCAGCGCACCCTGGGACCCGACCAATCGGTCGCGTTGAACGTGCGCGGCGACCAGGCGATCAACGGGTTGTTGCAGAATTTGATCCTGGCGACCAACGCCCTGAAACAGAACGATACCGTCTCCCTGCAAAACATTTTGACGAACCTGCGTTCCTCGCTCGATATTATGGACCAATACCGCGCCTCCAACGGCGCGCGGCTGAGGCAGGCGGAGTCGGCGGCGGATTTCCTCGAGACGATGAAGATCGAAACGCAAAGCCTGCTCTCCAGGAATGAGGACATCAACATGGCGGAGGGAATCTCCCTGCTTGCCAACCAGCAGACCACATACGAAGCCGTGCTGGAGGTCAGCCGGCGCGCCGTTTCCGCGCTCAGCCTTTTCGATTATTTGAAGTGAGGGTTACAATACTCAGAGTCGTATGGACTCAAGCGTCTCCAGACGTTTGGGCATCGTATGGACTCAAACGTCTCCAGACGTTTGACTTTTCAAAAGTCAGGAGACTTTTGAGTCCGTCTCGAATTAATGGAGTATCGCTATGTTGGTATTGACCCGAAAAGTGGATGAGAGCATCGTGATTGGCGACTCGATCGTCGTCACGGTGCTGGCGATCGAAGGGGAACAGATCAAGATCGGGATCGACGCGCCGCGCGACGTGCCGATCCTGCGGCAGGAAGTTTTCGATGCCGTGCAGGACCAGGCGAAGATCCAGGAATTGATGGCAAAGGAAGCGAAACCGGACGCGTTGGAGCAATTGCGGACTCTGTTGTCTTCTGAAAATGACAAGCATTCGGAGGAGCCAGGCAGGAAAAACGATGCTCCTTGAGTGAACTTGCCGCCTGACTCTATCGAGCGCTTCTTTCCCTACGAAAGAGGCGCTTTTGTTTTTCCCGAATATACGTCATTGCGAGACCTGCGGAGCAGGTCGAAGCAATCTCCTCCTTTTCCAAATGACTCTATGCAACAGGAGATTGCTTCGAGCGGACGAACACCGCTCTCGCAATGACATTGACAAAGTGAAATAAAATTTATTCCTTTTTTCGTTTCTCTTTACGGGCGTTTTACCGGATAAACGAAGACCCTGTGCTATCTTTCAGGCGGGAAAAGGGCAGCCGCGCCGTTCCAACCATTATGCAAACGGACAAACCGATGGAGATCACTTTCGATATCGGCAGGGACGAACTGCCGATCTTCCTGGCGGAGGCGGATGAGCACCTGCTGGCGCTGGATAATAATTTGTTGCGCCTGCAGAAGGAGGGGGCGGATTCCGGGATCGTTCAGGAGGCGTTTCGTTCCGCCCATACCCTCAAGGGCATGGCGGGCATGATCGGGCATCGCCGCATGACGGAGGCGACGCACGCGCTGGAAAACGCGCTGGACGGCGTCCGCAGGAACAGCATCCCGGTTTCGACCCGCCTGATCAATCTATGTTTGCAGGCGGTGGATTGTTTGCGGGCGCTGCGCAACGAAGTGGAGACTTCACGGGTGAGCGAGGCGGATGTCGAAGAGATCGTCTCTGCGCTCAAACAACTGGTTGACGAAAGGAAGGCGGAGTCGACGGGGGAGACGACTGACGCCCCGGCGATGCAAGTGGAAGATGGTTTGCCCGGCGGTTCATTTCGCATCCACGCGAAGATGGATACGAACGCCATGGCTTCGGCAGCGCGCGCCTTTCAGTTGATGCTTGCGCTGCAGGAGTTGGGCGAGATCGAAACGATGAGTCCCAGCCAGCAGGAGATCGAATCAGCCTCCTCGGTCGGGGAATTCGAGGCGCTCCTCGTCACGAGCCAGCCGTTCGAAAAGATCGGCGCGGCGTTGACGCGCATCTCCGGTGTGGATGAAATTTCCGTCAACGGGAAGGTCGTCCTATCGAGAGGAGTCCCCAGCCCGCAGGCGGAGGAAAGGAAAGGGAACGCGGACCAGCCTCAAGCCGGGAGCGATGCGGGTTCGGATCGCCGCTCCCGCGAAAGGCGCAGCGCCGATCCTGCCGGCAGGCGCATCACCGACCTGACCCTCCGCATGAACGTGGAGCATCTGAACAACCTGATGAACCTGGTGGGGGAACTGATCATTGACCGCAATCATTTGAGACAGATCCACAGCCAGTTGCAGAGGCTCAACAGCAATTACGATGAGATCTTCGAGACCATCATGCACCTGGGGCAGATCGCGGATCAACTCCAGGAGGAGATCATGAACATCCGCATGTTGCCGCTCGGCAGCGTTTTCGGCCGGTTCCCGCGCATGGCGCATGACATGTCGCAGAAGGTCGGCAAACTCGTCAACGTCGTCATCCAGGGTGAGGAGACCAGAATGGATCGTTCGTTGATTGACGAGATCTACGATCCGCTCATTCATTTGATTCGAAATTCGGTGGATCACGGGATCGAATCGCCGGAGGAACGCCTCGCCGCCGGGAAGCCGGAGGCTGGCACCCTGACCCTGACCGCCCGCCACGAGCAGGGGCGCGTCATCCTTACGGTTGGCGACGACGGACGCGGCATTGACGGGGAGAAGTTGCGCCGGAAAGCCGTCCAAAAGGGATTGATCCCGGCGGAGGAGGCGGCGGGATTCACCGGGCAGCAATGCGTTAATTTGATGTTTTTGCCGGGTCTTTCCACGGTGGAAAACGTCACCGAATTTTCCGGGCGCGGCGTCGGCCTGGATATCGTCAAGACCAACATCCAGCGCGTGAACGGTTCGATCCAGATTGACACCCGGCGCGGGGTGGGGACGCAGTTTCAGATCGTCCTGCCGCTCACGCTCGCCGTCGTGCCTGCCCTGCTGGTCAGGGCGCAGGGATCGGTCTTTGCCCTGCCGATGGTCACGATCACGGAGACGATGCGGCTGGAGAAATCGGAGATCAAATACGTCAACCGGAAACCCGTCATCCTGTTACGCGAAAAAGCGCTGCCCCTGGTTCCCCTTGCCGAGGTTTTTCGAATTTCCCGGGGAAGCGATGAGAGTCGGCGTCCCTTCGTGGTGGTGATCCAGTCGGGGAATCGACAGGTCGGCTTGGTCGTTGACGCGCTGCTGGGCGAGGAGGAGGTGGTCGTCAAATCGCTGGGCGCGTTCGTCGGCGACATTCCGGGGATTTCCAGCGCGACCATCCTGGGCGACGGCCGGGTGGCGTTGATCGTGGATGTGTTCAATTTGTTCAAGCTGGTCGGAATGTAAGAAGGAGGAATGCCCGATGGAAGAATACGCCCTGTTCGATCGCGAAGCGCTGGAGATGATGAGCGTCATTGCCGGTAAGGGGATCAATCATGCCGCAGACGGTCTTTCGGGGATGATCGGACGCCGGATACAAGTCAACAGCCCCTCGGTGGAGGTGACGCCTGTATTGACCATCCCCGAACTCATCGGCAGGCCGGAGGAGGACGCGGTGGGTATTTACCTGCGCTTCAAAGGCGACCTGGCTGGACAGATCATGATGATCTTTTCCCGCGCAAAGGCGGTGGATCTGGTTGATCTGCTCGTGGGCGTTCCCCGGGGCGCGTCGCAGAACCTGAGTCCATTGGAAAGATCGGCGCTGGGCGAGCTGGGGAATCTATGCGGTTCCTTCTTTTTGAATTTCATCGCGGGGACGCTCGAAATTGCCTTGCAGCCCTCTCCCCCGGTGGTAATGGTGGATATGGTCGGCGCCATGCTGGACGTTATCGTGGCAACGAGCGATAGCGTTGGCGAATACGCCCTGTTGTTCCAGGCGAACTTTACGGATGGCGACCGCTGCGTGGACGCGGTTTTCTGGGTCATCCCCGAGATGAACTCCCTCCGCGCTTTGATAAGGAAGCATTCCGGTTCATGAACGAGACCAACGTTGGGCTGGGCGAACAGGCGATCAGCCGGGACCCGGGGGAGATCCTCGTGGCGTATGGTCTGGGTTCCTGCATCGGCGTGGCAATGACCGACCCGGTGGCGCGGCTTTCGGGCTTGCTCCACGCGGTGCTTCCCCAGGCGCACGGAAAAACGGAGAGCGACGGGTCGAATGCAAGCAAGTACGTCGAAAGCGGGATCGAACGCCTCGTCGCTGCGTTGGTTCGGGAGGGCGCGAACCGTACCAGGCTGGCGGTTCGAATCGTCGGAGGCGCGAACATGCTGACGTCAGGGGTGACGCGCTCCTTTGACATCGGCACGCGCAATATCGAGGCGGCGAAAACGACGTTGAGCCGCCTGAATCTCCCGATCTCCGCTTCGGAGGTCGGCGGAAACACCGGGCGCACCGTTCGCGTGTACGTTGCAAACGGCCGCGTGACCGTCAGGGTCATCGGCGAAAGCGAACGGGAAATATAGAGATGCAAATCGTCCGAAGGTTTCCTCGAAAAACCTTGTTGAGTCTTTCGAGCCTGCGGGACGACGCTTGCATAAAGTTCGTAGTTTGAAAGGATATGCTTATGGCAAAAATACTGATCGTGGACGACGCCGAATTCCTGCGCGTGAGGCTGAATAAAATGCTCGACACGGAAGGTCACGAGGTCTTCCAGGCGGGGAACGGCAATGAGGCTGTTTCCTCCTACAAGGAGATCCATCCCGACGTGGTGCTGATGGACGTGACCATGCCCGAGATGGACGGGCTTGCCGCGCTGAAGGAGATCATCGGTTTCGATGCCAGGGCGCGGGTCATCATGCTGACCGCGCTGGGACAGGAATCGGTGGTGCTGGAAGCGGTCAAATCCGGCGCGCGCGATTTCATCGTCAAGCCGTTCGAGCAGGACCGCGTGATGAAGGCGATCAACAAACTTCTGGGATGACCCCCATGATCGTTGATCTTCCGTCCCAAGCCGGAAAGAAGTCGAACGACCCGGTCAAAGTGTTGATCGTGGACGATTCCGCGTTCGTGCGTTTTTCCGTTTCGAAACAATTGAACGAGCATCCCGAGATCGCGGTCGTCGGCGTTGCGAACCACGGCCGGGACGCCCTGAGAGCCATCCCCGAACTGCAGCCCGACGTTGTGATCCTGGACGTCGAAATGCCGCACATGGACGGACTCACAGCCCTGCGCCGGATCATGGCTGATTTTCCGCGTCCCGTCATCATGTTCAGCAGCCGCACCCGCGAGGGCGCGTCCGAGACCATCCAGGCGCTCATGGCTGGCGCGGTGGACTTCATTACGAAACCGGATAATCGCGCCGACATCAGTGGAGTCATGAAGGAGATGACGTGCAAGATCCTCTCCGCCGCCCGGGCAAAAGTCCGAAGCGTCGCCCCGCGCCGATCCCCGGATTCTGCCCCGAGGCGCGCGAATCGCCCCGAAGGAATGATCCGCCCCTACCAGGGAACGACGCCTGTGGTCCTGATCGGTTCCTCCACCGGGGGACCGGGCGCATTGAATGAAATCGTCCCCGCCCTGCCCGCCGATTTCCCGTCTCCGGTGTTGATCGTCCAACACATGCCCGCCGGTTTCACCCGTTCGTTATCCGAACGCCTCGATTCATTTTCGTCTTTGAGGGTGAGGGAAGCGAAACACAACGACCCGCTCATGGTGGGCCAGGCTTTGATCGCGCCCGGCGGCTTTCACATGACCGTGGACGAAAACGACCGCATCGCCTTGAACCGCAACGCAACGGTCCACGGCGTGCGCCCCGCGGTGGACGTCACGTTGACTTCACTGGTTCAGCGTTTCGGAGGGAACGTGGTCGCGGCGATCCTCACGGGCATGGGCAGCGACGGGCGATATGGCGCGTTCCTTTTGCGCAGCGACGGCGGTTACGTCATTGCCGAACACGAAAGCACCTGCGTGGTCTGGGGGATGCCGCGCAGCGTGGTCGAAGCCGGAGCCGCGAATGCGATTCTTCCCCGGCCCCAAATTGCCCCTGCCATCGAGGAGGCGGTCCGCACGCTGACGAATCGCCGCGTCCCCTCGAAGGGGTGAATCTGCATGGACGCGGAAATCTACACCCAGGTAAAAGCCTCGATCAAACGCAGGCTGAAGATTGATCTCGAGAATTACAAGTCCGAGCAGATGAAGCGCCGCCTGGATTCGTGGCTGGCGCGTTCCCTCTCGCCCGACTGGAACGATTACTTCGACCGGCTTTCGCGCGATGAAACCGAACTGGAGCGATTCCGCAATTACCTGACCATCCACGTCACGGAATTTTTCCGCGATCCCAGCCGCTGGAACGCGCTGCGGGAAACCGTCCTGCCATACCTGATCCGAAACTCATCGGAAGATCACCGGGCTGACGGGTTGAAACTATGGAGCGCGGGTTGTTCCACCGGCGCGGAAGCATACAGCCTGGCGATGCTGATGGCTGAAGCCGCGCCGCTGCAAAAATATTCCCTGCTGGCGACCGACCTGGATCGCGGCGCGTTGCTCAAGGCAAGATCGCGCGGACCCTATACCCAGGAGGATCTTCACAGCCTGGGCGCGGCGCTCAGACGGAAATACGTCACAACGACCGCGCCTTATCACGTCCGCGAGAGTTTGCGGAAGAATATCCGCTTCGAGGAACACGACCTGCTGGCTGACCGCTTCGAAGGCGGCTTCGATCTGATCGTCTGCCGGAACGTCGTCATTTATTTCACGGCGGAAGCGAAAGAATCCCTGTATGCAAAGTTTTCCGCGGCGCTGCGTCCGGGCGGAGCGCTGTTCCTGGGCGGCACGGAGATCATCCCCGGCCCGGCGAAGTACGGCTTTCAAAACTTCGGCGTTTCGTTCTACAATAAAACCTGAATCGTCCCGAAGGTTCGGGCGGATCGAGTCTGTTTTGCCAATGAACCTTCCAGACGTTCTTCACACTTCGGACTTCCTGCGTAAGTCGAACGACGTTGGGGAACGTCTCTTACGCACAGCGCATTGCCCGCTCCCCGGCGCGCTCTTGCGGGAGGTCCATCGAGGCAAACATTCATGGATGCGAAATTATTGAACCCGTTTCTTCAGGCTGCGTTGGAAGTGTTGGAAGTGGAGGTGGACGCCCATGCCTCGCGCGGCGAGATCCGCCTGGAGCGCTCCTCCATGACCTCGGACGACCTCACTGTGTTGATCAACCTGGTGGGGGACGTGTATGGCGTGGTGATGTTTGGGATGAACCTGTCCGCCGGGTTGAACATGGTCTCCAGGATCATGGGGCAGGAGTTCGGAGAGATGACTCCCCTCGCCCAAAGCGGCATTGCGGAACTGGGCAATGTCATCAGCGGGCGCGCCACCATCCGGTTTTCGGAGGCGGGTTATCGGTCGAACATTTCCACCCCCACGATTTTGATCGGAAGCGGGGTCCAAATCTCCACCCTCGATTTTCCGCGTATCGTCGTCCCCTTGCGGACCCGGTCGGGAATTTTTACTGTCCACCTTGCGCTGCGCGAAAGGGCGGGAGAAACTTCGCGGGAGCCGGATGAGTTTGCCCCGCGGATCAAGGAATGATGCCGGCGCAGGCGACGCCGTCTTTGGGCGCGGAGGTCGTGGCTGTCTTCCAAACTTTTTTATCGAGAAGGATGGCGCAAGTGAGATCGCCGGTCTGGGTGGGATTGGAGGCGGTGAGATAGACTTCGGTGCCGCTGGGGATTCGCAGGGATTTGCTCCAGGGAACGGAAACAGTTGTCGGCTTGGGGATCGAAGCGCTTCCGGCGTCCAGCGTGATGATCGCCACGCCGCCGCGCGCCTCCACGCGGAATTCCACACGATGGCTGTCCGCGGGAGATTCCATCAACCCCATGGAAACCAGCAAGAGGACCGCCCCCGCGCAAAACGCCAATACGAAAAGCAGTTGCAGGACGACTCTCCATCGGTTGGACAGGCGGGAAACCATGATCTTCTCCTGGGTACGAATTCATTATATCAAGGGGCATCCTTGAAGGAGTTTCCGAAGGATTGCAAAACCGGGAAAATTCACGTTGCATTTACGCAAACTCCCGCCGGTTCGCTCAAGCGCGGCGCGGTTCTGCCGAATATAGGGGTGTAGGAAAGATCACCCTTGTCTTGGAGGCGCCTATCGAACAAATGTAACGTCATCGCCAACCCGCAAGTCCAGTTCGTAACGAAAATCGTGCAAGTAAAAATCACAAATCCAAACTTGGGGAAGGATCCCCAAAAACTATTCAAACATGGAGGTTTGAAATGGCTACCGTAGATATCACTCGAATTGCGTCGAACATCGGCGCTCTCAACGCTCTGAACTCGCTTCAGACGATCAACGCAAAACTCGCGACCCACCAGACCCGTCTTTCCACCGGCAAGCGCATCAACAGCGCGTCGGACGATCCCGCGGGTTTGACCATCGCCACCAAAATGCTCGCCCGCTCGGAAGGTTTGCGGACCGCGCTGGATAACATCAGCGACGCGAAGAACATGCTCTCCGTCGCCGAAGGCGGCTTGAGCAAGATGTCCGACATCATCGTGCAGATGCGCAACAAGGCTGAACAGGCGGCTTCGGATACGCTCGGTTCCTCGGAACGCGCAGCCATCCAGACGCAACTCTCGTCCTATGCCCAGCAATTGCAGGACATCATTGACCAGACCAAGTGGAACAGCGTCAAACTGCTCGACAACAGTTCCGGAAACAAGGTCTTCCAGACCGGTGTGGACGAAGGCGAAACAACCACCTGGACGCTGCCCAACAAACTCGACCCGACCACGCTGGGCTTGTCCGAAGTCGTTTCCGCGGCGACGGCGTCTTTCGTGGACGTGAGCGACTCCTTCACCGGCGGCACGACCAGCAGCCAATTGGGCAACATGTCCGCGCTCTCGACCGGCGATTATTCCTTCGAAGTACTGGACAAAGCCGTCTCCGCCACGCAAGGCAAAGCCTCGCTCGACGTCGCCAGCACGCTGATCAACGGCGTGAACGCGCTCGCCACGCAGGACAGCCCCACCGGGACGGAACTCACCTCGGGCCGCTACAACCTGAAGATCACAGCCGTCGCAGGCGCCGCCGATGTCTCGTACGTGTTGACCAACCTGGACGACTCCACCTGGAACGGCGCCGGCTCGATGACGGTTTCCAACGCCGACATTTCGGCTGGCAACCTGCTGGACGCCGCCAAGACCGGCACGGTCGGCATTGCCCTGACCTTTGCGACGGACCCGAGCGGCTTGGTCGCAGGGCAATCCATGAACTTCGAATATATCCACAGCAACCAGGCGAAGTTCGAACTGAACGACGCTTCGGGCCAGGCTGTGCAGATCGCCCGCAATGCCTCCGGTTCGCTCTCCGGTTCATCCGCCTACGCGACCGCGGGCGCCACATACCAGTCCGGGCGCGGCGTCAGCATCACGATGGGCGCTTTTGCGAACATCGCGGCGGGCGAGACGGAAAACCTCACCTACAAGCCGGCGAACAACTTCTCTGTGGACGTTTCCACCGCCGCCAAGGCCGGCCGTTACATGACCACAGCCAACTACGCCCTGGACAAGGTCACCGGCGCCATTTCGGACCTCGGCTCGTTGATGGCTCGCCTGACCTTCAAAGAGGATGCAGTGACGACCGCGCAGGTGAACGTCGAAGCCGCTTACAACCGCATCATGAACGCGAACATGGCTGAAGAGCAGATGAACGCTTCGAAGTACTTCATCCTGCAACAGACGGGCATCGCCATGCTGGCGCAAGCCAACCAGGCGCCGCAGAACCTGCTGAGCCTCTTCCGCTAGGATCGAACGATACTCATTTACCGGCGGGAATAACTGGAGGAGGCGCCCCGAGCGCCTCCTCCAGATGGCGACTTAATTGCGATGTCATTCTGAGCGAAGGATCCCGGACGCCGAAGTAAAGACCCTTTGCTGCGCCCAGGGCGACATGACCAGGAAAACATCCGCAAGAAGGAAATGAAGCATGGCAAACACAGTTTCATCCATTGACGCCTCTTTGCTGAATTTGGCGCCCACCTTTCAGAAGGCGATCAAGGCGATCATCGAGTCCGAATCCGCTCCATTGAAGCGGACGCAGAACCAGAGGGACCAACTCGATATCCGCCGGGGCGTGTACGCGGACGTCAAATCCAACTTCGATGCGTTGCAAAGCGCGATGCAGGCTTTGATCAGCGCGCAGGCGTCCTTCGGGTTGAAACTGGTCTCCAAAGCCGGCGTTACCCCGTCCACTGCCGGGACGACTGTGCTGACCGCAAGCCTTACGGATGACGGCGCGTTGACTGGCGGGTACGATTTTTCCGTCACCCGTCTCGCAAAAGCGGAGAGCCGCGCCGCCGCCCCGGTCGCCAGCCCGGATGTGGCGTTGAATAAAAGCGGCGCGTTTTGGATGGGCGGGACGGGAATCGCCGCCCTTGATTTCACGCCCACCGGCTCCATGATCGCGGGCGCAGCGAGTTCGGCGGCGGGCGGTCAACGGGAGTTGGGGGAGGGAAACTATACGCTTCAATTCCGCGATTTGAACGGGATCCGCCAATTTCGCATGGTGGACGCGGACGGGAACGCGGTCTCGATCCGCAGTACGGACGGGTCGTCCGCTTACACCGCGAACTGGCAGAATGCGATGGACGGCAGTTACGACACCGGGCGCGGACAAATCTTCACGATGAGCAGCTCGGGAAGTCTCGAAAGCGCGACCTTCCATTACACCGCCAAGGGCGTTTCCATATCCATCCGCGCGGCGGACACCCTGAGGACGATTGCCGCGGCGATCAACGCGGCTGCTCAACCGGAGGGGCGCGATTTCAAGGCTTCGATCGTGGCGAACCAACTGGTGTTGACGGGCGCGCAGACCGGCGCGAACCATGCGTTGGTCTTCAACGACGGGGCGAATCTGGGCTTCGATACGTTGCTGCAATCCGCGCAGAACGCGCAGTTCACGGTCAACGGGATGAATGTTTCATCCGCAAAAAATACGAACCTCACGGATATTGTGGACGGCGCGACGATCTCATTGGCTGGCGACGCGGAGGGCAAGAGCGCGCGCCTGAGCGTCAACGCCAGCGCCGATAAAGCCGCCGGTTTGATGAACGCGATGGTGAACAAATTCAACGCCGCGCTGACCCACCTGGCGGACAAACTCGCCTCGACCGCCAAAACAGACGGCGACAAAACCACGTACACGCGCGGACCCCTGACCGGCGACGTGACTTTCAGCGCTCTCCGCGCCGACCTGTTTCACCGCATGACCCGTAGTTACAGCAACAGCGGCAGTTACAGGCGGTTCGAAGAGATCGGTCTGAGCTTCGACAAGGATTTGAAACTGACCTTCGACAGCGCCAAATTCCGCGAGGCGTTCGAGAATCGCACGGCGGACGTCAACGCATTGCTGGACGCGGGCATGGGCGAGATCAACAGCCTGCTCTCGCGCTACACCGGTTCCAACGGCATCCTCTCCCGGTCGCTGAACTCCGTCGAAGACCAGCGCAAGGCGTACGATCAGCGCATCGAAAAATACAACCATTCGCTCACGATGCGCAAGCAGGCGTTGTACACCCAGTATATGGAATACCAGAACCAACTTGCAGACCTGGGACGCACGGCGCAGATGTTCGGCATCAATCTCGGTTCCAACGTGGATGCGTCGGGCTGAGCGGCCGGGCTATCTCGATCCTGCATCCCGCGAGGGTTTGCAGAAAGGCGCGCGATGAACAAGACCTCGATACTTCCAATTGTCGGCGTGCGGTCGGCGGAGTCGGTCCTGCCGTCCAATCCCCGACTTCCCATGCAGGACGGGAACCGCGAGTCCCCTTCCGCCGCGCCGGAGAAACCAGCGCAACCGGCGAGGAATGAAGCCGCTCCTGTGGACAATCTGCTCGATATCTCAATTCACTTCAACGTTGACGATGAGACCGGGCAACTTATTGTCGTGGTGGTCGAGCGCGCGTCCGGGCGCGTCCTGCGCGCCATCCCAGCCAGCGAACTGCAAAAATTGCGGGTGGGCGAACTGTTGAAACGAACCGCTTAGAACCCGGCGAAAAAATTCATGAGGAATTAATGACGGGACGCTCAAGTTCGGGATGGGTTTGTCGAAACTGATTGCAGAAAACAACGCAGATATTTCACAGGAGTCAATCGCATGTACCAGGAAGCGTATAAGAAATACAAACAGCAGGATGTGATGAACGCCAGCCCGCTGCGGCTCGTCATTATGACCTACGACCTCGCCATCCACGCCTGCGAACAACAGGATTTTGCCAAAGCCATCAGGACGATCAGCGCCCTGCGCGACACCCTGGACATGGATTACCCGGACGTTGCCGTCGGATTGTTCCGCCTCTATCAATGGTGCCTGGACTGCATCCGCAAAGGCGATTACGCCTCCGCCGTCGCAACGTTGAAGGAATTGCGCGACGCCTGGGCAACCACCGAGCGAACGATCGCCGCGCGGCATAGCCCTGTCCCCAACGCCCCGGCCTACGCCGCCTCCCTGGGAAACATTCTGACCTGAACTTTAACAACTTCTCTCCGTCATTGCGAGCGCCGCGAAGCAATCCCCACATGATCCCGGAGATTGCTTCACCGCCTGTCGGCTTCCCGCAATGACATGGCTATCAAAGCGCCTTTTCGCAAGGAGAATGGCGCTTTTTTTATTCACACGGATTTTATTTTAAGTTCACACTGGTTTTACTGCGCTTTCCCGCCCGCCCTGCTATTATGCGACCAATCAAGGAGCGAACCATGAGTTTTTGGCAGGCATTACGAATTGGAGCATCCGGGTTGACCGCGCAGCGCCTGCGCCTGGATCTGATTTCGAACAATATTGCCAACGCGCAGACCACCCGCACCGAAAGGGGCGGTCCCTTCCAGCGGCAGGACGTTGTTTTCACGCCGGAGAGCGGCAAAACCTCCGCGCCACAGGTTGCGGCGGCGCGACGCGGCGACCTGGAGGCGGTCCAGGGCGGCGTCAGGGTGGGGGAGATCATCACGGATACCGAGGCAGGTCCTCGGGTGTACGACCCGGCCCATCCCGACGCGGACGCGGAGGGGTACGTCAATTATCCAAACGTGGACATCGTGGTGGAGATGACCAACATGCTCTCCGCCACGCGCTCGTATGAAGCCAATCTCGCTTCGGTGGAAGCCGTCAAACGCATGGCATTGAAAGCCCTGGAGATCGGGAGGTAATCGTGGCGATCCAGCCCATCCACAATAATTCGATCCCCGCCTTGCGCAGGCTCGAACCTTCGCAGAGCTCCCCGGCAGGCGGAAACGCCCGGCAGATCGGGCAGACCTTTGGGGACATGCTCACCTCCCTCAACCAGTCGCAGTTGAACGCGGACGAGCTGGCGCAGAAACTCGCCCAGGGCGAGAACGTTGACCTTCACACGGTCATGATCGGGCTGGAGGAGAACAACGTGAATTTTAACGTGGCGCTCGGCATCCGTGACCGGCTCGTGGAAGCGTATCGTGAAATCATGAGAATGCAGGTTTGATCCATTCGGGAAATATTATGTTTTCATCTTTGCAGCAACAGTTCACAACCTACTGGAAGAGACAAAGCCTCGGCAAACAGATCACCGTGGTCTCGTTGATCCTGGCGGCGTTGATCCTGACGCCCGCGCTGATCAACTGGGCGGGCGCGCCCAATTATGCGATCGCCTACACCGGCTTGAGCGAAGCGGACGCCTCCCAGATCGTGCAGAAACTGGACGAGAACAACGTCCCTTATCAACTCAAGAACAGCGGCACGATCGAAGTTCCGAACGATCAGGTTTATTCCGTGCGCCTGCTCATGGCGCGTGAAGGATTGCCGCAATCCAGCACGGTGGGGTACGAGTTGTTCAGCGGGACCTCGATGCTGGGGATGACCGAGTTCTCCCAGCAGGTCAATTACCAGCGCGCCATCGAAGGGGAATTGCAGCGCACCATCGTCAGCCTCGAAGCGGTGAAAGCCGTCCGCGTACACCTGGTCATCCCGGAGAAGAGCCTGCTTTCGACCGACCAGGCTCCCAGCACGGCGTCTGTGACGATTCAGGTCAACCCCGGCTACTCGCTGGATTCCGACCAGGTGCGTTCGATCACTCATCTGGTCGCCAGCAGTGTGGAAGGGCTCAAACCGGAAAACGTGGTGGTGGTGGATACGAACGGCAACCTGCTGGCGGACGGGACGGGGACCGAAAGCCAGATGAGCATGGCGCAGAAGGACGAACAACGCGCCGCCGAGCAGGCATACGCGGCTGAAGTGCAAAAACGCGTGCAGGGGATTCTCGACAAGATCCTCGGTCCGAATCGTTCCGTGGTGCAAGCCACCGTGGAAATGGACTGGACCCAGCGCGAGATCACCTCCAACACCTACGAACCGACCACCGTCGCGGTGCGCAGTTCGCAGACGATCAATGAATCCTCCACCGATGGAGGCGTTACAGGCGGAGTTCCGGGCGCCCCCTCGAACCTGCCCACGCCGGTCGCCACCACGACGGCGGCGGAGGGCGGCTCTTATCAGCGCACGGAAGAGACCGTCAATTACGAGGTCAGCCAGGTGCAATCGCACGAGATCATCGCGCCGGGAAAGGTCAGCCGCATTTCCGTCTCTGTGATGGTGGACGGGATCAGCGACCAGGCTCAACTGGATACGATCCGGTCGGCGGTGCAGGTTGCCGCGGGTATTGATGCGGCGCGCGGCGACCAGATCGTGGTCGAGTCCTTCGATTTCGATACCACCGCCCTGGAAGCCCTCAGCGCGGAACTGGCGCAGCAGCAGAAACAGCAGCAATACCTCCAGATCGGGTTGATGGCTGGAGCCTTGCTCATCCTGGCGGGATTGTTCTTCTTCGCTTTCCGCGCCGTCAACAGCCTGCGCGCCGCTTCCAGGGAATCGTGGAAGCCGGTCCTGAAACCCGTCGGCGAGATGGTCGCGCTCCAGCAGGGATACGCCGGACCCGCCCTGCAAAATCCCGGCGCCAACGTTCCTGCCATCCCGACGCGAGCGTCGAACGACCAGTCGGCGCCGGCGAAATCCCAGACTGAGGACGTCGTCGTGCAGCTCCGTTCGAAGAGTCAGTCCGGCACCGCTCTCGAGGACGAACAGCGCGCGCGCGTGATCTCCAGGCTGACGGAGGAAAATCCCGCTACCGTGGCTGAGATCATTCAACTCTGGTTGAACGAGGGCAAGAAGTCATGATCTCGGGGACCGAAAAAGCCTCCGCGCTGTTGCTCGGCTTGGGCGTTGATCTTTCGTCCCGCGTCCTCCAATACATGAACGAGGGCGAGATCGAACAGGTCCTGCTGGCGCTCGGCAAGGCGGGACCCGTGCAGCCGGAAGCCCGCCATGAAGCGCTCAAGGAGGCATACGAATTGAGCATGTCCGATACCGCCGAACTGCGCGGCGGCATCGAATACAGCCGTCAGTTGCTGGCGCGGGCGGTGGGACCGCGGCGCGGCACTGAAATTCTGGAACGCATTTCCGTCCACCAGCAGCTCTCCTCGTTCGAAATGTTGAAGAACGCCAATCCCATCGAGGTGGCGGCGTTGTTGCAGGATGAGATGCCGCAGACGATCGCGCTCGTCCTTTCGTACCTCGAAGCGAAGGTCGCGGCGGATATTCTCACGAGCATGTCCAAGGAGAATCAGGTGGAGGTCACGCTGCGCCTCGCCGCGATGGACCGCGTCTCGCCGCAGGTCGTCCAGCAGGTGGAGAAGAACCTCAAGAGCAAACTCTCCAGCGTGATCAACGAAGCCGATTTCCGCGCCACAGGCGGCGTGGCGTTTCTGGTGAAGATGCTCAACCAGGTGGATCGCGGCGTGCAGAAATCCATCTTCGAGGCGCTCGAAACGACCAACCCGAAACTGGTCGAAGAGATCCGCGCCAACATGTTCACCTTCGACGACGTGGCGAAACTCGACGATCGCACCATGCAGCGCGTCCTGCGCGACGTCAACAAGAACGACCTGGCGTTGGCGCTCAAAGGCGCGCCGGAACGCTTGAAGGAAAAGGTGTTCGCCAACCTTTCGGAACGCGCGCGTGAAAACCTGAAGGAAGAGATTGACATCCTCGGTCCGCAGTTGGCGAAGAACGTATATGCCGCGCAGCGCAAGATCGTGGATGTCTGTCGCACGCTCGAAGAATCGGGCGAGATCGTGATCGCCGGCAGCGGAGGAGACGAATATGAAGTCATCCCCTAAAATCCATTCCGCCTCATCGTTCGAAAAGATCAAAGCCTGGGACGTCTCTGAACTGGATCTTGACGCGGACGTCTCCGCCCGCGACGCGCAGCAGGAACAAATTCTGGCTCTCTTCCGCGCGGACGAAAAAACCGCCTCACGCGGACGGGGAGGCGGGTCCCGTTCCAATTTGCATCGCGCCGGGACGGATTTGACTCTTGCGGACTGGCTGCCCGGCGAGATGGATTTTCGATCCTCCCTGGACGACGCCGGCGAATGGACGTTCGTCGAATCGCCGGGAGAATTTTTCAGCGGCGCGCCGCGCTCCGGCGGGAAGGGACAGCCTCCCCGTGAAAAAGAGAACGTGACTGTGCTCGAGCAGGCGCGCGACCGGGCAGAGGAAATCCTGCGCGAGGCTCGATCCGCAGCGGAGCAGGTCGTCCGGGAGGCTCAGGCGGAGATCGAACAGGCGAGAAGGGATGGCTATCAACAGGGACGGAACGACGCGCAAAATGAGATCAAAGAGACCCTGAATGCCGTCCATGCGATGGTCGAAGAGACGCGCGCCTGGCAATCGTCGCTGATCGAACAGGGCGAGCGATTCCTGGCCGAAATGTTGAAGGAGATCGCGCAAACCATGTTCGGCGAAGGCGTCCAGTTGGACCCTCACGCGCTTCAGATCAATTTGAACCGCGCCATGGAACACGCCCAACACCTCGGCGATCTGAACATCCTGCTGAACCCGCGCGACGCCCGTTTGCTCGACCCTTCGTGGAGCGAATATCAATACCTGATCACGGGCAGCAAGGTGCGGATCGTCCCATCCGAAAGGATCGCGCCCGGCGGTTGCGTGGTGAAGGGAAGCACCGGCATGGTGGATGGGCGCGTGGAGACGCAACTCACGGCGGTCCTGAATACGCTTGACGATCTCATGGTCGTGAACGGATAAACATGGAAACCCTCGGACTCGATATAACGCGTTACCGCACAGCCGTCAGCCGCCTCAATCCGTTTGCCGTTTCGGGCCGCGTGGTGCAGGTGGTGGGACTCACCATCGAGATCATGGGCTTGAACTGCCAGATCGGCGAGGTGTGCGAGATCCAGACCCGCGATGGGAATTCCCTGATGGTGGAGGTGATCGGCTTTCGTAACAACCACACCCTGCTCATGCCGTTGGGCAACATGGACGGCATCCAGCCGGACAGCGCGGTGAGATCGATCTCGCGCGCCTTCAAAGCCCCGGTCGGGGCTTCGTTGATCGGACGCGTCCTGAACGGATTGGGCGAACCCATTGACGGCATGGGTCCGCTGGAAAACGTGGAGTGGGTTTCCACGAATCAATCGCCCCCGCATCCGTTACAGCGCTCCGCGATCACCGAGCCCCTCGTCACCGGCGTGCGCGTCATTGACGGGATGTTGACCTGCGGCAAGGGTCAGCGCATGGGCATCTTCGCGGGGAGCGGCGTGGGCAAAAGCACCCTGCTCGGTTCGATCGCCCGCAACTCGGAAAGCGACATCGCGGTCATCGCCCTGATCGGCGAACGCGGGCGCGAAGTGCGCGAGTTCCTCGAACGCGACCTGGGACCCGAAGGATTGGCGCGCTCGGTCATCATCGTCTCCACCTCCGACCAGCCCGCGCTGGTGCGTTTGAAAGCCGCCCTGGTGGCGATGACCATCGCCGAGCGCTTCCGCGATCAGGGCAACGACGTGATGTTCATGATGGATTCGGTCACGCGCTACGCCATGGCGCAGCGCGAGATCGGGCTTTCCATCGGCGAGCCGCCCGCCAGCAAGGGCTATACCCCGTCCGTGTTTGCGATGCTGCCGCGTTTGCTCGAACGCGCCGGGAGAGGGGCGCGCGGTTCGATCACCGGCTTCTTCACCGTGCTGGTCGAAGGCGACGACTTCAACGAGCCGATCTGCGACGCCGTGCGCGGCATCCTCGATGGGCACATCATCCTCAGCCGCACGCTGGCGGCGCGCAATCATTATCCCGCCATTGACGTGTTGAACAGCGTCAGCCGCGTCATGCCCGCGCTGATCGCCAAGGAGCATTTGCAGTTCGCCGCTTTCGCCCGCAGAAACCTGGCGGTCTTCGAGAAGGTGCGCGACCTGGTCAACATCGGCGCCTACGTCAAAGGCTCCGATCCCGAAGTGGACACCGCCCTGTTCGTCATGCCGGTCCTCGAAGACTTCCTGCAGCAGGAGAGTTTCGACGTGACCGCCTTCGATGCCACCGTGGATTATCTGAACGAGATCAGCCGGGTGACGTCCGGCAGCGAAAGGAATTGAAATGTCGCCCAAATTTTCCCTGCAAAACGTGCTGGACTTCCGCCACAGAAGGGTGGAACGCCTCGAGATCGAACTGGGCAGGCTGCTGACCGCCCAACGGGAAACGGAAACGAGACTGCTGTCCCTGCGGGAATTTCAGCATGACCTGATGGAGCGGTTGAAGGACGCGCAACAGGGCGAGATTGATCTTTCGCAGATCGGTCTGCTCCGCCTGAACATCATGCAGGTCAACGCCTACATGGAAGACGTGTCTTTCGAACTGGCGAGGGTGAACCGTGAAGTCGCGGAAAAAAGGGACGAACTGATCAAAGCCAGGCAATCCGAGGAAACGCTGCAAATCCTGAAGAAAAAGCGGCACGAGGCGTATCAGGCGGAGCAGGTTCAGATCGAAGCCCGCGCCCTGGACGACATCTACATCGCCCGCGCATTCCGCAATCAACAACAAGGAGCATGACCAGCCATGAACAGTTCATTCTTTACCGGGCAGATCCAGTCGGTAATGCAGAGACTGATGTTCGCCCTGATCGAAAGATTGCTCGACCGGCTCGAGAGCGGCGGACAGAGCCAGCAGATCAACGCGACCGCCCCTGCATCCCCACCCTCCACCGTCTCATCGGGCGCGCCCATCAGCGGAAATTTCTCCAGCCTCATCAATCAAGCCGCGCAGAAATACGGCGTCAACCCCGCGCTGGTGCAAGCCGTGATCAAAGCCGAATCCAATTTCAACCCCAGCGCGGTTTCCTCCGCCGGAGCGCTCGGCTTGATGCAATTGATGCCCGCCACCGCCCGCGGCCTCGGCGTGACCAACCCGCTCGACCCGGCGCAGAACATCGAAGGCGGGACCAAATTCCTCGGTCAGTTGTTGAACCGCTACGACGGCAATGTCCGTCTGGCTGTGGCGGCGTATAACGCCGGTCCCGGCGCGGTGGATCGCTATGGCGGCATCCCGCCCTACCGGGAAACGCAAACCTACGTCACGCGCGTGCTGGGGTATTACCAGTCCACGAATCAATGGCAGGGATGACGAAATGAACGATTCGCTTTTTTCCGACAATGCCATGCGCGTGGCGCGTGCCGCCCTCGGTGGGTTGAGCATGAAGCAGCAGGTCGTCAGCCGCAACCTGGCGAACGTTGACACGCCCGGCTATCAGGCGCAGACGATTGACTTCGAAGACACCCTGAAACGGCTGATCGGGAACGACGGCTCCCTGCCCATGGTGGTCACGGACGCCTCCCATCGCATCCCCGCTTCACAGAGCCTCGAATTCTCCGCCTCCCTGCGCCCCGGCGGAACCTTCCGCGCCGACCAGAACAACGTGGATATTGACGTCGAAATGATTGACATGTCCGAGACCGGCATCCAATACCAGGCGGTCAGCCAGGCGGTCTCGCAAAAATTATTGCTCCTGAAAAACCTGGCAAGGTAATGATGGTCGTCGGTCTGCATTTATCCGCCCGATCCCTTCCGCTGGATGGAACGCCCGCGGAATCCCAGCCTGTGGATTCCGAAACGCTCCAGCCTGTTTCCTTTGCGGAACTCCTGAAAGCCAGGGAAAGACAACTGCAACAGGAACAGGTCGTCGGCGCGATGTCCATCGCCGCGGCGTTGGCGGCGATGCAGGTTCCGATTGTGACGCTCGCGCCCGAAACGACAACCGGGAGCGAAACGAACGCCCCTCCCGCCCTTATGCAGGATCGGCAAACCGCAGTCATCGGATCGGAACCGGCCGGGACGCAGCTCGACGCCTCAACGCAGACCCCCCAACCTGCCTCTTCCTCCCCGACAAATCGCCTCGCCCCGACCGATCTGCCTGCTCCTGTTTCAGCGGCTTATTCCAACGCCCAAACGACCGACCCTCGACAGCCCGCGGCCCGAGCGGATTTGCCTGAAACAAAAGCGATGCCGATCGCGACCGCCGCCCAACCTCGAGACCCTGAACCGCCCTTCACCCTTACCGCCGAGCCTGCGGCTGTGACCGTAAAGCCCGCCCTGGATACGCAGACGTTCCCTCCAAGCCCGGCGGCGCCCACGCTCGAACCCTCACAGGCGGCGGAGGTTGCGGCGATTTCGACCACCGTGGACGCCCCGAAATCCTCCAGCCCTGTCCTGACGCCGATTGAAGAAACAATCCGTGATTCGAAGAGTCCCGTCGCTTCATCGCCTCCCTCTACAAAAGAAACAGAGACCCGGTCTGTTGCGGACCGAACCGCCTCGGCAACGAACGCGCCTGCTGTCGAGCAAGCCGGACTCCAGGAGTACCTCCTGCCTGTCCAAACCAACGAGGTCGGAGGGAGTAACCAGCCTATCGAAATGAAAGCGGCGGAAATAAAGACCGACGCGGCGCCCGATCAAATTTCGAGGACACAGGCTGCGGAAAAGACCGTCCCATCCGCCGATACGCGGGAAACCGACGCGCCCACGACGATTCCTTCGAGCGACGCGGCCGGGTCCATTCCTGAAGTGAAGATTCAACCGCGCTTCGACATCCCGGATACTGCATCGGCAATCGAGGCATCCGCTTCTCAGCCTGCATTGAATCCCACGCCCAAACCGGTTGAATTTCATCGCAGCGATCCGGTTACTGAAACGAGGCTTCACAGCGCTCCGGAGTCAATGCCGGTTCCGCAATCCGCCGTCGAGCCTGTTGAAGGCAGCGAGTCCGACGACGCTGCCGGGTCAACGCAGATACAACCCGACGAAGCAACTGTGGTTTCAAGAGATCGCCGCGAGGCTGGAAACGTCAATCCGCAGGCTGACCCTCAGGCGGAAACGTCCGTTATCCCGCCGCCTCGAGTTACCCCGGAGGATCCATCGGGGACAACCATTCAAGACGTTGAATCGGCAGGCGTTGATATGGGACAACCCGCGAAGCCCGGCGTCGTTTCTTTTGTACAGCCCGGCGAAGTTGTCGCTGACGTTGAAATGACCGGGAAGCCGGGCCCATCCGCGCGGCAGGTGATTCCGATCGTGAGCAGGCTCGAAGAGACCGCGCCTTCCCATGCTGCCCGTCCCGAAACAACGGTTGTGAATTCCGCCCGACCCGCGCCAGGGGCTGAAATCATCACCGGGACAGTTCAGGAAAAACTCGAGGGTGAACCTGTTGCCGCTCGATTCACCGAGTCGCAGAAACGGATCCGGGACACGGAGGCTCGACCCATTTCAACGACGATGGATACCGCGTCCGTCAGCGTCGAGCCGGGTAAAGCCGCCTTGCAAACTGCCGGCGCTGGATCGTCGAATCCGGTTCCAGCCGAGACGGTTCAGGTAGAAGCGCCGAAGCAAAACGTGGTTGCAGAAGTAAAAGCTCCCGGGAAACAGTCCACCGTTTCGATGGCGATCAATGACGATGTGGAGCCTTTGTCGGATTTCTCCGTTCCTGTCAGGACGCCGAACGATATTGAAGAACCGACCGCGCCTCGAAAGGATTCGCCTGCCGCTGAATCGAGCGATTTGCGCCATTCGACGACAGACGGCGATGACAGGGTCCCCGTTGAAACAAAGACGAGCGCGCCTTCGCCGGTCGAGGTCGAGACCGATCCAGATGTCCCGCAAATTGTCGGTGGAGTTTCCACCGTTGACGAAGGTGAGATGGCAGCCCAAACCGATCACCAGGCTGTTTCGACAAGAACACAAGCAGTCAATCGCGCGGCGGCGGAAATAAAGATTTCTGAAGGTCAGCCAACCGCAGAAACCGTGTCCGTGCAGGCGCCGGTCGAGCCTGGAAAAGTCACGGGTGAGTCAGCGAAGGTCGCGACACAAACAGATGGGACCACGTTGCCGGTTGCCGAACTGCAAACCGCGTCTCCCTCCGTCGCTGCAATGGACGCGGGTATCGAACCTGAGAGGATTTTACAGGAACCCACCATCCAGTTTGAAGCAAACCAGGCGGCGCAGATTCGACCCATCCTTGAGTTTCCACGAGCGCAGAAACCAGCCGATTCAAAAGTCAATTCTGAAGCGGCAAGCGTAAATACGGAGGAGATGCCCCAGACTCAACCACCGGTCGATTCAAAAGTCAATTCTGAAATGAGAAGTGAAAATGCGCCGGCTGCGGAGGCGTCTCGACTGGAATTTCCTGCTTCGGCCTCCCGGTTGGAGGCGGCGCGATGGAAGACGGAAAGCGACGAAAGGCCGATCGCTTTTCCGGCGGCTGTCCCTGCCGGTGAGACAGAACTTCGATCAATCGAGCCTCAGGTTGTCGAGGAACGGGTCGGGGTGGATGCAAAGTTAACCGCGCCTCGACAAAATGAAACGGAAGCGGCTGTAGGCGGCGTAAAGACGACGACCGCGCCGTCGCAGCCTGAATTCGAGCCGGTTGAAAAGGTCGAAGCCAAAAGCGTCGAGGCTGCTGATGCAGCGAATAACAAAGGCGAAGTTTCAGCCTCCCCTGTCGGAAAGCTCGATCACGGTCGGGGAGCGCGGGTGAAAAGATCGGAGACCGTTGATCGCGAAACGAATGTGTCGGTCCCGCCTGTGGGTGAAAAACAAACTCCCGTCGCTTCCCAGGAGGGCGTTTCGATGAAGGCAAAGCCGGAGATGGAGGAAGCGGAAGTCGAGCCTGTCGCCTCCACAGAGGAAACGGCGCGTCCCCTCGAGAAAGAGTCGAGGGCGGGACGAATGCCTGGGGTCGCGGCGGCAACTATCGGCGTGGGAAAAGACGCGAGGGTCGAGACCGGGGGGAAGACGCCTGCTTTTAGTCAGGTCAACATCCCAGCCGCAGAAGTGGTCCAGCAGGTCATCCGTCAATTGAATGGCAGGCTCAAAAGCGGACCGGCGTCCATGCGCCTGCAATTGAATCCCAAAGAGTTGGGCGCGATCGAGGTGGAAATGACCAGCGGTCCGCAGGGCGTGCAAGTGACGTTCTTTGCGGAGCAGGCTGGAACGGGAAGACTGCTGGAGGCGGGGTTGAATCACTTGCGCGACTCGCTCGCGGATTCCGGCGTGCAGCTTTCGGGGTTGAACATCAGCCAGCACAATTCATCCGGACAGAAAGGAGGCGATTTCGATCAGGAGACAGTTTTAGCCCGCCGTCCTGAGCGCGCGGCGATGCCGGCCGAAACCCGGCAGGAAACCGTCCGCGCGGAACGGGTCATCGGGCAGGCAGGCGAAGTTGATTATCGAATCTAAAAATCTCGAAGAAAGGAGAAAGGTATGCAAGTAAACGGAGTTTCGAATGTCAATCAAGTTTTTGCGGGCAGCGCCGCCAACCTGGCGGGCGCGGGGGGCAAGGCGCTCGATTCAGACCAGTTCATGCAGATCCTGTTGGCGCAGATGACCCATCAGAATCCGCTCGAACCGATGGACAACGCCGAGATGCTGACGCAGTTCTCGCAGCTCAATTCGCTCCAGGAGTTGCGCGAGATCCGCTCCGGCATGGATAGACTGGCGGCTTCGAACCAGGTCATCTATCTGGCGAGCCTGATCGGCAAATCGGTCAAAGTGAACCGACCGGATGGAAAGGTTCTGGAAGGCGTGGTGGAGGAGGTCCTCACCGAAAAGGGCAATCCCCAACTGCGTATCGGAAACGAGAAAGCGTCCCTCGACGACGTGATCGAAGTGAAGGCGGAGGACGTATGACCGATCCATTGCGCGTTCAACTCGGACGGGCGCAAGGAACAGGCGAACAGCCTGCGAAAGCGGACCGCGCGGTCAAGCCTGCGCAGGGTCCCTCATTCATCGAAACGCTTGAAAACGTACAGGGCATCCGATTTTCCAACCACGCCCTCAAGCGCCTGCAAAGCCGCGAGATCAATTTGAACAGCGAAAACGTGAACCGGCTTTCGGAGGCGATTGACAAGGCGGAGAAACGCGGCGGAAGATCGTCGCTGGTGATGCTCGATGACCTGGCTTTCATCGTGAACGTGCACGACCGCACCGTAGTCACAGCGTTGGATACGAACCAGCGCGGCGAAGGCGTGTTCACCCAGATTGACAGCGTGGTCTTCGCCGACCCCGCCGCAGCCAAATCGTCCATAGACGTAAAAGGATGATCCTACAAAATCAAATTCAAAATTCGATCAGGCTGGCCCTCTTGGAGGAAAGCCTGAAAACCAACCTACAGGAGATAATAAAATGATCCGCTCGATGTTTACCTCGATCAGCGCTTTGAACATGCACCAGAAATATCTGGACGTTACCGCCAACAACCTCGCCAACGCCAACACCAACGGCTACAAATCCAGCCGCGTCCTCTTCCAGGACCAATTCTCCCAGATGCTTGCCCCCGGCTCCGCGCCCACCGCGACCCTCGGCGGCACCAACCCCACCCAGATCGGTCTGGGTGTCCGCCTCGGCTACGTCTCAGGCAACTTTACGCAAGGCACGCTGCAAAACACGGGCCGCAACATGGACCTCGGCATTCAGGGCGACGGCTTCTTCGTTTATGGACAGGATGCCGCCCGCCGCTTCTCGCGCGAAGGCTCGATGAGCCTCGACGCCGAAGGTTACCTCGTCAATTCGGCGACGGGTCTGCGGACTCAGGGATGGCTGGTCGGCGCCAACGGACAGGCGGATACCAACCTGCCGGTGGACGACATCCAGATCGCCGCCGACAGGACCGTCGCCAAAGCCACCGAAAATGTTTTCCTCGGCGGCAACCTGAACGCGGCGACCGCCTCGGGCGGCGCGGTCAGCGTCTCGATGAGCGCGTATGACTCGCTGGGCGCGCTGCAGACCGGCACGATCAAGTTCACGCGGCAAGCCGCCAACCCGCTCGCGTGGGATTGGGAGATCGTTGATCCCGCCACCGGGCTTCCCAACCCTGCGACCGGCGTCGGAGCCGGAACGATCACCTTCGATTCGAATGGACAGGTGGATGCCGCCATAACGCCCAACCCTGCGGTGACCACCCCGGTTCAAATCCCCGGTTCGAACGGTTCCGCCAACGGCGGACAGGTCGCCCTGAACCTCGACTTCTCCAAACTGACCATGCTGGAGTCCGCCACCAGCACAACCGTCACCAGCCAGGATGGCCTGCCCTCCGGCTCCGTCTCTGACGTGTACATTTCCCCGAACGACGGGACGGTCTCCCTGGTCTACTCGAACGGGATGACCGAGCAAATCGGGCAGGTGGCGCTGGCGCGGTTCACCAATCCCGCCGGGCTGATGCGCGCCGAAGGGACCGCCTTCATCGCCGGACTCAATTCCGGCGAGGCGCAGATCGGCGCCGCCTCCTCAGGCGGGCGCGGCTCCATCGCCTCCGGTTACCTCGAAGCCTCCAACGTGGACATGGCGCAGGAATTCACCAACATGATCCTCGCCCAGCGCGGCTTCCAGGCTTCCTCCCGCGTGATCACCACCTCGGACGAGATCCTGCAGGAACTGGTCAACCTCAAGCGCTAGGAGGAAATAAATTGAAAATCGGGCTGGCATCATTTCGATGCCAGCCCGATCGTTTTCTAAAGTGTGGATGTCGTTGCGAGCGGTCTTTGCGAAGCAATCCCCTGCTTTGAAGAAATTGCTGCAAAAGACAAGAGATCGCTTCGAGCGGCGCTTCGATTGCGGATCTCTACTTGCATTCGATCCTCCGCTCAGCGCGAACGCCGCTCGCAATGACATTTTTTATTTCTTGAGATTCCGCAAACCGTCGGACAATATCCCCAAATCCCGAATGATCTCCGTCTGGCGCTGCGCGATATAATGCAGGATCGCGGCGCGCGACAGGTCCCTGAAATGCAGCCTCATTCCCACGCGGTAACGGCTGAACGGAAAATCGCGATGCACCGAAACGATCTTTCCGCTCGTTGTGATCGCAATCCTTCCGTCCTGTCCCTTTGGCAGTTCGGACTGGATCAGGGGACCGGTAATCCGTCCCTCGCGTAATGGTCGGGTGGAGGGTTTCTTTATTTTTTGCGCGACCGCCTCGGGCAGCGAAAACGTGGCGGAGATCTCATTCCCCCGCTGGCACAACCTCGAAGGAAACATGTAGTCCTCGAAATAAATCCCCGCCCCTTCCGCTGAAACATCCGCCAGCAGGGCATGGAACTCCGAGGAGGCACCCTCGAACCTGACAACGACGACCATTGGTTCTTCGGGTTCCACGCGGATCTGCATCCTGTCCCCGATCCCCCTGCCCGCCTCTTCCAGTTGCGCCAGAGTCGCCTCCTCCCTCCCCAAATGCAGGTTGACGACCTGCGAATGAAAAATGAAGGGCAGTTCCTCCCCCAGCAAATAGGTTTCCCGCTGAAAGTAAAGGCAGGCAATTTGATACATGCTGCTCTGAACTTGAATCTCCGAACCGCCGATGAAATTGATGCGGGCGTCGTAGGAGATGGGCAAGCCTTTGAAAATGTTCAATAGCCTGATCCCGGACCGGTTTCTGACAGCCTGTTCCAATAACAGGTATGGATTCGCACTGGGTATCAAAGGAACCCTCGAAATGAGATTACGGAAAATTCAGCGAGAAGGCAGGTCAAATGCGCTTTAACCTCCGCCCAGGGTGACGGCAGTGGGGTCAACGGCGACCTTATTCCTGCGGATCTCATAGTGCAAGTGCGGACCGGTCGAATTTCCGGTATTTCCCGAAAGCCCGATCGTCGTCCCCGCCCGGACGAATTCGCCCACCGAAACCGGGATGCTGGAAAGATGCGCGTAATACGTCCGGTATGCGCCGTTCTCGACGATGACGAGATTCCCGTAGCCCTGGTCGTTCCACCCGGCGTGCACCACCCTGCCGTCCATCGCGGATCGAATAGGCGTCCCCACCGGGATGCCGATATCGAGACCCTTGTGCCTGCCGTGGAATTCCTGGGTCAACCTTCCTCCTGTGACGGGACGACCGGACGGTTCAGGCTTCGACCCGGCAACTGCTCCCGCCGAAATCGGGTTTGGCGCGGCGGCTGAAGCGTTTGCGGACTCGTCCCGTTCCAACTGCTGTTCCACCAGCCGTTCGATCAGCAGCAGCATCAGGGGCGCCATCAGGTCGTTCATGCTCATTCCCAAACCGGCGGACATGCCCGTTGACGATACGCCGTTCGCGGCGGTCATCACCGATAGAATTTCCCGGAAGGAAGAGACGATGTCGGACGTGGACGACGGCGTATTTACCGCCCGGCTGCCCAGCCCTGTATAAAGACCGGATGCGGACGAGAGGGGGGTGGATATATTTGTCATAATGCCTGTATTTTATAGTTCCTGCCGGGGACACGCAGTAAACGCGGCATAAAAACCATGTTATTTGCGTCTAAATTGTTTTATCCCGTCTTTACGCAATATTCAGAACGGCTTTATAGGCTAAAACGCCCTTATCCACTATAGTATGGGCGTGACCTTTCGATGGAAGTCGAAGAACACATACCATTGCGCTTCTCAGGTGAACCCATGCAACCAGAACTACAGGTCAGAAAAATACTCGGCAGAACCTATCTCAACGAGAACCGGCTTGCGGAGGCGCTGGATATATTCACGAAGATCCTGGTGGATTATCCGGACGATCTCGAAACCCTCCTCATCCTCGGCGGTTTTTACCTTGCGGGCGGCGATGGAAAGACCGCCAAAAGCATTTATCAGCGCGCGCAGCAATTGGAGCCGCAGAACAAAACCATTCAACGCCAGATCGCGCTGGCGGAGGAGTTGGAAGACGGCAGTTTCGGGGAGTCGCTCCCCACCGACATGGAGGCGGTGACGCGCCTGCTCCGGCGTTTGACGGGCAGAACCAGCGGAATCCAGGAGCAGGACGTGGCGCGCGCCGCGCAGTTGCTCGAAAAGATCGTCAATAGCGAATCCCCTGCCGACCTGGTATCCAGTCGCCTGGATGAGATTGACGATCTTCTTCTGGCGTTGATCGAAGTGAACATCCGCCAGGCGTACGCCGACGGGCGCGCCGACGTGGTGAACGCCCTGCGGAGTCTCCAGTTCAACATAGATTACCAGTTGGACACAAGGGAGACCGGAAACTCCGCTTTCGATGTTCCAGATGCGCGGCAGACGGCGCGTTTTCGAGGCAGCCTCCTCATGCTGTCCCCGGATCTCGAAAACAAATCGAAGCGCATGTCCCTGTTGAAGGCGGAATTGGAATCCCTGGGATGTCAAATCGTCGAACGGGATGCGTATCTCCCCGGACGCGACCCGAAGCCCGATGTCGTCGTCACCAGCAACCCGCACATAAATCCCCTGCTCATCGGGAGCCTGTCCGCGTTATCGGAGGCGGGCATTCCGATCGTTCTCGACCTGGATGCCGATTTCGAAAACCAGCCTGCCTCGCATCAGGACTACGACACAAAGGGATTGGGGACCCACGCGCGCAGCGCCGCCTATACAGCCGCGCTTTCGCTTGCAAACGCGATCACCGTTCCCTCTGAGGAGCAAGCCGCTTCACTGCGGGGGATGACCGCTCAGGTTCGCGTGATCCCCGACGGCTGGTCCCGGCAGAATCGGTTATGGGGGAAGGCTGCGGCTCCTCGTGGCACGATCAATATCGGCTGGGTCGGATCGAGCGGTCAACTCGAAGACCTGATGTTGATCCGCCGATACCTGGTGCGGATCGTCCGCGAATTTCCCGACACGCGGATCGTCATCATCGGGGAGCCGCAAGCCTATCGCCTCTTCGATGGCTTGCCGGAGAACAGGCGCCTGTACCTGCCCATGGTCTCGCACGAGGAATTTCCATATCTCCTCAGCCAGCTCGATATCCTGACCGTTCCCCTTCGCAGTATTCCGTACAACGTCTCCCAGCCGGATACCCTGCTTGTGGAAGCGGGCGCAAAGGGAGTTCCCTGGGTCGCGTCCCCGATCCCCGCCTTTCGCAAGTGGGCGGATGGGGGAGTCATCCCTGAGTCTTTGGAGGAATGGCACCTTTCCCTGCGACAGTTGGTGATGGATCGGGAGTATTGCAGGGGGCTTGGAAGGAACGGCAGGAACGCCGCCGAGGCGAGGGAGATGAATCGCATGGCGGAATTGTGGCTGGACGTGATCGTCCAGGCAGCCGGGAGCAACAGCCGTTCATCGCGAAGGCTGGAAAGAGTTTGAAGTTGGAGTGGAACAGTGATCGTCACGTATATTCATTCCACCTGCCCGGAAGATGAATTGCGGGTGCGTTTGCGATGCCGGAATTTTTCCGATGCGATCAATCGCGTCGGCTGGCACAGCGCCAGCCTGCTCGACCTGGATGCCTTCGTTCGAAATACCTCGCAGGCGCAAAGGGTTTGCGCCGCGTCGGACCTGCTGGTGATCCACCGTTATTTGCACGGGTCGGTCTTCGAGGCGATCGAGTATTGGAAGGCGCGCGACAAAAAGGTGGTCGTTGACTTCGATCAGGCAATTGACCGCCTGACCCCGGACGATCCCGCTTATTCGTTTTGGTCGAATGGCGCTCCGTTGGAGCGGCGCGCAGCCGGGGGACAGCAAAGCCGAATCAGTTCGACGCCCCTGGAACAATTCAAGTGGGGGCTGGGCATGGTTGACGCGGCGATCGTTTCGTCCGCGCGGCTCGCGGTTGACTGGTCGCAATACACGGACGTTTATGAAATTCCCGATTATCTCAACACCGACCAGTATCCCGGCGCCAGGCAATCGCACGAGGATGAGATCTGGATCGGAATGGCTGACGGCGCAGGAAGAGCCGGCATGGAAGACAGCGGCATCCTGCGCGCGCTGGGGAACGTTTGCCGAAAACGCCCGCGCGTGAAACTCGTAACGCGCCGAACGGGGAAGCGCGAACGGGAATTGTTCCCGGACGTTCCCGCCTCGCGGCAGGTGAATTATTCCCCCAACTCCTTCGAGGAGTGGGTTGGCATTTTGTGTAAATTGGACGTTGGTATTCAGCCGATCGGCAGCGATTACGACTTGCGGCTGGGAAGGAGCAACCTGCTCGAGTTCATGATCTCGAAGACCCCCTGGCTTGCCAGCAGCCAGCCCACATTGAGAGAACTTGCCCGTTATGGAAGATTGGTCCAAAATTCGCCCGAAGCCTGGGAATCAGCCATTTTGCGGGCGGTGGATAACATCGCCGCCCTGCAAAAAAGGGCGGCGGGGGAACCGTTCCTGTTTGCGCTCAGCCAGGATATCCATGAAAACATTGACAAGGTGTTGAAACTCTTTGCCCGCATACTCGACCAGAGGAAGCGATCAGGTGCAGGATGACCAGCCCGAATCCAAAACTGAACGCCGAGGGTTGGGAGATCGTTCCCCGCGCCGTACATACCATAAAGATGCCCGTCATGATCGAAATCCCTGCGGGCGAATTTCTCATGGGTACGAGCGATGAGAATATCACGCTGCTGCAATTGAAAGAGTCGGATTGGGCGTACGAGTGGTCGGACAACGATCTGTTCATTGCCGAACAGCCGCAGCATTTGGTCTCCCTGCCGTCGTTCGAAATCGCCAAATACCCGGTTACGAACGCCGAGTATCAGGTCTTCATTTCGGACGTCGCGCATCGCCTCCCGCGCAGTTGGACCGGGTTCACCTTCCCCGAAGGCTATGACAACCACCCGGTGGCGGGCGTATCCAAAACCGACGCCGAAGCCTACATCGAATGGCTGAACCGGAAGACCGGGATGAATTATGGACTTCCGACCGAGGCGGAATGGGAGCGGGCGGCGCGCGGAAGCGATGGGCGCATCTATCCCTGGGGGAACACGTTCGATCCCTGGCGGTGCAACACGGCGGAGAGCGTCAAAAAAGGGACGACCCCCATTGATTTTTATTCCTCCGGCGGCGATAGTCCATGCGGCGCGGTGGACATGGTGGGGAACGTGTGGGAATGGACTCGATCCCCCTTCCTGCAATATCCCTGTGTTCCCGATGCGGGCGAGGTGGAAATCAAAAAAGCCGGAGGGCGTTACGTCATCCGCGGGGGAGCATGGTATTACAGCCGTAAACTGGCGCGCTGCGCCGCGCGCGAGGGGATATTAGCCGACTACCTTTCCCCGTCCATTGGCTTCCGCCTGGCGCGCCCTCTCGACCGACCGTGAGCGATTCAATACGCGTTGTGGTCAATATCCGGTAATATGACGACGAATTTTGTTCCCTTGCCGGGCGCGGATTCGAACTGAATGTCCCCGTGATGTTCCTTGATCGCCTGGAGGCTGACCGACAATCCCAAACCGGTGCCTTTGCCCGGCTCCTTGGTGGTGTAGAAAGGCTCGAAGACGTGTTCCTGGTGTTCCGGCGACATGCCCCTGCCGTTGTCCGAGACCACAACGACGAAATCCCTGTTTTCATATCGCGTCGAAATCGAGATCCTGCCCCGTTTGGAAGCGATGGCGTCCATGGCGTTATTGACGAGATTGATCCACACGCCCTTCAGTTGATTCTTGTTTGCCAGGATGGGGGGCATCTCCCGCGCCAGGTCGAGTTTTATGGAAATCGAGCGTTTGTTGATCTCATGCCGCAGGAGGGAAATGGCGTCCTCGATCGTTTTGTTGAGCGAGATTTCCTCGAACTCGTAATGTTTTTCCCTGCGCGCGCTGTCCAGGAGATTGTTCACGATCTTCGCGGCGCGGTCCCCGGCGGTTTCGATCAGTTTGAGCGCGTCGATGATATCCTCGTCCGCGTCGGACAGATCCCGCAACAATAACTGGGCGTTGGCGATGATCGCCGCCAGCGGGTTGTTGATCTCGTGAGCCACGTTGGCGGCAAGTTGCCCGATGGAAGCCATTTTCTCCGCATGGATCAGGTTCGCCTCCAGGATCCATTTTTCGGTGACGTCCTCCTCGAACACGATCACCCGGTCAATGCCGTCGTCATCCTCGCGGATCGGGGCGGTTGTGATCTCCCAATGGGTTAGCGTCCCATTGGGACCTACTTCGTTCATCGTGCGTACGGTGGGCATCCCATTCAACGAGTCCATGATGAGGCAGTCCGCGCAGGGGGAGGAGTTTCCCCTGAGTTTTTCGTAACATTTTTCCCCCACCAGTTCCTGGGGTTGTTTGCCAAGCCTCTCGCTGCGGTGTTTGTTTATGGCGACAATGTTATATGAACGGTCAATGATGAACACGCTGGAGGGAATGTTGTCGAAAAACGTCCGAAGCGTATTGCGCGAGTTCAGGATCTGCCACTGGGACGCCTCCAGGTCTGCGTTGTTGACTATCAGTTGCCGGTTCCGCTCCACGGTGAGAATGGCGTTTGCCGTCCCCCTGACGAAGAGTTTCAGGAATTCGTAACGGTCCCCCGCATCGGTTTCGAATTCCGGGTTGGTGAACACGAGGAGCCCCAATTTTGTGTTGTCGCTGATCAGCGGGACGAGGAGGACGTTTCTAACGGGGGCGGTGGAGTCGGCAAATATAACGGGATCGAACCGCGGGTCGGATTCCGAAGCGTATTCGATCGCCGTGATGCGATCCGCGTTGGAACGGCAAAGGACGCTGTCCCTGATGGGAAAGGCGGTCTCGATCTTCCAGGTTCGATCCCTGCCAAGCGTCTTTCTGTTCGCCCATTCGGGGTTTTCACGGTCGAACAGGATGAGGATCGCATCGCTGGCTTTGACGTAATCCCTGACGTTGCCGATGGTTTTTACAGGCAGCGCATATTGACCGCCGTGCTGGCTTTGCTCTTCCAATAAAGCGTCGAGAAGCAGGAGTTCGGTTGAGGACTTCATTTCGCTTTTGTTTTTCGCGGGGCAGGTTTTACGTCCTGCGTTTCATCCTGCTGAATGGTGTATCCGTACCCTTTGATCGTTTTTATGAACTTTGGGTTTCGAGGGTCCGTTTCGATCGCCTCGCGCAAATTTTTGATGTGAACGCGAACCAGATCCGCACTGCCGGCTGTATCGGGATAATCCCACACCTCCTCGAGGAGCAATGAAGGCGAAAAGATCTTGTTGGGATGGGACATGAGATGATACAGCAGGGCATACTGGACCGGAGTGACCCGGAACTCCCCCTTGTCGGGACTGGAGAACATGTAGGTGCGCGCGTTCAGCGAATATTCCCCGATCCGAATGATGTGATTGTCCGATGCCTGATTAACCGGAAGGGTCTTTTGAGGCTCGGTTGCAAGGATCCCGCCGCTTCCCTGGTTCGATGTTCCTTTGTTTCCGTTCCTGGTTCGGCGCAGGATGGCGATAACCCTCAGGAGCAGTTCATCCACGTTGAACGGTTTTCGCAGGTAATCGTCCGCGCCCAGGCTCAAACCGAGAATGGCGTCTTCGGGTTTGATCTTCGCAGTCAGGAATAAAATGGGGACTTCCTTCAGGATGGGATCTTCCCTCATTTCCTTGCAGACTGTGTAACCGTCCATGCCGGGCATGATGACGTCCAGGATGACCAGGTCGGGAACTCTGCGATGGGCGGCTTTCAACCCGGCGACTCCGCTGTTCGCCACGTTGACGCGAAATTCCTCCCCGCGCAGGCAGCGTTCGATCGTCCTTGCCACGATCTCGTCGTCTTCGATGACTAGAATATTGGAAGTACTCATCGTAAATCTCCTTGCAATCGCTTTCTGACAACAGTCAGAGTCTTTTTGGTGAGGCTGCCCGATGAAGAGTCGCCGTACAAACATAAAACATTTCGGCGTTCCCGGCGGTCGCGCAATATTTCGACGAATCGGCTTCGTCGTGGAACGTGCCGCCGCGCATGAAGCGGACCGCATACCCCATCGCTTTACCCTCAAAGCCGCTGCCGATCGAATATGTTTGGACGCGCCGTTTCTGTGGCGATGTCTCTGTCGCCGCTTTCGTATTATCCGCCCGGATGGGAGAACGCAAATCTGGATCGCGTGATGACGATAAGATTGTTAATGTCCGTGACGGCCTCGCCAACCGATCACGCGCACCGGGAATACAACCACCCAATCTTTGCTTTGTGTTCCCGGCGATTTCGACTTGACAGGGTGAAAAATATTGTATATCGAATTTTTCGCTGCCGTGAAGGTTTTTATGAAATTGCAACGCCGCCCGGACGATGACGGGCAAGACTTGAAGGGCTTTCCTTAGTACTACAACGAGATTTCGCATTACTACGAGACTTCGATTCGTACTACGAGATTTTAAGGTTTACACTCATTGGCGAGCTAAAGAAATGAAAGGA
>SZPG01000092.1 GCA_030263595.1 Chloroflexi bacterium CFX6
ATTCTTTATCTCTGTGTCTCCGTGTCTCGGTGGTTTTCTCTGGGCTTTTCCATGCCAAGTTTATTGCTCGATTAATTTGGAAAAGTACAAAATGTCGCGATACCGCGTCGCTTGAGTTTATAATTCCACCATGGAAACATTCGATTGGTACACCTGGGTTATCCTGCCATTGATCGTTTTCCTGGCGCGCGTCACAGACGTGACGCTTGGCACCATGCGGATCATCTTCCTCTCGCGCGGCCGGAAAGCGTTGGCTCCCCTCCTCGGTTTTGTAGAAGTGCTGATCTGGATCACGGTCGTTTCGCAGATCGTGGGCGGCGCGCGGAACCTCGCGGCGTATTTTGCCTACGCCGCCGGGTTCGCCGTCGGGAATTTCTTCGGCATGGTGATCGAGGACAAACTCGCCATAGGGACGCTGGTGGTGCGCGCCATTCTCCCCAAGGACGGCAGTTCCCTGGTCGAACGACTGCGCGAGGAAGGCTATGGCGTGACCTTCGTGGACGGTCAAGGAGCGAGCGGAGCGGTCATCCTGGTCTATACGGTGGTCATGCGCAGGGAACTCGAACAGGTCGTCCGCATCATCCAGGAGGTGTCGCCCAAAGCCTTCTTCACGGTGGAGGAATTGCGCTCCGTGCAACAGGGCATCTTCCCCGTGCGCGCCTCTCCTCGTCTGGATACCCTCTTCGGTAGAAAATCGAAATAATCGAACGAAAGAATCATGGATAAAACCAACGAGGAAATGCAATGAAAATCGCCGACTGCATGAAGCACAACGTCATCTCCATATCGGAAGATTCGTCCATCCGAGAGGCGGCAGCCATTATTGTGAAGAAGCATATCGGTCTGCTGCCGATCGTGGACAGGGATAAAAAACTGATTGGCGTGGTTGGGCTGCGCGACCTGCTAAACCTGGAACTTCCGGATTTTGTCCAGTTCATCGAAGATGTGGATTTTGTCCACGATTTCGGCGCGGTGGAAACCACCCGTCCGCCTGCCAGGACGCTCGAAAAGAAGATCACCTCACTGATGAAGGATGCGATCACAGTGGAGGAGGATTGTGGCTTGCTGCGTGCCTACGCATTGATGTTGCAGCATAACCTGCACGATCTGCCGGTTGTTTCGAAGACCGGGGAACTGACCGGCATCGCTTCGCGCGTGGATATCGGCACATCCATCCTTTCGACCTGGTCCAGGGTGGAGGGATGAACATCGCCGCCCTGTTCGCCGTTCTGATCTTTACAGCCAGCCTGATCCTGATTTTCACCGAAAAGGTCAACCGCACGATCGTGGCCTTTGCCGGGGCGTTTTTGATGGTGGCTGTCGGCGAAGTGCTCCATTTCTATAACATGGAGACAGCCATCGAAGCGGTTGATTTTGAGACCTTGGGCTTGCTTTTGGGCATGATGATCCTGGTCGCAATGCTGGAGCCGACCGGCTTTTTCCAATATCTTGCCGTCCTTGCGGCGCGCGCTTCGAGGGGGAAACCCGTCCGTTTGTTCGTCCTGCTTGGGAGTGTCACAACCGTCCTCTCGATGTTTCTCGACAATGTGACCACGGTGGTTTTAATCGCGCCGGTCACCCTGCTGATCAGCGAGATCCTGGGCATCAGTGCCGTTCCCTACCTGATCGCGGAGGCGCTGCTGTCCAACACGGGCGGTGTGGCGACTTTGGTGGGCGACCCGCCCAATGTGTTGATCGGTTCTGCGGCGGGTTTTTCGTTCACCGATTTCCTCGTCCATTCCCTGCCCATCGTGGCGATGACCTGGGCGGGGGCGCTGATCCTGTTGCGCTACCTTTTCAGAAGGGAACTCGCCAAACGACCGCGCAGCATCAAAGCCATCAGGAAACTTAACCCTGCCCAATCCCTCAATGATCCGGTAACCGCCCGCAAGATCGTGATCGTGCTCGGCGCGGCGATCCTGTTGTTTCTTGTGCATCACCTGTTGCACATCGAACCTGCGCTGGTCGCATTGGGCGCGGCGGCGGTCGCTTTGCCCTGGGTGCAGCCGGATGTCCAGGACATGTTCAAAAAGATCGAGTGGAGCGTGCTGATTTTCTTCATTGCTCTCTTCGTCATGGTCGGCGGGCTGGATGCTTCCGGCGTGCTTGAAGCGCTGGTCAATTTGCTGACCCGCGTGGTGCATATCCCGCCGATGCTGCTTGGCGTGCTCATGATCTGGATCGTGGCATTGCTTTCCGCGGTGGTTGATAATGTGCCGATCACGATCGCTTTCATACCTGTCATTCAGGGGCTTGGTGATAACGGGATGAACATTGTACCCTTATGGTGGGCGCTTGCCTTCGGCGCGGGGTTCGGTGGGAATGGAACCATCATCGGCTCCACTGCCAACATCATTGTCACGGCGCTTTCCGAAAAGACCCGCACTCCCATCACCTCAGGCTTGTGGAATCGGCGCGGGCTGCCGGTGATGCTCCTGACCTGCGCCATTGCCAGCATCATGTTTGTGGTTTTGTATTCGACCTTTTAGGTCCGGTATCGTTTTTGTGCCCTGAAAGCCGTTATAAAGGTATACTCCTGAAGGTTTCATGAGCGATTTCCTCCAGCTTGCCTTCCTGATCTCCATTATTCTCTTCTCGGCGAAGGTCGCCGGTTATCTCAGCGTGCGCCTCGGTCAACCGTCCGTATTGGGCGAGTTAATGGTGGGCATCCTGCTTGGACCGTCGCTCTTGAACCTGCTTGACCTGCCTTTCATCGGGCACGGCATGACGGGGACGATCACGGAGTTTTCCGAATTCGGCGTCCTTCTGCTCATGTTCATCGCAGGGCTAGAACTGCACTTCGGCGAAATGCGCCGGACCATCCGGGTGGCGGCTTCGGCCGGTTTCCTGGGAGTCTTGGTTCCGGTTCTGCTGGGATGGGGGGCGGGCCGGCTGTTGGGAATGGACCAGTCGGCGGCCTTGTTCCTCGGCTTGACGTTGGGTGCCACCAGCGTAAGCATTTCCGCTCAGACGTTGATCGAGTTGAAGGTGTTGCGCAGCCGCGTGGGGTTGAGCCTGCTGGGCGCGGCGGTCTTCGATGATATTTTGATCATTTTGTTCCTTTCCGTATTCCTGGCGGTTCAGACGGGCGGTGAAAATTCGCCGGGCATCCTGATGATCGTGGTGCGGATGCTGTTATTTATTTTGCTCTCGATCCTGTTCGGGTTGAAGGTGTTGCCCTGGATCATCCGCAGGATCGCGCGTCTGCCCATCAGCCAGGGTTTGCTGACCGTCTCGCTTGTGATCATGTTTGTCTATGGCATCGCGGCGGAAATCTTCGGGGGCATGGCGGCGATCACGGGCGCTTTCCTTGCCGGTTTGATGCTGGGGCGCTGCCCTGAAAAGGAACGCACCGAATCCGGGGCGCATGCGTTGGCGTACAGCCTGTTCGTGCCAATCTTCTTCGTCAACATCGGGTTGTCCATCAACCTGCGGGAATTCAGGCTGGAAGCCCTGTTGATGACGCTGGTCATCATCCTTGTGGCTGTGGCAGGCAAATGGCTCGGGGCGGGCTGGGGCGCGCGGCTTGGCGGGCTTGCAAGCCTGGAAGCCGTTCAACTCGGCGCAGGCATGATCTCGCGCGGTGAGGTGGGGTTGATCGTGGCGGATGTCGGCATCAGGGAAGGGTTGATCCTTGATAATGAATTCTCGGCAGTCGTAATGATGGTGCTTGTTACCACGTTGATCACGCCGCCCATCCTTCGCGCCCTGTTTGCGCGGAGAGAAGCCGAAGCTGGAAAAAAACCGTTTGGCGCCGCGCAGGCTGAACCCCGATCCGAGACGTCAACCAATCAAACAAAGGAGGCAGACTGATGTATTTCATTCTGTTCATCATGCATAATCCCGACCTGCTCGAGGAATTGATCAAAGCCTGGGAGGCGGCGGGTGTCCACCGTGCAACCGTGCTGTTCAGCACCGGTATGCGCAGGCTGCGTCAGGAGGAGGGGTTGCGCGACGATATTCCTTTGATGCCCTCCCTGGAGACCTTTTATCAAATGTCGCAGACCTTCAGCCGGACGATCTTTACAACCGCAAGGGATGAGTCTATGATAGATGAGATCCTTGCCGCGACCCAGCGTGTGGTGGGCAACCTGAACGACCATGAGACCGGCGTCTTCATGGTTTTCCCCATGATTCGTGCATACGGACTGGAGAAAGGAGACGATAAATGAATGAACCGATCCGTTTGTTGATGCTCGCCGTCGTTCAGGAACAGGACCGCGATGAGGCGACCCGCGCGTTGGAAAAATTGGACCAACCTGTGGTCTACCTTTTCAGCGCGGGCGGTTTTCTCGGACGCCGCAACGCGACCCTGTTGATCGGTTTGCGGGAAGGCAGGGAGGAGGAGGCGATACGGGTCTTGCGGGAAACCTGCAAACAGCACATCGAGTACCTGACCATGCCGCTGGAGGGCTCGCCTCTTCCCATGCCGACGCCTGTCCCTGTGACCGTGGGCGGCGCGACCATTTTTGCCCTGCCGGTCGAACATTTCGAGGATATCTGACCTTTCGCGCAGGACGAAACGTAGTCATCTTGCTGAAGGAGCATTATTATGAAAATGGTCATTCTCATCGTCAAAGACAACGACGCGGACGACGTCCTCCAGGCGCTGACCGCGGACAAATATCGCGTCACACGCGTCGCCTCCACCGGCGGCTTCCTGCGGAGCGGCGTGGTCACGCTCCTGCTCGGTGTGAGGGACGAGCGCCTCGAATCCGCCCTGGAATTGATTCGCGCAAAATTGACTCCCCTGCCTTCGGGCGAAAGGCGCGCCACACTGTTTGTGGTGCCGGTGGAACGCTTCGAGCAGGTGTAGCGTTTTTTCCCGAATGCCGGGCTGCGGAACCGCTGAGGATATAAATCTCAGCGACTTCGTGACTCGGCGCTTTATCCTCCCCTCGAGGCGTCCATCATGAAGAAAGGTATTCGATCTCTTATTGGTTACGTTACCCTGGTGTTTGCCGTTCTGGCTTGCTCCCTGCCTGTGGGTAGCGGCACGGAACAAGCGCCATCCAACGAGGTGGCGACGATCGTCGCCGCGACGATGCAGGCGCTGACCCCGGACTCTTCGAGCGGCGCGACCCCGGAAACTGAATCCCCCTCCGCCCTGCTCCCGCGCAGCCTGTATTACCTGGGCAGCGACGACGCGGGCCTCGCGCAGGTCTTTCGCATGGAAAAAGACGGGGAAACCACCGCGCAACTCACCTTCGAGCCCGACCCGGTCGAATCCTATGATGTTTCCCCCGTTGACGCGAGCGTCGTCTACGTCTCGAACAATCAAATGCTCCTCATCCAGGCGGACGGTTCCGGCAGGCGCGTACTCGTGGACGGCGGCGCAGTGGATGAAAATAATCCATACTTGAGCAAGGTCGGCAATCCCGTTTTTTCGCCCAACGGACAAACGATCGCATACAGTTACAAGGGATTGAATCTCCATGCTGTCTCGACGGGCGCGACCAACCTCGTGATCGAGGATCAGTGGAACGAAGTCGGCGGCGGGCTGTCCATTCCGACCGAACTGTATTGGCCCGAAAAATATTCACGCGACGGAACCAAACTGCTCGTTACCCTCGGCTACTACGAAGGCGCCTCCACCGCCGTCTATTACCCCGCCTCGAACGCGCTGACGCGCTTGAGCGGAGGCGAAGGCGCGCTCATTTGTTGCGGCGACTACCACCTCAGCGACGATGGAACCGTTCTCTACGCCGCCAGTCCGCACATGGGCATGTTCAACGCCGGTCTCTGGCGCGTGGACATCGCCACCGGGGGCGTCGCCACCCTGTTCTCCACCGCCTTCGATTCCAACCCGGCGGAGGTTGCCGATAATCCCTTCCTCGCGCCCGACGGACAACTGTATTTCTTTTATGCCAGCGTCCCGAACGCCGAAGGTTTCATTGACCGCGCTCCCCTGCAACTCGTCCGCTCCGCGCCGGATGGCGTAACGGACAGAACCGTCCTGCGCCCCGAAACGTTCCCGAACTTATGGGAGGCGTTATGGGCTCCCGATGCAAGCTTCGTCATCGTCACCCTGTCGAACATACAGACCGACCAGGGGCTTCAGGAACGTGAAGCGCAATTGGTTTACACGGATGGGCGTCCCATTCTGCCTCTCCTGCCCTTTGCTCAACGATTGAAATGGGGACCGTAGGTCCGCTCTTCGGCGGCGTCGAAGGCGGCGGAACGAAATTCGTCTGCGCGGTCGGCGCGTCGCCCGATGACATCCGCCGCGAGACGCGTTTCCCGACCGCCTCGCCTGCTGAAACATTGGACAAAGTCATCGCATTTTTCAGACAGGCGGAAGCGGACTTCGGCAAACTCTCCGCTTTGGGGATTGCCTCGTTCGGTCCCCTCGACCCGAAACCTGATTCGCCGACCTTTGGCTTCATCCTCCCGACGCCGAAACCCGGCTGGTCGAACGCCGACGTTGTAGGAACGTTGAAATACGCGTTCGACATCCCCATCGCCTTCGATACGGACGTCAACGGCGCGGCGCTCGGCGAGTGGACCTGGGGCGCGGCGCAGGGACTCGATACCTTCATCTACCTGACGGTCGGCACCGGCATCGGCGGCGGCGCGATGGTCAACGGCAAACTCCTGCACGGACTCCTCCACCCCGAAATGGGACACATCAAGATTCCGCATGATAAGGAACGCGACCCGTACGAAGGCTGGTGTCCGTTCCACAAGGATTGTTTCGAGGGGCTGGCATCCGGTCCCGCCATCGAAAAACGCTGGGGGCGAAAAGCGGAAACGCTCCCGCCCGATCATCCCGCCTGGGAACTGGAAGCGCATTACATCGCGCTGGCGCTCTCGAATTACATCACAACTCTTTCCCCGCAGCGTATTATTCTCGGCGGCGGCGTGGGCGGACGCGAAGACCTGCTTCCAAAGATTCACAGGAACGTGCAAACGATCTTGAACGGGTATGTTCAATCGCCCGCAATTACAAAGAATATAGCGGGGTATATTGTTCCACCCAGGCTCGGAAATCGTGCGGGGATGTTGGGCGCGATTGCATTGGCGGCTAATGCGATTGTGTTGCACCTTCAATGACACACTACGGACTACTTATTTCAGCGGGTAAAGTTGAACAAACGAATTCATAGAATTTCCTCGCCGCGTTGAAGGCTTGAAGATATTCTTCTTCTCGTGTGTCTTTCCAAATGAAATGTCGTGATAGACAAGCCAGCCTTTTATGGTTTTCTCCGCTGTTTGCTGGCAGTGATAGATTGCGGTGTCCAGGAGAGGCTCTTTGCCTCTGGCAAGTTTCTTCGCGGAAAGCAGATCTCGCCGCGCTTTCATGATCCACTTACGGGTGAGAGAGCGTTTTGCGTCCATATAGCAACCTGCCCTCCCGTGTGATCTGTGCTTCCAGCGATGCTTTCACTGAACTGTATCGTTCGAACTCGACGCGCGTCTTGACCAGAACCTCTATGGGCGCCTTCACACCTCGTAAGCTGCGCTGCGCACGAACCGCCCGTTGAACGGGTTTCTCACGGCTGTTCTTGACGATCACAAGTAAATCAATATCGCTTCCGGTATCAGGTTTCCCCCACGCGTGCGAGCCAAAAAGGTAGATCGTCTCCGGGTCGAATTCGTTTACGAGACGATTGATCACCTCTTTTCGCAGGTTTGCAGGAATATTTTTCATGGTGTTTTCGAAATTATAGCATGACTACCCCAACACAAAATTATCAATCAGCCTCGTCTTCCCCACGAACACCGCCAGCGAAAGCAGGGTTTTGCCTTTGATCACATCCAACTCCTCCAGCGTGTCGTAATCCGCGCAGGAGACGTATTGGGCATCGGCAAGCGGCTCGCTTGCCAAAACTTCTTTCATCCTTCCTCTTATCTTCTCCGCATCCCGTTCCCCTTTTTCATACGCTTCCTTTGCCGCGCCCAACGAACGGAATAACACCGTCGCGGCTTTGCGCTGTTCGGGATCGAGGTACACGTTGCGGCTCGACATCGCCAACCCGTCCGGCTCGCGCACGATCGGGCAGACCACGATCTCGATGGGGAAGTTCAAGTCCCGCGTCATCTGGCGGATGACCGCCGCCTGCTGCGCGTCCTTCTGCCCGAAATACGCCCTGTGCGGCTGGACGGCGTTGAACAACTTGGCGACGACGGTCGTCACCCCACGGAAGTGACCGGGCCTCATCGCGCCCTCCAGCGGCTTGGTGACCGCCTCCACCTCCACCCAGGTCTGATACCCCTTTGGATACATGATCTCCGCTGACGGCATCCAGACCAGATCCGTGCCAGGCGGTTCGAGGAGACTCAAATCGCGTTCGAGGTCGCGCGGATATTTGGCGAGGTCTTCGCTGGGTCCGAACTGCGTCGGGTTGACGAAGATGGAGACGACGACGTGGTCGCATTCCTCCCTTGCGCGGCGGACGAGGGAGAGATGCCCCTCGTGCAGATAGCCCATCGTCGGGACAAGAGCAACCGTCCCTGAGAAGAAGAGGCGGGCGGAGCGTAGATCGTCCAGGGCGGAAACGGTTCGCATAGTCTATTCTCCGGTCGTTGACAGATATAGAAAAAATGTGCTAAACTCAAATCCCAACCAACTCATAAAGGAGAAAAAATGGCTTACGCACATACCAACTCGAAAGGAACCACCTATTACCTGCACTCCAATGGCAGGATGTTCTTCTTCTCGAAGGAGATCAAGGACGGCGCGCTCGATGCGGTGCCTGCCGGGTACAACGTGGTCGAAATGAAAACGGGCATGCTCGTTTTGAAGAAGGTTCAGGCTGCGGCTCCCGAGGCTCCCGCCGCCGAAACGCCCGCCGAAGGTCAAATGTGATCGAAGTATAACCCTGTTCGTCGTAGGCTCTCCTTCACCGGGGAGGCGAGGGAAGCCCCAAAAAATACACTGCGCTTTTAGATAAAAAAAGGATAAAATATGACACGTTACACTGCATCTAAAAGTTATCAACAACAGAAAGCGAGGGAGTCATGCCGGCGCTAAACCGCGTTCAACTGATCGGGTATCTGGGCAAGGACCCGGAAAGCAAGTACACCTCCACAGGCAAGAAGGTCGCCCATTTCAGCGTTGCCGTCACCCAGCGATGGAAGACCGGCGGTGAGGCGAAGGAATACACCGAATGGGTCAACATCGAAGCGTGGGGACGGCTCGGCGAGGTCTGCCAGGAATATCTCAAAAAGGGAAGCCTGGTCTATCTCGAGGGCAGGCTCAAGACGGATAAATACGAGGATAAGGGCGGAGAAACCAAGTATTTCACCAAGGTCGTTGCCCTTGCCATGCAAATGCTCGACCGCAAGCCCAGCGACGAACCCATGATGACCGTCGAAGAGGAAGCCGCGGATTACGAGGCGTAGCAGCATGGAATCGGGAGCTTGCTCCCGTGACTGCGCCGGCACGCTGGCTGACTCCAAAATACAACTGAATAAGAGGCGTAATGCGGGTCCTTTCGGGGCGCGCATTACGCCTTTGTTGTATGACCGTACGTCGCGCAGGGCGCGTTCTCTTACGCGCCCGCTGGCGTTGGAAATCGCCAACTGCGCCGGTTACGGTATTTGCGCCGCCAGGGCGGCATGAATGTTGCAGTACTGGCGGACTGCGTAAGGGTCAGTAAATTATTAACTTCCCTCATGTCGTTGCGAGTCTTCGAGAAGCAATCTCCTGTTGCCATAGATTTTCCTGCAAAGTGGGGATTGCTTTGACATCCATTTCGTGGAAGGTGAGGGAGCTTATTTTTTTACGAACCCTAAGGTGAGGTGTATTACTTTGGTTGCGACTTGAAAGTCGCGTTACGTTTTTGCAGGTGACAGCGGAGAAAGTCCCTTCTTGTAGAACCGATAACGCTTGTAGATCTTCGCGCCCATGTGATGCGCGAGGGGGAAGGTATCCACGTTGCTTTCGCCGGTCAACGACAGGTCCGCCCATTGATAGCCGCGCGCGGCGGCGCGTTTCGCCATTTCATCGAACATGAGGAGCGCCAGACCCGTATCCCAATATTCCGGCGGGACGACCACGCTTTTGATCGCAAGACATTTCGGCTTCGTGTTCCTGTATTTCAGATAGCGCAAATAATCCCACGGAGAACGCAAGCCGTTGAGATGGATCAACACTTCGTTGAAGTTCGGCACGCCGGGAAAGAAGCCTGCCGGTCTGCCATCCGCTTCGGCGAACAGGACGAGTTCCATATCCACGAGCGGGACCAGGGGCAGGATCATGGCTTCGATGTCGGAACGGGTATAGGGGACGAAGTTCGGGAAATGTTTCAAACCCTCGTTTTGCAGGAAGACGATCCGTTCGACCTCGTCCTCCATGTCCCGGATGTTCGCGCCGCGCACCTTGAATTCGGGGTGTTTCTGACGGACCTTGTCCGCAAGGCGTGAGAGGCGCTGTACCTTCGGATGATTCAAGTCAATATCAATCGCGTAGGCGAGACCGTCCTCGCCGTTCTTCTCGAAGCCGTATCTTTCGAAGAAGGTTTGATAATACGGCGGATGATGTCCGCACAGGATCGCGGGCGGACGGTCGCGCCCTTCGATGAGGATACCGCGCGCATCCTCCCGATCGAGGTTGTAGGGTCCGTATAACGATTTCATGTCTCTCGCGCGCGCCCACGCTTCTGCAAACTCGAACATGGATTGGAACGCTTCATAATCCTCCACACACTCCACAAAGCCGTACATGCACTCTGCATAACCTTTGACGCGCGTGTTGTTTTTGTCTTCGGCGAGACATAATGTGCCTGCGGGACGACCATCCTTCCATGCGATGAAGAACTTCGCGGTTCCGTCCTTGAAGAACAAACCCTGTCCCGGGTCAATGACCTTGGCGCGTTCGGAAAGAAGCGGCGGAACCCACAGCGGATCGTCTTTGTAGATTCGCCAGGGGAAGGTGAGAAAGAGGCGTGTGTCTTGTTCGGTTCGAACGGGTTTGATCTCGATCATGTTATCTTTTTGCGAAGATGGTTTCGTAATGCGACATTCATGTCGCTCTCGGGTTGCGACATAAATGTCGCGGTACGGAGTTACACTGTGAAGAGAACGATTGCGATGAAGGCGCATACGATCCCCACTGTTTGAACGAGGGAAATCCTTTCCTTCAAAAATATCCATGCCAGCAAAACCGTTGAGGCGGGATACAACGCCCCAAGCACCGCGGCGACGTCTATGCGGCCCGCCTGGGCGGAGAGAACGTAGAAGCCGTTTCCCGCAATGTCAATCACGCCGTTGAGGATGCACAACGTCCACGTTTCGCGCGGGGGCATGGCGGGCTGGCGCGTGAACAATGCGAACAACCCGAGCGCGAGGAATCCGGCAAAGCGCGCCGCGGTCAGGGTCCAGAAGAAGGAATGGAGCGTGGCTTGATAGATGGCGATAAAGTAAAAGCCGAAGAAAAAGCCTGAGATGAGAGGCAGGCGCAGGCTTGAGATCGAGAAGCGCCAGTTCGTCGAATCCGTTTGTGAGATCAACCAGACCGCGAGGAAGGCGAGTCCGAATCCGATCAACGTCGCGGGGGACGGAATCCCCAGGGTGAAGAGTCCGAAGACCACGGGGATGAGCGCGGCGAACAACGCCGAAACCGGCGCGGCGATGGTCATGGCGCCTTCGGCGAGGGCGCGGTATAAAAAGATCAGTCCGCCCAGACCGATGAGGCTGGCGAACGCGCCCATCAGAAAATCGCGGACGGCTGGGATGGGTTCGCGCGTGAGGATCGCCAGGATCAAAAACGGGATGAAGCCCGCGATCTCCGCGAGGTATAAAACGCGGATCGGGCTGGTCCGTTTGCTCGCCAGCCCGCCGATGAAATCCGCCGCGCCCCACGAAGCGGATGAGATCAATCCGTAGAGTATGGGTATCAAATTGTGATCCTTGAATGGGGATTATATCTTCCCAGCCGCGCGCGCCCGATCCAAAACCTTTTGCGCGTTCCTGAGGAGCGGCATGTCAATCATCTTCCCGTCGAGCGCGAACGCGCCCTTGCCCTCTTTTTGACTTAACTCGAACGACTCGACGACTCGCTTTGCATACGCGATCGCTTCGTCGGATGGAGTGAACGCTTCCTGCGCCACCGGAACCTGATTCGGGTGAATGACCTGTTTCCCGCTGAAGCCGAATCCTGCCCCCCTCTCCGCTTCGAGGCGCAGTCCTTCGATGTCCTTGAAGTCAATATAGACCATGTCTATCGCTTGTAAATCATTCGCCGCGCACGCCGCAACGACCGCCGACCGCGCGTATAATACTTCGGTCGCTTCTTTTGTGCGCGTCGCGCCGACCGAGGCGGCATAATCCTCCGCGCCGAAGATGACCGCTTCGAGACGTTTGTCTGACTCGGCAATCTCCTTGAGGTTCAAGATTCCCTTCGCGGTTTCCACGCCGATCAGCAAGCGGATACTTCCGATATTCAGTTTGTTTGATAATTCAAAAGACTCGATCTGTTCGCTGACCCACTTCACCTGTTCCGCAGTCTCTATTTTGGGCACGACAATCGAATCGGGTCGTGTTGGCAGCGCGGAGGCAAGATCATCCTTCTCGAACCCCGACCCGAGGCTGTTGATGCGGATACATTTTTCGGATTTGCCGAAATCCAATTCCTTCATCGCCTGCGCAATGACCGCCCGCGCTTCGGCTTTCTTACTGACCGCGGTCCCGTCCTCCAGGTCCATGCAGATACAGTCCACGCCGAGGGTCGCGGCTTTTTCGATCTTGCGCCGGTCGTCGCCGGGCATGTAGAGTAACGCGCGTCGTGAGTGCATAATTCTCCTAAATGTCATTGCGAGACGGCGTTCTTCCGTCGAAGCAATCCCCTTGCGTACAGGAGATTGCTTCGGTCGCTTCGCTCCCTCGCAATGACATGTTGCTTTTACTTCTTCAAAAACATCGCTGTCCGCTCGAACTCGACCACAATTGTACCGTCTGGTTTTTTGCCTGTGCATTTGATCCGCACGATTCCCGCGTTCGGTCTTGATTTCGATTCGCGCTTCTCGATGATCTCGCTCTCGGCGTAGATCGTATCCCCGTGGAAAACGGGATTGGGATGCACGACCTTGTCGTAGCCGAGATTTGCCACGATCGTGCCTTCGGTCAGGTCAGTGACTGTCAAACCAACGACCAGCCCGAACGTGAAGACTCCATTAACCAGCCGCTGACCGAACTCTGTCTTCGAGGCGAAATCCTCGTTGACGTGCAGCGGCTGTGAGTTCATCGTCAACGCGGAGAACAGCACGTTGTCCATTTCGGTGACGGTACGCCCCGCGTGCTTGAATTTCATCCCCACTTCGAGTTCGTCGAAAAATTTACCTGGCATATCAGACTCCTATGCGCGCTTTTTCAGGGATCAATGCGATAGAGGCGGAGGAATTTGAACTCGACGAATTCGCCATGACCGAATTCCCTGATCGGCGTGAGGCGTTCGAGAAACTCCGCGTCGTCGTATCCTCCGCGCTCTGGAAACGGCGGGTGGAACATGTTCTCGTAATCGAGGATATAGCGGATGTTCTTTTCGCGCAGGTACGCGGGCAGGTCGTCGCTTACCGCATACGGATATATATCATTGTTTACCAATCCGTCAATGTTGACAACGCCGGCGCCTCCCTGGTAATACCCCGGTATGCCGCTGTTCCACGACCCCACGTATCCATAAGCGGGGTTCTGCGCGAGATACCTGCCCGCCTCGAGCATAAATTGCTGATGGGGCCAGGGCGACGTCCCTCCGCCGGGCGGATAGAGACTGGGGATCTGCACGCCCAGGGAAACCAGCGCAAAGAGGGATAACCACATCGTCGTAAATTGATATTCCCTCAGAATCCGCCGCTCCAGATAACGCGCCCCCGCGAGGACAAGGATCGAGACGGGCAAAGTAAGGTTCCCTGTGTACCAATTCTGAACGACGCCGCTCGAAGCGTACAGGACGGTATAACCCGCCAGGCACAACGCGGAAGCCAGCGTAAGGATCCGTTCGCGAATGGGGCGATGCGGATCGAGTTTGAAGAGCGCGGCTGGCAGAGTGTTTTGTCCGCTAATTTTCGAGATCAGGATCAGGAGCGCGGGACCGGAGATCATCAGCGCAAAGAGCAGAAAAATTGATCGCTCGAAATCCGCGAAGCCCAGGTCCATGCCCAGTATTTGCAATCCGAGGGACGCGGCGGAGTAGAATTTTTGCGCGGCGAATTGCGACCAGTAACTCTTCATCAGGGCGCTGGATTGAATGAACGCGCCGGTGGTAACGAAGTTATGGATGAAAACGATCCCTACGCCGAGCGCCGCGCCGGTGAACCCGGCGAACGCCTCGCGCGTCAACGATGTCTTTTCGATGCGGCGCGTAACAAACAACGCTGCGATAAAGATCGAAAACGGCAATAACCCAAAATCCGACCGCGCCAGACTACCGAGCAATCCCAATGTAAACGGGATCGGAAGGTTTCCCCCGCCGCGCCGCGCGTCCGAAAAATAAGCGCAATAGAAACCAGCGATGAGAACGACGAGGGCCCATTCGGTGACGGAGACCGAATTGAAAAGAAAGGATTTGGCGGTTATCAGGATCGTGAAAACGATCAGGAAAAGAGGCTCGCTTTTTCGCAGGCACAGCCGCCAGGCGAACAGGACGGCGATCATCGTAACCAGCGCGCTCATGCCCAACCCCAGGCGGACGAAAACCTCCGGGGCAGGCTGGGCGAACTTGTAAAGCGCGGCGAGCAGGTACGCCTGCATCAGGTGGAAACCCGACGTAAGACTGACGCCTCCGTCGAACGTCCACTCGCCAAAGCGGACGAAGTTACGCGCCAGCCCAAGATAATAATAACCGTCATCCGGCGTGTACTGCGCCTGGGTCGTTTCGGGCGCGGCGAGGATCAGCAAATCGAACAGGATCAAGTGAAGAACGGCGAGCAGGCTGACGCCCCTCCAAAAAGAAAGCCAGAACGCGGGGTTCATCCCAACTTTGAGTTCACCGAAAGATTTGCCTGGCATGATCGCTTCCCGGTCGAAAGGTGAAAGTCATAAGGACTCATGTAAAAACAACTTCCGTTTTTTGAAAGCAGAGGCCAAAAAGTGCGTACAATAGACAAGCAAAAAGCGTTTGTCAAAGGATAGGTAATGC
>SZPG01000093.1 GCA_030263595.1 Chloroflexi bacterium CFX6
CGTGATCGCCGCCGTCAGCGTCGTCTTCCCGTGGTCTATGTGCCCCATCGTCCCCACGTTCAAGTGCGGCTTGCTCCTGTCAAATTTTTCCTTCGCCATTGATGATCTCCTTATTTATCCAAGAAAGAAATTATTTTAGTATTTCCTGCGCGACTGCCTGTGAGACAGGCGCATAGTGGTCGAATTCCATGCTGAAGACGCCGCGTCCCTGCGTGGCGGAACGGAGTTGGGTCGCGTACCCGAACATCTCGCCCAGCGGAACCATGGCGCGAATCGCCTGCGCGTTACCAGGGCGAACGTCCATGCCCTGGATCAGGCCGCGGCGGCCATTGATCTGTCCCATGACGTCGCCCAGGTATTCTTCCGGGACGACCACTTCGACTTTCATCATAGGTTCGAGCAAAATGGGGTTCCCCTTTTGCACACCTTCCTTGAAGCCAATGGAGGCGGCCAACTTGAACGCCATCTCGCTGGAGTCGACCTCGTGGTACGAACCGTCGAACAGCGTGATCTTCAAATCCACCACCGGGTATCCAGCCAGAACGCCGTTTTCCGCCGCTTCCTTGAAGCCTTTTTCGGCTGCGGGAATGTATTCCTTTGGTATCGCGCCGCCGACGATCTTGTTCTCGAAAACGATGCCGCTGCCGCGCTCGCCCGGCTCCAGGGAGAACACGACGTGACCGTATTGTCCCTTGCCGCCCGATTGTTTGGCGTACTTGTAATTCACCTCTGGCACCGGCTTGGTGATCGATTCGCGATAGGAGACGCGCGGAGCGCCGACATTCGCCTGCACCTTGAACTCGCGCAAAAGGCGGTCAACGATGATATCCAAATGAAGTTCGCCCATGCCGGAGATGATCGTCTGACCCGTGTTTTCATCGGAACGAACGCGGAAAGTCGGATCTTCCTCAGCCAGTTTTCGCAGAGCTTCGCCCATCTTCTCCTGATCGCTCGTGCTTTTCGGTTCGATGGCAATCGAGATCACGGGCTCCGGGAATGAAATGCTTTCGAGGACAAGCGATTTTCTGTCGCAGAGGGTGTCGCCGGTAAAACTTTCCTTGAAACCAAGCACTGCGCCAATATCTCCAGCGCGAATTTCCGTAATGTCCTCGCGCCGATCGGCATGCATGCGGATCAAGCGACCGATGCGCTCTTTTCTTCCCTTGGTGCTGTTTTGAACGGATTGTCCCTGACTCAACACCCCGGAATAAACGCGGATGTACGCCAGCCTGCCCACGTAGGGATCGGTCACGATCTTGAAAACGAGCGCGCTCAAAGGAGCGTCATCCTGCGCGGGAAGTTCGAAAACGTTATCGGGTTTTCCGGGTTCGGATGCCTTGATGGATGGAATATCGGCCGGCGAGGGCAGGTAATCAATCACCGCGTCCAATAAAATCTGGACGCCTTTATTTTTAAGTGACGAGCCGCAGAAGACCGGAGTAGCCTTGTTCGCAATAACGCCTTTTCGAAGGGCGGCTTTCAACTCATCAACGCTTATTTCCTGCGCCTCCAAAAACTTCACGGTCAGATCGTCGTCGAGTTCGGCGATCTTTTCGACCATTTTGGCGCGGACTTCCTCCGCCTGTTCTTTCAGATCGGCTGGGATTTGGATGGCTTTGGGTTCCCTGCCCAAATCATCCTCCCAAATCCAGGCGGTCATTGTCAGCAGGTCAATGACCCCTTTGAACGCAGATTCGAAACCGATGGGGACCTGCATCGGGATCGGGTTGGCGCCGAGCCTGTCAATGATCGTGGCGATCGTCCGTTCGTAGGAAGCGCCGACGCGATCCATCTTGTTCACAAAACAGATGCGGGGAACGCCGTACCGATCCGCCTGACGCCAGACGGTTTCCGATTGGGGCTCGACGCCCTGCACCGCATCGAAGACGACAACCCCGCCATCGAGAACGCGCAGCGAACGTTGAACCTCTGCGGTGAAATCAATGTGACCCGGCGTATCAATGATATTCACCTGGTATCCCTTCCATTCCGCCGAAACGGCGGCGGAAACGATGGTAATACCGCGCTCGCGCTCCTGCACCATCCAATCGGTGACGGTGGTGCCGTCGTCCACCGAACCGATGCGATGGGTCTTGCCGGTATAGAACATGATACGCTCGGTAGTGGTCGTCTTACCGGCGTCAATGTGGGCTATGATCCCAAAATTTCGATATTTCTCAAGCGGATGTTCGCGTGCCATTCTTTGGGGGATCCTGCTTCATCAACAAAATATAATTAGACGCGATAATGCGAGAATGCGCGGTTGGCTTCCGCCATCTTGTGGGTTTCGTCCCGTTTGCGGATCGCGGCGCCGGTCTCGTTCGATGCGTCAATCAATTCGGAGGCCAGTTTGTCGGAAAAGGATTTCCCGGCGCGCTCGCGGGTTGCGGACAAGATCCAGCGAATCGCCAGGGTAAGGCGCCGCGATGAAGGCACTTCCATGGGGACTTGATAAGTTGCCCCACCCACACGGCGAGGGCGTACCTCCATGACCGGGGAAACGTTCTTGAGCGCCGTATCGAACACATCCAGCCCGTTCTTACCCGTGCGCTCGGCGATCAGATCCAAAGCGTCATAGACCAGCCGCGCGGCAAGGCTTTTCTTCCCGCGTTTGAGAACGTGCTGCATCAAAATCTGCAGGTTCAGGCTGTTATAACGGACATCGGGATTTATTTCCCGCTTTTCAGGTTTTGCTCTTCGCATTCTGTCATTTCTCCATCAACTATTTCGGACGCTTCGCGCCGTACTTCGAGCGGCCCTGCTTCCGATTTGCCACACCGGTGGTATCGAGCGATCCACGCACGATGTGATAGCGGACGCCGGGGAGATCCTTCACGCGACCGCCGCGCACCAGGACCACCGAATGCTCCTGTAACTGATGCCCTTCGCCCGGAATATACGCTGTCACCTCGATACCGTTGGTCAGGCGCACGCGAGCGATCTTCCGTAAAGCCGAGTTTGGCTTCTTGGGCGTCATCGTACGCACGACCGTGCAAACGCCGCGTTTCTGCGGAGCGCCCTTCGCCTGACGCACACGGCGCTGCTTGTACGAATTCAGCGTATATTGCAAAGCGGGAGCCTTGCTTTTGAGTTTTTTGTTCTTGCGACCCTTGCGGACCATTTGGTTGATTGTCGGCACGTTCAGCCTCCGATTTCCTGTTTCACAGATATTTAATGTTTACTTGCAAGAAATGAGGCCATCCATAAACGTACTGATGGCCTCATTCATAGTGCCATGCTTTGTAGCGGGAGAAATAGCCGCTTGTTTTATTGGCAACGGCTGGTGATTTTATCACGCCGCCCGTTGAGCGTCAAGATTACCGTTGTTTACCCATGAACTTCTCGCCGATGCCGAGCAGGCCGGTATCCATGCGGGGCGGATGCTGTTTCTCCTCATCCTTGCCAAACCGGATGACTTCGCCGCTTTCATTTACCGCTTCAACAGCCAGACCGAGCGACTGCAACTCCTTGACCAGCACGCGGAATGAAGCGGGGATGCTCGGCTCTTCGATCGGCTCGCCCTTGACGATGGCTTCGTAGGTGTTGACGCGTCCCTGCACATCGTCCGATTTGACCGTCAACATCTCCTGCAGGGTGTACGCCGCGCCGTACGCTTCAAGCGCCCACACTTCCATTTCACCGAACCGTTGTCCGCCAAACTGCGCCTTGCCTCCCAACGGTTGTTGCGTAACCAGACTATACGGGCCCGTTGAACGCGCGTGCACTTTATCCTCGACGAGGTGATGCAGTTTGAGGATGGTCATCACGCCGACCGTAACGGATTGATCGTATGGGATACCAGTCTTGCCGTCGCGCAAGACCTGCTTGCCCAGCGTCGGTATGGGATGACCGGTCGCATGCATGATTTCCTGCGCGACCTCCATCAGACGCGCCTCTGCAACGCGGCTGCTGTGACCCTCGCTCTCGATCCACAGGCGCAGACAGGCATTGATCGCTGCCGTGTCATATCCCTCCCGTTCGCGTGGGTTAATGTCCTCAGGATAGAAAATCGTATCAGGATCATAGCCGCGATCGCGCAGCCATTCGGTGGCTGTGGACATGCGTGCGTAATCCGTGTTCTTCAAATCGTAAGGATCATAGTCGCGTTCCCCCAGCCACTCCGCGAGATACAAACTTCTAACTTCGTCGTCATCCTGAATGGATTCGGCGTCGTATTCCTGTCCTTTGATCCACTCCCAGGCGGTTGCAGCCGCCTCGCGCCAGGCCTGGTCTACAATCCAGGCGCGGGCGAGTTCCGCTTCGATCTCGTATTCCGACGCGCCGTCAAACACCGGCGTGACGGCGCGATAGCCAAGTCGCTTCGCCGCCCAACCGAGGTGAACCTCCAAAACCTGACCGATGTTCATGCGCCCCGGAACGCCGAGCGGATTCAGGATGATGTCCACGGGAGCGCCGTCTTCGAGGAAGGGCATGTCTTCAACCGGCACGACCTTCGAAACGACGCCTTTGTTTCCATGACGTCCTGCCATCTTGTCGCCAGCCGTCAACTTGCGACGTTGCGCGACCGAGACGCGCACCATCATGTCCACACCGGCGGAGAGATCGGAGTTTTCTTCGCGCGTAAATACCTTGACGTCCACCACCTTGCCGCGTTCGCCGTGCGGCATACGCAGGGATGTATCCTTCACGTCCCGCGACTTCTCGCCAAAGATGGCGCGCAGAAGCCGTTCTTCGGGCGTCAATTCTTTTTCGCCCTTCGGAGTGATCTTCCCGACGAGAATATCATTGGGACCTACCTCCGCGCCAATGCGGATGATCCCATTCTCGTCCAGGTCTTTGATCGCGTCGTCGCCGACGTTCGGGATGTCGCGCGTGATCTCTTCGGGTCCAAGTTTGGTATCGCGGGCTTCCACCTCATATTTTTCGATGTGGACGGATGTAAAGCGGTCCTCCTGCACCAACCGCTCGGAAATCAGGATGGCATCTTCGAAGTTTCCGCCTTCCCACGAGACGAATGCCACGACGACGTTCTGCCCAAGCGCCAGTTGGCCATTCTCCGTCGAGGACGAATCAGCGATGATATCGCCTTTTTTGATGACCTGTCCCTTGACCACGGCCGGACGCTGGTCAATGCAGGTGCTTTGATTGGAGCGCTGATATTTTCGCAATTGATAAACTCGGACGCCGCCTCTTTCCTTGACCGTGATCGAGTTGCCGGTCACTGAAATGACCTCGCCGTTCGTCTCCGCCACCACCACCTGACCCGAATCCAGCGCGGCGTGGTACTCCATGCCGGTGGAAACGAGCGGGATCTCAGGACGAACGAGCGGAACAGCCTGCGCCTGCATGTTCGAACCCATCAACGCGCGGTTGGCGTCGTCGTGTTCGAGGAACGGGATCAAAGCCGCGCTGATGCCCACCACTTGATGCGGGGCAACGTCCATGTAATCCACCTGGTCCGGGGTGGAGAAGATAAAACCGGAGTGATACCGCGAGGATACGCGCTCCCGCACGAATTCCTTGTCTTCGGTCAACGGCGCGTTCGCCTGTGCGATCACATACTTGTCCTCGGCGTCGGCAGACAGATAATCGAACTGATCCGACACATAGGATTTGATGGCAACCGGTTTGCCGATCTTGGCGATCCTCTTTGCCGTTTTGGCGTCAATCTTCTCCCCAGCCTTGAACAACACCTCCTCGGTTTTCGGGTCAACGACATTCTCGCGCAGGGTGCGCCCCTCGAGACGTTCATCGTCCGCTTCCATGACCCGGAAGACCTTACGGTAGGGCGTCTCGATGAATCCATATTCATTGACACGGGCAAAGGAAGCCAAACGGCCGATCAAACCGATGTTCGGGCCTTCAGGCGTCTCGATCGGGCATATACGTCCGTAGTGCGAGTGATGGACGTCGCGCACATCGAAACCGGCGCGTTCACGTCGCAGACCGCCCGGGCCGAGCGCCGAAAGCGTGCGTTTGTGGCGCAACTCCGCCAGCGGGTTGGTTTGATCCATGAACTGCGAGAGTTGGGACGACCCGAAGAACTCGCGCAACGCCGCGACCACCGGGCGGATGTTGACCAGCGTCACAGGAGACAACTGTTCCTGGTCGCGGATGGACATGCGCTCTTTGATCACGCGTTCCATGCGTCGGAGGCCGATGCGCAATTTGTTTTGGATCAACTCCCCCACCGTCTTGACGCGGCGGTTCCCGAGGTGATCAATATCGTCGGGCGGCTCGATCCCGTTATTGATCTGGATCATGCGGCGGATGAGTCGGACCACGTCGTTCTTGGTGACCGTGCGATGAGGAATGGGGATGTTCAGGTCGAGTTTCTGGTTGAGTTTGTAGCGACCCACGCGTTCGAGGTCGTAATGACGCTGATCGAATAACTGTTCCTCGAGGAACTGCTTCGCGTTCTCGATGGTGGCGGGATCGCCGGGACGCATCTTCTTGAAGAATTCGATCAGCGCGGCTTCGGCAATGGACTGACCGCCGGTCAGTTCCCATTCAGGCTCCTGCTTGAACGTGGACGCGATGAACAAACGCTCGGGGTTGTTGTCCACATCCCTGAAGAGAGATAACAACTCCTCGTCCGAGCCGGTCACGAGCGGGGGATCCTTTGTGCCGTCGTCCACAGCGGCGAGCGCGCGCAGAAAGACCGTGATCGGCACGGTGCGCTTGCGGTTGAACTTCAAAATGATGTAATCCGACTTGCGCGTCTCGAACTCCATCCACGCGCCTCGGTCGGGAATCAGCTTGGACATGGCGAGCAGGCGTCCCGTCGCGCGATCCGTCGGGGCTTCGAAGTACACGCCAGGAGAGCGGATCAACTGTGAGACGACGACGCGCTCCGTCCCATTGATAATGAAGGTGCCTTTGTCGGTCATCTCGGGAAAGTCGCCGAGGAAGATATCCTGTTTGATCGGTTCGGGGACATCGGGACCCGCCAGCAATACAGAGACGTACAACGGGCTGGCATAGGTTAGGTCGCGTTCCACACACTCTTCGATGCTGTGCTTCGGTTCGCCAAACCAATACTTCAAGCCCCACTGCTTGGACTCGGGTCCGCGGCTGGGAAAATACAACTTCATTCCCTTGTTATAGGATTCGATGGGCGAAACTTCGTGGAACAGGTCGCCAAGCCCTTCCTTCTTGAGGCGCTCGAAAGAATCCAGCTGGACTTCGATCAGATTGGGAAGATTGATGTTAACGGGGATACGCGCATAACTCTTTTTCGGTAAAGTGGCAGACATTCGGTTCACTCCTGACCTTGGGTATGTGCGCCGTTACGAATACCTTTTCCCATCCCTGAACTTTGTACTTGCCGGGTAACAGATGCAATTCAAGTCCAAGAGATCGTACTGGAAGAAGGATTACACACGAAGACATCCCGCTGAGTTGGCGGGATAGCAAACGGTGATTATATATGAAGGGCTTGATATACGCAAGGGATTTTTGCCTTGAATTTCGACCTTTTCCCTGACGCCTTGCACGCCCCGATTCTATCACATTCCAGAATTCGCGCAACCAACAGGGACAAATCGGGGTTTGACTGATAGAATCGCCAAAACTCTTTCCCGGAGGGCACCATGACAACACCGCAGGCAATGGTCAACGACAGGCGCGAGATCTTCGGCTGGGCAATGTATGACTGGGCGAACTCCGCCTTCAGCACGACGGTGGGAACGGTATTTCTGGGACCTTATATCGCATCGCTGGCTGCTGCATCTGCGGGGGCCGATGGGATGGCACGCTTTTTTGGCATCCCGGTTGCGCCGGATTCCTTCCTCCCCTACTGCATTTCATTCTCTGTAGGTCTCCAGGTCCTGTTCCTCCCTATCCTGGGCGCGATCGCAGATTACTCGCATTTGCGCAAACAAATGATGCAATTGTTTGCCTCCATCGGCGCCATCTCTACCATATTAATGTTCGTCGTGACCGGTAACCTGTGGTGGCTCGGCGGTGTTTTGTTCATCATCGCCAACCTGTCCTTCGGCGCCGCGATCGTTTTCTACAACGCCTACCTGCCGGACATTGCCAGCGAAGAGGAACGGGACCGCGTTTCCTCGTACGGCTGGGCTATGGGCTACCTCGGCGGCGGCATTCTGCTTGCGCTCAACCTCGCCTTCTTTATATTCAGCGAAGACCTCGGTGTGCCCGGCGATCTGGCTGTCCGCATCAATCTTGCATCGGCAGGCATATGGTGGATGGGTTTTGCCTTCATCACCTGGGCAAGATTGAGACCGCGCCACCCCGCTCGCGCACTGCCCGTAGGTGAAACATATGCCAGCGTTGGTTTCAAGCAGTTGGGAAAGACCTTCCGCGAAATAAGGAATTTCCCGGAAACGCTCAAATACCTGCTTGCCTATTTCCTTTACAACGACGGCATCCAGACGGTCATTGCGGTTTCCTCCACGTTCGCCGCGGCGCCCATCATACGCGGCGGACTTGAAGTCTCCCAGGACACGTTGATCGCGGTCATTCTCATGATCCAGTTCGTTGCCTTCGGCGGTGCGCTGTTCTGGGGCAAACTGGCAAAGTGGATCGGCGCCAAGCAATCCATCATCGTTAGCCTTGTGATCTGGTCCGGTGTGGTCATTTTCGCCTACGGCGGCATGCAGGGAGAAAGCCGCGTAACGGAGTTCATCATCCTCGGCGCGCTGATCGCCATTGTCCTGGGCGGATCGCAAGCCATCAGCCGCAGTCTGTTCGCGCAAATGATTCCAAAAGGAAAGGAAGCAGAATACTATTCGTTCTATGAGGTCAGCGAGCGCGGCACCTCGTGGACCGGTCCGTTGATCTTCGGGCTTGCCAATCAAATGTTCGGAAGCCTGCGCTACGGGATCCTCGCACTGATCTTCTATTTCATTGCAGGCCTAATCGTCCTGCCGCTTGTGAATGTCAACAAAGCCAAGGAAGATGTAAAGAAATACGACGCGGCGAATCGTGCATGATAAAGAAGACCGAGGTGTTGAACCTCGGTCTTCTTATTTCATAACCTTGCAAAAAACCTGCTCACCTTCTCCATCGCCCGTTCGATGACCTCCATGGACGTGGCATAACACAGGCGGATATACCCGCTTCCGCCGGGACCGAAATCCGAGCCCGCCAAAACAGCCACTCCCTCCTCTTCGAGCAATCGCAATTGGATCTCCCATTCCGAGATGCCGAACGATTTGACGTTCGGGAAGACGTAGAACGCGCCCTGCGGCTTCTGCGCGTGGACTCCCGGAATCGCGTTCACTAATTCCACCATTCGGTCGCGGCGTTTTTGATATTCGGTCACCATCTCGTTGACAAAATCCTGCGGACCGGTCAAGGCTTCCATGCCGGCGTACTGCGTAAACTCCGCCGTGGAGCCGGTCGAGTGCGTGACCAGCAGTTCGAGTCGCTCTGCCAGTTTGGGAGGCGCGATGACGTAGCCCAGCCTCCAGCCGGTCATCGAAAAGGTCTTCGAGAAGCCGTCGGCTATGATGGTGCGATCAAGCATCCCTGAGATCGAAGCGATGCTCGGGGC
>SZPG01000094.1 GCA_030263595.1 Chloroflexi bacterium CFX6
TCCCAGGTCGCGCAGCCTGAAATAGGTGGGAGAGACGCGCACGTTGCGTTTCGACATGCGTTCTTCGCCGGGGAAGTGGATGTCGTAGTATTGAGTGTAAGTCTCGAACGTGCGCGCGACAGTGTAATCGAGGCTGTTGTAGTTCGGACCGAAACGGCGCACGTCCAGCCGCCACACGTCCCATTCGGGGTTTCCGTCAATGATCCACTCCGCCATCACTTTGCCAATGCCGCCCGCGCCCGCCAGCCCGTGCGCGCAAAAGGCGCACGCCACCCAGAACCCTTTTACGGATGTCGGTCCCAACAAAAATTCACCGTCGGGCGTGAAGCCTTCGGGTCCGTTGAGCAACTTGACGACCTCCGCATTCTCGATGGCAGGCACGCGCCGGATCGAATTTTCCATCAGCGGGGCGAATCGTTCCCAATCCGGTGCGAGCAACTGATATTTGAAATCCCTCGGAATGCCGTTCAATCCGAACGTCGCGGGCTGGCGTTCGTATCCGCCTGTGATGAGTCCGCCGACCTCCTCGCGCCAATACACCAGCAGATCGGGATCGCGCAGGTTCGGGAACTTATTCGTCACGCCTTCGATGGGCTTGGTCATGATGTACAGATGCGCCATCGGGACGACCGGTAGACTCAACCCGACCATCCTCCCGACCTCGCGTCCCCACATCCCCGATGCGTTCACGACGACCTCGGTCTTGATCGTGCCTCGATCGGTCACCACTTCGCTGACGCGTCCGTTCTTCAAGTTGATCTTCTCAACATTGGTATTCGTGAGGATCTTCGCGCCGCGGTTCTTCGCGCCCGCCGCCAGCGCGTTGGTCAAGCCGGTTGGATCAATGCTCCCGTCGTTGGGCGTGTACGCCGCGCCGACCACGCCTTTGATGTCCATCAGCGGGAACATGTCCTGCGCCTCTTTGGGCGTGATCAATTCCATCGGCACGCCGAAAGAACGCGCCATGCCAACCAACCGTTTCGTCTCCTCCATGCGTTCAGCGGACGAAGCAAGGCGAATCCCACCCACCTCCCGCCAGGAAGTGTCCACGCCGGTTTCGGCTTTGAGTTTGCGATAGAGATCCGTGCTGTAGTGCATCATGCGCGTCAGGTTGGCGTCCGAGCGCATCTGCCCGACGAGACCCGCCGAATGCCACGTGGACCCTGCGGTCAGTTCGTGGCGTTCGACGACTACTACATCCTTCCAGCCCATGAGGGTGAGATGATAGGCGATGCTCGCGCCGCCCACGCCCCCGCCAATGACGACAACCCGCGCCTGCGATGGGAATTCTGCCATGTGAGTCTCCTGTGAGACCTGACATGTCTCCGCGAAAGCCTGATGAATTCGCGCCTATGTCCCTGCAAATGCCTTGGTTAACTTTGACGCGTGTGAGACATGTCAGGTCTGAAATGATTACTTCTGCCAGACCGAATCGGGTTTTGCCATTTGAGCCACGATATCGAACGTGGAGATGACTCCCAACGGAAAGGCATCGGGATCATCCTTGTCAACCACCACCAGCCTGTGATAGTGATTCTGGATCATTTTGTCCGCGGCTTCGCGCAGGCTGGCATGGATGTCAATCGTCAGCGCGGGGTGCATTACATCGCGGACGGTCAGTGTTTCGTCCACGCCCTCCCTGACGAAACGCAGAAGATCATGCCCGCTGACGACGCCCAGAACCTTTCCCTTTGCATCCACAACCAGCACCGAACGCCAGCCTGAGGAGGTCATTGCGCGCGCGGCGGATACGATGGGCGTTTTTCCTCGACACACGAGGATGGCGTCCGACATTACATCGCCCACCGTCTCGCGCCTGGGTTTCATCTCGCTGGCTATGCTGGCGACAAAATCGGAAAGCGAAATGACGCCGACGGGCTTTTCATTCTCCGTGACGAGCAGGCGGCTGAACCCTTTCTCCGTGAACGCGGAAACCGCGTCAGCGAGGGGAATGTTCGATTCGACGGAATCAACCGGCTGGGACATGAGATCCGAGGCGGTCAATTTCCGCATCACGGCAAGGCTCTCCTCATCCGATGAAAGCCATTCGCCGGCGAGCAGGTCGAAATCCGAGATGATGCCGAGCGCGCGTCCGGCGCGGTCCGTGACCACCAGCGCGTGGACGTGATGCTGGTTGAGCATTACCGCCACCTGTCCGAGCGTGGCATCCGGCTTGCAGGTGATCAAACCTGCGTGCATCAGGTCTTTTACAAGTTTAGTCATATTGTATCCTTCCTACGAATGGACAAACGTCGGGAGACGTTTGACTCCGTGACCGCTAAACCTCATCCACATCCTTGTACCATTTGACGCGGTCGCCGACCCGGTCACGCAGGCGCCACGCGAGCGGTTTGGGCTCGCTGTTCAGCCGCGTCAAAATTGCATCCACCTGGGATGCAACCCTGGATTTTTGTTCAGGGGTGAGTTGATCGTAATGCTGGGCGAGTTGCTTTACCTTGTCGAGATTCATGGTGGTGGTGCGCCACAGTCCCCATTCGTTGGCGCACAGTTGCGCCGCCAATTTGACGTTGATGGTTTCGGCGTCGGTCTCCCCCAACGGATGCTCGAGCAATAACATGATGCTGTCAATAATGTCTTTTTCGTTGATCTGTACGATCTGCATCTTTTCGAGCAGGAGTTCCGTCAGCGGGATGGTGGGAGAGTCCACCTCAAGGCGGTCCTTCCAATAGATTGCGTGACAGAAATCCAGTTTCTCGTAGAAGATGTCCACGTGCAGACCCGTTCCCGGCTTGTCGAAGATGGAGCGTTCGCCCTCGGATGCAATGAACACTTCGCGGTTTTCCACGTACCCCATGTTCGTCATCATCCCGGAGATTTGCTTGTTTTGCCTGCCGTAGGCGGCAAAATCAATGTCGGTGTAGGCGCGTCCCAGTGCGGCTTGCAGGTATCCAAATTGCGGGCAGTGCATTTGAAAAGCCAGTGAACCGATCACCCTCATCAGGATGCCCGAGTCCTCACTGGCTTTCAGAATCGCCTTCAACTCGTTCTCGAATTTTTCGCGCTCCGTACTATCCTGCCCGCCCATCCCAATGGAACTGTGTGACATACAATTCTCCGAGTTGGAACTTTTCTTTGCTGAAAGGAATTGTCCGCTATTATAATGAAAAAATCAAAAACTTGCAAATTTCATCAGATTCCTATATAATGCGGCATCAAAACGAGCAATTTCCTTCAATCTCAAATTGAGACCACTCAATGAGCAAACCACTCATTCCAGCGCAACGAAGGGAGAAAATTCAGGAGTATCTGGCAGTTCATCAAATCGCGCGCACCGCGGATTTGTGTCAGTTGCTGGACGCCTCCGAAGCGACCATACGCCGCGACCTGGAATGGCTCGAACAAAAGGGCATCCTCGAACGCACTCATGGGGGCGCGATCCTGAACCAGCGCATGATCTTTGAGCAGGAATACCAGCAAAGGGCGCAGCATCATCCCGAAGAGAAAAAGCGAATTGGGGAATTAGCCGCCTCCCTCATCGAGGAGGGCGATATCGTTTTCATCAACAGCGGAACGACTGCAACCCAGGTGCTGCAACACATGCGCGGCGATTTGCGGATTTCCGTCTTCACGAACAACGTCAGCGCCGTCATCGAACTGGGCGATCCCATTTTTCATTACTACCTGATCGGCGGCGAGTTCCAGCCGCGTTCGAACTCGATTGCGGGACGCTTCGCCATCGAGAATCTGAAACAGATCTACGCCAACAAAGCCATCATCGGCGTGGACGGTATCAGCATCAAGCATGGCTGCACCGTCCCGACCAATCCCGAAGCGGAGGTGGTGCGCCAGATGATCGAACGCACGAAGGGTCCCGTCATCATTGTCGCGGATCACGGCAAATGGGGCGTGGTCTCGAATTTTCAGGTCGCGGCAATTGACGAGATTGACATGCTGGTGACCGACGAACGCTTCGACCGTTCCGCGCTCGATGACCTCGCCTCACACTCCGTCTCGTGCCTGATCGCTGAACCCAAGCCGATCCCTGCCTGATGGTTTTTGGATATAAAGGTACACATGTAAACACGTAAACACGTAGACACGTAGGCACGTGCATATCCATTCTATGGCACTACCTGTTTTCTTGATTCCTGATTACCTGTCTACCTGTCTACCTTTGTACTTGATTACCCGTGTACGCGCATTTCCGGAGAACCCAATGAAGTTATTCTCTCGCAAGCCAAGCAAGAATCCCACCCGCCTGTTCTTCGCCACCGACCTGCACGGATCGGAACGCACCTTCCGCAAGTTCATCAACGCGGGCAAGTTCTACGATGTGAACGTCATTGTGATGGGCGGGGACATTCAGGGCAAGTTGATGATCCCCATCATCAAGGAATCGAACGGACATCACCGCGCCACCGTGCAGGGACGCGTCGAACATTTGGAGACCGGGGAAGAGTTAAAATCCCTGATGAGCAAATTGGACATTCTGGGCTTCTACTACAAGGTGATGGAGGAGGATGAATTCAAAAGCCTGCAAGCCAACCCTGCCGATGTCGAAGCCCTGTTCAACGAACTTGCCAAACAGAAACTCATCAACTGGGTGAACCTCGCCGAGGAACGCTTGAACGGCACAGGCATCAAATGCTTTGTCACGGGCGGCAACGACGACGAATGGGAAGTGTTGGATGTAATGAAGCGCGAAGACACCCGGTCCTTCTTCGCTTGCGAAAATGAAATGGTCCATGTGGACGACGACCACAGGATGATCTCCATCGGCATCAGCACGCCTACTCCGTGGAAAACACCGCGCGAGACCACCGAGGAGGAACTCGGGAAAATGATCGAGGAAATGGCGGCAAAAGTGCCCGATATGAACAAAGCCATCTTCAACTTCCACGACCCGCCGAAAGACTCGACATTGGACACCTGCCCCATGCTGGATTGGGACAAGGATCCCCCGGAACAGATCGTCAGGGGAGGCCAGCCTGTAATGCACGGGGCAGGCTCAAGCGCGGTCCGTGAGGCGATTGAAAAGTACAAGCCGATGCTCGGTCTGCACGGTCACATCCACGAGTCGCAGTCCGTGGCGAAGATCGGCCGCACGACCTGCATCAACCCGGGCAGTGAATATGCCGAGGGAGTCCTGCGCGGATGCCTGGTGACGTTTGTGGACGGCGAAGTGCAGGGCTATCAAATGACGAGCGGATGATGGATATTTTGCCAAGGAGGTGCCCTATCGAAGGAGTTCGACTTGGTCGGTTGTTCGATGAGGGGCTCGGGTGACACAACCCGTCCTGTCGTTGAAGGAAAAACGATCTTTCGTTCCAAAGGAGAATGTATGGCTACAGCAACAGCAAAACCGGAAGTCTTCACCCGCAAAGCCTCCGGGCTTGTGCGCGTGATGTCTCCGTTCTCGGCTTTCGTCTATAACATATTGACGATGGGATTGATCTTCCCGTGGACGTACCTGTGGGCGCCGGGTGCGCTGCCCGGCGGCAAACTCGTCTGGGGCATTCTGCTCGCGATGGTGATCGAAATTCCCATTGCGCTGGTCTACGTCTGGCTCTCGACCGCGTTGCCGCGTTCCGGCGGCGACTACGTGTTCCAAAGCCGCGTGTTCGGCGGCGGCGTGGCGTTCACGGTCGTGATGTCCGGTTACGTGATCTGGATCCTGCAATGGGTGGCGCTTTCGGGCTGGCTGCTTGCGTATCTCGGATTTGCGCCGCTGTTCCTCGGCTTGGGCGCGACCACCGGCAGCGCCGCTCTCTCGAACATCGGACTCTGGTTCACCGGCTCGACCGGGATCGTCATTACCAGCATCCTGAATGCGTTTGTTGCCATGATGATTCTCATCAGCGGCTTCAAGAATTATGTCCGCTTTCAGAGTGTGATGATCACTGGCACACTGCTGGCGTTCGTAACCATGCTGGTGGTTCTCTTCCTCGGCAACCCCGCCACTTCGATGGCAAGCATCGACGCCTTCGCGATGAAGATTGCCGGCACCCCGCATTTTGTTCAAACCGCGATGGATGCATCTGTGGCGGCGGGCGTGGATTTGAAACCGCAATTCAGCCTGCTTGCCACCCTGCTCGTTGCCCCGATCGCATGGACATCCCTGCAGTGGGCAACCTACTCCGCCCAGCAGAACGGCGAGATCAAGAACGCCCGCTCCTTCCAGAGCCAGATGTTCATCATCGTCGGCTCGCTGATCTTCACGGGCATCTTCCTTGCCATTTTGGCAGCCGCATTGGAGAAAGCCGTTGGCACGGAGTTCCTGTATGTTGCCGGCGCAGGTTACTGGCTTGGGCTGGAAGAAGCATTGATTTCCGGCTTCTATTTATGGCCCAATATGATCGCGGTGGCGTTGACCGCCAGCCCGTGGATCGTCCTCCTCATCGGTCTGGGATACATCCTCAATTCGCATCAGATCGTGCATAACTGCTACATCGGCATGACGCGCGTCATGGTTGCCATGTCGCTCGACCGCCTGCTCCCCGAATGGGTCAGCAAGGTGGATGAAAAGCGGCATACGCCTGCCAACGCGCATTGGGCATACTTCCTTGCCAGCATTCCGGTCATCCTGCTCTACAACCTGTATCCGGGCTGGGTCGGTCTGACGCTGGGTGTGACCTTCGCCTGCGGCTACGTTTTCGTGATTACATGCCTTGCCGGCGCATTGCTGCCCTACCGCGCAAAGGAAGTGTACGAAGCCTCCCCCGGCGCGAAATACAAGATCGGCAACACGCCTCTTGTCACGGTCCTGGGCGCAATCGGGTTCATCCTGGGCGGCGCGATGGTGCTGATGTTCATGTTCTACTCGCAGCTCGGGCTCACCAGCACGCTCGCGTACGTCGTCGTGTTTGGGGTTCTGGCATTCTCGGCAATCTGGTATTTCATTGCCAAGAACGCGCAGAAGTCCAAGGGCATCAACGTGGATTACGCATTCAAGGAAATCCCGCCCGAATAACATTTTTGCCAGGCTTCGGAAGTCTGCAAAGACTTCCGAAGCCTTTTGGGAGCATCAATGATAGTGATCGAAGAAGCGGTCGCGAAGATCGAAGACTGGAAGGGGAAACGAATTTCAATCCATCCGCTTTCGGGTGGGCTGACCAATACCAATTACAAGGTGGAGGTGGATGGCGCGCCGTTCTTCGTCCGCGTGCCGGGCGAGAGCACCGAACTGCTTGCCATTGACCGCGCGAACGAACATCACAATGCCAGAGCCGCGTCGCAGGCGGGCGTTGCGCCGAAGGTGCTGCATCACGTCCCCGAATACAATGTGATGGTCACCGAATTCATTTACGGGGAAACCATGTCGAAGGATTCATTGAACGCGCCGGGGATGCCGACACGCATGGCGCAGGCGATCAAAAAACTGAACGAAGGTCCCCGCTTCAAACTGGACTTCAACATGTTCCGCCTCACGGAGTATTATCTAAGCCTGTGCCGCGACCGCGACATCAAAATCCCCGACGGTTACACCGAACGCATGGACACGGTTCAACGCATCGAGCAGGCGATGAACGCCAAGCCGCTGGCAACCGTTCCATGTAATAATGATTTACTGGCTGAAAACTACATGGATGACGGAAAGCAATTATGGTTGATTGATTACGAATACAGCGGCAACAACGACCCGACCTTCGAACTGGGCAACACCTGCCAGGAGATGGAATTCAACGACGGGCAGATCGAAGAAGTCAGCGCGGCGTACTTTGGAGAGGCAAGAGAGGATATGATCGCCCGCATGAAGTTGAACATGATCATGTCCGATGTGGGCTGGGGATTATGGGCGGCGATCCAGGCGAAGATCTCCACGATTGATTTCGATTTCTGGGGCTGGGCGATCGAGCGCTGGAGCCGGGCTGTGGAAAAGATGGATTCGGCGGAGTTCGAGGGGTGGTTGAGGGATGTGCAGAAATGATTGCGTAGTTGACGTTCTCTAACGTCAACGTGCGCGTTAGAGAACGCGCAGTACGCATAAAGGAGAATCATGAAAACACATGCAGAGATCGTTATCATCGGCGGTGGGATATTCGGCGCGCAGGTTGCCTATCATCTTGCAAAGTTTGGTCGCAAGGATGTGGTCATTATCGAAAAAGGCGAGATCGCCAGCGGCGAGTCGTCACACGCGGCGGGCTTGATGACGCAGTTCGCCACGTCGCAGGCGATGCTCAAGTTCCGCATGTACAGCGTGGAGTTGTACAGCGAGTTGGGATTGTTCGATCACGTCGGCAGTTTGAGAGTCGCTTCGAGCAGGGAACAACTCAAGGAACTGGAGCGAAGCGTCAGCCGCGCCAAGGCGTTGGGACTGGAATGCGAGGTCATCGGTCCCGAGGAGGCGGTCAAGCACATGCCGCAGATCTCCAAACAGGATTTGTACGGCGGCATTTATCTTCCGCGCGATGGGCAGCTCGATCCGTACATCACCACGACCTCGATGGTGAACTTTGCCAAAGAGTTGGGCGTGGAGGTGTATACCAACACGCGCGTGACCGGGATCAAACTGTCAGCGAAGGGGGAGGTCGAAGGCGTTGTAACAGAGCGGGGCGAGATCCGATGCGAGATCGTCGTCAACGCGGCGGGGATGTGGGCGCCGCGCATCGCCGCGATGGCGGGGATCAACGTCCCCACGACTCCCGTGGATCATCAACACATTGCGTTGAAGGCTGTGCCAGGCCATGAGTTCACGCACGATACGCCTTGTTTACGCGATCCCGATAATCTTGTGTATATGCGGCAGGAGCAGGGCGGATTGGTGATCGGCGGATACGAACCGAACCCGATCGCGCGCTGGATTGACGGCGCGCCGTGGGAACATGGCGGCAGGAGTTTGCCCGGGGACTTCGAGCAATTTGAAATGCTGCTCGAGGGCGCGACCCGGCGCATCCCGTTTTTGGATCAGGCGGGCATCATCACGCTGGTGCGTCACCCCGGCGCATATACGCCGGACTGCCAGCCTTTGCTTGGACCGATGCCCGGCGCGCGTGGCTTTTGGATGATGGCGGGCATGTCGCTGAATGGATACGGCGGCGCAGGCGGCATGGGCAAATTACTGGCGGAGTGGATCATCGAAGGCGAAGCGCCGATGGATGTGTACGGGTATCGCGCTACGCGCTTTGGGAATTATTATGCCGATTTCAAGTATGCGGCGGAACGGACG
>SZPG01000095.1 GCA_030263595.1 Chloroflexi bacterium CFX6
AGAACCGGGGCGGAGGTGAAGCGGATCCTCGTTGACACGTACACATGCAAAGGCGTGGTGTTGAAAAATGGGGAGGAAATTTTTGCAGATAAAGTCATCTCTGCCGTTGACCCCAAACGGACGTTCCTCGATCTCGTCGGCGCGCCGAACCTCCCGCCGGAGTTCGTCTGGCACGTGCAATCCATCAAGATGCGCGGATCGGCGGCGAAGATCCATTTACTAACCGATGGCAAACACGGCATCCCGGAAGGAACTCTGGTCGTTGCCCCATCCATCAAATATTTGGAAAAGACTTACGACGCGGCGAAATATGGGGAGATTTCCGAAAAGCCGTATTTGGAAGTGACGACTTCAGGCAACGTGGTCTCAATTCATTTTCAATATGCGCCGTATAAATTGAAAAGTGGTGAGTGGAACCCTTCGACTTCGCTCAGGGCAAGCGTGGACAGTGAAAAAATCAAAACACTGGCTGTTGGCATTCTCACCGAATATTTCCCCAATCTCAATTCTCTAATCTCCAATTCTCATGTCATCACCCCCCTCGATCTGGAAACCACCTACTCCCTCACCGAAGGCGATCTCAACCACGGTCAACTCATGCTAGACCAGTTTCTCTTCATGCGCCCGATGCCGGGCTGGTCGAACCATAAGACGCCCATTGATAATTTGTATCTCTGCGGCAGCGGAGTCCACGGTGGAGGAGGAGTCAGCGGCGTTGCGGGAAGGAATGTGGTAAAGGTGTTGAAGTAAGCTACTTTGCCACGCGCAGGATGACGCCGTTCTGTGACGGATCCTGCAAAAGCAAACCTGCCTCGGTCTGATTCGACGGGATGCCTGCCGCGTCGACCCGAGCCACGACCTCCTCGTAGGCTTTTTGATCGGGCAGGTCAATGGTGAAATAACGGAGACCCAGCGCATCGGGCTCCTCGTAGGCTTTTTGATCGGGCAGGTCAATGGTGAAATAACGGAGACCCAGCGCATCGGGAGGGGGAGGCGGCGCGCCGCGTCCCTGCCAGGTGTTGAGTCCCAGGTGGTGATGATATCCGCCTGCGGAGACGAATCCCATCTGGAATTGTTTCGCGATGCCCATCACATCGAAGCCGATGATGCCGTGATAAAAGTTGATCGCCTCATCCACATCGCGGACGTGGAGATGGACGTGCCCGATTTTCAACTCAGGCGGGACGGGAGTATCCAAACGGTCATCGTCCGTGAGGTGCTTGAACAGCGCCTCCACATCCAGCGGTTCGCGCCCGTCGCTCCACGAGCCGTCGGCGCGGATGGATTCGTACTTTCCGTTCACGAATCTCCACGTGCCGTCTTCGGGCGATTCCGCATAGAGTTCGATGCCGTTGCCTTCGAGGTCGTCGAGGTAGGTGGTCTTGGTCATGATGTGGTCTGTCGGCGCGTTGGGATATTTCAACGCGAACAGGCGCGCGATGGCGATCGCCAGTTCGCGCCGGTTCGGGAAGAGATACGCCACGTGATACAGTCCCGTCACGCCGCGATACTTCTTGAGGTCCGGTTCCTCGTTCAGCAGGAGTAGATCGCTGCCGCCCGTCGCCAGATCCCCGGAGGGGGCGCCGAGTCCAGCCTCCTTCCCCTCGCGCCAATGGAGTTTGAATCCCAGCGCCTTCTGGTAGAACTCGAGCTGGTTGTCGAGGTTCGCCACCTTGAGGGAGATGGCTCCCATCTGTGTTTTGGGATGAATCGAGAATTCGGTCTTTGTCTCTGAATTGGGTAAAACGCTCATGGTCTCTCTCCTGTTGTTATCAAGACGAAGAGTCTTTCCAGTACATGTTTCCGCTAAAAGCCCAGTTCTTCCTTCACCAAAACGACCGTGATCCGCCCCGGCGCGTCACGATTCACGATCAATATCTTGTTGACCGAACTGTGCGCATTGTATGCCTCATACATGCGCGCATCCTCCAGCGGATAACTGTATTCCTCGATGCGCCGGAAGCCTTCATCAAGGTCGCGGACGATCTTCTGCGCGCCGACCACCCAGATCACCTTCGCCGCGCCGTACGCGTACGGAGCCAGTTGACTCCCGCCGCCGGAGGCGATCAGCGCCTGACCGGATTCGGTCACGGCATGGACGCTTCCGACGATATAGTCCGGGCTGGAACGCAGTTTACGGATCTCGCGCGCCTGCGTCTTTCTGTCCAGCGACAACGCCTTCGAGCGCACCGCGTTGTACCTGCCCGATTTGTCGAACTCGGCGGTCAAGCCGATTGTCTCCAAAGTCTTGGACTGGTTGGCATACACTTCCGCGCCTTGCGGTACGAGGTCGAGTACCAGCCGCTTCGCCTCTTCGCCGTCCTCAGCGATCAACGTTTTCATGCCGTTGGCTTCGAGCGCCCTGGCGACGCGTTCGATCTGCGCCTCGCTGGCGAGTTTTGCGAATTCATTGTTCGGGATTAATTTGATGGTTGTATCTGCTAACATAACTGCCTTCTATAACTATGTCACCCTGAGCGACCCGCACCTGCGGTGGGGCAGGTGAAGCGAAGGGTCTCTACGATAATCACAGAGATGCTTCGCTCAGGGTGACACCTAAACATTAACTCAAGATCTTCAACGCGCTGCCCCAGTTCGTGCCGAGCGTGTTTTGCAGCGTGATGTGCAGGAACTGCATCCCCTCGATCTGGCGGGCGCGGCTCAACGGACCGGCGTCAATGGGGCGCATGCCGCCGTCCGTGACGATCTGCGCGACCTTGGCTTTGGCGTCCGCGTCGTCGCCGGCAATAAAGACATCGAGCGGCTGACCAGCCACCTGTCCCGCGAGAAGCGTGCCTGCGTACGTCGTGTTGAACGCCTTGACCACTTTCGCGCCGTCCGCGATCGCCTTCGCCAGGTCCTCCGCAGAGGATGAATCGGGCGCGGTGGCGAGACCGTCGAAGGTCTGGTTCAGCGGGTTGGCGATGTCCACCACCACCTTGCCCGCCAGTTTCCTGCCGAGTTGTTTGGCGAGTTCGATGTTCGTGCCGTACCACACGGCGAACACCACCACGTCGCCGAGCTGCACATCGCCGAGCGGGGCAGTGAAAACCTGCGCGCCGTTCCTGGCGGATGCCTTCACATCTGCGGCGGTCTTTTCAGCGACTTCAGGATTCGCATCCACAAACGTGACCGAGTGACCTCCAGCCACCGCGCGGGTTCCGATCCCGCGTCCCATGTTGCCTGCTCCAATGATCGTTATGTTCATCTTGACTCTCCTTGAATTGAGTGATATTATACAGTTGTGTTCTAAACAACAGATGTCGTATAATTTACCCGCCTTACCATTTCAAGTCAACCATCAAACGTTGGAATTTGTTGGATAAACAACACTGGAGCGAAAATGTTGCCGAACCCAAAAGAACAGGAAAAACTCGACCCCCGCGTCAAACGCACCCGGGGCTTGATCCTGGCATCCTTTGAATCCCTCCTCGCCGAGAAGGGATTCGAATCCATCTCTGTGCAGGACGTGACCGACAAAGCCGAGGTCAACCGCGCCACGTTCTACGCCCACTTCCCCGATAAATACGCCCTGCTCGATCACTCCATCGGTCAGATGTTCATGGGCGAGATCGAAAAACGGACTTTGAACGTATGCAGTTACTCCCCCGATAATCTGCGCAACTTGATCCTGGCGGTCTGCGAATTCATCTCCCGCCTGCACAGCGACTGCGCCCAGCCGCACCAGCAATTCGAGTCGCTGGTGGAGGGCACGGTCAAGAAACAGATCTTCGACCTGCTTTCGTACTGGTTGAGAAATTCCAAACTCCCCACCGACATCCCCGCCACCGTTGCGACATGGGCGATCTACGGACTCGCCTCCCATTACAGTCACCTCAAAAAACGTCCGGCTCTCGAAAAATATGTGAACGAGGCGCTCCCGCTCGTGGCGGTCAATCTGGAGCAGTTTGCGTAAAAGGCTGTCATTGCGACCCGCGAAGCGGGGAAGCAATCTCACCCCACCTCCGTCATTGACATAAGTGGTGGTCGAGTAGGGACTGTGGTCGTCCGTCCCATATCGAGACCACCATTTTTATATTCCTCGTTTGACAGCCCTTCGTTCTCGGTTATAATTCAGCCACTGAATTTTGGATTGTGAAATTGTATGGAAACCGCAAACGAAGAACTCCGCGAACTCACCCTGCTCGAACAAATAGAAAACGACCCCGACGTGAACCAGTCCACGCTTGCCACGCAACTCGGCGTGGCGGTCGGTACGGTGAACTGGCACATCAAACGGCTCATCGCCAAAGGCGCGCTCAAGGTCTCGCGCGCCGAGCGCAAGAAACTGCGTTACATCATCACGCCCGAGGGCATTGCCCTGCGCGCCCGTCTTGCCGTGGATTACGTCGAACGCTCCTTCTCCATCTATCGCAAGACCCGCCAGCGCGTGAAGGAACATCTCGCCAAAGTGCAGGACGCCGGCTACAGCCGCGTCCGCATCCTCGGCAAGGGCGATGTGGTGGACATCTGCCGTCTGACCTGCATCGAACAGGGCATCGAAGTTGTGACCGACAAGGACGCCCCCGCTTTGCAGGTGGACGGCTTCAAAGTGAAATTACAGATGGAGGACTCACAATGACGGACCGCCACATCCTGATCACGGGAGGCGCCGGGTACATCGGCTCCCTCCTGACCTCGGAACTGCTCCGCCTTAATTACCGCGTCACCGTCCTTGACTCTCTTCTCTTCGGCGGGGAATCGCTCGTCCCGTTTCTGCATCATCCAAATTTTCATTTCGTCAAAGCGGACGTGACCGAACCGCGCGCCATCAAAGATTCATGCCGCGCCGAATGGCAGAAACCCGATGCGATCATCCACCTCGCCGCTATTGTAGGATTCCCCGCGTGCCAGGCAGTCGGCAAACAGGTGGCGTGGAAGTACAACGTCGAGGCGACGAAAATGGTCTTCGAGCAGGCGACAGATATCGGCGTGGAACGATTCGTGTTCGCGTCCACGTATAGCAATTATGGCTTGTCCGACAACGGCAAGCCCGTCACCGAAGAATCCCCGTTGAATCCCCAATCGCTCTATGCCGAGACAAAGATCGCCGCGGAGGAATATCTGCTCTCGCAAAAGGACGCGCCGACCGCGCCGCTGCTGTTCCGTTTCGCGACGTTGTACGGTTTGTCCCCGCGCACGCGCTTCGATTTGATCGTCAACCAGTTCGTGCTGGAGGCGTTTACGAAACGCGAACTTATCATTTATCAGCGCGGGTATTCGCGTTCATTCGTCCACATCCGCGACGTGGCGCGCGGTGTCATTATGGGATTGGAAGCGGAGCAATCAAAGATTCGCGGACAGGTCTTCAACCTCGGCACCGACAACGGTAATTATTCCAAAGACGATATTGTGCGGCTTGTATTGAAGCGCATGCCCGAAACCATCGTCGAATACAAGGACCTGACCTTCGGCGGCGACATGCGCGACATCACCGTGTCGTTCGCCAGGATCAAGAACGTGCTCGGTTTCGACACCACGCTCGACGTGGACGACGGCATCCGCGAATTGTTGTTCGCGTTGAAAAGCGGATTGATACAAAACCCGATGGACACACGCTATCGCAACGCGCAGTTTATTGTGCAATAAAAGTTCCCCGTCATTGCGACCCGCGAAGCGGGGAAGCAATCTCCTCCAGCCAGTAATCGCCTGATGACAGGAGATTGCTTCGGACGAAAGAGCATCGCCCTCGCAATGACGGAGGTATCCAGGAGAAACCATGTCTGAAAATTTTTGGCAGGATAAAAAAGTGATCGTCACCGGCGGCGCGGGCTTTCTCGGCTCGTTCGTCACTGAAAAACTCAAACAGCGCGGCGCGACCGATATCTTCATCCCGCGCATCGAGAACTACAACCTCGTTGACCCGAACGACATCCGCAGGTTGTATGTGGACACTTTGAAAGATGTTGACCCGAAGAATGTGGTTATCATCCATCTCGCCGCAAATGTGGGCGGCATTGGCGCCAATCGCGAACATCCCGCCGACTTCTTCTACGACAACCTGATGATGGGTGTGGAGTTGATGCACCAGGCGTACAAGAACGGCGTTGGCAAATTCGTCGCCATCGGAACGGTCTGCGCCTATCCAAAATTCACACCCGTTCCCTTCAAGGAAGACGACCTGTGGATCGGCTACCCTGAGGAGACCAACGCCCCGTATGGGCTTGCCAAGAAGATGATGCTCGTGCAGGCGCAGGCATATCGCCAGCAATACGGCTTCAACGCCATCTTCCTTTTGCCGGTGAATCTCTACGGTCCGCGCGATAACTTCAATTTGCAGTCGTCGCACGTCATCCCGGCACTGATCCGCAAAGCAGTGGAAGCAAAAGATCGCGGCGAGAAGGAACTGCCCGTGTGGGGCGACGGTTCCCCGACGCGCGAGTTCCTGTACGTGGAGGACGCCGCGGACGGCATCGTCACCGCCGCCGAGAAATATAACGGCGACCAGCCTGTCAATCTTGGCTCTGGCTATGAAATTTCCATCAAGGATTTGAGCGAAATGATCGTCAAGATGACCGGCTTCGAGGGCAAACTCGTCTGGCAGACGGACAAGCCCAACGGTCAGCCCCGCCGCGGACTCGACGTCAGCCGCGCAAAAGAATTGTTCGATTGGAGCGCGCAGGTTCCGTTCGAGGAAGGGATGCGCCGCACGATCGAATGGTTCAGAGCCAATAGGTCGAAGATAAAGTAAGTCGAAGGTCGAAAGTCAAAAGTCGAAAGACCTTTGACCTTCGACTTTTGACAGAGGAAAAATGACCCAAGCCGCTAAAGTTTCTTCCCACGAACCCGCCACCATCTACATCAAGCCCTCCACAGGTCTCGCCGCGCTGAACCTGAAAGACCTGTGGGCGTACCGCGAACTGGTCTATTTCATGATCTGGCGCGACGTGAAGGTGCGCTACAAACAGACCATGCTCGGCGCGGCGTGGGCGATCATCCAGCCGGTGCTGACGATGATCGTTTTCACGTTTCTCTTCGGGCGCATCGCCAAACTTCCGACCGATGGCGACATCCCGTACCCGATCTTCTCCTACACGGCGCTTCTTCCCTGGGGATTGTTTACCGCCGCGTTGAACCAGGCTTCGCGCTCGCTGACCACGAATCAGAGCATGGTGACGAAGATCTACTTTCCGCGCCTCGTTTTGCCGCTGGCATCCATCCTTTCCGGGCTTGTGGATTTCGTCATCGCCTTCGTCATCCTGATCGGCTTGATGATCTATTACGGCGTGACGCCTTCGATCAACGCGATCTGGGCGCTGCCCTTGTTCTTATTGCTTGCCATTGTTACAGCGTTGGGTGTGGCGTTGTGGCTTGCCGCGATCAACGTTCAGTATCGTGACGTGAACTATGCGCTTCCCTTCCTGACCCAATTCTGGCTCTTCATCACGCCCGTCGCCTACTCCTCGAACTTGATCTCCGAAAAATGGCAACTCGTTTATTCGCTCAATCCGATGGCGGGTGTGGTGAACGGATTCCGCTGGGCGCTGCTCGGCGCGAACACCGGACCCGGTCCCGAAATGGCGGTCTCCGTCGCCATCTCCGTCCTGATCCTGATCGGCGGCTTGTTCTACTTCCGCAACATGGAAAAGACCTTCGCGGATACGATCTAACGTATAGTGTGCGCTCTCCGGCGCTACACCTGCCCTCCCACTCGCTTCGCTTCGGGGACCATAGTGGCGGGCGGCGCCAGGGGAGAATGCCGCCTGCACAGGAAACATAAATGACCATAGCCATTAGCGTCAACAACATCGGCAAACAATACAAGATCGGCGCGTCACAACAGAAGTTCCAGTACAACATGTTCCGTGACGTGCTGGTGGATACTTTAATGACCCCGGTGCGCGTCTACCGCGCCCTGCGCGGACAGGGGATGCGCGGCGCGACCGCCACCTCCACGATCTGGGCGTTGAAGGACGTCTCGTTCGATCTCGAAGAGGGAAAGGTGCTTGGCATCGTCGGGCGCAATGGGGCGGGGAAAAGCACATTGCTCAAGATCCTCTCGCGCGTCACCGAACCCACCGAAGGGACCGTGACCGTGCGCGGACGTGTCGGCTCCCTCCTTGAAGTGGGAACGGGGTTCCACCCGGAATTGACAGGACGCGAAAACATTTACATGAACGGCGCGATCCTGGGAATGAAGCGCGCGGAGATAGACGGCAAATTCGATGAGATCGTCGAATTCTCCGAAGTGAGCCAGTTCATTGATACCCCCGTCAAACGATATTCCTCGGGTATGTACCTGCGCCTCGCCTTCGCGGTCGCCGCGCATCTCGAGCCTGAGATCCTCGTCGTGGACGAAGTGCTCGCCGTCGGCGACGCGGAATTCCAGCGCAAGTGCCTCGGCAAGATGAGCGACGTCGCGCAGCAGGGGCGCACGGTCCTATTTGTGAGTCATAACATGTCCGCGATCCTTCGTCTTACAGAAGAAGCCATCGTCCTCAAAAAGGGACATCTGATCAAGCGCGCGCCCACACCCGAAGCGGTTGACTTCTATCTCTCCTCGGGGCAGGCGGAATCGGGTCAGCGCGTCTGGGAGGCGGATGAGGTCCCGGCGGCGAGTCAGCCTTTTAGACCGGTGGCAATCCGAATTAAAGACCGAAGCGGGAACGTCGTGGATACAATTCGCTCCACCGAGCCCCTTACCGTCGAATGGGAATATCAGATCAATGCGCCCATCACGGGTCTGCGTGTGGGCATGTATCTTAGCACGATGCGCGGCGAATACGTCTTCACCTCGTTCGACACCGACGACGCGGGACAATACGAACAGTTCGGTGCGCGCCAACCGGGACGTTACGTCAGCCGCTGCGAGATCCCTGCCGACTTTTTCAACGAGGGGCGTTACTCGCTGGGTGTCAACGCCAGTTCGTTCGGCGTGAAGCGTTATTTCATGGACGAGAACGCGCTTTCGTTCAACGTTGATATCTCCGGCGCGCCGGGCATGCAGTGGGCTGAAGTCCGCCAGGGACCCGTGCGCCCGCGCTTGAATTGGAAGATAGAAAAATTGGATTAGATACCCGGTGGTTGAGTAGATACGAGCGATAGCGAGTGTCATATCGAAACCACCGCTAACTAAAGCAACTATTGTTACAAAATTATTTTTGAAAACAGTTGGTTTCGATACGGGCTACGCCCTACTCAACCAACGAGATAACATGCTCAACAAAAATTCCCTCCGCAATTTTCTTGGCGAACTGCCTCTTGCCGCCGAACTCGATTACACCCTTCGGCAAAAAAGCCGCGTTCGCAAGGATCATTACAACCTCTCGCGTTTGCAAAAGTCATTGCCGCGCGCAGTCGAACAGGTGAAACCTTTCATTGAAAGATCAAAACCCGGCAAAAAGATTCTCTTCTTCGCCACGCTTCATTACTGGATCGAACAAGCCGCCTACATTTCCCTCACGCTTGCGGGACTCGGTCACAAGGTCACGCTGCTGACTCTTCCCTACTCCGAATGGCACAAGGAAAAGGATAAACTGACTCAGAAGCAGCGCGGACTTCACACGCGGGATGCGCTTTCTCCACTTTCCACTTTCATTCATCACGCTTCCCTCCTCGACTTGAAGCCTGCTTCATCCTTACCTGCCTCTCTCCACGCTGACATCGAAGAGGTCTCCCTATGGGACGCGCAATACACGCTCATGCGCGAAGAAGTGGACATGTCGAACGCGGGCGACAAAGCCCTCTACGACCTGCGCATCAGGCGCAACACCTTCGCCGCCCTTGCCGCCCTCGAATGGATGCAAGTCAACAAACCCGATGTCGTCCTCATCCCCAATGGTCTGATTTTAGAAATGGGGATCGTCTTCCGCGTGGCGCGTTATCTCAACATCCCCGCCGTGACCTTCGAATTCAACGACCAGCGCGAACAGATCTGGCTGGCGCAGAACACATCCATCATGCAACAGGACACAGACTATCTCGTCCGTGACCGCTGCTCCCTGCCGATGACCGATGAAATGTACGAGCGTCTCGCAGATTTGGAAAACGCCCGTCGCGGCGCGCGCGTGTGGGGCAAGTCCAAGCGACTGTGGCAATACGTCTCTGCGCAAGGTGCGGACGCAACACGCAACACGCTCAAACTTGATAATCGCCCAGTTGTTTTACTTGCGGCAAATGTTCTTGGTGATAGTCTCACCCTCGGACGAAACATCTTCGCTGAATCCATGTCTGAGTGGATTACGAAGACTGTCCAATACTTCGCCAAGCGAACTGACGTGCAATTGGTCGTCCGCATTCATCCCGGAGAAAAAATCGTCCCGCAGGCAAAGTCCATGGGAAAGTCCATGGGGACGGTCGTGCGTGAGGCGCTGCCTGAACTTCCAAGCCATATCCATGTCATCGGCGCGCTGGATAATGTCAACACCTATGACCTGATCGAAATCGCCGATCTCGGTTTGGCATACACAACCACGGTCGGCGTCGAGACCGCGATGAACGGCATCCCGGTCATCTCCTGCGGACAAACTCATTACCGGGATCGCGGCTTCACCATTGACCCGAACACGTGGGATGAATATTTCAACACGCTCGATAAAGTGTTGTCC
>SZPG01000009.1 GCA_030263595.1 Chloroflexi bacterium CFX6
GATTTCACGGAAAAGCACGGATATTTCTTTGATCTTTCCGTGAAAATCCGTCAATCCGTGGAATCCGTGTATCCCAACCCCGCTTAATCCCGAAGAACCGAGATTTTTTGAGCCGTTCGAGAGTTTTCAGTTGAACGCCTCTAGCAGCGTCAATTGCGTGCGAACTACGGGGCAAATCCCTGATTGAGCAGTTCGGAATAGGCGACGCCAAATATCGAAGCAAGCCCGAAAGCGATACAGAAGCAGATGCAGGCGATCAGAATGAGCGGAAGGAAGTAGGAGCCAGCCGCCTCTCCCCACCCGAACTTATTCACTGCCTTGATCGCAAGGAGTTGCAGGTACATGGCATACAGGGCAACGAGCAGGGTGATGGCGCTGAAGCAGTAACCGATCACCCCAGTGGCGCTGAACGGGGTCAGCAGGGAGGTGACGAGGGAAACCGGCACGGAGATCGCCGCCATCACGTACGCCAACTGCGAGAAGGTTCCGGTCCCTTTGAACATCTTCGCCACCCACTGGAGGATACCGACAAAAATGGCGAAGAAAAGCGCGGAAATCGCTCCGTTGATGGGAGAGGTGCAAAGGGCGATTCCCAGCGAAGCGAGGGCGCTGCGCGGCGCGCTCCCGATCAGGTCGGACAGGCCGGGAATTTGAGGGGCAAAGCCCGCCAATTCCAGGATCGCGCTCAGGACGCCGCTGATGATCGCGGCGAACGTTCCTGCAAGGAATACCCAGGTGAATGCCCGGCTGTTGGATTGCGCGTCAGGGTGTTCCGCCATGACAGCGTAATTCTGTTCGCTGGGTTTGGAGACGGCGTTCATCCAGGTCGAGAACCAACCGGCAAAACCTGCGGACTCCGGGGGCATGGGGGCGTTCATTTGTTCGTTCATGAGTTCCTCCGAGGAATGATTTCGTTCATTATTGCATAAAACAAAACGGATTACAACCACCAAACCGAACGCGCAATGCAATCGTCACACATGCAGTACGGGGCGTCGCTCGTACATTCAGATGGAAAATGAACTTTGCCCCTCCACGATTGATGGAAGTTTCGTAAAAGGCATGACAAGCGGTAAAATTGCTCCCGATGGAAATCTCCGAAAAGATCCATGGCATCCTTGCCACCCTGCCCGCCAAACCCGGCTGTTACTTGATGAAGAACGCCGAAGGAAAGGTCGTTTACGTCGGCAAGGCGGTCAACCTGAAGAACCGCGTCCGTTCGTACTTTCACGCGGACTCCAGCCACGACAACAAGACGCGCCGCCTCGTCCGCGAGATCGCGGACATCGAGTGGATCGTCGTCGGTTCGGAACTCGAGGCGCTCATCCTCGAGATGAACCTCATCAAGAAACACCGCCCGAAGTACAACGTCCGTCTCAAGGACGACAAACGCTACCCCTACATCAAGATCCATTGGGCGGATCCCTTCCCCAAAGTGACCGTGACGCGGCAGATGGCGGAGGACGGCGCGCGCTACTTCGGTCCCTACACCTCGGCGTGGGCGGTCTATCAGACGCTGGATGTCCTGCGGAAGGTCTTCCCCTATTTGACGTGCGACCGCGAGATCACGGGACAGGACAAGCGGGCGTGTCTTTACTTTGACATCAAACTGTGTACCGCTCCCTGCATCGGCGCGGTCACTCAAGCCCAGTACCGCCAAATGATCTCCGACCTGATGGATTTCCTCGGCGGACACAGCGAGGGCATCGTCCAGCGGCTCGAAGGGGAAATGATGAAGGCATCCGAAGAGATGCGCTTCGAGAAAGCCGCCGCCCTGCGCGACCAGCTCAAGGCGATCCAGAACATCATCGAACGGCAGCGCATCGTCTTTGCAACGGACTATATCGATTCGGACGTCCTTGCCATGGCGCGCACTGACGGGGAAGCCTGCGTGCAGGTCTTCTTCATTCGCGGCGGGAAATTGATCGGGCGCGAATACTTCATCCTCGAAGGGACGGAGGACGCGGCAGATACCGAAGTGATGGAACAGTTCGTCACCCAGTTCTATACCGAAGCCGCCAACATCCCGGAACAGGTCATGCTCCCGCAGCAACTCGAAGAGGCGCGGATCATCGGTCAGTGGCTTCGCTCCAAGCGCGGCGGCAAAAAAGTGGAGTTCTTCGTGCCGAAGGAGGGTCAGCCTCACGAACTGGTGCAGATGGCAACCGAAAACGCCACCGAGACCCTGCAAGCCCTGCGCGCCCAATGGCAGGCGGACACGCACAAACAGGAGCAGGCGCTGGCTGAGTTGCAGCAGGCGTTGAACCTGCCCGAACCGCCGAACCGCATCGAGTGCTACGATATTTCCAACACGCAGGGGACGGCGATCGTCGGCGCGATGGTCGTGTTCACGCAGGGAGTGCCGGATAAAAAGTTGTATCGCAAGTTCAACATCGAGAGCGTGGTCGGCGCGCCGGACGATTTCGCCTCGATGGAGGAGATGCTGACGCGACGTTTCAGGAGGTGGAAGTCTGCTGAAGAGTCAGCGAACCAGCCCGGGGCGAAGAAGGACGCGTCGTTCTCCTTCCTGCCGGACCTCATCATCATTGACGGCGGCAAGGGACAGTTGGGGCGCGCCGTGCAGGTCCTCGAACGATTCGAATTGGCGGACAAGGTGCCGGTGGTGGGGCTGGCAAAGCAGCAGGAGGAGATCTTCTTTCCTCACAGGTCAGATTCGCTGATGCTGCCGCGTCATTCGCAGGGACTGTATCTCGTCCAGCGCATCCGCGACGAGGCGCATCGTTACGGGATCACGGCGCACCGTAAAAAAAGGCAGAAACTCGGCATGGCTTCACAATTGGATTCGATCCCCGGCATCGGTCCGGCAAGGCGGAAGGCGCTCTTGAAACATTTCGGGTCGGTGGATAAGATTAGGGAGGCTCCGATCGAGGAACTCAAGACGCTGGTACCGGAGAACGCGGCACAGGCGATAAAGGCGCATCTGGAATGAGGACCATCTGGACGGTTGACGACGACGAGGAAATGAACCGCGCCATCGGGCTGATGTTGAAACTGCTCGATTGCGAGGCGACCGCGTTCCACAATGTTCGTTCCGCGGCGCAGATGTTCGCTTCCGGCAGGAAACCGGACCTGCTCATCCTGGACATCAACATGCCCGAGGTGACAGGCTTGGACATGGTGGAATTCCTGCGCCGCCGCCCGGAGACGAAGAACCTGCCCATCGTGATGCTCTCCTCCGAAGCGGCGGACATGATGGTGGATAGGGCGATGGAACTCGGCGCGGACGCGTACGTGACGAAACCGGTGACCCTCGAGGAACTCGAAAAGGCGATGGCGACCGCCTTTTACAAACATTTGAATCAGTGAGAAGAAAATGGCAGGCAAAAAGGATAAGAACAAATATCAACCCAAACCGAAGGAAACGGACACGACTTCCAGATCCAGGCGCATCTTGCAGGTGATGTTCATCATCCTGTCTGTGTTGATCGTGCTGTCCATGATCCTTGCGGCCACGGCGACCTTTTAGATTCCCAGAGAGTGTCTGAAGACTTTCGGAAAAGACCCTCAAGGTTTTCTTTGGCTTCGAATTGGCCGGCTAAACGAGAATTCTGTTGCGAAAGTTGCATCTGGTGTGCGGTAATAACCTTTAGGGTCCGTCTTTTCAGACACTTTCTCAGGAAATTCAGAGGGGACGGGGTGATATAATCCCAGCCGCGCGGCGCAGGTTGCCGCGCTTTATTCTGGTTGCCGTCGTCGCAAGTGGCGCCTCGCGCCGCGAAGCAATTTCCAATATGACGTGGGGATTGCTTGCCACAGGCACGCTTCGCAGTCGTCGCCTCCGCTTCGACTTCGCCTATGGCTCCGCTCAGCGCGAGGCTCTTCGCAATGACAGAGGAAAATAATATATGCTCGACAAATTGACAGGCATCGAGGAACGATACGAACAACTCGGCAGGGATCTGCTCGAGGCTGGCAACAACTACCAGCGCGCGGCGGAGATCAACAAGGAACGCGTGGACCTGGAAGAGATCGTCGCGAAGGCGCGGGAATACCGTCAGGCGATGAAAAGCCTCGAGGAGGCGCGGGCAATTTTGGGGTCCGAGAAGGACGCGGAACTGGTCGCTTTGGCTGAATCCGATATCGAGGAACTCGAACCGAAGATCGAGGCGCTCGAGAAACAGATCAAGGGCATGCTGGTTCCAAAAGACCCGCGCGACGACAGGAACGTCATCATGGAAATCCGCGCCGGGACCGGCGGCGACGAAGCCGCGATCTTCGCGGGCGATCTGTTCCGCATGTACACGCGTTTTGCGGACAGGCAACGCTGGAAAACGGAAATACTTTCCGAGAACGCCATCGGCGTGGGAGGCTACAAGGAAATGATCTTCGAGATCCGCGGTAGGGGCGCGTACTCGAAACTCAAATATGAATCGGGCGTGCATCGCGTCCAGCGCGTGCCGGTGACCGAGTCGTCGGGGCGCATCCACACCTCCACCGCGACGGTCGCTGTGCTTGCCGAAGTGGACGAGGTGGAGATTGACATTCCCGAAAGCGATATCGAGATCGAAGTGTATCGTTCGTCAGGCGCGGGCGGACAGAACGTGCAGAAGAACTCGACCGCCGTGCGCCTGTATCACAAACCGACCGGAATGGTCGTGACCTGCCAGGACGAACGTTCGCAACTGCAAAATAAACTGCGAGCCATGAGCATTTTGCGAGCGCGTTTATACGAGATGGAAGAGGAGAAGCGGCGCGCCTCCATAGAATCCGACCGCCGCTCGCAGGTGGGAACAGGCGAAAGGTCGGAGAAGATCCGCACGTATAACTATCCACAAAACCGCGTGACCGATCACCGCATCGGCTTGTCCAATTACAACCTGCCCGCCGTGATGGATGGGGACATAGGCGAGTTCATCGAGGAATTGTCCACGCGTGACGAGGCGGAACGGCTTGCGGCAAGCGGGGTCGAGGAAGAGTAATGGTGAACGACAACCCCGCGTTCGGCGCGGATTTGCAGCCCTTCATGGGTATTCCCTCCTTTATGCGCCTGCCGGTGACGCGCGAATTGAAGGGCGTGGACGTCGCCATCCTGGGCGTACCCTTCGACAGCGGCGCGTCCTATCGCACAGGGACGCGCTTCGGTCCGAGAAAGATACGGGAAGCGTCGTTGATGATCTGGGGACACAACTCTACGCTCGACGTCACGCCGTTGAAAAAAATGAAAGTTGTGGACTACGGGGACGTTTCGGTCATTCCGACCTCCATCGAACATACGATGAACGCCATCACAAAGACCGCCGGCGGGATCATCGAAACGGGGACAACGCTCATCGCCCTCGGCGGCGACCACTCCATCGCGCTCCCGCTTTTGCGCGCGCACGCCAAAAAACACGGACCCGTTTCCCTCGTTCACATTGACGCGCACATTGACACCTGGGAGGCGGAATTCGAGGCGGTTCCGTACAGTCACGGGACTCCGTTCCGACATGCTTTGCAGGAGGGACTCGTCCGCAAGGACGAATACATGCAGATCGGAATTCGCGGTCCGGTCAGCGGCGAGAACGATTATGCTGAAGCCAGGGAACTGGGCGCGCGCATCGTCACCATCCACGAAGTGATGGAAAAGGGCGTGCATGAGATCCTCGAGGAAGTTCACGCGCGCATGAAGGGTCCCGTCTACGTGACCGTTGACATCGATTCCGTTGATCCCGCCTACGCGCCCGGCACCGGCACACCCGAGGTCGGCGGGTTGACCAGTTATCAACTGCTCCAACTCGTGCGCGGACTTCACGGACTGGACCTGATCGGCTTCGATCTCGTGGAGGTCTCGCCGCCGTTCGATCACGGCGACATCACCGCCATCCTCGCCTCGAATATCGTATTCGAATACCTGTCTTTGCTCGCAATCAAAAAATCCCGGCCGCAATTTGACATTTCTCCCTCCTGACCACAAACCACCGCTCACTGTTCACTGATTACTGCTCACTGTTCACCTCATGCCCCCGCTTCTCTCCGACCTCACAGCCCGCCTCGCCTCCATCAGCGACACCTCCGCCCTGGACGCTTCCGTCTTAATTGCCCACATCATGGACAAGCCGCGCGCCTGGGTCGTGGCGCACCCTGACCTAACTCCGACAGCCGAACAACAGGAGAAACTCGAAGAGTCCCTCGCGCGCCTGGAAAGCGGCGAACCGCTTCCATACGTGCTGGGTCGCTGGGAATTCTTCGGCATGGAATTCGATCTCACGCCCGATGTCCTGATCCCGCGTCCCGAAACCGAACTGCTCGTCGAGAAAGCCATCGCCTGGCTCCAGCAATCGAAAGTGCGCCGCACCGTTGCGGACGTGGGAACGGGTTCGGGTATCATCGCCATATCCATTGCCATGAACGTTTCCGACGCGCACATCCTCGCCACCGACATATCCCGCCCCGCGCTGGAAGTAGCGAAAAGGAACGCGCGCAAATTCGGCGTATCCAAACGCATCGGTTTTGCGGAATGCGACATTCTCCCGCCCCGCCCCGCGTCGTTTCCCACCGAGGAGCACTTCGACCTGCTCTGCGCCAATCTCCCATACATCCCGACCGAAACCCTCCGCAGCCTGCCGATCTACGAACGCGAACCGGCGCTTGCCCTCGACGGCGGCGCGGACGGCCTCGACCTCTTCCGCAAACTGATGCGCGTCGCGCCCGACTGGATGGCGCCCAACAGCCTCATCCTGCTCGAGATCGAATCCACCCTCGGCGTGCAGGCGGTCAACACGGCTTATGACATGTTCTCGCAAGCCGAAATCCATTTGCATAAAGACCTCGCAGGACGCGACCGCCTGCTCGAGATCATGCTGTGATGAAAACGCAGCTCCTCCCCGCAAATTCCCCGACAGCCATATCCCGCGCGCTCGACATCCTAAGATCGGGCGGTCTGGTCGCCTTCCCCACCGACACGGTTTACGGCGTCGGCGCGCTGGCGTTCGATGGCAAGGCGGTCGAATCCATCTACGTTGCGAAGGATCGTCCCATCGAAAAAGCGATTCCCATTTTGATCGCGGATGCGGAAGACATGGAAAAGGTCGGAAAGGACATTCCCCACATCGCCTACCGACTCGCCGCCCGCTTCTGGCCCGGACCCTTGACCTGCGTCATCCCAAAACGGCCGACTCTCCCCGAAGCCGTCTCTGCCACGCCCACCGTCGGGGTGCGCGTGCCGGATCACGAGGTTGCCCGCGCCCTGCTCCGCGCCGCCGGACCGATGGCTGTGACCTCCGCCAACATTTCCGGCAAACCCAGTCCCTCCACGGCGGAGGAGGTACTCGCCCAACTCAACGGGCGCATCGAACTTGTCATTGACGGCGGGGTAACGCCGGGCGGAATCCCCTCGACGGTCGTGGATTGCTCAGGGGCCGGGATCAGGATATTGAGGGAAGGACCCATATCATTGCAGGAACTGCTTTCGTCGGAATGACCCCGGCTTGGGCGCTCATTTGCCTTTTACCCGCGTTCACGCGTTGTTTATCTCCGCGTGGATAATAAGGACGAATTCTCCTCCTTAGAAAAGCCCCGAACAAACATACGCAGTTTGTCCGAGGCTTTGGTTTAACAACCGATCCTGATCATAACGTCCCGAAGATTTCTCCTGAGGAGCACAGCCGCCTCCGGGACGATGCCTAACGCAACAACAAATCAGTCAACCACATTTTCTCTTATCGAACTCTAAAGTCTTGTTCAGGTTTCATTAAAGCGCCTGCATATAATGAAAAGTGCATTCTCCTTTTCAAACCGCCAATGGCTCGGGCAAGCCAAAGGCGGTTTGGGTTTTTAAGACAACCCCCACGTCGGCTGAACGTCCATTGTCAAATCGGAAACGTGTCCCAGCGCGTAGCGGTAATAACCCGCCGCGGCGATCATGGCGGCGTTATCCGTGCATAACGAAAAAGCGGGGATGTTGACCTTGAATTCCCGTTGAGACGCAAACGCATTCCGCAGGGCGCGGTTGGCGGAGACGCCGCCCGCTACGAGGATCTCCCTCGCATTGCGATCGCGCGCGGCTTGCATGGTCTTCTCGAACAGCGTATCCACAACCGTTTTCTGGAACGACGCGGCGAGGTCCTCGACGGGAAGCGTCTTGTGTTTCTTTTTCAAATCATTGACCTCGTACAATACGGCGGTCTTCAATCCGCTGAAGGAAAAATCGCAGGGGTTATCCAGCCGGGCGCGCGGGAATTTGAAGCGGGTCGGGTCGCCGCCCTCCGCCGCCTTCTGGATCGCGGGTCCGCCGGGGAAGGGAAGCCCCAGCAGGCGGCCAACCTTGTCGAAAGCCTCGCCAGCCGCGTCGTCGAGGGTGGAGCCGAGGCGTTCGTAGGTCAAATGATCGGTCATCAGGTTCAGTTCGGTATGTCCGCCGGAGACGATCAGAGCCATCAACGGGAACTGCGGCTCGGGCGGGACCGATTCGCCCGCGTTGTACACCCACGCCGAATAGACGTGTCCCTCGAGATGATTCACGCCCACAATGGGCAAGCCCGTTCCGAGCGCAAGCCCCTTTGCCATGTTCATCCCAACCACCAGCGAACCAGCCAGGCCGGGCCCGCGCGTGACGGCGATCGCATCCATGTCCTTGAGCGTGAGGCTGGACTGCGCCAGGGTCTGCTCGACGACGGGGACGATGCTCAACACGTGCTGGCGCGAAGCGACCTCGGGATACACGCCGCCGTAACGCGCGTGAACGTCCATTTGCGAGGCGACGGTGGATGCCAGCAACGCGCGCCCGTTTTCGATGACGGCGCAGGCGGTCTCGTCGCAGGAGGTTTCGATGGCAAGGATGCGGGCGGGTTTCATTTCTTCCACTTCTTCATCGGCAGGACGAAATCATACGGGTATTCGGCAAGTCTCTCGAATTGTCCATCCGGGCGCACCCAGTAGGTATCCTCGATGCGAACGCCCATGCCTTTTTCAGGATAATACAGACCCGGTTCGATGGTGATGACCACACCGGGCTTGAGAATATTATCATTCCCGGAAGCCATGAGGCTGGAGCCGGGGCGTTCGTGGATGTTCAAGCCAACGCCGTGACCGAGACTATGTACGTATCCATCCAGCGGAGTCTTCGTGTTCAACTGGGATTTGTGTCCCTTCGATTCGAAGTATTCACAGGTCATGCGCTGGTAATCCACGAAATTGGCGTTCAGGTCGAGGTCTTCGACGACCTTTTCGTAAATCTCCCTCACCTGATCGTACAAAGCCTGCGCTTCGGGCGCGGCATATCCCAAACTCCACGTGCGGGTGAAATCGTAGAAGTATCCGCCGCCTTTTTCGGCAGGGAAGATGTCGAAGACGATGGTCTTTCCCAGCGTGATCAGATCGCCGGGATTCCCGGTCGAATGCGGAACGCCCGCGTCCCGCCCAATGGCAAAGATGACCCCCTCCACATCCACCGCGCCGCGCTCGGCAAGCCAGAGCGCGATCTTCGCCTTCACGTCCCCGATCGTCAGCGGGCTGCCGTCCTCCTTCAACAACACTTCGTCCTCGCGCACGGCAGAAGACGTGAGCAATTCCTGAACCATGCCGACAACCTGGGTCGTCACCGCGCCCATGCGCCGGATGCGCGCCACCTCCGCGTCCTCCTTGGTTTCCATCGCGTGCAGGATCACGGAATCGAGCACCGACTCGCCGATGAACTCGACATCCGGCAAAAGTTTTGCCAGTTTTGCGATCAAGCCGAACACATTCGAGAATTCCACCTTGCCGAAGAGGGCAACCCGTCCCTTTGCGAGACCGTGATCGGCAAATATCTTCTGGAACCGTAGTGCGTTTGCCGTTTGCACGTCGCTGTTCGCCTGTTCGAGAAAATCCTGTATGGGATATTCGTTGAACGAACGGGTCTTCAATCCGCTCTTTGCGGCTTCGTCGCGTTCCATGTCGTTGTAATACAACACAGGCGCCTCGCCCTGTTTCTTTATCAGCAGCGCGCCGCTCACGTGTCCGCCGCCGACAAAGTAATACATCGGCGGGTTGTTTTCGGCGTCGCCCAGGACCAGCATGGCGTCCAAATTTCTTGCCTTCATCAAAGCATCGAGGTCGGATTTCATTTTATCTCCTGAACATTCAATTTTTCGAATTCCTTCGCAACTTCGTCGTTCTCGAACGTCAACTTCAACGATTGCCTGTCCTTTGTAAACCTTGCAGACAGGCCGATCACGTCCTCCGAGTCGTCGAACAGGCTGAGGATGGTCAGCGGGCGCTTCAACAACAATTGACCATATTCGGTCTTCCGCAATGCGCGCAACGTTCGGGGAATTTCAAGGCGGGCGGCTTCTTTTTATCTTCGATCGGTATCTCAACGGTAATCATGCAGGACCCTTTTCAAAACCTGTAACAACAGACCATCGTTCAACACGGCGCGCGGGTCGAGCAACACCCTGTCGTTCTCCGTCCTTGCGATGACGGGCGGATTCGACTCCCGCAATTTTTTCAAAAACCTGTCGGGAGACTTGACGTTCAGGGACAGAACGAACGTGGGCATGGATTCTTCCGGCAGGCTGCCCCCGCCCACAGTGGATTCGGACTCGACCACCTCGCCCTGTCCCAACGCCTCCCGCCACGCCTCTGCCCTGACCCTGGCCTGCTCCGGCGTCAATGACATCATCCTCACGATCGGGATTTCCCTCTCCGCCTCATCCTTGAGGTAATGAGTCAGAGTCGCAGTGACGCCTGCCAGGCAGGTCTTATCGGCTCTGACCGCGCGCGCCAGGGGATGTTTCCTGAGTTTGTCAATCAACTCCTTTTTGCCGACGATGATTCCCGCCTGTGGACCGCCCAACAGTTTATCGCCCGAAAAACAGACCAGATCAACACCAGCCGCAAGAGACTCCTGCACGGTCGGTTCGTGGGCGAGACCATACTTTGCCGTATCGTACAACGCGCCGGAACCGAGATCGTCAACGACGAGTACGTGGTTCATGTGGGCAATCCCGACAATCTCATCGAGGGCCGGCTCCTCCGTAAACCCGACGATCTTGAAGTTGCTGCGATGCGCGCGCATCGCCAGGGCGGTCTTCTCCTCGAACGCCTCCCTGTAATCCGACGATCTGACTTTGTTCGTCGTCCCCACCTCGACCAGTTTCGCGCCGGAGCCTTTCATCACGTCCGGGATGCGGAAGCCGCCGCCGATTTCGACCAGTTGCGAACGGGCGATGACCACGCGTTTCCTGTTCGCCAGCGCAGACAACACGAGTAAAACGGCGGAGGCATTGTTGTTCACCACCAGCGCGGCTTCGACGTTCAACAATTTTTTCAAAACAGATTCGGCGTGGATGAGCCGCGATCCGCGCCGGCCCTTCGACAAGTCATATTCGAGGTTGGAGTAATTCGACGCGACCTCGTTCATGGCTCCGATGGTCGCGTTCGACAACGGGGCGCGTCCCAAATTCGTGTGCAGGATGACTCCCGTCGCGTTGATCACAGGGGATAGAGTCGAAGCCGTCCATTCGGAGAGATGGGATTCGGCCTGGGCAAGGATCAGGTCAATGGAGGGCGGGGCAATTTCGGGGTCGCGTTTGAAGCGTGCGCGGGTTTCGTCCAGGGTCAATCGGAGCGCGTCGAGAGTCAGCGGACGGCCATATCCGTCAATGAGACGAGACGCATTTTGCAGGAGTTGTTCGACCGAAGGGAGGTCACGGAGGCTATTCATCTTCGTGGACGGGAGGTTTCCAGTGCGATTTTTCGCGCAGGCGGATGAAGTATTCGATGGCAAGGAGACCGCCCGCCAGCCCGAGGATGACGTAGACCGTGACGAGGCGTCCAAGTTGGAGCCAGGCGAGGGTCGCGCCGTAGACGCCGAACCACAGCGACTGGCGGACGACGACGTTTGGCTCGGCGGGCTTTTCTCCCGGAAAACGACGATGCAAGAAATAAACGACGGGCAGGAAGGCGCCCGTGAACGACATGATCAGCAGGACGAAGAAACCCCAGCGATACCAGACAAGCGGCAGCGTTTGGGTGATGAGAAGATACAATCCGCCGCCGCCCACAGCGACCAGTGCCAGCGATGATAGAAGATAGGGTTTGAAACCGGGCGTCTCCATACGCAGATTATACCGTTTGCGGAATACGCCGCCCCAAAGTCGAATCAAAGATCAATGCAGGCTGGGACTTCATACGGGGGAGAAAAGACACAGCCAAAGCGAAACCCGTTTTCGAAGACGACGATGATGAACGGTTCGATGGTTCCAAGTTTCACCGGGGGGCGTTGAACGGGCAGGACGTCCGGGTTGGAGCCCAGATGGAACGCGTAGCCGCCTTCGGCTTTGGAAACGAACCCCTCCACCGGTTGAAGCGATTTGGGAAGTTGACCGCGGCTTTCCGCCTGCATGCCGAGCCGCACGAGTTCGTCCATTTTCGCGAGGGATTGACGCGTCTCGCGGTTCTCCAGGGAGAATATTCCGCTCGACGCGGCGATCAGGATGGCGATCGCCAAAGGAACGACCCTGCGCGCGAGAGGCATTGCCGCCCGATAGGGGGACGGTTCGAATGTTGACACGATCCATCTCACGCCCAGGCTCAAGGGAAGATAGAAAAATATGCGCGGCATAAAGACCAGGAACAGCAGGACAAATGTGGAGGCGCGGTCGGACGTGCCGGTGAGCATGATCCAGCCTGAGGACACAACGGAGCCGATGAGCGCAGAGAGGATGACGCCTGAGATGACTTCATCGGTCCATGCAGCGATCAAGCCCAGGACGCCGAAAAACAATGCCGTGAGCAGGATCAAACCGGACGTCCCCGGCGGCGGAACGTAGAGCGGGACGCCCGGCAGGTAGATTTTGTTGATCAGATTCGAAACGGTTGCGTGAGCCAATCCGAGCGCGAACCCCAGGGAAAAGCCGGCGAGGCGTCGTGCGGAAGTTTTCATGTTCTCTCCACGATTGCGATATGGCGGGCGAATTATATCAGCCAATCTTTTCCACGCCGATTCAGCATCCCTTCTCGAGGATTGCGATGGAGTGTCGAAATGCGATCATGGAGGAGGGTCGTTCCGTGGGTATAATCGAAAAGGCAGGCTCGAAACGCAGGGACGATCGGGAAAGGAGGCGAAGATGAACGTTGCAGAGGCGATCCGTTTGAAGCGCGCGGTGAGGAAATTTCAGGATAAGCCGTTGCCGGATGAGATGATCCGCTCGATTCTGAACGCGGGACGGAGGTCGCAGTCGTCGAAGAACGAGCAGGGATGGCAGTTCATCGTGGTCCGGGATAGATCCACGCTCCGGGCGTTATCCGAATGCGGCGCATACGCCGGACATCTTGCGGGCGCGGCGGCGGCGATTGCCATTCTCACGCCGGAGCCTTTGGCAAAATTCCAGACGATGTTCGACGCGGGTCAGGCTGCGGCGTTCATGCAACTCATGGCGCTGGAGTTGGGGATCGGCTCCTGCCCGGCTTCGATCTACGAACACGAAAAAGCGCGCGAGATTCTGGGATTTCCACCCGAGTGGCACGCGCGGATCGTCCTGTCGTTTGGGTATCCGCTGGAGGAGGAGAAGTTATTCGCCCCGCTGAGGAAGGGAGGGAGAAGGAAGTTGGAAGAGATGGCGCATTGGGAGAAGTGGTAGGACGATTTACGATTTTGGATTTACGCATGGAGATTTAAATGGCAACGCGTCCCAAAAATCCCTGCTAGAATCACGGCATGACAAACTCGCACATCAAAGCCATCGTCTTCGACTTCGGCAATGTCCTTGTCGAATGGGACCCCAGGCTGGTTTATCGGAAATATTTCCCCAACGAACCTGAAAGCATGGAACGCTTCCTCGACGAAGTGGATTTTATGGGCTGGAACGCTCATCAGGACAAGGGGCGCACTTTCAAGGAAGGCGTTGCCGACCTTTCGAGGCATTTTCCGCGCTACGCGCGCCTCATTCAGGCATATCACGATCACTGGCAGGATTCGATTGGAGACGCCTATTGGGGGACGGTCGGGATCGCGAAGCAACTCAAGCAAATGGGATACCCGCTCTACGGCTTGAGCAACTGGTCTGCAGAGACGTTTCCGTACGCGCGCGCCAAATACGATTTCTTCGACTTGTTCGACGACATCGTCATTTCGGGCGCGGTGGGATACGTCAAGCCGGAGCCCGGGATCTACCGCATCATGCTCGAGAAGATCGGCAAGCCCGCGCGGGAATGTCTGTTCATTGACGACTCGTTGCCAAATATCCAGCAGGCGAATACAATGGGGTTCCAAACGATCCGTTTCCAGACCAGCGATAAATTGAAAACGGATCTGGAGAACCTGGGCATCCTCAATTCGAAGGGCAGATAATGGATTTCGACACGCTTCTTCCTCACATCGAACTGGAACTGCAAAAACAGATTTCGCGCCTCGATCAGCCGCGCACGAAGCGCTTCCACGACATGGTTGCTTATCACATGGGCTGGACGGGCGAAGGCGCGGGTCCCGACGCGACGGGCAAACGCATCCGTCCGTTGTTGGTTTTGTTATGCGCTTCCGCCTGCGGCGCAAATTGGCAATTTGCGCTGCCCGCCGCGGCGGCGGTGGAATTGGTTCACAACTTCTCGCTCGTCCACGACGACATTCAGGACAACTCCCCCAAACGGCGCGGGCGCGATACGGTGTGGGTCAAATGGGGCGCGCCGATGGCGATCAACGTTGGCGACGCGCTGTTCGTGATGTCGAACCAGGCGATCGTGAGACTGAAGGGAAACTTCCCGGCGGAGGTCGTCCTCAAAACGGCGGAGATCTTGCACGACACGTGCCTCGACCTGACGCGCGGTCAATTTCTGGATATGTCCTTCGCGGCGCGAACCGACCTGACGACGGACGATTACTGGCACATGATCGCGGGCAAGACCGCGGCTTTACTCTCCGCTTGTTGTCACATCGGGGCGATACTCGGCGGGGCGGACGAAGAGAAACAGACCGCCTATAAATCCTTCGGTCAATTTCTTGGGCTGGCGTTCCAGGTGCAGGACGACATTCTCGGCATTTGGGGGGACGAAACCATCACGGGCAAATCCGCGACGAGCGATCTGGTGGAGGGGAAAAAGTCGCTGCCGGTGCTGGCGGGTTTGTCGGTCAACGGGAAATTTGCCGCGCGCTGGAGACAGGGACCCATCGAACCGCACGAGGTGGAGGACCTGGCGCGCCTGCTCGCCAGCGAGGGCGGGTATGAAACCGCGCACGAGGCGTCGAGTCAGATGACCGAACTTGCCATGTTGAATCTGCGCGAGGCGGACCCGCAGGGCGAGGCGGGCGATCTTTTGTTCGGGCTGGCGGAAAGGCTCTTGAAACGGAGGCAGTGACCGGGTCGGGAATGAGGCGGGTTCGATCCTCACGCGGGACCTTTGCTTGACATCCCCCTGTCGGGTCGCTATAATCCCCTTATCGCACGCGGGTGTAGTTCAGTGGTAGAACGCATGCTTCCCAAGCATGATATCGTGGGTTCGAGTATCCCCGCCGCCATTCTCCCTTTAGAATGGCGGTTTTTTTGTCCCCCGAAACCACAACCCAGCAGCATAGAGCGCTTGCCTCGTATCGTCTCATTGACGCGTACACGGACTTTATTCTGTCACGGCAGGCCATGAATTGCGCCGTCAACACCATGAAGTTCTACGCTAGCACGGCGGGAAGGTTTTTGCAGTGGTGTGAAACCCAGGGGATAACGGAACCAGGCGAAGTGACGGCGCGCATCGTCCGCCAATATCTGGCGTTTTTGCAGGGTGCGGATCGGACCAGGCACGCACACGCACGGGCGATAAAGACACTGCTTCGATTTTGGCATCGGGAGGGATACATAACCCAGGCGGTTATATTCGACATGCCGAAGATCGCAAAGAAGCGCCTGCCAGTGTTGACGGGCGACCAGGTGAAAGAGATCGTCAAGGCTTGCGACGTGCGGGATCGTGCGATTGTGCTATTCATGGCGGATAGCGGACTGAGGCGCGGCGAGGTGTGCGCGCTGGATTGGGCGGACGTGGACATGCAGAGCGGGACCGTCATCGTCAAACGTGGGAAGGGCGGAAAGCCTCGTATTTCGAGGATAGGGGCAAAGACACGGCGCGCCCTGCTTGCGTATCGTAGAACGCTTGCAGATCGGGAAGGCGTGTTATTTCGGTCGAGGCGCGGGGATCGCCTGACGGGATCGGGCCTGTTGCTCATTTTTCGCAGGCTATCCAAGCGGACCGGGATACACGTCACCCCTCACGCAATGCGGCGCACGTGGGCGATCCTGTCCCTTCGCGCTGGCATGGATGCGTTATTCGTCCAGGGACTGGGCGGGTGGGCTGATTTGGAAATGGTGAGCTATTACGCAAGCCTCGAGGATGACGACCTGCTACAAGCGCATCGGGAACATTCCCCCATTGACAATCTATAACAAAAAAAGACCCGCCTTATTTGGCGGGTTTTTTGGTTTTGGGGGTGTATTCGAGCAGGTCCGACAAACTGACTTGGAAGTATTCACAAAGCGCCTCGATAACAGGCAGATCGAAACGCGTGACCGTGTTCTTTGCCCACGATGTAAGGGTGGGGCGGGATACCCCCGTTGCATTGGATACCTCAAGAAGCGAAATATTCCGCTTCTCCCTGGCCTGCTTTTCAGCAAGCAAAACACCGAATTTGTTATTGATTGGCACGTTCATAATTTTACTCCAAGTGTGGAAAACTATGTTTACATTCGTCAGTGTAAACTTGCTTATTTTACGACGCTTATGTTTGTTGTTTCAATGTCTATTTTACCATTTATTTGCATAGTTTGATGGAAAGAATACATCTTGACTAAACGATAACTTAGTTTTACAATCGGGGAAAATGAGAAAGGAACCTAAACCCATGGCAACCGCCCTAATCCCCTCCCCCGCTCTTGATACCTCCGCCATTGATCGGGCGCCGCTGCAACCGTCAACCAAGGCCAAGTACACGACGGAGATCCGCAAGATGCACGCGGCAGGCGTGAACCCGGCCAACCATAAAGCCTTGCAAGCCTACGCGGACACGTTGAAATCCAGCCGCCGCCAGTTTTTGAAATCCGCCCTCCGCCTCATGGTCCGCGGGATCGAGCAGGACATGAAGGCAGGCGCAACCCCGCAAAACCTAAAACAGACACAAGCCGCATTGCTCCGCCTCGAGGCCATGCAGAACGCCGTCACGGTCGAGCAGCACAAGGGGACGAAGGCGCACACGTGGTTATCTCAAAAGCAGGTTGTACACATTACCAGCCTTTGCGGTGACACGCTCAAAGGGAAGCGGGATTGGATAATCCTTGGCCTGCTCCTGGGCGCGGGCCTTCGCCGTGATGAACTGGTCAACCTGACATTCGACGCCCTGAAGCAGCAGCCGACCAAGGCGGGGAAAATGCGGACCGTGATCGAAGTCCAGGGCAAGGGCAACAAGAGCCGCGTTATTCCCATCCAGGACAAACTAGCCGACCATCTGAGGGAATGGCGCACGATTACAGGCGGTGGATACATTGCCCGGGCCATGACCCGAAGCGGCGACCTTTCCGAGAGAATGAGCGACAAAGGCATCTTTGAACTGGTCCGCAGCTATGGGAGGCGGATCGGCCTTGACACCCTGGCGCCGCATGACCTCCGCCGCACGTTCGCGCAGCTGGGTTATGAGGCGGGTATCCCTCTCACGCAAATCTCAACCCTGTTAGGTCATTCATCCGTTGCCACTACGCAGCGCTATTTGAACCTCGCGCTAGACCTGGAAACAAGCGCGAGCGACTTTATCCCCCTGGCATAAACAGGTACGCGGTACCTGTTGCAATAATCACACGAAAGGAATAGGACATGAAACAAATTATCAACCGCAAAGTGTATGACACCAAGACCGCCTCCCTTGTGGCATCGGATCGCTATTGGGATGGTAGCAACTTCGAGCGGCACGGGCGCAATACCTATCTCTACAAGACCCCGAACGGGGCGTTCTTCTCCCATCACACAACCCAATGGCAGGGTGAGCGGGACAGCATCCAAGCCCTGTCCGTTGACGAGGCCAAGGACCTGTTTGAACGCCTGCCCGAGCATGACATGAGCTATGAAGCCGCGTTCGGTGAGAAGCCCGAGGAAGCATGAACACCCGTTCCCTGCTCGACAATATCAGCCCCGCAAATTTCATTCTGTTGCTGGCCTCGCAGCTGAGGAAACTCGCCTTCGAAGATCGGTGCAGCGTGGTCGACTTCTTCCTGTTTATGAAGTTCAAGGGCGGACACCTGACCCCGCTTCAGATCGTTTCCCGCTCCCCGTCAATTTTGCGCGGCGCCGCGGCCACGTGGTCCCGTTACTTCCTCGCGCCCTATGGCATCGGCGGGTATGCGATGGTTGACCGCAAGACAAGCCAGGTAAAGGCGATCCGATAGGAGGCAGATTGAAACGAATACTAACCCTCATTCTCTCATTGACCCTTGCCGCGTGTTTGGATACGAGCGCGGCAATTGTACAACCCGCGACCAGGACACCCACCCCCCACCCCACCCAGGAACCGACCGCAACGGCAACGGACGCGCCGAGCCTTTGCACAGTGACCGCCGAAGCATTGCACATCCGTTCGGGACCTGGCATCGAGCATCCCGTCATTGGCTATCTGTACGCGGGCGATATTGTGAGCATCCTAGACCAGCGCGGCGCATGGTACGAGATCGGCGCCGACCGCTGGATACATTCAAGATATTGCGAGGAGTAAAAGACCATGAAAAAGTTCGAAGTGTACGGACATGCGGACGCGAAAGGAAAGGCGCCATTCCTCGGCACAGTCTTCGCCAACGACCGAGGCGAGGCGATGGAAAAGGCGCGGGCAAAATGGGGAAACGCCGTAGCCTACCTTTACCCGTAAGGAGTAAAAGACCATGAAGATCGTTCCCTTGACCATCATTTCCGTTTTCGCCCTGTTGGGTCTCGCGCTTGTGTTACCGGCCGCGGCGCAATGGGAAGCCCTGCAAATTCAAGCGGGCCTTGGCAATACCCAGCCATTGACGGAGGCAATTGTCAAAATGGCGGGCGGTATCGTGTGCCTGGCTATTGCATGGTTTGGCCTGAAAAAGACACGCAGCCAATAAGGAGTAACAAGCCATGAAAAAGGTTTTGCAGACCGCAAGCAAGTACATATTCGCCGCGTTCGGGATCGCCGTCCTGGCTTTGCTCATGTCCCTGACGTATTCCGCCCTCGCGCGCATCTTCCCCGACAGCCTCACTAACCGCATGTGGGGATTGGTGATGTTCGATATTGCCGCCATGTGCTGGGCCTTGTCGTTTGTGTTCGGAAGCGAAAGCACCGGGCAGTATGCAACCTCCGCCATCGGCTTTATTGTGGCCTTCATCGGCACGCTGGGCATGGTGGGCGCGGAAGTGGCCTTGTCGAGTGACTTCCTCGAAGCGGGCGACATCGGTAAATGGATGGTGTACGGTTTCATCATCGTTACCGCACTACACGCCGCCCTGCTGTATGCCCATCACGCGACCGCCCCGGACATCCACGAAAAGATAAACGTGGGTATTGCCCGCGGCGAGATCGTGACCGACGCGATCCAAAAGGCCACGAAGCAACTGGACGAAAACAAGGCGGAACTTTCCCATTCAATCACCCTGGATATTGTTTCACAGGTCAAGCGCGACCTCGGATTGACACCGACCGAAGGGACGCCGTTTGAACGGAAGCAGGCGGAAACCGCCGCGGTAGTGGCGAAGGGCAAACAGGCAGCGCCGACCGCAGGGACCGAAGAGGAGGAAACGGGCGAACCGCCCGCCCCTTTTCCAGACCGTCCCGAGTACATGTCCTAGCCCGCCGTTTGCGGTCCTGGTGGGATCGTCAGGTCCTGACATGGCGCTTGCAACCTTACAACCTCATGCGCGTCAAACAACAGATGTTATGGACCGCCAAAAAGGACGGGACGCGGGAGCGGATATTTTGCAAGGCTTGTCTGATAGAGGGCAACCCCTGGTTGACCCCCGAGCCGTGCGAACACATCCTGAAAGCGGACCCAGGGGAACCGGTACAGGGGCACGTAATGCGGGAGATCCTGACGGAATTGAAGATCGACCGCGAAGGGTGAAAAAGACCTACCGCCGCGAATGTGGCTATTGTGGCGAGGTGTTCACAAGTCACAGCCACGCGGCCAGGTATTGCCCCCGCCCGAAGCATTGCCGCGAGTATGCCTACCGCGACCGCCGCAGCCGTTGACAGTCGGCAGTCAGAGTGTCAACAAAAACAGCCCTACAAGCCCCGGCGCGCCTGAAAACGGGCCGGGGTACGGATACCCACAAATGACGACTTACCTAGCCATTTTGAAGGACGACAAACGGACGGTGGTCATTGAGTTTGTACCGCTGCTGGATAGCCCCGCGTTCGAGCCGTTCTTTACAGGGATCGAGATCGTGTCAGTGGACATCCAACAGATCCCGCACACCTGGGCGGAGCAGCGCGCAGCGTACCAGGCAAGCCCGAGCAGGCCAAAACCGCCGCATCAACCAGGGCTGTTCGATGACCAAAAATAGCTGTTTTGACCTTCCGTATATTTTCCTTTCATCTACCCATGAGATCGGCAAAACTCTAATGTTAAAAAATTGTCCAGACCCGATGAATGGTGATATAGTCAATGCAACAACCACCTGATCGCAGAAGAAGAAACGGATCAGAGAGGCCTCTCGGCTTCTCGATCCGTTTTTTTGTTTTTCCCCGCCCTGAAAGCACAACCGCCCTCGGGAAAGGGCGGCGGGACGGCGGACACGATAGGAGCGTGTCACATGAAAGAATTTACCACAACCGCAAGAATAATACAACCGGGGGAGATCGAGGTACACGAAGGACAAGGCAGGCAGAAGTTTTACGCCCTCAATCCCCATCGTGGCGGCAAGCGTCACATCGGGACCCTGATCGGTGCAACCTACGAAAAGACGGCGCAGGTCCTACGCAAGCCCGAACCGTCTTTAGCTCTCACGGCGCCCGAACTGGAAGCGGTGCAGGTCCTGGGCGGGCAGTTTGTGCGCGTCATTGTGAACAATTCCGAAACCTACGCAATAAGCACGGCGGATTTTGTGCGCCATGCTGAAAGGTTTGTAAATCCGTTCTATGGTCATCAAATGCGCGTCCCTCTCCGATACTGGGCATCTACCAGCAGAACAGCAAAGCGCAACGCGCTAGTGGACAACCCGAAGATCGAGCGGGAGGGGTTTGAATTGCCGCGCGATCGGCAGCTGAGGTTATTCGGATAAAACGCCGTGACTGAAACAAAACGCGTCCGCACTTTATACATTGAACAGGGATACGATTGTATCCCTCTCAAGCCATTGTCAAAACTGCCACTATCGGCAGGCTGGCAGGAGCGTGAGACCTTTCGCCAATGGCAACGCGCGCCCGAAGATGCAAATTTCGGTTTACGTGCTGGCCATGGCAAAGCCTTTATAGATTGTGATACCAAGAGCGACCCGTCCACGACTGAAAACGTCCTTCGCTGGCTGGACGGTTTGGGGATACGAAATTATCCCATCGTGCAGACCCCTAGCGGCGGAAGTCACATCTATGTCAACTTTGAGGGGGTATTACTTGGAAGTAAACGCAATCTATCGAGACAGATCGGAAAGGGTGAATTTCGTTATGATCATGGTGCGTATGTCGCCGCGCCGCCATCGGTCATCCAGGAGGGAACATACACGCTTCTAGAGGGCGATCCTGGGCGACTGCCTACACTGGACATAAAAGATATTGCCGCGCTTGTGAACGTCAATGAAAACGTAACCGACATGAAGCCCGCCGCGATCATGTCTCAAACTGCCCGCGCCTTGTCAATGGGGCAGGGGATCGAGCGCTATCAATCCAGGAGCGAAGCAGAGGCCGCCCTCGTGTTGTCTCTTGTCAATTCAGGCTTTGACTTTCAGCAGATAAAAGTCATCTTTGACACTTCGCCTTGTGCTGGAAAATATGCCGAAATTCGGACCCGCAACCCGAGGAAAGCAGAGGCCTATTTGTTGCACACCTGGAAAAACGCCGAGCGATACAAGCACAACGAAAGCCCCACGAGGCGCAAGATCCGCGAACTTCAAGCCATGGCCGAGCGCGCCGCCTGGGGGAGGGCTACGGATAAACTGGTATTCCTTGCGCATACACGGATCGCCTACAAGGCCGGGCGCTTCGAGTATGCCGCCTCGCGCCGCGACCTGGCATTAGAGGCGGGGGTGTCCAGTGACGCAACGGCCACGAACGCCACAAAGCGACTTATGAAGCGGGAACTGCTGACGCTGCAAGAAAAGAGCGCGGCGAGGTTTGCAAACAGGTATGCTTTGCAGGTGGACAAATTTACCCACTTCCTCACATCTGCGCTCTTAGGGAGTGGGCATTTTTGTCCACCTGCTGTAGTGATGGACAATGGGCTTATCCTGGACCTGGAGTGGCTGGAAACCTCCGACGCGTTCAGGAACGGGAAAGGCCGCCTCGGACGACGCGCCGGGCAGGTGTATAAACTACTATTCGTGGAACACCTGACCGCCTCCGAGATCGCAGCACGGACCGGAGCAAGTCTAAAGACAATCCGCCGCGTGCTGGCCAAACTGGCAAAGGTCAAGGATCGTAAAACAGGCGAGGTGATCCAGATGGTCTCTTGTGACGAGGCCGACCGCTGGCGGTCTCATGTTGTTGACCTGGAACTTCTAGAAGCTATTTACGGGACGCGCGGCGCAACGGAAAAGCAGAGGGAGAAATACGAGCGCGAACGGCGCGATCATGCCCGCGCCCTGGAGAGAGGAAAACTAACATCATGATCAAGCTGAGCAAATGCGAACAGTTTGCAGAGAACCTCTACCGCGAGAACCTCCGCGCCTTCCTCGAACTGGAAAGCATGCGGTACGGCATCATGGCCCGCCTGGGTTTCAGCGAAGCCGACGCCCTCGAGCTGGCCGTCGCCATCGTAGCCGTGGACAGGCAGGCATCCCAGGCGCCACGGGCCACGGTCGAGGTGGGGATCGGTGAGGTAATGACAGCCGCAGGCGGACGCGTGTCCGCTGGCTGATACCACAAACGAAAGGCAGAAACATGAACGCACAAGACAGAGAACTACTTCGAAAGTTGGACGCGCTGGAGGTTGAAATCTCCAAGATGAGCGGACCCTCACAACTCCCCGTTGAGGATCTCCGCCGCGGGATCGGTGACCTGCTCAAACAGTGTTTCGAGCAGAACGGTTTCCCGCGTGTGAAGCCCGAGAACTTCACGCCCGAATTGCGGGCCGAATGGCTGAGAGAGATCGAGGGCGGTATCAAGACCGCACACTAGAAAGGGACACACGATGAACGAACAAAAACAGAAACAGGCACAACTTGCCGCCTCGCTTTTTAGCGGGATCGAAGCGCAGATCCGAGGCGTCGTCACGGCAAAGCAGACTTACAAGGCGGACCTGGCGAAACTGGGTGAGCTGAGTTACTACACCCCCGAACACCTCGAAACACGGAAGATCGAACTGAGGCTGGCATACGACCAGGCGCGGGGAAAGGCTTATGAGAAAATCTCCGCCTCCCTGGATGAACTGAGAGCCGCCCTCGAAGAAAAACACGGCACGCTTGACCTGGCATCCCCCGAGTGGACAAACGCGCTAAGGCTTATCGAGATCGGCGGTGATACGCTGGATTATCAGACCATCGGGCAGATCAATTCCGCGTTTGCCCATGACCAGCCCGCCCTCCGAGCGTTACAAACCATCTACAAGGCGCGGGGGATCGAAAATGACGGCGGGATCGCTAAAATGATTTACGAGATCGAACCGTCATTCAAGAGGCTACAGGAAACCGCCGAACTTGTGCTGATACGGGAGGGCGGTCCAACCATCGGCACGCTTGCCCGAGCCGTCGGTGAGATCGCAGGCCTGGAAGGCGTGTCATTCGATACCAGCCCCGACCCTGACGCGCTTCAGGAGGCCGTGAACATCGGCGCGGGCCTGGCAGTGATGCAATGACAATTACCGCAGTTTTACAGCGGGAAACAGCGGAAAATAACGCCTGCTAGCAGGGGAAGAACAGGGGAAAATAACGCCTGCTAGCAGGGGAAGAACAGGGGAAAATAACGCCTGCTAGCAGGGGAAGAACAGGGGAAAAATTCCCTGCTAGGCAGTGAAAAAGCAGGCGTAAACGGTTGCAAAAGGTAACATTTTCGTCACTGTTAACTGTGGCAACTACAGCGACAATACGGGGCGGGCAAAACCCGCCCCGGGTGTATTATGAAAACGCAATGCGAGACATGCAGGCATTATTTCGGCCTGGGGCAATGTGCCGCATTTGACCAGATCCCCGAGCCGATAATCCTGGGCGAACACGACCATAGGCAGCCGTTCGATGGTGATCGCGGCATTTTGTGGGAACCCGCCGACGCACAGGAGGAAGCCGATAGTGGGGGATCGGTCCGCCGCCCTGGGTAGCCGCCCCAATGCCATAAACCATCATATACGGAAGGCACTTTTACCAGGACGCCCCAGGTTGAACGGATCGCCGTCGGTCCTTCCCGTCAGTCATGGCACGCACGAAGCGCACAGCCAAGCCACGCCACGCGCCAAACACGCGGCATCTAGTCGTGTCCTCGCAGATTTGCGGAAGCAATTTTGATTTTAGTCTTGCCCGTAGAGCAAAGGGGTTTTATACTAAGAGCGCATGCCCATTTCAAAAAATGGGAGCATGGCAGCAGGACATACGCGGGTGTAGTTCAGTGGTAGAACGCATGCTTCCCAAGCATGATATCGTGGGTTCGAGTCCCATCACCCGCTCAGAATGCCGAGGAGAGACTCTCTCGGCATTTGTCTTTTACAATTGTAAGGTGACTGTTATGTGTTCCCAATGGGGGCGTATTAGAATTGGCGCGGAGGATCCTGAACAAATGTTACCGACTGACGAAAAAGCCACCGTCCTCTACGTGGAAGACAACCCGGATAACCGCCTGCTTATCCGGCGTATTTTGCTTTCGGAAAATTATGGGCTGCTGGAGGCAAACGACGCGCAGGAAGCGCTCGAAGTGTTGAAGACCAACAAACCGGACCTGATCCTGATGGACATCAATATGCCTGACATGGACGGTTACACCCTGACAGCCAAGATCAAGACCACCCCCGGTTTCGAACGCATCCCCATCCTGGCGCTGACCGCGAACGTCATGCGGGGCGACAAGGAAAAATCCCTCGAAGCCGGTTGCGATGGTTACATCCAGAAGCCGGTGGATTTCGACGAACTGTTGAGGGAGATCGAAAGATTTCTTGCAAGGAGAACCAATGCCTGATAACGTTCTCGACACCCAACCCATCAAGAAACCCAATATCCCGAAGGATGCGACCGTTTTGGTGGTGGAGGACAACGTTGCGAATTTTGTGTTGATCGCGCGCATGCTCGGATATCTGGGCATCCATTGCGAGTGGAAGACGTCCGGCTATGAAGTGGTGGAATACGCCGATACGCTCCAGCGCCTCGATCTGATCCTGATGGACATTCGGCTGCCGTACGAGGACGGTTACGGCGCGCTGAAAAAGATCAGGGCATCCGAGAGACTCAAGAACATCCCCATTGTCGCCGTCACTGCGGAAGCCAGCCAGGACCAGATGACCAAGGCGCAGGAATCGGGCTTCGACGGTTTCCTCGGCAAACCGCTCGACCCCGACCGATTCCCCGATCAAATTCGCCGCATCCTTGCGGGCGAACCGGTTTGGGAATTCAATTAACCCAGATTATCGGTACGATGACCACACACCAATCGAATGGACACGGATCGCCCTTCTTTCTAACGGCATTCTTTACCGTCGTTGGAAACCGCCTGCAACTCACCCATTTTTCGGATCCGCAAAGCCGGGACGCGCAGATCACCATTCCGCGCGGAATGGAATTGATGCGGCAGGACATGGAAGCCTTCCTCAAGGACGGACCGCTGACGGTGCATCTCAAGGGCGAAACCACCATCCCGCCGCCGCTGCACGAATATCCAAAACAACTGGGATGCGAAACAGCCGCGTATGTACCCATTCTTCAGGAAGGACAACTGCGCGGCGTTGTGTTAATTGGCGCAAGGGACGAACAGCGCCTGGACGACGACGCCGTCGAAGCGTTCAACCGCACGATCCGCCTGACGATCAATTCGATCGTTCCCAAAACGTCCCCTACGGAACCGACCAGCGACCGCCGCGCCGCGGAGTTGAGCGCGTTGAACGCCCTGGCTTCGACTGCCGCCTCGATCAACGATCTGCAATCCTTTTATGCGACCATTTACGAACACGTGCGGGACGTGATCGGCGACTACGGTTTCGTCATCGCCCTTTACGACCAGAAGACGAATTCCATCAGCATCCCGTTCTTATATGAAGAAGGGAGACTCTCGAACCTCGAGGCGTTCCCTCTTGGCGAGGGCTTGACCTCCATCCTGATCCGCACGCGCCAACCGCTGATGCTCGTGGAGGATACGATGAACCGCGCCGTCGCCATGGGTGCCAAGATCGCCGGCAAACCCGCCAAGTCATGGATGGGCGTTCCGCTTCTGGCGCAGGGCGCGCCCATCGGCGCGCTCATTGCGCAGGACCTCGAGAACGAACACAGTTTCGACGAGGAAGACCTGCGTTTCCTGACTTCGGTTGCCAACCAGGTTTCGGGAGCGATCTACAACATCCGCGTATTGAACGAGAGCAGGCAGACCGCGCTCCAATTCGAAACGGCGGCGGAAATCGCCCGCGATATCAGCAGTTCGCTGAACCTGGACGAACTGCTGGAAAAAGCCGTAAGCCTGATCCGCTCCCGATTCGATTTTTATCATGCGAGCGTCTTTCTCAAGGACCCGACCGGCGAGTTCGTCGTCGTCCGCGAAGCGACCGGGGAGGCTGGCGCGCAACTCAAACGTTCCGGCTTCAAACTCGGCGTCGGGTCGAAATCCATCGTCGGCTACGTGGCAGGCAAAGGGGAGCCGTTGATCGTCAACGACACGACCCGGGACGCCACCTACTACCCGAATCCGCTTCTGCCGGATACGCGGGCGGAAGCCGCCCTCCCATTGCGCGTCGGCGACCGCATCGTCGGCGTGCTGGACGTGCAAAGCAAAAGCCCTTACGCCTTCGCGGAGGACAACCTGCGGACGCTCCAGATCCTTGCGGACCAACTGGGCATTGCCGTCGTCAACACCGAACTGTTCGCCGAAACGCAGGAACATCTCGCGCAGCACCGCCTGCTCCATCACATCACGACCACCGCCGCCTCTGGAACAACTTTGGATGAGGCGTTGGAGTCTGCGGTCAACGGCTTGCAAGTAACGCTCGGCGGCGACCGGGTCGCCATCCTGCTGGCGGACCGCGAGAAGAAGGCGCTGGAAGTAAAAGCCCAGGTGGGATACGCGCCCGATATTTACGAACTGAAAGTGCCGATCGGGAGCGGCATCACCGGCTGGGTGGCGGCGCATCGCCGCACACTGCGGGTCAACAACGTCCAGGAAGACATGCGCTACATCGAAGGCAGCGTCAACACGCGCTCGGAACTGGCGATCCCGTTGATCTACCGCAGCGAATTACTCGGCGTCCTCAACGTGGAGAGCGAACAATACAACGCCTACACCGAAAGCGACGAGGAATTGCTCGGCACGCTGGGAGGCAGCCTGGCGGCGATCATAGCCAACGCCAGGTTGCTCGAACAGATCCGCGCGCAGGCTGAACGCGAGCGCCTCCTGTTCGAGATCACGGACAAGATCCGCCGAACCACCGATTTACAGACCATCCTCACCACCACCGTCAGCGAATTGACGAAGGTGACAGGCGCAAGCCGGGTTCACATCAAACTCGGCTCGGCTGTCGAAGAGCAAAAAACGGGAACAGGCGATGACACACTTTAGCGAAACGCTGCTCAAGCGCACAGGCGGATGGTACATCCTCCTTTCGGTTGCCATCAGCCAGATCGTCGGACTGCTGGGAGCGATACCGGGGCTCGTCTCCATTCAACTGAACGTCGCGCTCAGCGACGAACTCGGGCAATTGTTTCAACGCCTCGTCCCCGCGCTCTTCCTCGTCAGCCAGGCAGCCCTCCTTGTGTTTGCCTGGTATATCACGCCCAACGCAAGGCGCCGCCTGGACGCCTGGATGAACGGGAACCTCCGCGCGGACGCGGACAGGGAATTCACAGCCTGGAAGGAGATCACCAGCCTCGTCACCCGGTACGGGATCGGCGCGATGCTCATCGCCCTCGGCGTCAACGTCCTCCCGCCGTTCATCATTGCGCTTTCTCGCAGGGAGGTTGTGACCTCCGTCTTCCAACCCTCCGCCGTCAGTTCGCCCGTTCCGATCTACATCCTTCTCGGAGGACTCGCCGCCGCGCTCGGTTCGGTCATCCTTTCGCTTTTGACTCTCGAACGCCTCACGCTACCCTCGAGGCTGATCCTGCTTCCGAGCGGCTTCGAGACTCAACTCAAAGCGCGCTCCGGCGTTCTCCTGGGCGTCAAATTCCAGATCGTAGCGCTGGGACTCATTCTCATCGGCGTGGCGGTCATCGCGCCGATCGGCTATCAACAAACCATACGCATCCTCTATGCGGAAGTCAGTTCCATCCAGGTGTTCAGGGACCTGCAGATCCAGACGCTTCTCCTGAGTGCGCTGGCGCTCATCCTGGGCGCCGCCTTTTCCTTCTACGCCACGCGTTCCATCTCCGAACCGGTCAACGGCCTGATCGAAACTTTTCAAAAGATCGAGAGAGGAGACCTGAAACAGCGCGTCCCCGTCACCGCGACCGATGAACTTGCCATCGTCGCCATGCACTTCAACCGCATGGTCGCGCGGCTCGACGCATTGCAATCCACGCTGGAACAACAGGTGGCGGAACGCACCAAACAACTCACCGCAACCAACGAGGTCGGGCGGGTCGCATCCTCGATCCTCGACCCCGAACAATTGCTCGAAAGGGTCGCGAACCTCATCGGCGAACAATTCGGATATTACTACGTTGCCATCTACCTGCTCGATCCCAGCGAAAAATGGGCGGAACTCAAGGAAGCCACCGGGCAGGCTGGCAAGGTCCTGAAACAGAACCGCCATCGCCTCGAAGTTCCCGGCAAGAGCATGGTGGCGAACTGCATCCGCGAAAAAACGCCGCGCATCGCGCAGGATACAGCCGAGGAAAAACAGAGATTCGAAAACCCGCTCCTGCCCTACACACGCTCCGAGATCGCCTTGCCCCTGATGATCGGCGACCGCGTGATCGGGGCGTTGGACGTTCAATCCACCAAACCGGCGGATTTCGGCGCGCAGGTCATCGAGACCATGCAGAACATGGCAAGCCAGGTCGCCATTGCGCTCGAAAACGCGCGCCTGTTCCAGGAGGCGCAGCACAGTATCAACGAACTGCGCGCCATTCAAAAACAATACCTGCTCGAAGGCTGGACCAGCATCAAATCCTATGGCGAGGATCTGGAATACGGCATCGGCGAACCTGACGAAGCCGCGGGCCAGGTCATGGAAAGCCCCGTCAACCTCCGCAATCAAATCCTGGGGAAGATCGTCCTCGAAAGCCATACGGAGTGGACGCCGGAACAACAAAGCCTGGTGAACGCCGTCGTATCGCAAGCCGCCATCGCCCTGGAAAACGCCCGTCTCGTCTCCGAAAGCCGCCAGATCGCCCAACGCGAACGCACGCTGGCGGAGATCAACTCGAGGATCTGGACGTCCGCCTCCATAGACGGCATCCTCCAGACCGTGGTCAAGGAACTGGGCAGAAGACTGGACACGTCGCAAACCGTGATCGAATTGAACCTGGACGAAGAATCGTGAAAGAAACCATGGAAGCAAATCCATCTCAATTTCCCACCCTGCGCACGAGGCTGGCGCTCACCCTCATCGTCCTCGCGGCGATCTTTTCCGCGGGCGTATCCTCGATCCTATACGTCAACTTTCGGCAGGAATTGAGGGAAAGCCTGCGCCGCCGCCTGGAAAACATCGCCGCCCTCGCGGGATTGCAACAGGATGGAGACGCGTTCGTAAAGGTCCAGTCGCAGGAGGATGAATACTTCCAGAAGATCCACGAGACGAACCTGAAGATAAAAACCTCCGAACCCGATTTGAGATTCGTTTACACCATGCGAAAAGACCGGGAGGGAATTTATTTCGTCGTGGATGCCGGGCTGCCGGACGAACCGCTCATTTCCGCATTCGGCGAACGCTACGAAGAGCCGAGCCAGACTCTCGTGGATAACTTCGACGCCATGACAGGCACGATCGTCGAAAGCGATTTCTACACGGATGAATACGGCACGTTCCTCTCGGCATACACGCCGATCTTCACCTCGGACGGGCAACGGGCGGGCGTCCTGGGAGTGGATATAACCGCCGATACCGTCCTCGCCCAGGAACGACAATATCTGACCCGGCTGATCTTCATTTTCCTTGGCACGCTTCCCTTCCTGGTCGTGGCGGGATTCGTCTTCGCAAACTATCTGGCAAAGCCGATCGTCGTCCTGCGGAACGCGGCGCACCGGATCACGGAAGGCGATTACACCTTCAAGATCGCGGATCTCCCTCCAACCCGCGAACTGGCGGAATTGGCGGTGGATTTCAACATCATGTCCGCCAAGTTGAACGGCCTGATCAACGAATTGGAGAATCGCGTTGCGGAACGCACAGATAGGCTATCGCGTAGGACCAGCCAGTTCCGCGCCGCCTCCTACATCGCCCGCCAGACCGCAGAGATTCAGGACATTGACAGGATCCTGTCGTCGGTCGTCAACCTCGTGACCGATCAATTCGGTTTCTATCACACCGGCATCTTTCTGATGAACGAGGCGGGCGACGAGGTTATCCTGGTGGCGGCGTCCTCCGAGGGAGGCAGGCAGATGCTCGCCAAGGGACATTCGCTTCGTGTGGGCGCGCAGGGAATTGTGGGGTACGTCGCCGCGCAGAAAAAACCACGCATCGCGCTGGACGTTGGGACTGACGCCGTTTTCTTCAACAATCCCGACCTCCCGATGACGCGCTCCGAGGTCGCCCTTCCGCTGATGGTTCGCAAAAAGGTGCTGGGCGTGCTGGACATTCAATCCGACCAACCGCAGGCGTTCAGCGCGGAGGAGATTGACGTTCTGCAAACGCTCGCCGACCAGGTGGCGGTCGCCATCGAAAGCGCACGCTTGCTGGAAGAGTCCCAGACGGCGCTCAACCAGATCGAAGCGCTGACAGCCGTCCGCACGCGCGAAGCGTGGAGTCGCAAAGTCCAGCAGGGCAGTTTCTCATACACGTACACCCCGCTCGGCATTCGCGCCGGCAAAACCTCCGAAGAAACAGACGGGGCTTTGAAGGTTCCCATCATCCTGCGCGGGCAAAAGATCGGGACCATCGCGCTGGCGCGCAAAGGCGATGCGTCCTGGAGCGAAATGGACATGGAACTGATCAACGAGGTGGCGTACCAGGCTGCCCTGGCGCTGGATAACGTGCGCCTGGTGGAGGAGGCGACGCAACGCGCCTGGCAGGAACAGACGGTGGGCGAACTCGCCGCCCGTTTCAGCCAAGCCATGGATATTGACAGCCTGCTCCAGACCGCCGCCCGTGAACTGGGTCGCATGGCGGACGTGGCGGAGGTCTCCGTGTTCATCGGTCAGAACCCAGGGCAGGAGACGGAAAGAAGACGCGTGAGGCAATGACCGCAGAACCCCGCATCCATCAGGTCGAAAGAAATCATGCAAACGAATGAGACGCGCAGAGGCATCGAAATGAAACGGCTCCCCGTCTGGCTCCAGGGCTGGAAGGGTTTTTGGGCGTTGGCTGCGGGCGCATACGCGGCGGTGTATTCCGCCTGGATTCTGTTCAAGTGGACGGACCCCGCCTATGAAGTCCTGATCGCCGGATTGGGCTACCTGCCGCTGGGTATCTTTGCCGCCGCCTTCTCCAGTTACGTTGCGAATCTCAAGCAACTCAACCTCGCCATTCGCCGGGCGTGGACGTTCATCGCCGTCAGCATGATCTCGCTTGCCGTCGCCGACATCGTTTACACGACGCTGGAACTTACCAGGGGCATCGGTTTCCCGGATATTCCCGATTTTCTTTATCTTGCTTATTATCCGCTGGCTTTCATCGGCTTGATAACCATCCCCACCCAGGTGTACGATCTCTCGCAAAAGAAGACGTGGAAACTCGACCTTGCGATCATCATCGTCAGTTCCACGGCGATACTCTGGTATTTCGTCATTGCGCCCACGGCGATGGCGGGCGGGGATAACTGGGCGGAGATACTCGTCGCCGGCGCGTATCCCGCCATGGATATTCTTCTTCTGTCGAGCATCGCCAGCATACTATTTCGAAAGAGCGAGATCAACACCCGGCATTCGCTGTTCATCCTGGGGTTCGGTCTCCTGTTGTACGTCATCGCCGATATCGTCTATGGATGGCTGGTGTTGCAGGAACTCTATCTGTCGGGCGCGTGGGTGGACATACTCTGGACGCTCAGTTATCTCGCGGTGGGACTGGCAGCCCTCCGGCAAGCCACTCCGTATCTGACCGAGCCCGAAAGCCCCCGGAAAACTCTGTCTTACTGGCAAACCTCCCTTTTGCCGTTTACCGCGCTGGGGGCGGGCGTGTTCGTATCCCTGTACGCCACCAGCACCGGCATCGGGGCGGGGATCAGGACGAGCGGACTCGTCATCGGCACCGCCCTGGCGGTCTTTCTGACGATCACGCGGCAGATCATCACGATACGCGAGAATTCCAGGCTCGTGGACGAACTCAACGTTGCCTACGACCGATTACGCGATAACGCAAGGATTCTCGAGGAACGCGTAGTCGAACGCACGCGCGAACTCGAAGATCAAACGACCCGATTGCACCTTGCCGCCCAGATCGCGCGGGATGTCGCGTCGGCGAGGGACCTCGAAAGTCTGTTGGAACTTTCCACGAACTTCATCCTCGAGCGATTCAGACTCTATCACACCGGCATCTACCTGCTGGACCAGAAGGGAGAGCGCCTGGTGTTGACCGCCTCGCCTACGGAGGCAGGCAGGCAAATGATCGCCGAGGATCACAGGCTGGACGTCAACGAAGAAGGCGTCATCAGCCGCGCGGCTCTTACGGGAGAACCCCGCGTCCTGCGCGACCGCGAATCCGACGCGCGGCGCGACCATACCCGCCTCCTTCCAAACACGCGCTCCGAAATGGCTCTGCCCCTCAAGGTGGAGAACAGGATCATCGGCGTGCTGGACGTGCATAGCGACCTGCCCGACGCCTTCGACGAGAACGACATCACCGTCATGCAGATCCTCGCGGACCAATTGGCTATCGCCATCGAACGCACGCGCCTCCTGCAACAAACCCAGGAAAACCTGAAAGAACTGCAACAGGCATACGGACGCTCCACGAGGGAGGGCTGGGAATCCCTCGTCGGAAGCGGATTGCTCAACAACGCCGGGTACCGTTTCGATAACGTCCGCATCCAGTCCATCAAGACAGCGCCCGACCTCGGCTCGGAAGCCATGCAGGGCGGGAAACCGATCGTGCGGAGCGAGAACGGAAACGATCCGTCGCGGCAGGTTGTGGCGGCGATCCCGATCAAGTTACGCGGACAATCCATCGGCGTTGTCACCGTCAAACTCAAGGAAGGTTACAACCCGAACACGATCAGCACGATCGAACAGGCGGTCGAGCGCCTCGCCGCCTCGCTCGAAAGCGCCCGCCTCTTCGAGGAAGCCCGCGCCCGCGCAGACCGCGAACAGGCTATTTCACAGGTGACAGCCGCCATCACTTCCGCGCCCGAATTCGACGCGATCCTGCGAACAACGGTCATCGAGATCGGCAGGGCGCTGGGCGATGCGGAAGTCAGCATTCAACTTACGGAGTAGTCCCGATGCGGAAACAAGCGAACGGAGTCACGAACGGCGATGAATGAATCACGAGAGACCATGACGGAATCGAACTTGCACTTCATCACAACCGATGGAATGGTTGTCAATATCCTCGCCGTCATTGCGGGCGGTCTGGGGATCGTCGCCGTTGCCGTTGGGCTGGCGGGAGATAACCCGGCCATCGTCGCGCTCCTGTCCATTTCGGCGGCGATCGTCGTCGGCGGAATGATCCTGGCTTCACGCGGCATGTCCCTGCCGGGCAGGGTCTTCGCGCCATCCATATTGACAATGGCTGCGGCGTTCATCGCATACAACCGGGGCGGTCTTTATCACATTGCCATGCTGGCGTTCCCGATCATCGTCGTGCTGGCGGGTTCGCTGCTTGGCGTACGCGGGTCGTTCATTTTCGCGGCGATCGCATCGGCGGCATCGGCGCTCATCGGGTATGCCGACATCAACGGACTGTCCCCCTTCTCCGAAACGAGCAGGACGGGCTACGAGGACATCGCGGCTGCGGTCACCATGATCTTCGCAACAGCGATCGTGCTGCGGGTCATCATTCAGCGCCTCACCGAGAGCCTCCGGGAAGCGGAAGCCTATAGCGAGGCGCAGGAAAGAGCCAATGCGGAATTGAAGAACCTGCAATTGGCACTGGAACAACGCGTAGCGGAGCGAACCGCCCAGTTGAGCAAACGCGCAAATCAACTGGAGGCGATTTCGAGCGTGGCGCGCTCCACAGCCGCCCTGCAAAACTTCGACGAACTCCTGCCCGCCATCACGCGGCTCGTGAGCGAAAAATTCGGCAACTATCACACCGGCATTTTCCTGCTGGATGAAGAACGCGAGTTCGCGGTCCTGCGAGCCGCCAACAGCGAAGGCGGGCAAAGGATGTTGAACCGCCGGCACAAACTGAAACTGGATACCGCCAGCATCGTCGGATTTGTCGCTTCGCGCGGCGAACCCCGCGTCGCCCTCGACGTTGGAACTGACGCGGTTTTCTTCGACAATCCCGACCTCCCCGAAACCCGCTCCGAAATGGCTCTCCCCCTCCGCGTGCGCGGGCGGATCATCGGAGTATTGGACGCGCAAAGCGCGCAGCCCAACGCATTCACGGAGGACGACGTCGCCACCCTCGCCATACTCGCCGACCAGGTTGCCATGGCCATCGAAAATGCCCGGTTGTTCGAAGAAGCGCGCCAGGCGCTCAAAGAGTCGGAAGAGACCATTACACGCTACGTCAAACAGGACTGGAAAGCCTTTGCAAGCCAGGCAGGAACCAGAGGGTACGTCTTCGACGGCAAGCGGGTCCTTTCGCTCTCGAAGGACGGCGAAACGCCAGCCGCCCAGTCCCTGCCGCAAACGGGCAATCTCTCTCTGGGAAAAAGCACAGGCAGGATCGCCATCCCTGTCAAATTCCGCGGGCAGACCATCGCCATGCTCAACGTGAAATCCAAAGCTGAGAACCGAAACTGGACGCCGGACGAAATCACCCTGCTGGAGGCGGCGGCTGAACGCGCCGCTCTCGCCCTCGAAAACGCCCGCCTCGTGGAAACCGCCCAGCGCCGCGCGTCACGTGAACGCACCATCGGCGAGATCTCCACGAAGATCGGCGCGGTCAGCGATCTGGAAGCCATCATGCAAACGGCGGTCGAGGAACTTGGGCGCAGGATCGGCGGCGCGACGGAAGTCACCCTCGAACTCGAAGGCGAAACGGAATAGAGCCTCATGCGCAGCGAGACCGAAACGATGAAACGGCAGACTCCTCCCTCCAGGAATACCGAAGCCCGGCGTTACGCGCTGATCGGCATATTCTTTGGTTTCCTGTTCCCCGTCTGGGCGACCGTCATCAGGATCGCGAGCAACGGCAATCCCCTGAATCTGTCGAGCGTCATTTTGGCGCAAACGACAGACCCGCTGCTTTGGATCATTGACACAGCCCCGCTCTTCCTCGGCCTCTTCGCCGCCCTCGCGGGACGAAGGCAGGATATCCTCCAGAACCTGAACACGGAATTACAAAACAGGGAAAAGGAACTGAAAAACGTACAGGCGACCCTCAGGCAGCGCGTGGAGGAACGGACAGCCGCGCTGGAAGCGAGCGCCGCCCAGATCCAAAAACGCGCCTCGCAACTCGAAGCCATCGCCCATACCGCGCGCTCCGCCGCCGTCGTCAAATCGCTGGATGAACTTCTCCCAGCCGTCGCCCAGGACATTGGTTCGCGCTTTGGCTTCTATCACGCGGGCATTTTCATGTTGGACGAAAGAAGGGAATTTGCCATCCTCAAAGCCGCAAGCAGCGAAGACGGCAAAAAAATGCTCGACAGAGGCTATCGTCTGAGAGTCGGGCAGGAAGGCGTCGTGGGTCACGTCGCCTACAGCGGAAACCCGCGCGTCGTTTCGAACGTGGGCGAAGACGCTGAATACTTCGACAACCCGGACCTCCCCGAGGCGCATTCCGAAGCCGCCCTGCCCCTCAAATTTGGCGATGAGATCATCGGCGCGCTGGACATTCAATCGAAGGAAGTAAACGCCTTCTCGCAGGAAGACCTGCGCATCTTTTCCATTCTGGCTGACCAGGTTTCGATAGCGATCCAAAACGCGCGTTCGTTCGAACAGGCGCAACGCGCCCTGTCCGAAGCCGAAGCCGCGACCAGTCAGTTGACGGGACTGGCATGGAAGGATTTCTTGGAGACCATCCGCACGAGAGGCTATCGTTACGACGGCATCAAACCGGAACCCGTAAGAAAGACCTCCAAGCCCGTCGAAAACGGGAACGCGCTGACCGTGCCGGTGCAACTGCGCGGGCAGACGATCGGACGCCTGAAACTGAAGACGCCGGACCCCGTCCGCAAATGGACGGAGGACGAACTATCCATCATCGAAGCGACGGCGGAACGCGTTGCGCTTGCCATTGACGGCGCCCGGCTGTTGGGTGACGCTCAAAAACGCGCCGCGCGCGAAACCCTTCTCGCCGAACTGGCGGCAAAACTCGGCGCCTCCTTCCAACTGGATTCCATCCTGCGCGACACGGTGGAGGAACTCGGCGAAGCCCTGAAAGGTTCCACGGTCACCTTTCAACTGGTCAACCCCTCCGCGCTCCCAACGACGGATAAGGACGATGGAACGGCGCGCAAAAGCAAAGACAGGAGTGAGACAGGTTAATGAGCGACAACCTGAAAACAACACCGACTCGAAAATCCCCCTTGCGGCAGGCGTGGGATCGCCTGACCGCGCCGTCCCCCGGCATTACCGATGTCGGCGAACAACGCTCCGCGAGACTGGCGTCGTCCTTCCTGTTCATCGTGGCGTCCTTCGGTCTTCTCAGCGTTTTGATTCGCGCCCCGCGCACAGGCTTGGACGATGCGTTCTCGGGAGGCGTTGGGATTTCTCTGATTTCGAGTTTCGTCGCCTACCTCATTTCAAGAACCAGATGGTATCGCGCCGCAATACTCATCTTTTCCATCAGTTTCGCGTCCACCGCCTACCTGTCCATGGTCATACAGGGAGCAGACGCCAACTTTGACAGGCTGATCCTGATCTACGTGCCGATCAGCCTGATCGTGGCAAGCGCGTTCGTTTCCCCCTGGGTCGTACTCCTGCTCATGGGATTGAACGTCGGCGCGTTGTACCTGGCGAGAGCCATCGGCGCGCCGGTGGACGCAGGACCCGCGCTCGCGGGGGCAGGCATGATCACCGTCATCGGCGTGATCCTGATCGTCCTCGCAAATTTTCGCAACAACGTCGAAAAGGACAGGCTCGAAGAAGCCCGCGCCATGAATCGCAAACTCGAGGAACTGACCGCCGCACTGGAACAGGGCGTGGAGGAACGCGCCGCCGATCTCGAAAAGGCAAACCGACAGATCACCCGCCGCGCATTCCAATTACAGGCGATCACCGAGCTCTCGGAAGCCATCGCCCGGTTGCAGGATTTGAACGAACTCCTCCCCGTCGCAACCCGTCTGATCAGCGAACGCTTCGGTTTCTATCACGTCGGCATCTTTTTGGTGGATGGCGACCAGCAGTTCGCGATCCTGCAAGCCGCGAACAGCGAAGGCGGCAGGCGGATGCTGGCGCGCGGTCACCGCCTCAAACTTGGGACCGGCGTGGTGGGCTTTGCCGCGCAATCGGGCAAACCACGCATCGCGCTGGACGTTGGGAGGGATGCTGTTTTCTTCAACAATCCCGACCTCCCCGAAACCCGCTCCGAAGCCGCGCTTCCGTTGAGATCGCGCGAGGAGGTCATCGGCGTGCTGGACGTGCAATCCACGCAGGCGGGCGCCTTTACCAACGAAGACCTGCAGGTGTTGAGCGCCCTCGCCAACCAGGTGGCTATCGCCTTCGAGAACGCGCGCCTTTTGACTGAAACCCGCGCGGCGTTGACGCAGGCGCAGGAGGTATATAACGAATTTACGCGGGTCGAATGGAGCCGCGCAGCCTCCCAGGCGGGGCATCCGGGTTTCCGCTACAACGCCGGGCGGATCGAACTGCTCGAAACCGAACTGCAGACTCCGGAGTTGGCTTCAGCGGTGGAGAGCGGACAGGTTGCGGCGAACCAGCCCAACGGGTCGAGGGAGAAGCGTTCCGCGTTGGCGGTGCCGGTCAAATTGCGAGGGGAGGTCATCGGCGTGCTGCACGTCGAGTCGAACGATCCATCCAAAACATGGCAGGCGGACGAGATCGGTCTTGTGGAGGCGGTCGCCGAACGCGCCGCGTACGCCATGGAGAACGCGAGGTTGTTCCAGGAAGCGCGCCGCCGCGCCGCGAAGGAACAATTGATCTCGGAAGCCTCCGCAAAGATCGGCGGCGCCATCAACCTGGAAAACATCCTGCAAACCACGGCGGAGGAATTGGAACGGGTATTGGGCGGCTCTGAAATTTTGATCCAATTCCAGAACAAGGAGCAAGCGTGAACGAAAACCGTACCCCGCTCCTCGCCGGAGGCGAGCGCCAACTCCGCGCCGCATACGTGATTTGCGTGACGGCGCTGCTGGCGTTCCTTTCCCTGACAGTGACGATCACCTGGCACGCGATGCGGGCGCCTGGCTGGCAGTTATTTGCACTGGCGGGTTTGACCCTCGCAGCGACGATCGCTTCGTGGAACGGCTTGAGGCTGGTTCACAACCGCCGCATTGACCTCGGAATGAGCGTACTCATCGCGTCCATCGCCGTTGTCCTGCCGTTCACCTCCCTGCTCGTTCGCGGGTTGGGTTTCTATATCGGGATCGCCCAACTTGCCGGCGTTTCGCTCATCGTTGCCCTAGTGGTATCGAGAAAGCCGGGCGTCGCGTTGGGAGGACTTACTTTCGTCTCCGCGTTCCTGACCGTCATACTGGACCTGTTGGGCAGCCCAGCCCGGCAGGCGCCGCCCATTCCTCAAGGGGCGATCTACACGATCCTCGGGTTGATTTTGCTGGTCTTTGCGTTCGTCTTCCTCAGGAACTTCCGCGATTTCAGCCTGCAAACAAAGATTTCCCTGGGGATCCTGTTCACGGGCGGCGTGGCGTTGGGCGTTTTATCGTTCTTCGCCATGAACCGCACCGTGAACATTACGAACACTCTTTCGGAACGTCTCGAGACGAGCGTGAACCTGCTGGCGGAGGAGCAGTTGTTCGGCACGGTCGTGGAAGAGGCGAACGGCGCAAATCGAATTTTCGATTCCGCCGTCTCCCAGGTGGCGGGACTTTCCAGCCAGTTGGAGTTGCTTCAGGAACAGAAGAGCATCCTCGGCGCGGGGACGTATTGGGACGCCGGCGCCAGACTGACGAGATTCAGCGACGGACAATATTTCAACAACCGCTATTCGCCGGGCAGCGTGTTCGTCCCCTCCACGGTCGAACTGGATGAAAGCATAATCCGCGATTTGAACGTGATGGCGTATCTCGATTTTTCCGCGCCCTTCGTGTTGGAAAACAACCCGCAGATCACGGCGGTCTATTACACGGACGAACGGGGGATGATCGTCTACTATCCGAACGTCCTCGTCAGCGCGAGTTTCCCGCACGATTACGACGGCACGGCGCAACCGACGTATCGCGTGGCGACCCCATTGTTCAACCCGGAGAAGAAGCCGCGCTGGTCGTTCCCCCGGCAGGATTCGACGGGCGCCGGGCTGGTGATTTCCGTTTCCGTCCCGGTCTATTTCAAGGATGAATTCAAAGGCGTGATGACGGCGGACTTCAAACTCGACCGCATTGCCGAGGACGTCAACGCCATTCGGGTCGGCGCCAGCGGTTACGCCTTCCTGGTGGACAGCGACGGTCACATCATTGCCATGCCGCCGCAGGGATATGAGTTCTTCGATCTGCAGCCCGAAGCGCTGGAGGTGAACCAGGAGCCGCAACAGACGATCTTCGACGGCGACCAACCTTTTGAATTGCAACAGATCACGCGCAGGATGGTGGTCGGTGGAAGCGGCATCATCACGACGAACGTGGGCGGCGTGGATTATTTCCTCGCCTACGCGCCGCTCGCGGATAGAAACTTCAGCCTCGGCGTGATCGTGCCGGTCGCGGAGTTGACCCAGCCCGTCTTCGTGACGCGCAACGAGATCAATACCCAGATGCAACTCGCCGTGCGGAACGCCGCGTTCATCCTGCTCATATTGCTCCTCGGCGCGGTGCTTGTCAGCGTTGCGCTCGGTCAGATCATCGCCGCGCCGGTCCTGCGCCTGACGCAAACCGCCAACCAGATCCTCGAGGGAGACCTGTACGCGCAAGCCGAGGTCGCTTCCAGGGACGAGATCGGCACGCTGGCGCAAGCCTTCAACGCCATGACCTCCCGGTTGCGCGAAACCTTCGAAGGGCAGGAAAAGATCATCGAGGAGCGCACGGCTGAACTAATGAACGTCAGCGAAAGCAACAAGCGGCGCGCAAGACAATTCCAGTCCATTGCCCAGGTGGCGCGCGCCATCAGTTCCACGCTCGATCTCGACAGCCTGCTGAAAAAGATCACGATCGCCATCAGCAACGAATTCGGTTTTTATCACGTGGGCGTCTTCCTGCTCGACTCCGCGAAGGAATACGCCGTGCTGGGCGCCGCGAACAGCGAAGGCGGACAGGTGATGCTGGCGCGCGGTCACAGGCTCAAGGTCGGCGAAAAGGGATTGGTCGGCTTTGTCGCCGCGACGGGAAGACCCCGCGTCGCGCTGGACACCGGGGCGGATGCCGTTTTCTTCAACAACCCCGACCTCCCGGATACGCGCTCGGAGGTTGCGCTGCCACTGCGCGCGGGCGAGCAGGTCATCGGCGTGCTGGACGTGCAAAGCGTCGAACCGAACGCTTTCACCGAGGAGGACGTCGCCATACTCGCCACGCTTGCCGATCAGGTGAGCATCGCCATCCAGAACGCGAGACAAAGCGATGAAACAAAGAAGGCGCTGGCTGAATCGGAAGCCCTTTCGCGTCAGTTCGCGCAAGCCAGATGGCTGGACTTCACGAACCGGCAGAACCTCATCGGGATCCGTCACACGGGAGCCAAAGCCACCCTGCTCTACGCGAAAAATGCCGGGAATGGGAATGAACCTCCTCGGGGCGCGAACCAGCCTAAATCGAAGGGGAGAGGCGCAGTCCTTTCCCTGCCGATCAAACTGCGCGGGCAGGTGATCGGCTTGGTGGAGGTCAGCGCGCCGGATAATCGTCAATGGGATCAGGATGAAATGGATATTGTCAGCGCCATCATCGAACGCGCCGCAATCGCCATGGAAAACTCCCGCCTGCTCGCGGAAAGCCGGAAACGAGCCGCTAAAGAGCAAGCCATCGGCGAGATCGCCGCCAAAATCAGCGCGCAAAGCGACGTGGACGAACTGCTCAAGATCGCCGCGCGGGAATTGAACCGCACCCTGCCCGGCACCGAGATCGCAATCCAATTCAGGAAGGAGGACGCCGAATGATCTGGAAGTTCTTCAGCCCGCCTCCATTCGAAGACGAGAACGACAGGTTCCGCGCGAAGTTCATCAACGGATTCGCCTGGGCGACGATCTTCCTGCTCGCGCTGGCGATGATCCCCTACCTGATTCGATCCACGTCGGATTTCACCGTGCCGATCCTGTCCGCCCTGATCGTCGTGATGATCGTCGCCCTGTACCTGCTCCGCCAGGGAAAAGTCAACGCCAGCGGCTTGACCATCATCGTTTTGGGATGGCTGGGCCTTGGTCTCCAGGCGTACACCGCGGACGGCGTGAGGGACGTCATCGTCATCGCCTACATCGCGCTCGGTTTGCTCGCCAGCATCATCGTCCATTGGCGCGCCGGAAGCCTGGTCATCCTTTCCAGCATCGGCGTCGTCTGGGCGCTGGCGCTCCTGGAGGTCAACGGGCTTTTCGTCCCGCGTCCGCAGGATCCCGTCGTCTTCGCGCGCGACCTCACGTTCATATTTCTCGTCGTTACCGCGTTGATCTACCTCGACACGACCAGCCTGCGGGATGCCGTCTCTCGCGCGAACAAAAGCGAAGAAAGTTTGCGCGCCGCCAACAGGGAATTGCGCGAACTCAACCAATCCCTGGAGGATCGCATCGCCAGCCGCACCGCCGAACTCGAACTCGCCAACCGGCGCAACGAAAAACGCGTCAAACAATTCGAAGCCATCGCGCAACTGGCGCACGCCACCGCCGCAAACGAAAATCTCGAAACGCTCCTGCCGCGCCTCGCATCGCTCATCAGCGAACAGTTCGGCTTCTATCACACCGGCATCTTCCTCCTGGACGAAAACCGCGCCTACGCCGTCCTGCGCGCCGCGAACAGCGAAGGCGGCAAGCGGATGCTCGCGCGCGGACACAAACTCCAGGTCGGGCAGACCGGCATCGTCGGCTACGTCGCCGCGGTTGGCGCGCCCCGCATCGCCCTGGACGTGGGGTCTGACGCGGCGTACTTCGACAATCCCGACCTCCCGAACACCCGCTCCGAAATGGCGCTTCCCCTCCGCGTGGCAGACGAAATCATCGGTGTGCTGGACGCGCAAAGCATCGTGTCCAACGCATTCCAGGAGGAGGACGTCGAAGTCCTCTCTACGCTGGCGGATCAGGTTGCCATCGCGATCCAGAACGCCCGCTCCTATGAACGGATGCAGGGATTGGTCAGGGAGGCGCAAAGGGTATCCGGCGCCTACCTGCGGGAGGCATGGCGCGTCCTGCAAGCGGACGAAACAAACGTCGGGTACCGGGTTGCGGGCGATGAGATCAACTCACTGACCCGCCCGTTGACCGCCGCGCACGTCAAAAAGGCGGTGCGGGATGGGCGGACGGTGACGGAAAGCGGAAAGGTCGCCGCGCTCGCCATACCCATCCGCCTGCGCGACGAGGTGATCGGCGTGATGGACATCCGCACGACCGCCGAACACGAATGGGACGAGGACGAGGTGGACATCGCGGAAGCGGTGGCAGACCGTTTGTCGCTGGCGCTCGAAACGTCGTTCCTCCTCAAGTCCACGCAAAGACGCGCCGAGATCGAACGCATCACCGCCGACATCTCCGGCAGGATCGGCGAAACCACCCAGTTCGATTCGATCCTTCGCACCGCCGCCGAGGAACTCAGCCGCGTGCTGGGCGGCTCGGAAGTGCTGGTGCAGATCCAGTCGCTGGATCAGGAAACACATCCCGAAACGTAGGTTGAAATTGGAGTTTGATATGACGGAAGGCACTGCACGCCGCGAAAATCAGCGAACGGAAGACGATCAACGGAAAACCGCGACCCGCATCGCGTTGATCACGTTCGCGTTGACGCTGGTCACGGCGCTTGTAACTTTATTCCTCGTTCCGAACGAGGACAAAACCCCAATTGACAACTACATGATGCCGTTGGTTGCCCTGAGCGCGGGGTATGCCTACCTTCTTGCGCGCCGAGGCGATCACATCCGCGGAATATTCATCCTGCTGGGCGTCATCGCGCTTGCCTCCGCGTCCTATCCCTTCGTCGCGAACAACGTCGGCTGGCAGACCGCCATCGGCATGTTGCTGGTGGTCACCGGCATCGCGAACGGAACACTCCCACCCAACACCGCCGGGCGCGTTTCCGCGGGGGCGTTCGCGCTTGCCATCCTCATCGTGGCGATCGAACTGTTCGTGGAAGGCGTCACCGACATCCCCGTCACCACCGTTTCGATCATCGTTACCGGCGTGTTGGGCGTCATCTACGCCGGCATCATCCTGTCGCGCTTCCGCCTGTATTCCCTGCGCACGAAACTCATCACCGCCTTCATCGCCATCAGCATCGTATCGGTGGGCGTCGTGATCTTCGCCGTCAGCCGTTCCGTCCTGGGACAGTTGACCGTCGAGGCTGGACGGGAATTGACCGGCGTGGCGCGCCTCTCGTCCTCATCCATCACTGTCGAACTGGTCAAACAATTGGACCTGTTGCGGGCGGTCGCCTTGAACGACGTCCTGAACGATGAACTGGCGAAAGTCAACGCCGACGCGACAAGCGATCCTGCCCGGCTCGAACAACTGGACCGACAGTGGCGCGCGGCGGACCTCGCCGGGAACGACTCCGATCCCCTCGTGCAATCGGTCCTGACTCACCCCATCTCGGCGCAACTGCGCGAACTGAGCGTCGCCTTTCCCGAACACATCGAGATCTTTGTGACCGACCGTCACGGCGCGCTCGTCGCATCCACAGTCCGCACGCCGACCTACCAGCAAGCCGCAGAGGCGTGGTGGCGCGCGGCTTACCGGGACGGGCAGGGCGGCGTTTACATCAGCCAGCCGGTGTTCGACGAGAAGCATCAAACCTTGGCATTGCAAATCGCCGTGCCGATCATGGGAGAAACCGGATCGGGCGAAGTGGCGGGGATACTCCGCGCTACCGTGAACCTGGAAGCATTCGTCGCCGCGTTCGAAGCCGGGCGATTCGGGGAAACGGGCAGGACTGAAATCTACCTGCCGGATGGGAGCGAACTCGAGATCGAGCGGGAGCCGGGCGGCGAATTCGAATTGCGCCTGGAGGAAGCGCCTCAGGACTTTACCGCCGCGCTTCAAAGCGGACAGCCCTTCTTGGACACAACCCACGACGGCGTGCCAGTCCTGGCTGGAGTCTCCTCCCTTCAAAGCCCTGGCGATGCGAACGCGGACGCGGCGCTTCAAAGTTTGGGGTGGCGCGTGGTCGCCATGCAGGATCGCGTCGAAGCGCTCAAGATCGTAACGGACGCGAGGCGCAACGCGCAACTGGCAGGGCTGGGCATCCTGTTACTGGCTGGGCTGTTGGGCATCGGCGTAGCCCAATTTCTCACCGGTCCCCTCGCCCGCCTCACCCAGGCGGCGGAAAGGGTCTCCTCCGGCGACCTGCGAACCAGCGCCCCGGTCGAATCGCCCGATGAGATCGGCGTCCTGGCTGAATCGTTCAACCGCATGACAAGCCGCCTGAGAGACACATTGGGAGGCTTGGAAAGACGCGTCGCCGAACGCACCGCCGACCTCGAAACCGCGCGCCTGCTCAGCGAACGCCGGGCGTTAGACCTTCAATCCATCAACGAGATCTCGCGCGTCATCTCCAGCGAACAAAAACTCGATGTGCTGCTGCCGCTCATCACCCGTCTCGTCAGTGAAAAGTTCGACTTCTATCACGTCGGCATCTTCATTGTGGACAGTGCGAGGCAGTTCGCCGTCCTGCAAGCCGCGAACAGCCCGGGCGGTCAGCGGATGCTGGCGCGCGGTCACAAACTGGAGGTGGGAAAGACCGGCCTCGTCGGCTACGTGGCTAGAACGGGAAAAACACGCATCGCCCTCGACGTTGGGTCTGACGCGGTTTTCTTCAACAATCCCGACCTCCCCGAAACCCGCTCCGAAATGGCTCTCCCGCTCAACCTGCGCGGACAGACCATCGGCGTGCTGGACGTGCAAAGCGTCAAACCGGGCGCGTTCGCAGAAAGCGACGCCAGCCTCCTCGGCATCCTCGCGGAACAGGTCGCCGTCGCCATCGAAAACGCCCGCCTCTTCAACCAGATGCAACAGGCGCGTGAAGAAGCCGAAGCGTTGTACGCCCAGATCCAACGGCGGGAGTGGAGCGCCTTTGCCAGCCGCGAGACCCGCATCGGTTATCGCCAGACCGCGACCGGCGGCAAACGGCTGCTCAAACCGATGGAAACGGACGAGATCCGCCGCGCCCTCGACAGCGGTCAGGTCGTCGTCCTGGAGGGAAGGGAAAACAAATCCCAGCCGACCATCGTCGTCCCCGTCAAACTGCGCGGACAGACCATCGGCGTCCTCAACATCAAAGCGCCCACAAAAGACCGCAAGTGGAACCAGGACGAGATCAACCTGGCGCAAGCCGTCTCGGATCGCCTTGCCCTTGCGCTCGATAACGCCCGCCTCCTGCTGGAGTCGCAGCGACGCGCCGCAAAGGAGGCAAAGATCGGGGAAGTATCCGCGAAGATCGGCGCGTCCATCAATATGCGTAACGTGCTGCAAACGGCGGTCGAAGAGTTGGGACGCGCCCTTCCCGGATCCGAGGTCCTGATCCAGTTCGAAAGTTCGGATGGAGCGTGAATCAAATGACGAGTATACCGGAAACGACAGGCATAAAACGATCACTCGCATCCCTGCGCTCGCTCCCGATCCGAAACAGGCTGGTGGCGGGAAGCATCGCCATCGTGTTCCTGGCGATTGCGATCATGGGTGCGTTCGTCTACGTGCGGACCAGGCAGACCAACGACAATCTTTTGCAGCGCCTGGAAACAAGCACCCGCGAGGAGGCGGAGAACGTCCTCAACTCCACTGCGGAGCGGCAGGCGGAGACCCTCTCGAATTATTTCGGATCGTTGAGGACGAGCGCGCTTTCCCTCAGGGACTACAGCCAGAACCTGCTTGCCGACCAGCCCTCCTTTGGGACGGGCATCTATTGGGACGCGGAAGGTTCGCTTGCCCGGAACGAGAAGGGCAGTTGGGACAATTCGAATTCCGAGATCGGCTCCGTCTTCATCCCCGCCGCATCCGACCTTTCGACCGCGATGATCTCCGAACTGAACTCCCTGCGGCACATGGATCTCATCGTTCCATCCATCCTCGAGACCAACCCGGACATCATTGCCGTCTATTTCGGCGGGGCGACCGGCTTGACCCTGTATTACCCCAACATTGACCTTGCCGCCATCGTCCCTGCGGACTTCGACGTGACCGGGCGTCCCTGGTACGTGAAGGCAAACCCGGATTCGAACCCGGACAGGGACGCGGTCTGGTCCGACCCCTACCTGGACGCGGCGTTGAATGGGATTGTCATCACGAACAGCGCCCCGGTCTATGACGCCTCCGGCAGGTTGTTGGGCGTCGTCGCACAGGACGTCCAACTGACGAAGATATCGGAGAACATCGCGAATATCCGCGTGGGCGAGACCGGCTACGCATTCCTCATTGACCGCGACAGGCGGTTGATCGCCATGCCCGATTTGGGCTACGCAGACCTGGGAATTGACCCCGAAACGATCCCGCTGGGAAGCGAACTGACGGACGACGCGCTGGGAAGCGGGGGGACGGACTTCGGCGCCATCCTGCGGGACATGGTTTCCGGCAACGCCGGATTCTCGCAGATCACTGTGAACGGCACGGAACGCTTCATCGCCTATCGCCCCGTCGAGGGCGTGAACTTCAGCCTCGCGATCCTCGTGCCTTCGCAGGAAATGCTTGCGGACGCGCTGACCGCGGAACAACAACTCGACCGCGAAAACAGCATCGTCCTGGCGATTAGCGTTTTCGTCGTGCTGGGGATCTTCGCCCTCACGTCCGTCATCACCGTCAACTTCGCAAACAACCTGCTCGCGCCGCTGGCATCCCTGACGCGCGCAGCGGAAGAGATGGCGAAGGGCGACCTGAACGCCCGCGCGGAGGTAACGGAACAAAACGAGTTTGGCAGGCTCGCAGCCACCCTGAATTCGATGGCTTCGGAATTGAAGGGGGCGATCGGCACCCTCGAATCGCGGGTTGCCGAACGAACAAAAGAGGCGCAGCAGCGCAGCCTCGAACTGGAGAACGCGAACGAACAGATCCGCCGGCGCGCCGCGCAATTCGAGGCGCTCGCCCAGGTCGCCCGTTCCATCACATCCGTCCGTGACCTCCAGCAACTTCTTCCGCAGGTGACGACGATGATCAGCGAGAACTATGGTTTCTATCACGTCGGCGTCTTCCTGCTCGACGAAGCGAACGAATACGCGGTGCTTGCCGCCGCCAACAGCGAAGGCGGACAAAGAATGCTCGCGCGCGGACACCGCCTGCGCGTGGGCGAAGAAGGCATCGTGGGCAACGTCGCCGCGCGCGGCGAACCCCGCATCGCCCTCGACGTGGGAAAGGACGCCGTGTTCTTCAACAACCCGGACCTGCCGGAAACGCACTCCGAAATGGCTCTGCCTCTCAAAAGCGGAGACCGCATCATCGGCGCGCTGGACGTGCAAAGCAGGGAAACCGGCGCGTTCACGAACGAGGACGCGCAAACCCTCAGCCTCCTCGCCGACCAGGTGAGCCTCGCCATCGAGAACGCGCGGCTCTTCGAAAACTCGAACCGCGCGCTGACGGAATTGCAACTGGTCATGCGCCAGTCCACGCGGGAGGCGTGGAAGCGCCTGCCCAAACAACAAAGGCTGCTGGGATACCGCTATAACGCCATGGGCGCCTCCCCGCTCAGGGAGCCGGTCAACCTGGCGGAAACGGGCAAGGGCAGGGCAAAAGCCCGGGTCGCCGAATCAGGTTCCGTCGTGGTCCCGATCGAATTGCGCGGCGAGGTCATCGGCAATCTGGTCGTCCAATCCCCGGGCGGGAGCGGCAAATGGAACGAGGATCAATTGGACCTCATCCGGGCGGTTGCCGAACGTGTGGCGCTCTCGGCGGAGAACGCGCGCTTGTTCGAGGAAACGACCCTGCGCGCCGAACGCGAGCGGCTCGTCTCCGAGATCACCGGCAAGATCAGGAGTCATACCGACCCGCAAGCCATGATCGAAACAGCCCTCAACGAACTGCGGGACGCGCTGGGCGCCAGCCGGGTGGAGATCGTCCCGCGCAAGAGCGACGGCAAAGGATCGGAGGCGTAACGTGGCATACATTATCGCGATGTCGAATGAAAAAGGCGGCGTGGCAAAGACCACCTCCACGCTCTCGTTGGGAGCCGCGCTCGCCGAATTGAATTACCGCGTGCTGCTGGTGGACCTCGACCCGCAGGCGAATCTTTCGCTTGCCCTCGGTCTCGAAGCGGAGGAGGCGAGCGTTTCATCCGCGAATGTATTGATTGAGAACGCCGGGATCAAGACCGCCATCCGCAAATCCGAGGTCCCGAACCTGGACATCGTTCCCTCCAGTTTTCGCATCGAGAACGCGGAACAGTTCCTGCCCATGCGGACCCATTACCTGACCACGCTTCGCGACGCCCTCGAGGCTGATTCGCTTCCCTACGACTACATCCTGCTCGATTGCCCTCCCGCCCTCGGGGCGATCACGCTGAACGCGCTCGCCGCGGCGGACCTGCTCATCATCCCCACGCAGGCGGAATACTTCTCCGCCTATGCGTTGAGGAACATGATGGGCACCATCCGCCGCATCCGGCAGGACGTAAACCCCGGCCTCGCCTACCGCATCCTCGTCACGCTGCTCGACCGCCGCAATCGGACGCACCGCAACATCTTCGAGCAATTACAAGCCACGTTCGGGCAGGGCGTGTTTACGACGGTCATCGAGATAGACACCAAATTGCGGGAAAGCCCCATCGCCGGAGTGCCGATCACATTTTACAAACCGAACAGCCGCGGCTCGCAACAGTATCGCGTCCTTGCCCAGGAGTTGATCGAATATGCCAAAGAAGAAGCCAATCGCCAAACGGCTTGACAAACTGTTCGACGATATCAAACACGAGGAACCGAGCGCGACGCCGGCTGCGGGCGTTCCCAAACGCGCGCCGGAGGAAAGAGCCCGCGCGGTCGAAACGAAAGCCGCTCCCCGACGCGCCCGCGCGCTCGAGCCGACCAAGCCCCTCTCCCAGACCGAGACCGTCCTGGCTCTGGAATTCCAGATCGCCCCCGACACCTGGGTAACGCTTCAGGCGCTGGACGAAACGAACCAGCGGAACTGGACGGACGAGGATCAACTGCTCGTGCGGCAGGTCACCGACCAACTCACGCTCGCGCTCGAAAACGCGCGTTTGTTCCAGGAGACCCAACGGTCCGAATCGGAATTGCGCGCCCTGTTCGCGTCCATGAACGACGTGATCATCGTATACGACAAGGATGGACGATACGTTCGCATTGCGCCGACCAACCCCTCCCTGCTCATACGTCCGCCCACCGAAATGGTCGGAAAAAACATAAGGGATATCCTTCCGCCCGAACTGCACAAGCAGTTCATGGACGTGATCCGCGAGGCGCTGCGCGGCGACACCATCGTCAAGACCGAATACCTGCTCAACCTCGAAGGGAACGACATCTGGTTCGACGCGAACGTTTCGAAACTCAGCGACGACCAGGTGTTCTGGGTGGCGCGCGACATCACCGACCGAAAGGCGCACGAACTGACGCAAGCCGCCATTACGCAGATCTCCGAGAGCGCCCTCACGTCGAACACGGTCGAGGAACTGTTCCAGACCGTCCATGCGGCGATCCAGGAAATATTGCCCGCCCGTAATTTTTACGTGGCGTTCTACGACCGGGCGGCGAACCTGATCACCTTCCCCTATTACGCCGACGAGTTCGACACCGATTGGGCGCCGCGCAAATTGGGCAGAGGGTTGACCTCCTACGTCATCCGCTCCGGCAAACGGTTGCGCGCCACGCCGGAGATATTTGCCGATCTCGAAGCCGCAGGCGAGATCGTCTCGAGCGGAGTCCGCAGCGTGGATTGGCTCGGGGTTCCGCTGAAAAGCGAAGGGGGAGTCCGAGGCGTTATGGCGGTGCAGACGTACGATACGACCGCACGCATCACGGAGAGTCACGCCGAGAACTTCGAATTGATCGTCGCGCAAACCGCCGCCGCGCTCGAACGCATGCAAGCCAGGGAAGCCGTGGAACGGCGCAACACGTATCTCGCCGCATCCGCGGAGATCGGGCGACTCGTCACCTCCACGCTCGACCTGAACACGATCTTCACCCGCGCCGTCAACCTGGTCGGCGACAGGCTGGGGTTCTACTTCGCCTCGATCTATCAGATGGACGAGGACGGCTTCCATGCCGTTTTGCGCGAAGGCACCGGCGGGGCGGGCGAAGTTATGAAACTCCAAAAACACAGGGTCCTGGTCGGTTCGCAGACCATCGTGGGAAAGGCGGCGGAAAGCGGGGAGACCGTCCTCGCCAACGACGTAAGACACGAACCGCTTCACCAGCCCAACCCGCTCCTGCTCGATACGCAATCCGAGGTCGCCATTCCCTTGAAGGTGGGCGGCAAGATCCTGGGCGTGCTGGATATCCAATCCACGCAGGAACACGCCTTCACCCCCGACGTCGTCTCCGTGCTGCAATCGCTCGCGGACCAGATCGCGGTCGCCATCAACAACGCCGCGCTCTTCGCCGAATCGCAGGAACTCATCACGAGCCTCAAGGAGGTGGACCAACTCAAGAGTCAGTTCCTGGCGAACATGAGCCACGAACTGCGGACGCCTTTGAACTCCATCATCGGTTTTTCGCGCGTCATCCTGAAGGGCATTGATGGACCCATCACCGACATGCAGCAGCAGGACCTGACCGCCATCTACAATTCGGGTCAACACCTGCTCGGCTTGATCAACGATATCCTCGACCTGGCGCGCATCGAAGCCGGAAAGATGGAACTCAAATTCGAGGAAGTCCACCTGTCCGAGATGATCCATAGCGTGTTCTCCACCGCCAAGGGACTCGTCAAGGAAAAACCGATCCAACTGATCGAGATGGTTCCGCCGGACATGCCCACCATTCGCGGCGACACGATGCGCGTCCGCCAGGTGCTGCTCAACCTGATCTCCAATGCGGCGAAGTTCACGGAGGAGGGTTCGATCACCGTCGAGACGCGCGTCCAAAAAGCGCCCAATGGAAAACTGGAGGCGCTCATCAACGTCACGGACACGGGTCCCGGCATTTCGCTGGAGGGACAGGAGAAACTCTTCAAGGCGTTCTCGCAGGTGGACGGCTCCGCCACGCGCAAGACCGGCGGTTCGGGTCTGGGTCTTTCCATTTGCGCGAACCTCGTGCAACTGCACGGGGGGCGCATCGGCGTCACGAGCGAGGAAGGCAAAGGCTCCACCTTCTGGTTTACGATGCCGCTCTTCCACCAGCCCGTCGAGGAGATTCCCCCCGGCAAGAAGATCGTCCTCGCCATTGATGACGACCCGCAGGTCATCAACCTGTACGAGCGTTACCTCAACCCGCAGGGCTATCACGTCGTTCCGCTCACGGAACCCTCGAGGGCAAAGGAACGGATCAAGGAACTTCGCCCCTTCGCCGTGACGCTCGACATCATGATGCCCAACGTGGACGGATGGACGGTTCTCACCGACGTCAAATCTGATCCCGCCACCCGGGACACCCCCGTCATCATCTGCTCCATCGTCGAACAGACCGACAAGGGCTTCAACCTCGGCGCGACGGATTACCTCGTCAAACCCATCATCGAGGAGGATCTCGTCAACGCGCTGGAACGCCTGAATAAAAACGGGAACATCCACACTGTGATGGTGATTGACGACGATCCCAATGACCTGCGCCTCATCGAAAAGATCCTGAAGGAACACGGCAAATACAAGACCGTCCTTGCCGACGGGGGGCGCAAAGGCTGGGAATACATCAACGCCAGTCCGCCCGACGCGATCCTGCTCGATATCTTCATGCCCGAAATGGACGGCTTTTCGATCCTGGAAAAACTGCGCGAAGACCGCGACCTGAGGGAGATACCCGTCCTGGTGGTCAGCGGCGGCGGTTTGACCAACGAACAGCAAAAGCAGCTTGCCGAATACGGACAAAGGTTGATCTTCAAGGGCTCCCTCGACGAAAACGACCTGATCGAAAGCATCGAGAACGCGCTCAAACGCATCGGCGACCAATAACCCAACAAGGAAAAGAATACTTTTATGTCATTCGTAATCCGATGTCTCGATTGCGGCAATACCGCGCCGTTCACGCCCAGTTCCATGCAATGCCCCAATTGCTCGAGCCAGTGGCGCGAAGCGGAATACGACATGCAGGAGGTCGCGAAGACTTTTCCCTCGCAACTCAAGAACCGCGAGTTCGACTTGTGGCGTTACCGCGAACTCCTGCCCATTCATAATCCAAATCCCAGCCTGAGGCTTGGGGAAGGCGGAACCCCCCTCATCAAAGCCGTGAACCTGGGCATGATGCTGGGACTCAACAACCTGTATATCAAGGACGAACGCCAGGGACCGACCTCCTCCTTCAAGGACCGGCAGGCGGCGCTGACGATCGCCGCGCTCAAGGAGGGCGGCATCACCGAGATGGTCGCCGCATCCACCGGGAACGTCGCCATTTCGCTTTCGGCGTACGCGGCTCGGGCGGGGATCAAACTCTGGGCGTTCGTCACCAGCCTCGTTCCGGGGGTCAAGATGCGTGAGATCGCCTTGTACGGGAGTCAGGTGGTCAAGATCACAGGTTCCTACGACGAGGCGAAGATCATGGCGGCGGAGTTTGCGCGTCAACGCGGCTTGTACCAGGACATGGGCGCGCGGACCGTCACCGCGGTCGAAGCCATGAAGACGCTGGCGTTCGAGATCGCCGAACAATTGACCCTGCAAAACGGCGCGCCGCCCGGCTCCGCCGAGGAGCATCCCAAATGGCGGACGCCCGATTGGTACGTTCAATCCATCAGCGGCGGATTGGGCCCGCTCGGCGTGTACAAGGGCTTCCGCGAATTGAAGGCGCTCGGGCTGATTGACCGCATCCCCGCCATTGCGCCCATCCAGGTGGACGGATGCGCGCCGATGGTGACGAGTTGGAGGAGGGGTCTCGAAAAAGCCGAACCGGTGCTTACCCCGAAGACGCGCATCGAAACGCTGGCGACCGGCGACCCCGGGCGCTCCTACACGATGCTCCGCCGGCAGGTCAACGAAACCGGCGGCGTCTTCGATAGCGTATCGGATGAAGAGTCGTTTCGCGCCATGCACGTTTTGGCAAAACTGGAGGGCATCTCCGCGGAGCCGGCCTCCGCTACGGCGTTTGCGGGTCTTTTCAAACTGGTGCGCGCCGGGGTCATCAAACCGAACGACGTGGTGGTCGTCAATTGCACGGGACACACTCTGCCGGCGGAACAATTCCTCTTCGGCGAAGGCTGGACGCGCGACATTGACCTGCGGGAGAGGAAGGCGGGAGTCGAAACGCCGCAGGAGGGACTCCTCTCCGCCCTGAACAATGTGACCCCGAACCGCTTCTCGCGCGTGGTTGTGGTTGACGATACCTCCGAGGCGCGTCGTCTCATCCGACGCATTTTGCAATCGCAGGGAGATTTCGAGATCTTCGAAGCCGCGAGCGGACGCGAAGCCATCGAACTGATCAGCCGCGAACTGCCCGACATCGTGATTCTCGACCTGATGATGCCCGAAGTGGACGGTTTCGCCGTGCTGGACGCATTACGAAGCAAACCCGAAACGGCGAACATCCCCGTCATTGTCGCCACCGCCAAGGAACTGACCGTGGACGAGAAGAGCCGCCTCCAGGGACAGATCCAATCGCTCATGCTGAAGGGGGATTTTCTGAACGACGAATTCCTGGAGGAAGTCCGTTCGTTGATAAAATGAAGAAGGAACGCGCGCGCAAGGAACGACGGGCGGAAGCCGGATCGCCCGTCGTTATCGCTTGAGGTTCGGATACACACTTGTCAAGGAAAAAACGCAACCAGGGAATTTTCGCCGCGCTGGTTTCGGCGTCGCTGATCGGGTTGGCGCCAGTGTTCGGCAAAGCCGCGATGGGACCGGGGCAGTTCTCCCCGTACGCGGTGGTCGCGTTGCGCACGGGGATGGCGGCGGCTCTGCTCGTTTTGATCATGCTCCTCTTCCGGCGGCAGTTCCTGTACATCTATCCCGCCGGGCTATATGGATGCCTGCTGGCTGGCGCGTTCAACGGCATCGGTTCCATTTTTTATTACGTCGGCTTGAACCGGTTGAACGCGAACGTGGCGCAAATGCTCTACGTGCTATATCCGTTCTTCGTGGCGTTCTGGCTTCAACTCGACGGTCAGCCTCCCTCGAAACTGACCCTTTTCCGAATCGTGATCGCGGGTTGTTCCGCTTTCCTGCTGACGAAGGTGGAGACCGGGAACATAGACCTGCTCGGCGTGACGTTCATGCTGATCTCCGCCGCTCTGTACGCCCTCCACCTTCCCGTTAACCAACGCGTGTTATACGACGTCCCCGCCCCCACAGTGACCGTGTACACCCTGCTCGCCATGAGCGCCATCGTGATCCCTGCGTATTTCATAGCCAGCCCGCCTCCGCCGCAGGGGAACGCGCCCTGGATGCCGATCCTGGGTTTGACCGCCGTCACGTTCATCTCGCGCCTGATGCTCTTCCTCGGCGTGAAAAACATCGGCGGGATGCAGACCGCCCTGCTCGGTCTGGCGGAACTTCTGGTTGCCATCCTGTTCAGTTACCTGCTCCTCGGCGAAACGCTGACCGCCTGGCAATGGGCGGGAACTGCCGGGTTGAGCGCGAGCCTGCTGCTGGTCTGGTTCGAAAAACCCGCCGCGCATTTGCTCCGCAACAAGGGATTGTTGAGCTGGCTCCAACCCCCCGATTTTCCCTCGGATTTTTACAAGCATTAGGGTCAGTAAATTATTAACTTCCCTCATGTCGTTGCGAGTCTTCGAGAAGCAATCTCCTGTTGCCATGGATTTTCCTGCAAAGTGGGGATTGCTTCAATGACATCCATTTCGGGGAAGGTGAGGGAGCTTATTTTTTTACGAACCCTTAGCGACCGGTTCGAATGTTCGGGCAGATGGGGCGCCGCCTATCGCAACGAAATGTAATACAACCCTCCCAAATCCTTCACCGCCACCAAAGCGGACCCGTCCGGCGAGGCGATGACCCAGGGCGAAAAGCCGTCGCCAACCAGCGACCAGTACGCCTGCATTTCTCCATCCGGTAGGGAGACCAGTGAAATGCCGTGCGCCGAAGCGACAGCCAGTTGTGAACTCCCCGGCAGATACTCGAGGCTGAGGTGCGGATATTCGCGAGGGGTGTGCCCGGTCAGGATCAACCGGGGATGCGCGGTCTCAGGAGTATCCACCATGACAACATCGTATTCGTCGCGGTAGGTCGGCGTGGTCTCCAGTTTGGGCATTTCCATCAAATAGCCATCGGGGAAGATCAACAGCGTGTGATGTTCGTGATCGTAGACATATTTTTGCCCGGTGCGGGAGGAATACAGGTACGTGGATTGATTGCGCGGATGGTTGAGGCGGACCGCCAGGTAATAGTCGCCGCCCACCAGATGCGAACCGGAAGCGGATATATCATCCGGGAATTTAATATCCAGGCCGAAGATGTCCTCCAGTACGTTGGCGAACGTGACCTGGTCCGCGCTGAAATCCGCGATAAGCCATTCCCCCTGCGCGAACAGAAGGACTTCCGAATCGCTTATTGCCTCCATCCAGGGCGCGCTCTGACCGAATTCGCCCTCCATGAAATGACTTTTCAGAACCTCGCCGGTTTCCCCGTCAATTAGATAAAGCGTCGAACCGGCATTGCTTTCCTGGCGGCCCTCCAGCCGGGCAATGACCAGACGCTCGCCGCCGGGCAGCCAGACATATCTATCCCAATGAAATTCATACGGGTTGGGGGTTACATCCGGGATCTGTCGCGCTTCCAGTGTGCTGCTGTCCAAAATCCAGTACGCGCTTTCGCTCCGTAAAAGGACCCGCCCGGTCTCCGGCGCGTATGCCCCAATTTGAGTAAAGGTCGCTTCGAAACGATCTGTCAACCGTTCAACTTCTGATCTACACGGCGTCAACACGACCATCTCGCCAGTCCCGTCCACAGACAGGAGGCGACCGTCCGGCAGCCAGGCGTAACGCTCGCGCAACCCGTCCATACGGGAAAACCGACTCTCCGCCGTGCAGATCTCGCCGGTGTTGCCGTTCAAAAAATGGACGGTCGTGCCTGCGCCCTGCGTCCCGAAGACGAAATACGATCCATCCGGCGACCAACTTCCAGCGAAGGCGGACGCGCCCTCGAGCACCGGCTGGACTTCCGTCTTCGGCATCCCCACGTCAATTTCAGGAAGAGGCGTGGGCATGGGCGGCCGCATTGCGTTCGGATCCTCCATCGGGGAATAGTATTTTTCCTTCATTTCCGCCAATCGTCCCTCGCAGGACATCGGACTTGACGGAACGTCCCCGGCAGATTCGTAGAGGCGCAGCGAGACCGGCGCGCTGAAGAATTCCCGGTAGAACGCCGCCAGCCGGTAATGATCCCCGCCGCTTTCATAGCACCATTCCTCACCTGCCAGGATCATCGGCTGCTGGATGAATAGAAGATCGCGCGGGGTCAACTCTTGGAGCGATTCGGGATAATGACCTTCACGTTCTTTGAACTGGTCGAGCGCGCCGGCGATGCGCGCGGCTCGTGTTTCTGTGATCTCGTGATAGGAAACCTGCCAGCCTCTCTCGAAAGATTGCTGGAGAAAGATGGGTATGGCTATCATGAACAACAAGCCGACCAGGCGGTTCCTGCCGCGCGTGGCAAGGATCATGACCATGCCAGCGCCGATGGCTGTGATCGCGGCAGGGTCTGCCAAAAAAACGCCTAATAATCCGTCATCGGTCTGATCCCACACGGAGCCCCAATGGATGATATACCCAAGATAGAGAAGAAGACCCGCACCAAGTGCGATCCTTGCCGCTCGATGAAAACGGTTCAGACTTTCCTCATCCTGGGTCAGGCTGTCGGTGAGTAACACTGCCGACATGACCACCGAAAGCCCGGGGATGACGAAAAGCGGGAAGAATAACACCATGCCGAGCGCACGAACATTTGGGTTTTCGTAATCAGGAGGGTGGGTCATTGTCCAGTTTGTGTATAAGAGGATGGCGATGGAAAACAAACTCAAAATAATTGCCAGCCGCGGATGCCGCCTTCCCAACGCCCACCCGACCGACAGGATCACCGCTCCCGGCAGGATCAAGAATTCCAACCCCCACTGAGAATCCCGGTTCAGCGTGAAAAGAACTGCCGTCACCAGCGCCAGCGCACCGACCGCCGCCTTGGTTCTGCGGTTCATATTTATCCAGGCTGTCCTTGCATTCAGCAGAATGAGCGCCAGAATTCCCAGGATGGATGGAGCCAACAGCCAGGTCGCTTGAAATATCGGCTGGTTATATGGCTCGGTGAAAAAACGCCTTATGATGAAAAGAGCCAGTTGAAACAACACCATCACCCCCAGCAAAAATAACAAAAAGCGGGGAACGTTCCCTTCCTTATTCTCACCTCGCAGGATCAGGATCCCCGTCAGCGTGATCAATATGGCAGGGATGATGCCCAGTTGATTCAAGAGTGTTGTCGTCATGGAAACGCTCCTCCTTCGCTGTCCTATTTTGATGGGAGGGGAATGTAATACAACCCATCCCTGTCCGAGGCGACGATCAACGCCTCGCCGTTCGGCGAGGGGAACAGGTCGAAATACTCCGCATGGCTCGACAGTTCCCAAAAGGCGGTTGTTTTGCCATCGGGGATCGAGACCAGTGAAATGCCCTGTGAGGAATGGAAAACCAGTTGGGACGTCCCAGGCAAATATCTTGGGAAAATCTGCGGATGGGCGCGCGGCGCGTGACCCTCCACTTTCAACCTCGTCTTCTCATTCGACCGATCCATCCAGACCAGTTCGTATTCATCGCGATACGTCGGCTCGTCCTCCCATTTCAACAAACGCATCCATTGACCGTCATCGAAGAAGAGCAATGTGCTGACATCGTGTTGAAACACCTCGACCTCTCCCGTTTCGGAGGAGTACACGTACGCATCCGTATTGCGCGGATGATTGACCTGCACTCCGATGTAGTATCCCTCGCCATCCTCCGAGCGGACAGAATCCATACCCCAAACATCGAGCGGATACGCAATATCCAGCAGGAAAATGTCCTTCAGAATATCGGTCTTTGTGGGCGGCTCCGAGCGGAAGTCCAGCACCGTCAGTGTGCTTCCATGCAAAAGCAGTTCGTCACGCGCCAGCCACTCGACGATGGGCAGGTTCGCGTCCGACGCGCCTTCGAGCGGGATGACCTCCTCCACCTGCGCGCTCGCCCAATCCACGATGTACAGGAACGCCTCGTCCTCGACCTGCGGTACGCTCATCAGGGATAGCGCGAGACGCCCGCCGCCCGGCGACCAGTCATACCACGGACGATACGACTCTGTTGGGACGCCCTCGATCTTTCTCACCTCGAGGCTGATCCCGTCCATCAGCCAATACGCCTCTTCATTCTTTAGCAGAACGCGCTCGCCCGACTTATCAGATGACATGATATGTGTGAACGTGACAGGATACCGATCTGCCAGATCCTCCACCTCGTCAGCGCAGGGACGGAACAGGGTCATTGCTCCAGCCTCGGTCACGTAGAGGAAGCGTCCGTCCGGCAGCCAGGCGGAATGGTCACGCAGACCGTTCGATTGTCCCACCGTCCATTTGCTCTGGCTGGGTTGGCAGATCTCCCCGCTGTTTACATCGAGGAAACGCAGGTCAATCGTCACGTGTTCCACTTCGTCCATGAAATACTTGTAAACCCGAAGACGAGATACTTTCCGTCCGGCGACCAACTGCCCACCGAAAATGAACTCGCTTGCAAGAGCGGCTCGACGACCACGCGCGGGACCGAAACCTCGCTGGCGGGAAGCGGAACCGGCGTGGGAGGAGGATCAAGATAAGGGCTTTGTGATTTCGCTTCCGCCAATTTCTCATCACATTCCCAGGTTCCTTCCGGCACATTCCCCGCGGAGGCATACACGCGAACACTAAAATACGGCGAACTCCAATGTTCCCGATAGACCGCGCCCAGGCGGTAATAATTCGAGCCGCCCTGATAACACCAGCCCTGCCCCGGCACGATCATGGGAAGCGGGATGCGCCACATTTCACCCGGAACCAACTCCTCGAGTTTCAAGGGATACCAGCCTGTTTTGACGCGGTGATTCTCGACGGCTTGCTGGATACGCGCGGCGCGTTCCTCGGTGACCGTATAATTGGTGACCTCGTTCCCAAAGCCGAATTGTGCCATACCCGCCAGATAAAGAGGACCCACGATCAATCCTACGAATACCAAGCCAATCCAACGCCGCCATCCGGAGGCAGTCATGGCGATCACCAGCCAGGCGGAGAGCGCTGTAATGGCAGATACAATCATCGTCATAATCCAGCGGATACCGTCGTCCATTCCATCCCACAGCCAGAACCACCGATTTACATAAAAAAACAATCCAAACAAAACGATGACGAGCGCCAACCGCCCAAGGAGCGGGATCCACGCAACCGGTTTGGCTTCGCCGGTTGTAGAGGCGATGTTCAGCGCGCCCGCCGTCAACATCGCCATGACCGGGATGGTGATCCCCGGAATTGCCAGATATGCCAGCGCGCCTGATACATTCCACCACCCTGGCATGGTTTCGGATGGCAGGGATACCGATCCCAGATCGAAAGCCAGAAAAAAAATCAGATAGAGTGCGGTGATCGCGCTCGGCAGAAGCGGATAGTGCATTCCCCACTTCCGGGCAAGGAATAGAAACGCCGTAATGGTGAAAAGCGTCATCCCAAAGAAGATCGCTTCGATTTGCCGTTCATCGCCTTTCAGGTTCAGGATCGCAAATTGCACGACGGTCAATCCGATTAGCAGAATGACGACAGACAGAATCGGAATCTTTGCTTGTCTGCTCAGGGAGTTCCATTCATGCCATTGCAGGAGGGTCAAAACGACCAGCCCGGGAATTACGGGAAATAATATCAATCCATAACCAAAGAGGAGACGAGGGAACGTCCAATTGAGGAGGATCAATGCCAGCGCCCCGATGCTCGTCCAAACCAAAAACAGGAAGTATCGCCGCCCGGCGGTTTCAGGGTTTCCTCGCGCGCGGATGAGGATGCCGACGATAATGAGCAATAACACTGGCGAGATAAAAACGATCAAATTCAGCATCGCTCAAGCCTCCGATCAGGCCGCGCTGAAGCGGGCGGCGCGTCCCATCAATGCGAGGAGAATCGGAGAGACGATGAGCGCCCCCCATTGAAGCCAGAATTTCAACAACCAGAACATTTCCTCGCTCCCGGTGGATGGAAGCGTAACCCAACCCATCAGCCCCCCGGCAAAGGCGATCTTGTCCATCCAGGCGCTCCAAATCGCAAGGGTCAGCCCAGTCAACAACGCGGCAATTTGGGCTGACGCGGTTCGGCTGCGGCAATAGATCAACGCGCTCACGACCATCCCCAAAGCAGACAACGCGAGATAGGGCGTGCGGTTGTTGGCGTGCGCGTCGTCGAAAGCCATGAGGAGGATCAACGGCATCGCGCCGAACATCCCAAAGGACAGACGCGTCCAATCTACAGAAATACTCTGTCCGATGCGCCGAAGCGGAAGCGGCAAAAGCGACCGCTGCGGGTTGGTAACGACCTCCGCAATCGCCAGCGCGAGGAACGCCAGTACCATGATGAATAAGAACAGCCACACGCCGGATTGATACGAGACGAACGACTGATATCCCGCCAATAGCCCGCCGAACGGGTACGCCCAGCGCGGCAGTCCGCGCGCCAGGCCGAGGAGCAGGAAGGGCAGCGTCAACGGTACGATCACCTTGCCGAGGAATTCAGGATCGCGCTGCCAGCCCGGGCTCATCTCGACAAAAGGCGCGTATGTGCCGAGAACGAGAAGCAGCGCGGCAATTACGAAGATGCTCAATTCCCCAAAAGCCCGTCGCCAGGAGTCGCGTCCGTCTGGAGGAGCAGGCGGAAGGTCGGAGGTCGAGGCGATGTCCTGCAGGATTCGAATCCCGTTTTGCAGTTTCATCATCCACCCATCCCAATAGGCGTTCACAAGCGCCTTCGGGGTATCGCGCAATTCCCTCGCAACGAACCCACCGAGCGTCCCTTGCGAACTTGCCTCCTCGGCTCCCTCGGTGAAAGTGCTGCTCATCTCGTCCGCAAATTGCGCGCGATACGCAGGCGGATACACGTTCAAGAGCAGCCGATAGAGAGAGATGAGCGAATGGAGGAGATACGGTTTCATGCGATCACCGATATGCGGACTGGTTGCCGGCGTCGAAGGTCCCGTCTTCGTTTCCGCGCCACAATTGATACGAATCGGGTCCGCCCACGAAAACGTCGGGGACGCCGTCGCCGGTCACGTCGCCCACTGCGACTGCCTCATAACGACTGTGAGAGATTTGCTGTCCCGCTTTGAACTGCCCGCCGCCGTCGTTCAACCAGACCCGCCCGGAAGTATCGCCGCCCAAAAACAAATCCAGGTCGCCATCGCCGTCGAGGTCGGTCACGAAAATGGTGTTCGTCACCCTACTGCCCAGGCGCTGGTTACCATTGGTAAAGTTGCCTTGACCGTCGTTGAACCAGATTTCCCCTCCTTCACGATTGCCCACCACCGCATCGGGATAACCGTCATCATTTAGGTCGCCCAACGCCGCATAAAAACTTTGTGCATTTCCCAACCTCTGACTGCTATCGGTGAAGTTCCCTGTTCCATCGTTGAACCAGACTTCGTTTGGTGTGGCGGTTTGAGGTTTCCCATTTACAAGCATCCATCCTTTGGCAAGGAAGACATCGAGCGCGCCGTCGCCGTTCAAATCACCCAGCGCAGCGGCCGCGGAAGGATCCGACCCCAGGCAGGGATGGCGATCCGATGGCAGGAGCTCATAATTCATCATCGTCGTGCCGCCGCCGCAACAACCTGCAATGTAATCCTCTGGAATGCCATCGCGGTTCCCATCCCGTATCGCAAAGACTTGACCTGGATCATCCACTGTGCTGACCGGGAAAATATAATCGGATGACATCCCGCCGCATTCCACTATCAGTTCCCCTCCCATCTCCCCATGCTCGAAGTGGATCAGAATGGCGTCCAACTGTCCGTTCCCATTCAAATCGCCCAGCGCCAGCGCGTACTTTCGCGTGAACAGTTCTTTACTCGACGTAAAGTTTCCGCTCCCGTCGTTGAAAACGATGAGGTGCATTTGATTGGTGACCATGAAGACATCCTGATGGCTGTCTCCGTTCAAGTCGGCGATGAAAACGTGGACAACGCGTTTCTTTGTTTCATCGCCAAAAGCGAGAGACAATCTTTGCAGGGCAACGATGCCCGCCGCCCCCAGCAACAGGCACGCGCAGACGAGCAGGATAGCCGGACGCGACAGATTTTTCAACATCCTTCCACCTTTTGCCTGTTTGCCAGCCGCGCCGGACCGTTCACGCCTTTTCCTCGACCATGCGCCGGTTTGCGACGTTCAGCAGTTTTTGCAAACGCGCGGTTTCAGCCTGCAACACGCCTCGACCGTGACTGCTGAGCGCATACACCTTTCGGTCGCGGATATTGCCCCTGGGTTCGGCGTCCTCCAGGCGGACGATCCAGCCCTGGTCGAGCAGGCGTTTGAGCGCGCCGTATAACGTGCCGGTGCTGAGGATGACGCGATCTTCACTGAGCGTCTGCACGTCCTTCATAATGGCGTAACCGTGCTTCGGCTTCGGCGAAAGACTCAGCAGGATGAAATAGGTGGTTTCAGTAAGAGGGAGTTGAACGGGTTGTTCCATCTGGAATTCTCACTCTGATATGTCGCCTGGCGACATGTAGGTTGACGATATAATACCCGATTTCCCGGCAAAAGGCAAGCCCTGTCACGGATAAAAATCACTTGTAAAGCCATTGCGCCTGTCTATAATGAAATTCGAGGAAAGGACGGCGGCCATGGATTATTTCGATGTCATGGACAGACGGCGTTCCATACGCGCGTTCAAGGATCAGCCGGTCGAAGCGGAAAAGTCCTGGAAAATTCTGGAAGCCCTGAACCAGGCGCCATCGGCGGGGAACCTGCAGGCGTATGAAGTCTATCTGGTTTGCGACGCCAGACATAAACTTGCGCTGGTCGAAGCCTCCGGCGGTCAGGAGTTTCTCGCGCAGGCGCCGCTGGTATTGGTCTTTTGCGTACATCCTGACAGATCAACGAAAAAATACGGGAAGCGCGGCGCGGAACTGTATTGCATACAGGATGCCGCCATCGCCTGCGCGTTTGCCATGCTTGCAGCCACGGCGCTTGGGCTGTCAACGGTTTGGGTGGGCGCGTTCGATGAAGAGGCTGTCCGCCAAATCATTGATGCGCCGCAGGCTCACCGCCCGGTGGCAATGCTTCCGATCGGTTACGCGGCGGAGGTTCCAGAGAGCGGGTCGAGGCGGAGTCTGACCGATCTGGTTCATCAGGTTTGACCGCAAAAGGAGGACAAATGCCGGACGCCATTTTGACGGCAGGGCAACGACGTTTGCGCGACGAGGCGCGCAGGTTTGCGCGCGAAGAGGTGCCGCGTCGATTATTACTGGACATGGACGCGGACAAGGTGCGTTATCCGCGCGAATACGCGCAGAAACTTGCCGCGCATCGTTTGCTTGGATTGCGTTTCCCTGAAGAATTCGGCGGGCGCGGGTTGGATTGGTCGCATGAGGTCCTGGCGTTGGAGGAGATCGGCGTGCTGGGCGCGAGCCTGGCGTGTTTGTTCTCCCTGCCGTCCATCGTGGGCGAGGCAATCCATGTTTTCTGTTCGCGCGGGCAAAAGGAAAAATATCTCAAGCCGATGCTGGAGGGCAGGATGACGGTCGCCGAGGCGTTGACCGAGCCGCGCGGCGGCTCGGATTTTTTTGGTGCGACGACAACCGCAAGACGCGAAGGCGATCACTACCTCCTCAACGGTCAGAAGCGATTCATCGTCGGCGCGGAGGGAGCCGACCTGTTCATGGTCTACGCGCGGACGAACCCGGACGCGCCAGGTCACAAAGCCATCAGCGCATTTCTGGTCGAGCGGGGGGAAGGCGTGGAGGCGCAGCACGTCTACGGGCTGATGGGCGCGCGCGGGGGCGGCACGGGGCGGGTTTACTTCCGCGATGTGCGCGTGCCGGTCCAGAACCTGATCGGAGAAGAGCATGGCGCGTACGAAATCTTCCACCAGATGATGATCCCCGAACGGATGACCAGCGCGGCGGGCGCGCTCGGGCTTGCGCGCGCCGCCCTGGAGATTTCCGCCCGTTATGCGGACCGGCGCAAAGCCTTCGGGCAGAAGATCCGCGAGTTCGAGGGGGTCAGTTTCAAGGTCGCGGAGAGTCTGACGCGGCTGGACGCGGCGCGCGCGCTCGTCCATGAAACGGCGCGGTTGATTGATGCGACCGGCAATTCGAGTCATGTCCGCCGCATGGTGTCCGAGTCGAAAAAGTTCGCCACCGAGACCGCGTGGGCGGTGGTCAACGACGCGATGCAGATCATGGGCGGGATCGGATACACCAACGTCTATCCGATCGAAAGGTTACTGCGCGATGCCCGTTTGATGATGATCTGGACGGGAACGAACGAGATCATGAACCTGGTCATCCAGCACGAATATTTCAAGGAACTGCTCGCCGAACCGCCCTCGACCCGCGACGTGGAGGCGGACGCCCAGAACGCCGACGCGGAGGGCGAGAAGGTGTACGACTGACCGGCTTCGCGTGATGCCGTTATGGACTCTGGTAAAATTGAGGCTGTCGGAAATACGTTCACATCATCCGGACTTCGACGTATTGCCCGCGATACACAAATCGCCCCCGTAGCTCAATGGACAGAGTAACAGACTTCGAATCTGGTGGTTGCGCGTTCGACCCGCGCCGGGGGCGCTGTCCTTCTTGTTTTTGCGGAAAGCCGCCGTTTCCTTGCCGTCTCACGTCGAAACTAACCACAAGCCTCTTGCAGTACGGGAGAGCAATCTCGTCATTGCCGCGGAAGCGTTTTTGACGGATCGCAAAGCCGGGGGCAAGGCGGAGGGGACAGTCGAGTTCTACAAACACCGCCTAATGCAATTTACAGCCTGGTGCGACGCGCAGGCGATAGACGCAATTAACCATGACCAAAATCATCCCTCCCGAATACATCACCCGTTCCGAAGACGCCTACGATAAGGGCTATGACCCCAAGGTCGCGCGCGGATTGCTTCGCTTCGTCAAACCCTACTCGAAGCAGATGACCGTCTCGCTGATATTCATGGTCATCGTCACTGCCGCGTCGGTGTCGGGACCGTACTTCGTCAAACTGGCGATTGACGAGGGGATTGGCAAAAAAGATCTGCAGGCGCTGGGCAACATTGCCGTCGCTTATTTTGTTGTGGCGGGTATCCAACTCGTTACGAACTTCTTTCGCGTTCGCATCATGTCGCGTGTGGGTCAGCACGTGCTGTACGACGTGCGCACGGCGATGTTCGATCATTTACAGAACCTGTCGTTGAGTTTCTACAACCGTTACAGCGTGGGACGCGTCATCACGCGCGTCATCAACGACGTGGGAACGCTGCGCGAGTTCATCACCTGGGCGGTGCTGGCGATCGTCCGCAATTTGCTGGCGATCATCGGGACGCTTATCGCCATGCTGTCGCTCGATCTGCGTTTGTCGCTCATCACGTTTGCGGTCATTCCATTGATGATTCTCGCGACCGCCCTTTACCGCAGCACGGCGAGGCGGAATTATCGCAAGGTGCGCGCCGCCATCTCGTGGACGAACTCGGTGCTGGCGGAGAACGTCAACGGCGTGAGAGTCGTGCAGGCATTCTCCCGGCAGGAACATAATTACAGAAACTTCAAGGAGTACGTCAATCGTTATTTCCTCGAAAGGAGTCTCGACGCGGCGAAGGTGGCGTCCGCGTTCACGCCCATCGTGGATGTGCTGGGCGCGATCGCAACGGCGCTCGTCGTTTACATCGGCGGCACGGCGGTGTTGGGCGAGTCCATTACGGCTGGAGTGTTGATCGCGTTCGTCCTTTACATTGACCGCCTCTTCGATCCCATCCGTGATCTGAGTCGCCGTTTCGATACGCTTCAATCCACGATGGCGGGCGGAGAACGCATCCTCGAACTGCTCGATACGCCGGTCGAGGTTCGGGATGCGGAAAATGCCCTCGAGATGAAACCGATTACCGGCGGAGTCCGATTCGAAGATGTCCAGTTCCATTATTCCGATGACCCGACTCTCGTCCTCGATGGGATCAATCTGGATGTGCATCCCGGTCAGACGGTGGCGTTGGTGGGGGAGACGGGCGCGGGCAAGACGACGATCGTCAAACTCCTGACACGCTTCCATGACCCGACTTCGGGCTGCGTGCGCGTGGACGGCGTTGACCTGCGGACGGTGACTCAGCAATCGCTGCGGCGGCAGATGGGCATGGTATTGCAAGACCCGTTCCTGTTCACGGGGACGGTGAAGGAAAATATTTTGTTCGGCAGGCTGGATGCGAGCGACGAGGAGGTGATCGCCGCGGCGAAAGCGGTCGGCGCGCATGACTTTATCATGAGCTTGAAAAATGGATACGAGACTTCGGTGGAGGAAGGCGGCGCGACATTGAGCGTGGGACAACGCCAGTTGATCTCGTTCGCGCGTGCGCTGCTTGCCGACCCGCGTATCTTGATCCTGGACGAGGCGACTTCGTCAGTGGATACGCAGACCGAGCAGATCATTCAGAAGGCGCTGGCGACTCTGTTGAAAGGACGCACGTCCTTTGTGATCGCGCATCGCCTTTCGACCATCACGAACGCGGACAAGATCGTGGTCATTCACGATGGAAAGATCATCGAGCAGGGAACGCGGGATTTCAGGAATAGTAACCACCTGTCATTGCGAGCGGAGCGAAGCAATCCCTGTGATTATGTAGGAGATTGCTCCTCGAAGGTCGCAGTGACAATTGTTGTATAATCGCCTCATGCCATTCGACCCTGAATTCGTTCGCGGCGAGATAGAAGATCAATCGTACATTATCTCATTGCACGCTGACGATGAACGACTGGCGGATGGCTTGACCATGGGCGAACTGGAAGCCGCGTTAATGGATTGTGAAATCATCGAATCCTATCCCGAAGATCCGCGCGGTGAGAGTTGCCTGGTGCTTGGTTTTATCGGTGAGAAACCTGTCCATATTGTATGCGGAAGAAGCCGAGTTGGGCATCTGGTATTGGTCACAATATATATTCCCGCAATGCCAAAGTGGAAGGACCCGTATACACGGAATCGCTAGAAAATGTAAGGAGATTAAAATGACACATCAGTATGACGACTGTTATTTTTGCGGCGGGGCGGTGGAAGAGCGCCTTGTACCGCGCGAGATCCGCTGGAAGGGTGAGTTATTGGTGTTTGAAAACGTCCCGATGGGTGTTTGTGTTCAATGTGGTGAAAAGTTCATCCGTCCTGAAGTGGCAAAAAAAATTGACGCTGCTCTCCAATCTGAAAAACGACCTAGCCGCGTTTTGCAAGTGCCTGTCTACCAATATCAAATGGATGTCGCCTGAACAACCACGTTTCAATGTCACGTATGCGGCTCCGCGGAGCATCGTGAAGAATTAGTCAACGAAGTCTTTCAATTTGATGGCAAGCCTGTGCTTGTGGAAAATATTCCCGCGCAGGTATGCGTGCGTTGCGGGGAGGAAATTTTCACCCGCGAAACGACGGAAAAGGTGCACCTGCTTGTTCACGGAAAAGCGAAGCCGATCAAGTCCGTGCAGATGGATGTTTTCGCGTACGCGTGAAAGTGTGAACAGCCACAACTCCCAACATTGCCAGCGTAATTTGGGGGTCGTTGTAACCTTCGTGTAGTCATACAGGGCAGCAACCGGCTCAATAATAAAGTGGCGATTCAGTTGCCGACGAATCAGGGGATGTATTATGAGTTGTAT
>SZPG01000096.1 GCA_030263595.1 Chloroflexi bacterium CFX6
GGCTTGAACATTGGATCGCCATACCATAAGGGCAATACCAACTTGTGGGAGTACTATGCCACACTGTGGGGGTTGATGCAGAAGTAACCGAGCCATTACCAGGGTTCGGTAAAAAGTACGATAAAATATGGTGGCGCTGTATATGGCGCCACCATATTTGTAACAAGCGAAGACTTCGTTTATGACTCAATACGTAATCCGCCGCATCTTTCTATCCATTCCGGTCCTGCTCGGCATTTTGCTGGTTACATTCGCAATTGCGCGACTGATTCCTGGCGATCCATGTCGCGCCATTTTGGGTGAAAAAGCTACCCAGGCTGTCTGCGATCGTTTTATCCAGGAGAAGGGCTTGGATACTCGATCCGTTTCAGCCTGCCGGTGACGCGCCTGTTGATCGAGCGGCTTCCCACAACGGTCGAACTCAGCCTCTCAGCGCTTATGGTAAGCCTTGTTTTTGGCATTCCCCTGGGGGTCATTTCCGCCGTAAAGCACAATTCCGCCATTGACGTGTTGACGATGATCTGGGCGAACATCGGCGTTTCCGTTCCGGTGTTCCTGCTGGGATTGCTGCTGGCGTACGTCTTTTCCCTTTTGTTGAAGGATACGCCGTTCTGGCTGCCTCCTTCCGGACGGATCAGTCCAGGCATCCCGAACGACCCGTTCTACGAGGTCTGGGGACTCGCGACGCCGGAGTCCGGCTTGTTGCTGGCGGCTTATCAATTCATCGGCAGGCTTAACATCCTGAACGCCCTGCTGACAGCCAACTGGACGCTCCTCAAGGACGCGATCAAACATCTCATTCTGCCCTCCCTGGCGCTGGGAACCATCCCCATGGCGTTGATCGCGCGCATGACGCGTTCCGCCATGCTCGACGTGCTTGGACAGGATTACGTTCGCACGGCGCGCGCCAAGGGATTGCGCCAGAGGGCGGTCGTGATGAAGCACGCCTTCCGCAACGCCCTGCTTCCGCTCACCACCGTCATCGGTCTTTCGCTGGGAAGCCTGCTCGGGGGCGCGGTCCTTACCGAAACGATCTTCGGACTCTCCGGCGTGGGGCGCACCCTCTTCGAAGCGATCACCGCCCGCGATTACGGCGTCGTGCAGGCGTTCACCGTGGTCATCGCCATCTTTTTCGTCGTCATCAACCTCCTTGTGGATATCTCCTACAGTTACCTCGATCCCCGCATTCGTCTCAATTAGGATCACAATGACAAACGTCGAAGACAAGGTTGTTTCCCTGAACGTCGAGGGTTTGTCCCTCAAATCGGTCAGTCTATGGCAGATCACATGGAGACGTTTGTTCCGCCGTCGCTCAGCCATTGTTGGAATGATCATCCTGGGGATTTTGATCCTGGTCGCGCTTACTGCGGATCTCATTGCGCCCTACGAGTATGACGATGTGTTAATCGGCAAAGAGCCGGTCAAGGCGCGCCAGGCGCCCTGCATTCACCTGTTCGGTTGTCCCGAAGACCAGCCACAGCACCTCGCGGGCATTGACGGCAACGTGCGCGACCAGTTCAGCCGCCTGCTCTACGGCGCGCGCCTCAGCCTGATGATCGGCTTTTCCACGGTGACCTTTGCCATTATCATCGGGACCGTGCTCGGCGCGGTCGCCGGTTACACCGGCGGATGGGCGGATAACGTCATCATGCGCGTCATGGACGTCCTGCTCGCCTTCCCCTCCCTCCTGCTGGCGATCGCCATCGTCACGGTTCTGGGGCCGGGACTGATCAATGCCCTGCTTGCGATCGGCATCGTCTCCATCCCGGCTTACGCGCGCGTGGTGCGCGCCAGCGTGTTATCCGTCCGGGAGATGGAATACGTCTCCGCGACGCGCGCTTTGGGCGGGTCGAACATCGAGATTTTGTTCCGCCGCATCCTGCCTAATGCCCTGACGCCTCTCATCGTGCAAGGCACGCTCGGCATCGCCACCGCCATTCTCGATGCCGCGGCGCTTTCCTTCCTCGGTCTTGGCGCGCAACCTCCGCTGCCTGAGTGGGGTTCGATGCTCGGAGCGGAACGCAACCAGGTGTTCACCGCGCCGCATCTGGTCTTTCTGCCCGGCTTTGCCATCGCGTTGACCGTGCTTTCGTTCAATCTGCTGGGCGACGGTTTGCGCGACGCGCTCGACCCGCGCTTGGCGCACGTGAGTTAACTCGTCTCGATACGGCGACATGAATGTCGCGCTACGAAAAAAACGGACGGCGCACGCCGTCCGTTTTTTTATTTAATCGTCGCCGATCAACTCTTTTGCCTGCTCAATATAAGCCAAACTTTGATGACGGAAATAAGTATTGTAAAGCGTCGCGTAATGCCCGCCCTGCGCGAGCAGCCCATCGTGATCGCCTTCCTCGATGATGCTTCCCTTTTCCATCACCACGATCCGGTCCGCCGCCTTCACCGTGGACAAACGATGCGCGATCAGAATGCTCGTCGAATTCTTCAGGATGAGATTCAACGCCTGCTGGATCTGCCATTCCGTAAATGGATCAATGCTTGCCGTCGCCTCGTCGAGGATGAAGATGGCGGGTCTCTGCATCAGGACGCGCATCAATGCCACGAGTTGACGCTGTCCCATCGAGAGACGCCCGCCTCTTTCCCCGACCTGGGTCTGAATCCCATTCGGGAGCGTTTCCAACCATTCGCCTTCTCCTATTTTCCGCGCCATCTCAAGGATTTCATCGTCAGAAACGTTCGGCGCGGCGTAACGGATGTTATCCGCCACGCTCCCCGAAAACAGGAACGGGACCTGCGACACAATGCCGAGTTGCTTGCGATACTGCGCCAGGTCGAACGTGCGAATGTCGTGACCGTCAATCAGCAGTTTTCCCTGCTGGTATTCGTAGAAGCGGGCGATCAACTTGGCGATGGACGACTTCCCCGCGCCGGTGTGACCGACCAGGGCGAGAGTCTCTCCGGGTTGGATGCGCAGGTTGAAGTGAGTCAGGATCGGTTCGTTGTCCGTATAACGGAAATGCAGGTCGTCGAATTGGATTTGTCCATTTAACGGAGGCACATCCCGCTTGTCCCTCTGGATGACGTTCGGGTCGGCGTCAATCAGCGCGAAGGCGCGTTCGGCGGCGGAGAGTCCCGCCTGGATCTGCGCCCAGAACGCGGAGAGGTTGAGGACGGGGAAGAAGAACTGATCGAGGGACATGATGAAGAGATACCACGCGCCGACCGTCACGATGCCCTGCGCCGCGCTCAACCCGCCGACGTAGATGAGGATGGCGGTGAAGATGCCGCCCAGCGCGTTGAGCGTGGGAAAGACCAGCGAAAGCACGAAGCCGCGTTGTATGTTGACGCGATAGGACTGCTGGTTCGACTCGTCGAACGACTTGAAGATGCTCTCTTCCTGCCTGAAATTCTTGGCGATGGAGATGCCGCTGATGGTTTCCTTGATCGCGGCGTTCACGTCCGCCATGGCTTTCATGCCGCGCTTGGTGACTCTGCGAGCCATCACGCGGAAGAGCGAGGCGATGCCGAAGATGACCGGCAGGAACGCCATCAACAGCAGCGACAGTTTCAAATCGGTGCGGAACAGGACGATGCCGAGGATGACCGCTTGAACGATCTGCGCTCCGACATCGGTGACGATGATGACGAGTTGACCGAAGTCGTTCGTGTCCGAGGTGATGCGCGAGACGATGCGGCCGGATGAAAATTGATCGTAGAAGGAAAGATCGTGTTCCGCTGCGGCGCGGAAGGCGCGCGTGCGAAGATCGAGGACCACGTCGCCCACCGCGCGCACGACGAGACTGCGCCGCGCCCAGTTCAATCCCCACAAACCGACGCCGACGAGCAATACTGCGAGACTGACGAGGCTGATGGCGGTCAGCGTGGGTTCGCCTTTGAGCAAATCCACCATGCGCGAGACGACGACCGGCAACGCCGCGCCGATGCCCGCAATGACCACGACCAGGATCGTCACAATTACGAATCGTTTGGTCTGCGGTTTGAAGTAACCGATAATGCGCCGCGTCAGTTCGCGATCCGAATATTGGCGGTCGTATTTTTCGTCGTTAAGTCCTGCAAAGAAACCCATAATTTCTCTTTTATCGGACTCCAACGTCTCCAGACGTTGGAGTTATGAAAGTCAAAAGTCGGGAGACTTTTGACTCCGGTGATTATTCTCTAAATATCCTCGAATACGCCTCCGAGGTCTGCATCAATTCGTCGTGCGCGCCGATGGCGGCGATGCGTCCTTTTCGCAGAACGATGATCAGATCAGCCCAGCGGATTTGAGACAGACGATGCGTGATGATGAAGGTGGTGCGTCCGCGGGCGGCGTTGGCGATGGCGCGCTGGATTCTGTCCTCGGTGGCGGAGTCGATCGCGGAAGTGGAATCGTCGAGGATCAAAATATGCGGATCGGTGAGGAAGGCGCGCGCCAGTGCGAGGCGTTGACGTTGCCCGCCGGAAAGCGTGACGCCGCGCTCGCCCACGACGGTATCGTAGCCTTTATCGAACGAGCGAATGAAGTCATCCGCCTGCGCGGACTTCGCCGCCGCTTCGATCTCGCTCTGGGTTGCTCCCGGCTTCCCGAAGGCGACATTGTCGCTGACGCTTCGCGAAAAGAGGAAGATGTCCTGCTCGATCATGGAGATCTGCGAGCGGAGCGCGGCGAGATTCCAGTCGCGCACGTCCACGCCGTCCACAAGCACCTGCCCGTGTGTGACGTCATAGGTGCGGTTGAGCAGTTTGACGAGCGAGGTCTTCCCCGCGCCGGTCTGCCCGACGATGGCGACGGTCTGTCCGGGCTTGACCTTGAAGGAGACGCCGATTAGAACGTTCTCGGAGGCGGAGACCTTCCCGTTCCCATCTTTCATGGTTGGGTATGCAAAGTCCACGTCCCGGAACTCGACCTCGCCTCTCATTGCGTTAGCGTACCCGCGCGCGTTCTGGTCGAGGCGCGTTTCGCGATTCATCAACTCCAGAATGCGGCGCGCGCTCGAGATGCCGAGCGAAATCTGGGAGTAGGCAAACGTGGAGGTGAACGTGGGGAATTCGAGCAATCTCAGCAAGCCGAAATACGCCACCACCGCGCCGAGGTCGAGTTGTCCGCTGCGGAAAAGCAGAAGAGCGTGGAGCAGCCCGAAGGCGTAGGCGGAACCGAGCAGGAGCATGGCGACGTAGCGTCCCTCGAGGTCGCCCTGTTTGACGAAGGCATCCCGCACGCGGCTGGCGTTCATCACAAATTTATCCACTTCCGCATTTTCCTGCGAGGCGCCCTTGACCACCTCCACGCCGTCCAAGGATTCGGAAAGGTGCGTGTTCATCACGCCGAACGAGGCGCGCACTTCATCGGTTACCGGCGCGAGGGTTTTCAAATAACGGGCGAGGAAGAAAAAGTAGAGGATGATGAAGACGATGGGCGTGACGACGAGCGACGGGTGATAACGCCCCGCCACGAAGATGGGCATGAGGATGAAAACGAACGAACCCACCACGAGGTTGACGCCCGGGCTGAACATGTAGTTGACCTCGCGCACATCGTTGGTGGCGCGCGCCATCGTATCGCCGACGGGTTGGAGGTTGTGAAAGGTCATGCTCTTGCCGAGCAGGGAGAGGTATAGTTCGTCGCGCACCTGCCGCTCCAGTTTTTGCGCCAGCAGTTCCGCGCCGAAGTTGCGTCCAAGTTGCAGGACGCCGCGGATGATCTGCGAGACGCCGATGGTGAGAGCCAGCGGGATGAGGACGCTCGTATCCGGCGTGGGCTTGAGCATGGCATTGAACGCATCGCCGGTCAGCACGGGCACCACTGCCGCGAGCGCGGCGTTGCCGATCGCGCCGAGCGCCATCATGAGTATGATCCAGCCGTGCCGCTTCGCATGCGACCAGATCCAGCGCACGGGGCTGGCGCGGTCGTAGGTGTGCGGACGCTGCATCGAGAATTCGGCTGGGGCGGCGACAGTGGACATAAGCATCCATTCTACCACTGCCTCTTCCGTGCAAAAGATTTTACAAAAGATCACATGGCATCCGCAACCGCAGTTACCCTCCAGTGTTTTCAGAATCAGAAGGCTCGCGGAGCCGTAAATTCAATTCGCCAAAGGAGAGCGCGAAATGAAACTGCCCAGGACAATTTCAGGCTGGTGTTTGTTGTTGTTCTTCCTGTGGTACGGACTGGCAAACGTGGGCGTATCCGCATTGATGGCATCCCCGTTCCCGCTGATCGGCGCGCTGCTGGCGCTGGGCTACGTTGTGTTCAGCCTCATCGGCAGATAGCCCCAACCAATTTCCAGGAACGGCCTCCCGTGCGGGAGGTCGTTCTTTTTTGAATTCTCCACCGTACATTTTAGAGAGCGCCCGAAGACAAACCAGGGAGGCTGGCATATACCCGGCATTGTCATTTCGAGCGAAGCGAGAAATCTTTGCCCAGCGAAACAATTCAAAAATCCTTCCATCTCTTGGGGATTGACCTCTGCGTAACGTGAGTTAAATAAAAAGGACGGCTTGCGCCGTCCACGTTCGATTACACGGTTTCGAGTTGAAGAATGTTTATTTTTTCCCGCCCGACGCGTGCGCTTAGATTCAAGATTTCAATACCGACCACCTTATTATCCTTGTCGAAGTCCAAAATTACGCCGGGTTGGACCTCTTCGGATTCAACGATTGCGCTCTCATCGAGGCGGAAATACAATGCGTCGTTTTCCTTGTCGATTTTTAATCTCATTTTGCTCTCCTTGCTCGTTTATCCAGAAACAAAGTAACAATACGATTCGGCTGAACGGTTTCGTTTACAATCACATGCAATACCCGGTTTCCTCGTTCAGGAATTGATTTGAAATAATGCGTATTCTCATCTGCGCCTGCGCTTTTCGTATCCGGGTTTTTGACGGCTTGTAGGACCCATTCTTCAGGAATATCACGCTCTTTCAGCATATCTCTGGCATGGGAGGTAAAGATAGGTTCTGGCATAGCACTGATGAGTTTCAGTTTACCATAATTGATTGTTTTGTTTACACAGGGAACAACTTCTCGAACACCTCAGGACAATACTTCTGCACCATCTCGGAGGAGAGTCCGTTCTCTTTGCAGATCTCAGCGTACAGGTCCGCGCTGGGACGTTTCGTCCGCTTTTGCGTTTCCACATCCAACGCCCAGAGACCGAAGCGCAGAGTCCAGCCCTGGTCCCATTCGAAGTTATCCACCAGCGTCCAATGGAAATAGCCCTTGACGGGCAAGTTGAAATTGACGGCGCGCCACATCTGATGGATGTGCTGCGCGATATAACGCGGGCGGACGCGGTCTTCGGCGTCGGCGAATCCGTTTTCGCTGACGAGGATGGGCAGGTTCGGAAAGGTCCGCACGACCCATTTCAGACCCTCGAACATACCCTCGGGTTCGTTGGCGAGAAAACCCTTGTCGCTCAGGTCGGCGTCTCTCGCATACGAAGCATTGCTGAACATGGATTCGGGTTTTCGCAGATCGAAGGAGACATGGTTCTTTGTATAGTAATTGAAACCGAAATAATCCTGCGTGCCTTTCGCTTCGGGGACCCGTATCGTGCCGAGCGCCGACCGTACGACTCCATTGGACAAAGCCGTCGGGAAGATTTTGTTCAACATGTTGGCGGCGTTATTCGTGAGCAGCCTGTCCAGCGGAGACCACCCATGACGAGGAGCCAATGCGCGGTAATGCACTGCGATTCCCACCCTTGCCTCAGGTTGGATCTGATGAATCGCATGATACGCGGCAGCGTGGGTGCGGATCATATTTGCCTGCACGCGCATCGCTTGTCTTAGGTTGTTCCTGCCGGGGGGCCAGTTCCCGCTCAAGCCCCCGCCCACGTAGCCGTTCAAGGCGTAACCGGTCGGCTCGTTGAACGTGCACCACAGCGTGCAATATTCCTTCAACGCCTCCACCGTCTTGCAGACGAACTTTTCAAACAACGGGATAACCGCTTCGGTCTCCCACGCGCCCATTTCCTCCAGCCAGATCGGGTTCGTGAAATGATGCAGCGTGACCATCGGGGTCATGCCGCGTTCCTTCAATCCGCGCAGCATGTTGCGATAATGTTCGAGAGCATCTTCGTCCCATGTATCCGGCGTGGGCTGGATGCGGCTCCACTCCACCGACAGGCGATGCGCGTTCTGTCCCGCTTCGGCGGCGCGGTCGAAGTCCTCCTTCCAGCGGCCTCCCCACCAATCGCAAGCCAGACCAGACCTCCCGTCGGTATGACCGTCCTGTTCCCACTTCCACCATTGGTTGTTCGTGTTGTTGCCTTCCACTTGATGCGCGGCTGTCGCCGTCCCCCATAAAAATCCGCGCGGGAAATGATAGGTTGCTTGAGGCATGTTAGTCTGATAGTCTCCTGGTCTTTAGTCTTTAGTCTCTTGTCTCGCCATATACGCCAGATACAACGCCACCGATCCAGCCATCGCCGCGTTCAACGATTCGACTTGTCCTCTCATGGGAAGTTTGAGGACGATGTCGCATTTGGCGCGCGTGAGTTGACGGATGCCCTCGCCCTCGCTTCCGACCACGACGGCAGTTGCTCCCGTTAAATGACGCTTTGTCTTCTCCCCGATCGTTTCCCCGTCCTGGTCCAATCCCACAACCCAGACGTTCTCTTCCTTCAAAGCGTCAATCGCCTGCGCCAGGTTCGACCGCGCATGCTCGCTCGCGCCCGACGAGGCATTGACCACCGTCGGAGTCACCTCCACCGTATGCGCCAGCGGGATGACGATGCCGTGCACGCCGACCGCTTCCGCTGTGCGGATGAGCGCGCCGAAGTTCTGCGGGTCGTTCAACGTATCGAGCAAAAGGATGAACGGTGGTTCGTTCAGTTCCCTGGCACGGTCGAGGATGTCGAGCAAGTCACTGTACGGATACGCGCTGACCTCCGCCACGATGCCCTGATTATTCTCGTGAATTTTATCCAGTTGTGCGCGTTTCACTCTGACGACGGGGATCTTCCTCTGCGAAGCCAGAGCCATGATCTCTGCCATCCTGCCCTTGACCTGCACGTTATCGGCGATCTCGAGTCTGAACACGTCCCTGCGTTTGGCGCGAAGAGTCTCGTAGACGGCGTTGCGGGAGTAGATGAATTCTTTCATATTCCCCGATTATAAGAGACTTCCGAAGTCTCGAAGGCTTCGGAAGTCTGAAAGCGCTATTCCTGCCCTTTTAGGATTTTCTCGATCTGCCCCCAGAGTTCGGGAGTCTCCATAAGTTCGGCAAAATCCTTCACCCAGCGTTCGATGCGACGACGATCGAGATTTGGGTATTTCACCACAAGGGTTCGAATATCCTCCAAATCCTTTGGACGACTGGCAATCGCCTTCATAATTATGAGATCCTCAGGGGTGGGAAGCCGTACTCGAAGAGCGCTTTCAAATTCCTGAATCGAACTTCGTTCAACCACTTCCTGTTCGAAAGGCATTATTCCAAGCGATATGTCAATGTTCGTGCCAGTGATAATGTGGCGCAAGAGAAGCACGCGGCGCTTCTTTGCAAAGTCTGCCGCATTTTCAATCCGAGGCACGATTCCTTCTTGTTCTGCTTCACTGAGAAATTGTGGGATATCCTGTGTAGAAAGCAAAAACATGGCATCCACATCTTCGGTATATCTGGCTTGTCCCAGTACGCTGGCGGCAATACCGCCGATAACAACGCCGCGTTGATCGAAACGAGAAATCAGTTTTTGAAGAGATTCAAGCGGGTCATGATAAGTCTGTAGTTCTTCGGGAAGCTTCATATTTTTCCTTCAATTTAGCCCATCTCAGGAACACTTCCATTTCACCGTCGTCATCTTTGCGCGATAGCCCCAGCAGTCTGGCGCGGATCATGATTGCGTTTAATTTCCTCCAATTTTGCTTTATTGTGGAGGCGCGCAACTCCTCCCGTTCGATCTCTTCGACGGCTTTCCAGCGGTCACGCAGGTGGAAACGGATCTCTTCCGCGTTCATACGTTGATTATAGCATGGCGATAAAACCGATTTTGAAGCCTTCAGGAAATCCAGATCGGATGCCTGATTACCCTACACCCTTAAAAATGGGACGCGGATCGCGAAGCACGCAGAAAACGCGGATTCAACGCGCTTTTTCGGGTATTTCCTCAAAAATCCGCGTCCATCCGCGTTAATCCGCGTCCCAATACCAAAGTGTAAGGTAATCAAATCGGATGCTTACTTTTCTATCTTCACTTCAACGATTCGATCCAGCCGAAAATTCCTCTCCGCGTCCCGCAGGTGGCAATGCGCCTGTAGATAAACGTAATCCGCCAGCCCCAGCACCTGTTTGGGCGTGATCCAGCGTTGGGTCTCGTTGCCGTCGCCGTCCACGTAGCGGATGTGGATGCGCTTGTTGCTGTAGATCGCCTCGCCCAGTTCGGTCGGCAATTGGATGCCCTCGTTGGGCCACACGGGCGAGTTGTAAATGCCGATGTATTCGTCGAGCGGACGATTGAACTGCTTCAAGCCGTCCATCATGGCGAAGAAGATGCCTCGCGCGGTGTGTGCGTCGTCCAGGGCGCGGTGGGCTGCCGTCATCGGCACGTGGAACGCCTCCGCGATGGACAGCAGGCTGTTGGACGGCAGGTCATAGAATTCACGCGCCAGTTTCAACGTGTCTATCAAATTCGGGATCTGGATCTCATGTCCCAGCCTCTTGTATTCACTGTCCAAAAACTGGATGTCGAACTGGGCGTTGTGACAGACCACGACCGTGTCGCTCAACAAGCCCAACACTTTGGGAGCGACTTCTTCGAATAACGGAGCGGACTTCAAATCCTCGTCGGACAATCCGTTCGTGGAGGCGGCGCCCGGCGAAAGCGGACGTTCGGGATTCACGAGGGTCTGATACTGTTCTTTGATGCGTTTCCCCTCGCTGATGACGATCCCCACCTCACAGATGCGGTCGCCGAACCACGGCGAGAGACCTGTGGTTTCAAGATCGAGAAAGGCAAAACGTGCGTTTGAAATATCGAACATGAGTGGAATTATATGTCATTCTGAGGAGCCGCGGAGCGGCGACGAAGAATCCCTGATTCGCCAATGGATGGAAAATGTTTCCCCTGTTTTATACGTTTCCACATTCCCATCCCGATACAGCGTCACCGCGCCGCGCCCGTACACAGTCCATGAATGATTTTCGCCGTCGTCCATCATGCCGGTCTGCTCGTCTATGCCAAGCAAAGCGACATTGGGAATCTCCCTCGTCAGTCCCGGAACCCAGTTCTTCCCAAACGTATCATGGTGAGGCAGCACCAACGAATTGGGGACGAGGTTCAATCCGTCGTGAACCTTCCTCGTGTACGGATCGTAATAGAACCCGCATATCACCATCGCGCCCGCGCTGCTCCCTGCAATGACCGCGCCGTTCTGATACGCGTCCATTGAGGCTTTCCATGCAAGGCTGTCTTTCAACGTCTGACCGAGGTAATGTGTGAAGCCGCCGAGCAGATAGATCAACCTCGCCTCGCGCAGGGATTCCGCAATCGCCTCGTCGTTCGCGCCGGCTTTGTCAATGACAGGAAGCGAGGCCACATCCCGCGCGCCGAGTCCCCGAAACCAGCGGACTCCGTTGTTCCCAGCGTTGACGTGGTTCCGGTCCGGCGCGGCAGCCGTCGGGAGGATGCGAAGCGGGGCGTCGAGTCCGCCAGCCAGTTCGAGGGCGCGCAGGTCGGGATCGCGCATCCGCCCGCCGAATTCCGCTCCGCCTTCCAAAAGCAGATAGCCCATGTTCAGAACCCAAACTCGTCGAACGGATTGCCGTTCAAATGATTCGCGATGGCGCGGCGAATGTATGGGATGGTGTTATCGGGCAACCTGTCAAAATCCACCCAGCGCAGGTCGTCGCATTTTTCGGGTTCGGCGTTGAAAGGCTCGCCGTCCCACTTGCAGACCTGCACGAAGAAGTCCACGCGCTCATCGCCGTCGAGCCGGTGCATGACGGAGGAGATGACCATGCCGCTTTCATCCAATTCCAAACCGACCTCCTCTTTTGCTTCGCGAACGCCCGCTTGCATCACGGTTTCGCCGCCGTCCAAATGACCCGCCGGGACGCTGTACTCGCCATCGCGATATCCCGTGTTGAAACGGCGCGCGAGGAGGATGTGATCCTCACGGATGAAAAACAAGTGGACTGTAACAGGGAATGTTGTGCGCATCATTGAAAATATTTCTCCCAAACTTTTTTCTTTTCATCTTCGGGGATGAACGAGGCTTCGTACGCGTAACGGTTGCAAACCGCGATCTCGTCCATGCTCATGCCCAACACTTCGTGCGCGATGCGGTATTCGTTGTTGAGGTTTGTGTCCAGCACTTCGGGGTCGTCGGAGTTGATCGTCACCTTCACGCCGAGGTCGAATAACTTCTTGAGCGGATGTTCTTCAATCGTTTTTACAGAGTTTGTGAGATAGTTGCTCCACGGGTTCACTTCGAGCGTGATGTTCCGTTCTTTGATAAGTTCGATAACCTGCATGTCTTCGATTGCATGGATGCCGTGACCGATACGATCCGGGCTGGCGAGTTCGATCGTCTCTTTTACGAACGAAGCGGGCGAATCCTCCCCGGTGTGGATGGTCACTTTCAAACCCGCTTCCTTTGCCTTCATCACGGACGGGACGAACTCGCGGAGCGGAAAATCCTTTTCGCTGTCGGCGAGGTCAATGCCAAGGATGTATTCCTTGTGGCGGATCGCCCAATCCACGGTCTTGACGCAGGACGCGGGTCCCATGCTGCGGGAGGTGATGGCGATGAAGCCGATCGCCATATCGAACTCCGCTTCGGCGCGGGACTTTGCCCTGATGAGGCTTTCGAGACATTTGTCCCAATCGAGGTCATGCCCGTGGAACGCCCAATCGGGCGAGAAACGCACCTCGAAGAGTTTG
>SZPG01000097.1 GCA_030263595.1 Chloroflexi bacterium CFX6
TTGCCGGTGGAAATCGGCAGGGTGGAGTTGGTGGAAGTGAGTGAGTTGGAGGATGTCGTTGCGAGGAGCGAACGAGAGTGAGCGACGAAGCAATCTCCTGATGATGTGGGGATTGCCTCGCCGCTGGTCTCGATACCTTCGTACTCGACCGGCGCTCGCAATGACGTGAATGAGAGGAACCATGAAAATACTTGTATTGCACGGACCCAATTTGAATCTACTTGGCACGCGCGAACCCGAGGTATACGGCTCGATGACCCTCGATGACATCAACGCGAAACTGATCGAGTTGGGAAGGGAATTGGGCGCGGAGGTCAAATGCCTGCAATCGAATCACGAAGGCGCGTTGATTGACGCATTGCACGATGCGCGGACGTGGGCAGGCGGCGTGGTGTTCAACCCCGGCGCCTATACCCATACTTCGATTGCCTTGCGGGACGCGGTCTCGGCGATACAAATCCCCGTGATCGAAGTGCATCTCTCGAACGTGTACGCGCGCGAGGAGTTCCGCCACGTTTCGATGATCTCGGCGGTCTGCAGGGGGAAGATCGCCGGTTTTGGATGGCGCTCTTACGAACTGGGTCTGCGCGGACTGGCGGGGATGATCGGATGAGCGCGCGTTTGCCGTCGGGCAGAGGAGGCTGATTTCGCAGGAGCAGGCTGCGGGTCGGAAGTGAGGCGTAGGGAAGTCGTTGGGTAAGTATTCCCGCGTCAATTGCATCCTGACAGTATTATTCGACCCTCTCCCCGATTTTCTCACAAGGATTTAATCGAAAAGGTTTCCGTTTTCCGTAAGATTAAACTCATATCCGCCATGCCAGCAAACGAACCGTTCGTTCCCGAAGCCGTTCCTGCTCGAAGCCTTCCGATGCGCGTGCGAGATCGAATGAGGAGGGTGTTTCCGTTCGCGTCGGGCGTGTTTGCCGCGTTGCTTGCCCTTTTGTTGTTCGATCTCCTTTTCCCGTCCAGCCAGCCTATGACCGGGCGCGAGTTGAACGAGGTCATTGCCAATGCAATGGCTTCCGCCACGCCGCGCCCGCCGGATGCCGTGCAGGTGTATCAGATCGTCCAGCCTTCGATCGTATACATCGAGACGAGGGAGGAGGGTGGGAGGAACGGCGGGCTGGGAACGGGGGTGATCATCAATGACGCCGCCGATATTTTGACCAGCCTGCACGTTGTTCAGGATGCAGGGAATATCCAGGTCACCTTTGCGGACGGTTCGAAGTCCGAGGCTTTCATTCTGGGGGCGATGCCGGAACAGGATATCGCAGTCCTGCGCGTGTTCGATTTCCCGCAGTTCTTCATCCCCGCAACATTGGGGAATCCGGGGGCAATGCGTGTGGGCGACGATGTGTTTGTGGTTGGCAACCCGTTCGGTTTGTACAGTTCGATGAGCGCGGGGGTGATCTCCGGTTTCGACCGCGTTTTCAAGCCGATAGGCACGGATCTGACTCTCGAGGGCTTGATCCAGTTCGACGCGGCGGCGAACCCCGGCAACTCGGGCGGTCCGCTGCTGGACCGGAACGGGCGCGTGATCGGAATTGTCACCGGGCTGGTCAACCCGACCGACAGCAACTTCTTCGTGGGGATCGGTTTTGCCGTGCCGATCAACGTTGCGGCGGGCGGGGGAGGGAGTCCGCCGTATTAGAGATCGTGCGGAAGGCTTCTTTATGAGCGCAGTATTCCGAAAGACCGGGAAGCGAAGAATTAGAGAATTGAGAATTGGAGAGCGAAGGAGATGAGTCATGCAAAATAAGAATCCCGAAAACCGGACCCCGATGGAGCAGGTATTATATGAGGTGAAGAAGGTCATCGTCGGGCAGGATCACATGCTCGAGCGGATGGTGGTCGCCCTGCTGGCGCGCGGACACATCCTTGTGGAGGGGGTGCCGGGGCTGGCGAAGACGATGGCGATCAAGACCCTGGCGGAATCCATCGGAGGGGAATTCAAGCGCATCCAATTCACGCCCGATCTTGTCCCCGCCGACCTGGTCGGGACGCGCATCTATAACCAGAAGACCGGCAAATTCGAGACTTCGTTGGGACCCGTTTTCACGAACCTCCTGCTGGCGGACGAGATCAACCGCGCGCCCGCCAAGGTGCAAAGCGCGCTGCTCGAGGTGATGCAGGAGCGCCAGGTGACGATCGGACGCGAGACCTTCAAGGTGCCAAATCCGTTTTTGGTGCTGGCGACGCAGAACCCGATCGAGACCGAGGGAACATACGCCCTGCCCGAAGCGCAGGTGGATCGTTTCATGTTGAAGGTGGTGATCGGGTATCCGTCTGCCACGGAGGAATTTGTGATCGTGGAACGGATGACCGGCGCTTTGCAGGCGGTCCAGAAGATATTGTCCATTGACGAACTTTTGGAACAGCAAAGGGAGGCGGACAGGGTGTACGTTGACCCGGCGTTGATGGAATACGCCGTCCGCATGGTGACGGCGACGCGCAACCCGAAGGAGGTGGGCTTGCCGGAACTGGAGCGTTACATCATGTTCGGCGCCAGTCCGCGCGCCTCGATCAACTTGATCCTGACCGGGCGCGCGCTGGCGTTCGTCCGTGGGCGGAACTATGCGCTGCCGCAGGACGTACTGGATATGGCGCTGGACGTGATGCGTCATCGCATTGTGCTGACGTACGAGGCGCTTTCCGACAACGTGACGAGCGACGATATTTTGAAGAAGATCCTGGATAGCGTTCCGATCCCTGTGGTGCCTTTGCATGAACACGTCAATATCCGCGACAACGCCTGAAAAGATCCTGCTCCGGCTGGATTGGAAGGTCGTCCGCCGGTTGGACGGTTTGCTGCAGGGCGATTACCGATCGCTCTTCTACGGCTTCGGCGTGGATTTTGCCGACCTGCGCGAGTACCAGCCCGAGGACGACATCCGTTACATTGACTGGAACGTCACCGCGCGCATGAATACGCCGTACGTGCGGCAGTACCTGGAGGATCGCGAGATCACAGCCTGGTTTCTGCTGGATATGAGTCCGTCTGTGGATTTCGGCGCGGCGGGGACGCGGAACGAAAAGCGGACGATGCTGGTGGATTTCGTGTCCGTGCTGGCGCGCTTGTTGACGCGTCACGGGAACCGCGTCGGGGCGATGATGCTCGGGAGCAGGATCCAGCACACGGTCCCTGCGGGAAGCGGGAAGGCGCAGGTGCTGCGTCTGATCAACGAGATGCTCAAGCAGCCGCGCTTGTCCAACGTCCCGCGCACGAATCTCAAACCGTTCTTCGAGGGCGCGCTGCATACGATCAGGCGGCGTTCGCTGGTCTTTGTGATCTCCGATTTTTTGAGCGAGCCGGGCTGGGAACGCCCGCTGGGGATGTTGAGTCACAGGCACGAAACGCTCGCCATCCGCCTGGTGGACCCGCGTGAGACGGAACTGCCGGACGTGGGCATGATCGTGATGGAGGACGCCGAGACGGGCGAGCAGTTGTTCGTGGATACGCACGATGCGAAGTTCCGCAAACGGTTTTACGAAGCCGCGCGGAAGCGCGAGGAGGAATTGAACCGGGCGTTCAAACGCGCGGGCGTGGACGCCATGACGCTTTCGACAGACGACGATTTGATCAAGGCGATCCTGCGTTTTGCAAACCAGCGCAGGCAGGTTCGGAGAAAGGTCTAGGTTCCGGGTTCATCATGTCGTTCATCTGGTCGTCCCTGCTCGGGTCGTTGATCGTCGTGCCGCTGCTGGCGCTTTTGTACGTTTGGGCGCAGCGGCGGCGGAGGAAATATGCCGCGCAATTCGGGCTTGGTCTGGCGCGCGCGGTAAAGGTCGAGCCGGCATCGGGCGGGGAGGAGCGGCGCCGCCACGTCCCCGCGTTGATCTTCCTGTTCGGGATCGCGATCCTGCTCTTCTCTTTATCGCGTCCGCAGGCGACGATCAGTTTGCCGAAGTACGAAGGGACGGTCATCCTGGTGTTCGACGTTTCGGGCAGCATGGCGGCGGAGGATATCGAGCCGACGCGCATGGAGGCGGCGAAGAGGGTGGCTTCCGGGTTTGTGATGGATCAGCCGTCGAGCGTGCGGGTTGGGGCGGTGGCGTTCAGCGATGGGGGGCTCAGCGTCCAGCCGCCGGATGTCAACCGGGAGGCGACGCTGACGACAATCGAACGGCTCGTGCCGCGCCGGGGCACTTCGCTCGGCAACGGGATACTGGTCGCCCTGAACGCCATTGCCGTGGATGCGGGCGACCCGCCCATTCTCGACACCGACGTCGGCGATGTTTTCTCGATGGACGAGGTGTTGACCGCGCCGCAGGGGTGGTATCCCTCCGCGGTCATCGTGCTGTTCAGCGACGGCGAAAACAATGACCGGCCCGACCCGCTCCTCGTCACCGACCTGGCGGTGGATTTGGGCGTGCGCATCTATACGATCGGGATCGGCAGCACGGAAGGCGCGACCATCAAGGTGGAAGGGATGAACATCCACACGCAAATGGACGAACCATTGCTGCAACAGATCGCGCTGGAGTCCGGCGGGCGGTATTATTACGCCGGGGATGAATCGGAATTGCAAAGGATCTATAACGACCTCGAGCCGACGCTTTCCATCAAGCCCGAAGAGTTGGAGTTGACGTCCCTGTTCGCGGGGGTCGGCATTCTGGTATTTTTGCTCGGAGGCGCGCTGTCGCTTCTGTGGTTTGGACGCGTGGTATGAATTTGAACATCGTTCGCACACGGATCGCACCGACGACGCGGAGAATTATTGCGCTCTTGCAGGTTGATGCGCGCCGCCCGCGCGCGGAACGTGAGGAGGAAGGATGAGTTTCCTCTGGTCTCCCTTACTGGTTTTGTTGTCCATCGTCCCGTTCATCGTCGTTGCCTACATTCTCCTCCTGCGGAGGCGCAGAAGGTTTACCGTTCGTTATTCGAGTCTTTCGCTGGTCCGCGAAGCCGCCTCGCATCAGACCTGGCTGAGGAGACACCTGCCGTTCGCGCTCTTCCTCCTCGCATTGACCAGCCTGATATTGGCGCTGGGACGTCCTGTGGCGACCGTCACCGTCCCCTCGAATCAAGCCACCATCATTCTTGCCATAGATGTTTCGCGCAGTATGTGCGCCACGGATATTTCCCCCAATCGCCTCGAGGTCGCCAAGGATGCGGCTCAAGCCTTCGTTCAAAATCACCGCTCCGGCAGGCAGATCGGGATCGTGGCGTTTGCCGGTTTTGCCGAACTGGTCCAGCCTCCCACAACGGATACGCGCGCTCTGCACGGCGCGATCGAAAACCTGACCACCGCCCGCCGCACGGCGATCGGGAGCGCCATCCTTCGTTCGATTGACGCGCTCGCGGAGGTTGACGACCGCATCGCGCCGAGCGACAACGTCTCCGCTTCTTCCGGGATCTTCGATCTGCCTCCGTCCGAGGTGGAGTTATCTCCCCACATCATCGTCCTCCTGACGGACGGCTCGAGCAATGCGGGCCCCTTTCCGCTTACCGCCGCCGCGCAAGCCGTTTCACGCGGCATCCGCGTCTACACCATCGGGTATGGAACCGTGAACAACACCTCGCCCATGGATTGCGGCGACAATTTCGGCGATCAATTCGGTTTTGGCTGGGGCGGTTCCCAGTGGAATCAACAGAACTTCCGCGATTTCCGCCTGCAATTGGACGAAACCACCCTGAAACAGATCGCCGATATGACGGGAGGCGCATACTACGCCGCAACCAGCGCAAACGAACTCGAGGAGGTCTTTCAGAACCTGCCCTCCTACGTGATCGTTACGCGCGAGACCATCGAGGTCAGCGTCTTCTTCACAGCCTTCGCGTCGTTGATGATCCTCCTGGCAATGGCATTGTCCTTCCGCTGGCATCCGCTGGGATGAGGCGCGCTCAGTCTTTCGTCGGGAATTTATAAGGAAACGATTGCCATCAAGATCGAACCAGGAGGATAGCATGGGAACCGAATCGAAATTCATCTGGATGGACGGAAAATTGGTCGAATACGAAAAGGCGCACGTCCATTTCCTGACGGGCGCATTGCATTACGGCGCGGCTCTCTTCGAGGGGATACGCGCCTACAGGACGGACAGGGGTCCCGCTGTGTTTCGCCTGCGGGAACACGCGGAACGCCTGATCGAATCCGCCGAGGTTTTCGGCTTTCGCGATCTGCCCTTCACGGTGAAAATGGTGACGGACGCCATCCTCGAAACGACCCGCGTCAACGGCTTTGCGGAGTGTTACATCCGCCCGTTGATCTATTTCAACGCCGGCGTCGCCACCTTGAATTTGGATAACGGGAAAGCCAGCCTGGGCATCGCCGTATGGGAGTGGAGGAACTATCTCGGCGAGGAGGCAGTTTCAAGGGGCGTGCGAGCGAACGTCTCCTCCTTCACGCGTCATCACCCGAACGCCTCCATGACGAAATCCAAGGTTTCGGGAAATTATGTCAACAGCATCCTGGCGAAGACCGAATCCGTGCGGCTGGGTTTCGATGAGGCGATCCTGCTCGACCCGCAGGGATACGTGGCGGAATGTACGGGCGAAAACCTCTTCCTCGTTCGCAGAGGGAAGATTATCACGCCCTCCACCGCCCCCATCCTCGAGGGGATCACGCGCCACTCCCTGTTTGTCATTGCCAGGGATCTTGGTTACGAAGTGCTGGAGCAGCCCGTCTCACGCGATCAACTGTACACCGCCGAGGAGGTCTTCGTCTGCGGCACGGCGGCGGAAGTGGTGGGCTTGCGCGAAATTGATTTCCGCAGGATCGGGAACGGGGAGACAGGTCCCATCACAAAGGAGATTCAAAAGGTTTTTCAGGATGCCATCCACGGCCGGGCTAAACGATACGAACACTGGTTGACGCACGTGAATTCGCTTTAGCCTTGCAGCCGTCCGCGCCCAGGCTGCCGCGACAACGATTCTGGCAATCGGGGGTTGAACGTGGTAGAGTCTAAAATATGAAAGGCGACGCGCTCTATCGGTTTTTGGCTGGCGAACTGAACGAATGGGTTTGGGGCGGGGAGGTGGTGAACGAGGAATCCCTGCCCAAAGAATACCCGGTTGTCTTTATCTCCAATCACGCCGGGGCTCTCGGACCGATCGCGGTGATGTCCTCCCTGCCCGTGCGCGTCCATCCTTGGGTCGTCAGCGACATGATGGAATGGGACAAGGCGGCGGAATACCTGCGAAAGGATTTCGTCGAACCGCAACTTCACATTCCGCCCGCGTCGAGCGGGGTCGTATCCGGGCTGCTCTCGCAATTGTCGGTGCGTTTGCTCCACGCAGTCGCGTGCATCCCGGTCTGGCGCGGGAAAATGATCCACGAAACGTACCGCATCAGCATCGAATATCTCATCGAAGGCAGAAGCCTGCTCGTCTTCCCCGAAGACCCCTCCCGACCGATGAACGAAACGTATAAAATGACCCCCTTTTACAAGGGCTTCACGCGGTTAGGCGAAATGTATTACGAGAAGACGAACAGGGCGCTGCGTTTTCATCCATTGGCGGTTCATCCCGAGGCGCGCGAAATTAAGATCGGCAAATCCGTCCTGTATAATCCCAACAACGATCCCGTGAAGGAACGCATCCGCATCAAACGCGTGTTGGAATCCGCCATACAGAATCTGTATCTCGACATTGCGGGCGAACATTATGCGGGCGTCCCGCTCCCCCATTGAGCGGCAATGAAAGAGCAGGCAAAATTCTTCTGGGCGGGAGTTCGCGCCGAGGTCCCGCTTCTGATCGGCGTCTTTCCGTTCGGCATGATCTACGGCGCGCTGGCTTTGAACGCCGGGCTTACCGCCTCCGCCGCGCAGGCGATGTCCTCCATCGTGTTCGCGGGATCAGCCCAATTCGTGACCGCGCAGTTGATCCGTGAATCCGCGCCGGGATTTGTGATCGTGTTGACCGTCGCCATCGTCAACCTGCGGCACGTGCTGTATTCCGCCTCTCTCGCCCCCTATCTTGCTCCTCTTTCGACGCGTTGGAAAACGCTGCTGGCTTATCTCCTCACCGATGAAGCTTATGCCCCGACGATCCTCAAGTGCGAACGGGAAGGCGCGACCCCTCATACCCATTGGTTTCTTTTGGGGGCGGGCTTGGCGCTTTGGGGGACGTGGCAGGTCAGCACTGCGCTGGGGATCTTTCTTGGAACAGCCATTCCCGAATCCTGGTCATTGGACTTTGCCCTGCCGTTGACGTTCATCGCGATGGTCGTGCCGGTGTTGAAGGGACGCCCCTATATTGCGGCGGCTCTCTCTGCCGGTGTGACCGCCCTGGTCGCCCATTCCCTGCCTTATAAACTGGGATTGATCCTTGCGGCGGTATTACCGTGGGAACTTATCTGGAAAAGAAAGGCGAATAGTACAGGTTTGGAATTATGGATTGATGTTACGCAATGATACCCGTTACGCGAGACTGCGTAGCGTCTCGCTTTTCAGGCGTTTCCTGGGCAAGAGCGACATGAATGTCGCATTACGATGACCAATATAATCTTTTCTGCGTAACG
>SZPG01000098.1 GCA_030263595.1 Chloroflexi bacterium CFX6
CTCGATCACGGTTTGTTTGTGCGGGATGGTGACGTTGAGTCCGTGAAGTTTACCGGTGCGGAGGCGGGCGAGCATATCGTTCAATCCTTGTTTGTCATCTGGCAGGATGGGGAACAAGGAATAATCGCCTTGTAATCCACATGCCTGTAATGCCGCCCTGTGAATCGTGGGTGAAAGTGAGTGGTCGAGAGGATAGCCGATGAGACCGAGACTAAACATAGTTATCAGTGAACAGTGATCAGTGAGCAGTGAGCAGTAATCAGTAATCAGTGATCAGTGAAGGGCTGGAGACGGGATTCGCAAGGTTTCGAGAACCTGGAAAAAATCGGGAAAGGTTTTGGAGACGCAAGAGGGGTTTTCGATGGTGATACCTTCCACGCGCAGACCAATGAGGGAGAAGGACATTGCCATGCGGTGATCGTTGTAGGTTCGGATGACGGCGGGACGCATCTTTTCTACGGGATAAATGGTCATGCCGTCTTCCTGCTCCTCCACGCGGACGCCGAGCCGCGCCAGTTCGGTGCAGGTCGCGTGGATGCGGTCGGTCTCCTTGAAGCGGGCGGAGGCGATGCCGCGGATTCTTGTAGGCGAATCAGCGAAGGGGGCGATTGCCGCGAGGGTCTGGGCGGTGTCGGGGTTGTCGCGCAGGTCAACGTCAATGCCGCGCAGGGGAGAGTGACCAGTGACCAGTAAGCAGTTATCAGTTTCGGCGATGGTGCATCCCATTTGTTGGAGAATATCGAGAAAAGCAATGTCCCCTTGTTTCGAATTGCGTGAGATGTTTTCGATTTTGACCGTCCCGCCGCAGATGGCAGGGGCGGCGAAGAAGTAGGAGGCGGAGGAGGCGTCGGATTCGATGGGGTAAGTGGATGATGAAGAACGAGAATTAGAGATTGGAGACTGAGAGGGGAGAATTGGAGAATTGGAGGATTGGAGATTGGGTAATTGGTCCGCTTCGCTTCGCTTTGGGATAGAATAATTCGCAATTGGGATGGAAAAGGATTGATAACCATTGCGTTGAACACGAACTCCGAAGTCTTGCATGATGGCGAGGGTCATGTCCACGTAGGGTTTTGAGTTGAGGTCGGTGGTGAGTTCGATTTCGATGGGGTTTTGCGCGTACGGAGCAACCATCAACAACGCTGATAAGAACTGGCTTGAAATATTCCCCGCGAGTTTGGTTTTGCCTCCGGGGAGTCCGTCCGCGATGATTCTGAGGGGAAGGCAGATCTGCGAAGGATGAAGGCTGAAGGATGAAGGATGAATGGTCGCGCCAAGTTGCGTAAGCGCCTCCACCAGATCGCCGATGGGACGTTCGCGCATACGGGAGTCGCCGTCCAGGATATATTCGCCGCGACCGAGCGCGAGGAACGCAGCGAGAAAGCGCGCCGCCGTGCCTGCGTCCCCGATGAAGAGTTCGGCTTTCTTTGCAGGGATCTTTCCGCCCAAGCCGGTGACGGTCATTTCGTTATTTGCTTCATCCAATTGAACGTCAAAGCCCAATGTTTGCAAGGCTCTGGCAAAGTAAAGCGAGTCGTCGGAGAAGAGGGCGTTGGTTAGTTTTGTTCTTCCATTTGCAAGCGCCGCGATGAGCAACGCGCGGTTGGTCAATGATTTGGAGCCGGGGACACGGACGGTTGCATCGAGGGGATGAGGGATGGGAAGGATGCGCATTGGGAAGGGTGAATGGAAAGTGGAAAGTAGAAAGTAGAAAGTGGAAAGTGGAGAGTGGAGGCGTGTTTACCTGTCTACCTGTCTACCTGTGTACCTGTATACCTGTGTACATTCTCAGAACCACGCGTCAACGAGGAGAATGCTCAAGGCGGAGAATCAAGCCAAACCGACGCGTGAAGCGGAGCAGGTCATCCCGTTACCATCCCAGGACGACAGGCTTCTTGACCGGCGCGATGCGTCGTCCCAACACCTCCGCAATCGCCTTGATTTGTTTCACCATCTCGGCAAATTTTTCGGGCTTGAGCGATTGTCTGCCATCGGAAACGGCGTGCGCGGGATCGGGATGCACTTCGACGATGAGACCGTCCGCGCCCGCGGCGATGGCGGCGCGCGCGATGGCGGCGACGTAATCCGCGTGGCCCGTCGCGTGCGATGGATCGAGAATGATGGGCAGGTGCGTGAGGCTTTTGAGGGCGGGAATGGCGTTGATGTCGGTCGTGTTGCGCGTGGACGATTCGAACGTGCGGATGCCGCGCTCGCACAGGATGACCTGTTTGTTGCCGCCCGCAAGAACGTATTCGGCGGACATCAGAAGTTCCTCGATGGTCGCGCTCAAGCCGCGTTTGAGCAAAACGCTTTTGCGCGTTTCACCGAGCGCGCGCAGGAGGCTGAAGTTTTGCATGTTGCGCGCGCCGACCTGCAGCACGTCCACGTATTTCAACATGAGGTCGAGTTGCCGCTCGGACATGATCTCGACGACGAGGGGCATGCCGGTTTGTTCGCGCGCTTCGGCGAGATATTCGAGACCTTCCTCGCCGAGGCCCTGGAACGAATAGGGCGACGTGCGCGGTTTGAAGACACCGCCGCGCAGCGCGTTCGCTCCCGCTTCTCTCACCGCCTGGGCTGTTTCCAAAATCTGATTCCGCGACTCCACCGCGCACGGTCCCGCGATCAGGACAATGTCCTCGCCCCCGATATTGAAACCGTCAATCGGAAAAACGGAATTTTCGGGATGCACCTGCCGCGACCCAAGTTTGAACGGCTGGGAGATGCGCCTGACGCTCTCGACCCCCTCGAGGAGTTCGATCGAATCCAACGACGGATCGTGAACCTCGCCGACCGCGGTGATGAGCGTGGTCTCGATGCCGTGTGTGATGTGCGGTTTCAGTCCGCGCGCCTTGACGGCGTTGATCACCGCCTCGATCTGCTGCGGCGTGGCGCCGGGTTTCATGATGATTAACATGTCTTGCTCCTTGACGGTAAAGAGGAAAATAATTGCGGGGATGAAGGGGGAAAGAGATTTGGGAATTGCGCCTATTCTATCACTTGGAAACAATGCCGAACTGATCTCTCCCCCCTGTCGGCGCGGACGGAAAGAAAATCAATCGGGGCATCCGAGTTCTTTAAAACTCGGATGCCCCGGTCGTCACGCCAATTCCACTTTCAAACTCTTCCCCAAAGCGGATGCGGCGCGTTCCAATGTTATTAATGTAATCGAAGCGTTATCGGGGTCGAGCAAACGTTCCAGCGCTGCGCGGCTGGTCTTCATGCGGTTTGCCATTTCGGTCTTCGTCAATTTGTTACGCTTCATTTCCTCCGCGATTTGATGGGCGATCACACGCTTGATCGCAGCGGCTTGCGCCTGTTCGAAAAGATTTTCCTCCTTGAGGAAATCGTCAAATTTGCTTCCGATGTGTTTCTTGTTCATGATTTAGTCCTTCTCGAGGTTACTCAAACGACGACGGGCGGCATCCAATTCATTCTGGGGCGTTTTTCGGGATTTCTTCACAAATCCATGCAGGAGAATCATCGTGCCATCCATTACCGTGAAGAATACCCTCGCGATTCCCGCGCTGATGGTGGAACGCACCTCCCAAAGTCCGCGCTCGATTTTGCGGATCAGAGGCATGCCCAGGGGCCAGCCATATTGGGCGGTTTTTATATCTTCGCCGATGATTCTGCGATCTTCACGCGGCAAACTTTTCAACCATTCACGCACAGGTTCATTCCCCGCTTCCGATTTGTAGAAGACTACATCGAGGACGGGTTTGTTATGGTCATCCTTGCTCACCGCACAAGTGTATCATAATTGGTACATTCGTCAAGATGGGCGAAAGGTTTATGCGATCAACGCCTCTCACGAAAACTCCTCGCAAACTTCCTCGGGGTGGGCGTCAAAAACTTGTGCAATTGGCAGACCGTCCACGAATAAAATACCGCGAATGCACGAATTACGACGAGCCCATTCGTGGATGGTTTGTCGAATAACCCCCTCCGCCACATCGTCCCGCTGCGCTTTCGGGAACAAATCCAAAAACAGCCTTGCACAATATCTCAATTTGAGATACACTCCTGACATGCACATCATCACCCGCAAAACGCTGATCCAGTTTTGGGAAAAACATCCCGACAGCCGAACGGCGTTGACGCGCTGGTTCAAGATCGTGCAAAAGACCGAATTCAACAACTTTGCCGGACTGAGGCAGGTTTTCCCATCCGCCGACAAACTGGATCACTGGATCATTTTCAACATCAGCGGCAACAAATACAGGCTTATCGCCTCGATCCATTTCAACCGCGGCAAAGTATATATCTGTCACGTTCTGACCCACGCAGAATATGACCGAGGAGAATGGAAAAATGACCCTCGCAACTGAAGAACTGCAAATCCACTGGATGAATATCGCCCCCCTGCTTACCATCCGCAACGAGCGCGAATACAACGCGGCGGTAAAACGGCTCGATGAATTATTGGATGAGATCGGGGATGACGAAAAGCATCCGCTTTACAGTTTGCTGGATACGCTCGGCACGCTCATCCATGCCTACGAAGAAGAGCATTACCCAATCCCCGATGCCAGCGGCGCGGAAATATTGCGCTTCCTCATGGACGAACACGGCTTGACCCAATCCGACCTGGCGGAAGTGGGTTCACAGGGCGTGATCTCGGAAATCCTGAATGGCAAGCGCAAATTGAACGTTCGGCAAATCCGTGCATTGGCGGAGAAATTCAAAGTTTCAAGCGCGGTGTTTGTCTAGCGCGCATCGGAACTTCTCGGCACTCCACAGGCTTTTCACTCCCCCAATCCTCCTCATGCACACCGGATCAAAAACAGGCGCTGTGACGCGCCTGTTCTCATTCCCATCAAGAGGTCATCCCGTCTTTGTTTCTACAAGTTTTTCCTTCAACCACAAATTAACCAGTGTCTCCACATTGATCCCGCGTTTATGCGCCAATTCTTCAATATCGGAAAGCAAATCCGGCTCAACGGGAATCGCGACTGTTACGTGAAACTCAACGTCGGGCGCATTTGGGTCGTCGAATTCGGTGAAGTCATGCTTGTCCCAGAATTCACCCATCTTCTCAAGGGAGTTGGCTTTTGAAATGGAACTTTTATTTGCGGGCATAGTATTTACGCTCTTTCCTGCTCATGTCGCGTGCGCTAATTATAATCGCCGTGCTGTTCTTCGGCTTGAAGATGAAGAACACCGACAGATACCTTCCGCCAAAGGTCTGGCCGAAAGCAACGTACACATCCTCGCCTTCGGTATACCCTTTTTCCGCAAAGCGGATGCGGGGGCTATTCAATAACGCCTGGCGCGCTTCACGCAAACTGACCTGATGTTTCCTCGTAAGTTTTTCTTCAATATCGTCCGGGCAAACAATGTAATCAATTTATATGACGAATTCTTCCCGCCAGTTTCCGCATCGCCTCCAGCGTGGACTCCGCCATTCGCTCGGAGGAAAATTGTTCGAAGGCGCCCTGCCGCCCCTGCTGCCCCAACCGCTTGCGCAAGTCCGCGTCCCGCAATAACATGGCAAGTTTTTCGGCGAGGTCGGCGCTATCGTGGGGACGATGCAGCAATCCGCCCCGGGTCGCGCTGACCCATTCGGGATACGCGCCGTGATCCGGCTGCACGACCGGGACTCCGCTTGCCAGCGCTTCGAGAATGGATATCCCTTTCGGCTCGCGATACGGCGCAGGCACCGAGAAGACGTCAATCTGTTTGAAGAAGTTCAACTTGTCAGCGCGTTCCAACGTGCCAAGCAGTTTGACGCGCTCCTCGAGACCGTTCTCCCTGATCGTTTTGCGGATGCCGTCCACGTAGGTTTTGTACGCGCGGCTGACGTATCCGCCCGCGATCAGGCGCAGATGCGGGAATTCGCCGGAGCGGCAGAGGCGGGTGAACGCGTCCACGAGCAGATGCAAGCCTTTTTCCGGGACGAAGCGGGCGAGGAATCCGATCGTCAGGGGGCGGTGATTCGACGAGTCGGGCGTCAGGTTCCCATAATCGTCCAACGCGATGCCCGGATACACAACGTCAATTTTGGATGGATCCAATCCCACCCACTTCGAGAACATATCGCCGTAATACGCGCTGATCGCCAAAAAGCGATCCACGTCCGCGGCGCGCTCGCGGATGATTTCCAGCGCCTCGTTTTGATACGGCTGAGGCAGCCCCTCGAGAAAAATATCCTCGCCGTGCAAGCCGCAGGTGATCGGCACATCGAGCGAACGCTTGAACTCGCGCACGACGCCGATGAGCAGCGCGTTCGTCACGTGGATTACGTCCGGTTGATGGGTTGATTTGATCCACTGCACAAGTTCGGTCAGCAGCTCGCGCTGGTTGCCCTTCTCCCCCTTCAACATGGAGATCGTCAGTTCGGCGTTCGCAACCGGGTCCACAGCGGAACCGATGTCGAAACGGGGCATCAGCCGCAAAAGCGACTGCGACCCGGCGACGCGCAGCAAAAGATCGCGCCCAAAGAACGGACGCGGATATTTCTGCATCAAATACGCCTTGATGCCGCCGTAGAAGATCCGCCATTCGCCGACGTTCTCTTCATCCAGGCGCATCGGCGTATAAAGCGGGTAGAGACTGACGTCCTCGCCTGCGGCTTTCATCCCTGCGGCGAGGGCGTTATCGTGCATGCAACTGCCGCAGTACATGTTCGCCGCGCCGGAAGCGATGTAGATGATCTTCACGCTTTCCTTCCCAAAACGATCTCCACAGGCAAGCCCCACATGGAGGCAACGCTCACGTCCTGAATCGCAAATCCGCTTTGTTCGATGGATCGCCGCGCAAAGATCGGGCGGCAGTCGGCGTAATTCGGCACGCGCTCATGGAACCATTCATACATGCGGACAGCCAGCCCCGGCGGGTCCGTCTTGGTCATCGAAACGACCGCGATCCTGCCGCCGGGCTTCAAGATGCGATGACATTCCCCCAGCACGCGCGGGATCTCCGGGTTGTCGAAGAGTTCCAGGGTAAAACTCATGAACACGCCGTCCAAACTTCCCGCCTCGATGAAATCCAGGTTGGCGGCGTCGCCCAAACGGAGTTCGACGCGGTCATCGAGTCCTGCCTTCCGAAGGCGTTCGCGCGCAATGGCGAGCATCCCATCGGAGATATCCAAACCGATCACGCCTCCCGCGGAACCCACCGCCTGCGCCAGCGACACGAGGCAGTGTCCCGTCCCGAACCCGATCTCCAAAATCCTTTCGCCGGGCTGGGCGGAAAACTTTTCCAAACCCCGATCGCGATACTTCTTCTCCGTACTTCCCGCGATCGCATCATACCAGCGGCTGAGGCGGTTGTAACTCGCCCGCGCCTCTTCTTTGGAACGATTCACTCGACGAATGGATTTATCCATGGCTGATCCTTTGAGCCGCAATTATATGATGGATTTATCGGAATAAACAGGACGCTTCGCCCCCAGCCGACGCCTGATTCTGTTCCCAAACTTTCACCTCCCTTTCAATTTTTCCCACCCGCGCCGCGCATTGACGCTCAAAAGGGATCTTCGGCGCGCCTGATATAATCCCGTTCGAGGAATTCATCGTTGCTCGAAAAACCGGATATCCCCGACGAACTCATCGCCTCCCATTTGCAGGAAGAATACGACTTCCGCCCAATCTCACTAACCTTCCTCCCCCTCGGCGCGGACGTGGGTACCGCCGTCTATCGCGTCGTCGCGGATGATGGAACCGCGTACTTCCTGAAGTTGCGCAAAGGCTTTGACGAAATCATTGTGACCGTTCCGCTCTTTCTCAAGTCACAAGGAATCAAAGAGATCATCGCACCGTTCGAGACCAAGTCCAACCGAGGCTGGGCGGACTTTGGCGAGTACAAGATGATCCTGTATCCGTTCATCGAAGGGGTAAACGGATTTGAAATGGAACTGTCCGATTCCCACAAGCGGACGTTCGGCGCGGCGCTCAAAGCGATCCACTCCGCGCAACTCCCACCAGCACTCAAGAGTAAGATTCCACAAGAGACGTTCTCGCCAAAATTTCGCGAACAGGTGAAGGAATTTCAAAGGCAGGTTGAGAATACTACTTTCAGCGACCTGAATGCAGTCAAG
>SZPG01000010.1 GCA_030263595.1 Chloroflexi bacterium CFX6
CTCGTCCATCAACTGCGCGTCCAACTGCGACCGACCGGCTGTGTCCACGATCACGACTCCGTACCCGCCCTTTTCCGCCTTCTCGAATGCGCGCTTCACAAGTTCCGGCGGCTTGAGATTCAAATCCGCCTCGACCGGAACGTCAATCCGCTCGCCGAGTTGCTGCAACTGGGTCACTGCGGCGGGACGATACGGGTCGCCCGCGACGAGCATCACGCGCTCTCCTTTCGAGCGGAGCAGTTTCGCCAATTTTCCTGCGCCGGTTGTTTTACCTGAACCTTGCAATCCGACCATCATAATGACGCGCGGCTTGGGACCGGTTAGATTCAACGGGGCAGGTTCCCCCAACAATTGAATCAATTCTTCATTGACGATCTTGATGACCTGCTGACCCGGCGCCAGCGCCTTCGAGACCTCCGCTCCGACGGCGCGTTCGCGCACGCGCGCAATGAAGGTTTTGACAACGCTGAAATGCACGTCCGCTTCGAGCAATGCGAGGCGCACTTCGCGCATCGCTGCGTCCACATCCGCTTCGGACCTGGTTGAGTCGGGAGGTCAGATTTTCAAACATAGGACAGGGATTGTAGTGGCGAAGCAGGTTCAGGTCAAGAGAGAGGCGGATGTCATTGTGAGAGTGTGTTCTCCTCATCGAAGCAATCTCATCAGGGAGCGAGGGGATTGCTTCGCAACGTACGCTCGCAATGACACGAACAACCTTGCTTGACAATCCCCATGTCACCAAGTAAAATCCCACACGCTTAACAACAGAATATCGCCGAGATAGCTCAGTTGGTAGAGCACGCGACTGAAAATCGCGGTGTCCACAGTTCGATTCTGTGTCTCGGCACTCTCGGTGGTTGGTTGACCGAATGCGGGCGTAGTACAGTGGTAGTACGTCTCCTTGCCAAGGAGAAGGTCGTGGGTTCGAATCCCATCGCCCGCTCAGTTCTTTTATAAACGGCGTCGTGGCCAAGTGGTAAGGCAAGGGTCTGCAAAACCCTCATTCAGGGGTTCGAATCCCCTCGACGCCTCTTATCAATTTACGATTGACGGTTTGGAATTGACGATTAACGCCTCGCGGCGTTTTTTGTTTTTTCCGGGACGGTTCGTTCGGCGACTTCCCATTCGAGGTTGCGCGACTTTGTTATATAATGTCCTCCTATGGCAACGCAGCATGGAGGAGATTCGTATTACCAACGTTAGGATTTGATCTGCAATGAAAATTTTGTACGTTGAAGACGATGCAACCCACGTGGAACTGACACAGCGCACCCTTGAGGATAACCTCAAGGAGCGTTTTGTCCTGCTCCATTCCGATTCGTTTCGAGCCGCGCTGGAGGTCCTCGAGAAAGAGACGGACATTGACATTGTGCTGTCCGACCTGCGCCTGCCGGACGGTTCGGGCTTGGACCTTTTGAAGAGGATCCGCGAAAGACCGATGCCTCCCGCAGTCGTGCTTGTCACCGGGCAGGGGGACGAACAGGCGGCGGTCGCCGCGCTCAAGGCGGGCGCGGCGGATTATCTCGTCAAGCAAAGCGATTATCTGCACCGCCTCCCTTTTGTCGTCACGAACGCGGTGGCGCAGAACAACCTGGCGCGCGAACAGGCGGCAAAACTCGAAGCCCAAGCCGCCATCCAGGAAAGCGAGGAAAGATTCCGGCGCGTCTTTCACGCTTCACCCATCGCCACCTGCGTCGTAACGCTCGAGGAGGGGCGTTTTATTGACGCCAACCTTGCGTTCCTGAACCTGACCGGCATGTCTCTTGGCGGGTTGATCGGGCATACGTCGCTGGAATTGGGGTTTTGGGACCAGAAGAGCGAGCGGGAAAATTTCGTCCGGCGTTTGAAGGAGCAGGGTTCGCTCAAAGAGGTCGAGATCCAATACAAGAACGTGCCGAACGGACCCAGGGATACACTCGCCTATTACGAACGGGTCGAACTGGGCGGAACCGCCTGCGTGCTGGCAATGTTCTACGACGTGACCGAACAGAAGAACGCGCAAAAAGCGATACAGTCGCAGCGGGATTTTGCCCTGCAGATTCTCAACAACATGGGGCAGGGATTAACTGTCTCCGACCAAAACGGAAGGTTCGAATACGTCAACCCGGCGTACGCCGGGATGCTGGGGTACGCCGCAGAGGAAATGATCGGAAAGACCCCGCTTGATTTTACGGCGCCGGCGGATCGAGCCGCCCTGATGGAGGAACGCGCCAAGCGCGAGACTGGGATCTCATCCACCTACGAATCGAGGCTGATCCACAAGGACGGGCGGGAGGTTCCGGTCACGATCACAGCGGTTCCGCGCGCGCAGGATGGGAAGATCATCGGCACGATCGCGGTCATTACCGATCTCACCAACCGCAAGCGGACGGAGGAGGCGCTGGCGCGGCAGGTCAAGGAATTGACCGTATTGCACGCCGTCTCCGTCGCGGGAACGGAAGGCGGCTCTGAAGACGAGGTCATCGCAAAGATCGTAAGGATTACTTCACAGATCTACCACGAGGTCTGCGGCGTGCTTTTGCTCGAAGAGCGAGGCAGCACACTAAAACCGCATCCGTCCTATCTCGGCGCCAACGTTGGATACTGGAAGGATGGCGTCCCGATCGCGCAAGGCGTTACGGGGAAGTGTGTGTCGCTTGGAAGACCCCAGCGGCTTGGAGACGTCGGCAGGGAACCGGCCTACATGGAAATCGCCTCGGGCATCCGCTCCGAGTTGTGCGTACCGATATACGTCAACAAAAGGATCATCGGCGTTTTCAACGTCGAGAGCAGAAAAGCGGAGGCTTTCGACGAGGAGGACGAACAGTTTCTCGTCACGGTGGCTGGCACGCTGGGAACGGCGCTGGAAAACGTGCGCCTGTATGAAACCGAACGCCTACGACGCGAAGAGGCGGAGACCCTGCGGGAGGCGACCGCGTCCCTGAGCGCCCACATCGAGATCGAATCCCTGCTCGAGCAGATTCTGGTCTCGCTTCGAAAGATCGTTCCCTACGACAGCGCCTCCATCTTCCTCGAGAAGAACGAAGGAGAAATGGAGATCGTCGCGGCAAAGGGCTTCCCCGAAGGGGAGAAGGTCGTCGGCAGGATCGTCAAAAATACTGCCAGATGGGCGGAATTAGTCGAGACGCGCCAGACGCTTATCATGCCGGACGCTCAGGCGGACCCCCGCTTCGAAAAATGGGGAGGCGCCGAAAAGATCCGCGGCTGGATGGGCGTCCCCATGATCACACAGGACAAGGTCGTCGGGTTCATCAACCTCGACAGCCACCGTGTCAACTTCTTTACCGAACGCGATGCAACGCTGGTGCAGACCTTTGCTCATTCCGCCGCCGTTGCGATCCAGAACGCGATCCTGTTCGACGCGGAGAGGAAACAACGCAAGCGCGAAGAAACCATGCTCGAACTGATGCGCGTCACCACCTCCACGCTCGAACTGGACGCGGTCATGCAAACCATCCTCCAGCACATGATCAACCTGATCCCCAGCGATTCGGGGACCATCCAATTGCTCGAAAACGGCAGGCTTCGCATCACAGCCACGCAGGGATTCAAATCGGACGTTCTGATGATGGGTCAAACGCTCCGGCTGGAGGATTCGCCCCTCAAACAACGGGCGTTGAACACCTTACAACCCGTCTGGGTCAACGATACGCACCAGGACCCCAATTACAGGTTTTTCGCGGGCGTGGAGGATATCAATTCCTTCATGGCAATCCCCCTGGTTTACAAAGGGGATGCCATCGGGCTGGCTACGTTGGACAGCCGCCAACGCGGCCGTTACAGCCGGGAGGACGCCGAATTTGCCTTCACCATCGCGAACCAGGCAGCCATCGCCATCGGAAACGCGAGACTCTACCAGGAAGCCCTGAGAGCCTCGGAACGCCGCGCCGTCCTGCACCGCATCAGCCAGGATATCGTCCGCTTCACCCAGGACCCGGAGCAGATCTACCGATCCATACATGAAGCCGCCGAAAAACTCATGCCCTGCAACGTGTTCACGGTGGCGCTGAAGAACGAAGCCGCCGACGAAAACGTTTTCGTGTACGTGATGGAAAACGGGGTGAGATACCATCCCGAAAACAGGCCCGCCCGCGAGGGGCTATCCGGCGCGGTCGTCACCGAGGGCCGGAGCGTCATCCTGAGAAATGAACAGGAGATCGAGGCGGCGGGCTTCCCTCATTTCGGCTCGACGATGCGCGTGAATTCTGTGGCGGCTGTTCCCATGCGGGTCGGGGACAAGACCATCGGCATGATCTCGGCGCAATCCTACGAGCCCAATTCGTATCAGGGCGAAGAGCAGCGCCTGCTCGAAATGCTCGCCACCCATGCCGCGACGGCCATCGCGAATGCGCGCCTCTTTCAGGAGGAAAGGCGCCGCACACAGATCATCGAAACGCTCGTGGACATCGCCAACGAGATCGCCACGACACAGGACATCATACCCGTCCTCGACAAGATCACCCAGCGCACCCTCGAACTCCTCCATGCAAACCACGTCGCGATCTACCTGCTCCACGACGACAACCACACGCTCAAGGTCATCACAGCCCAGGGAATACACAGGCAGGAACTGCTCGCCCAAACCCTGAAGGTCGGCGAAGGCATCACCGGCAGCGTGGTTGCCACAGGCAAGCCCGAAATCATAGAACTCGTCGCCAGCGACCGGAGGAGGAAACGCGTCCTCGGCACGCCGGAAAGCGACGCCGAACGCGAAACCATGATGTCCTCCCCGTTGATCCTGCGCGGGCGGCGCATCGGCGCGATCAACGCCTGGAGATTGCGGACCAACGGCGTGTTCACCGGCGTGGAATTGAGCTTTTTGACCAGCATCGCGAACCAGGTATCGGTTGCGATCGAGTCGTCGAACCTGTTCAAGGAGACCGTCCGCCGCGCCCAGGAATCCGCCGCCATTGCGGAGGTCGGGCGGGATATTTCCGCCACGCTCCAATTGGACGTCGTTCTCAACAGGATCGCAACCTACGCCATGGAACTGTTGAACGGCGAAAGCAGCGCCGTCTATCTGCTCGACCCGGCGCGTTCCCTCCTCAGGGCGATTGCGGCGCAGGGAAAGGACGCCGCGGAGATCATGAACGATCCGCTCGAGATGGGAAGGGGCATTCTCGGAAACATTGCGTCGAACAAGGCGGGCGAGATCGTCAACGACGCTTTCAACGACCCGCGCTCCGTCATCATCAAAGGAACGGAGGTGGCTCCCCACGAACACCTTATGAGCGTGCCGGTCCTCGAAAAGGATCAATTGACGGGATTGGTGGTCGTGTGGCGCAGCGGCGTCGAAAATGAATTCAAACCCTCCGACCTCGATTTTCTGAACAGCCTCGCCCAGCAAGCCGCAACCGCCATCAAGAATGCCCGCCTTTACGACGAAGCGCAGCGCCGCCTCAGGGAGGTGGAAACCATCAACCGCCTGTCCTCTTCCCTGCGCGAGACCCAATCGCAGACGGACATGTGCAACATCCTCCTCGACGAAACGCTCGACCTGCTCGACGCCGATCACGGATCGGTCTGGATCCTGGACACCTCCATCAACATGATCGTCCAGCGCGCGGCGAGAGGCGTCGCCAAAAAGGTCAGGAACCCGCGCCTCAAGTCGAACGAGGGGATCGTGGGACACGTTCTCAACACGGGCAGGCATCACATTTCCGCCGACATGAAGAACGACCCTCTCCTTTACAAAGGCAACCGGGACGTGATCCTGGATGGATACGGCGGCGCGGGCATTCCCATCAAATCCACCGATGGGACCTTGGGGGTGCTGATCGTGCAAATCGAATCGAGCCGGCGCGTGGAGGATCACATCAGCCTCCTGGAAACGCTTGCCGAGATCGCGGGCAACGCGATCCATCGCGCGGACCTTTTCGACCAAAGCCAGGAACAGGTTCGCAAATTGACCACCCTGCGCGACATCGACTCCGCCATCGCTTCATCCACCGACCTGCGCGTGACTCTCAACATCCTGATGGATCATACGCTGAGACATCTCAAAGTGGACGCGGTGGACATTTTGCTTTATCACCCGGAGCTCCAAAGCCTGACGTACCTGTGCAGCGCCGGTTTCCGTTCCGCCTCCCCCACCCGCCCAATGATGAGGATCGGCGAGGGGCTGGCTGGGCAGGTCGTCCTGAAGGGAAGAACCGGGCAGGTCCCCGATCTGCAAAAGTCGAGCGAGGTGGCGCGCGATCCGTTGCTGGCGCGCGAGGGTTTCGTCTCCTACATTGGCGTTCCGTTGATCGTAAAAGGTCAGATCAAGGGCGTGTTCGAGATTTTCACCCGCTCCCCGCTCTCGACCAACGACGAATGGATGCAGTTCATGCAAACGCTGACGGGACAAGCCGCCATTGCGATTGACAACACGCAGTTGTTCGATAACCTGCAGCGTTCCAACCAGGAGATCAGGCAGGCATACGATACCACGCTGGAAGGCTGGGCGCGCGCGCTCGAAATACGCGACCGCGAAACCGAGGGCCACACCCGCCGCGTGACCCAACTGACGATGCAACTTGCGCGCTACATGAACGTCAGCGACGACGAAATGGTCAACATCTATCGCGGCGTGCTGCTGCACGACATCGGCAAGATGGGCGTGCCGGATCATATCTTGAGGAAGACGGGTCCTCTCACCGAACAGGAATGGGTCGAGATGCGCAAACATCCGCAATACGCCTTCGACCTGCTCTCCCCCATCCCCTACCTGCGCCCGGCGCTCGATATCCCCTATTGCCATCACGAGCATTGGGATGGGAGCGGTTATCCGCGCGGCTTGAAGGGCGAGCAGATCCCGCTTGCGGCGCGCATCTTTTCCGTGGTGGATATTTGGGACGCCCTGCTCTCGGACCGTCCCTACCGGAAAGCGTGGCGCGAGGACAAGGTGATCGCATACCTAAAGGAGATCTCAGGCGTTATTCTCGATCCGAAAATCGTCAACGCTTTTATGAGGATGCTCGAGGAAAACGAAATAATCAAAAAGGGATAGCGGCATCCCGCGCCGCCATCCCAAAAGAACGTCCCCGGATTTACAGTACCACAAGATTTATCCCGCCTCGTACTGCAACACACCCTGCGGTGTTGCAGTACGGGAAAACCGCAAGGTGGGTTATTTGACCCTCAGGAACTTCCGCTTGCCAACCTGCAACACGCCCGGATGCGGGAAAGGGACATCCCCGCGTTCCAGCGCTTCGCCGTCGAGCCGCACGCCCTTCTGGTCTATGAGGCGGCGCGCTTCGCTCCTGCTCGAAGCCATTCTGGAAGCAAGGATCACGTCCAGCACGGTTTCTCCCTTTTTCAGGGCATGTTCGGGCATTTCCATGGGCGCTTCCCGTTCCTGGAAGACGCGTTTGAAATGTTCCTCGGCTTTGACCGCGTTGGCTTCTCCGTGAAAGATGCTGACGATTTCACGCGCCAACTCCATCTTTACATCACGCGGGTGACGCGTTTGATTTGCCAGCGCGTTCTCCACAGATCTAACCTGCTCCGGCGTGTAACGCGTAACCAGCTTGAAGTAAATGGGCATGACATGGTCGGGCAGGCTCATAACCTTGCCGTACATATCTTCCGGGGCAGCCAGTATCGGAATATGATTGCCCAGCGACTTGGACATGCGAATGACGCCATCCGTGCCGGGCAAAATGGCAAGCAAAATGCCGACCTGCGGACGCTGACCGAACATTTCCTGCAACTTGCGCCCGGCGGTTAGGATGTTGAATAACTGATCGCTGCCGCCCACCTGCACATCTGCGTTCAATGCGACCGCGTCATATCCCTGCATGAGCGCGTAAAAAGTTTCGTGCAGGTAAACCGGCTCGCCCTTGTCCCACCGCAATTTGAAGTTTTCGCGCGCGACAAATTGCTGGATGGTAAATCCCGAACCAAGTTTAATAAGATCAGCCAGTTTCAGATCGAGCAGCCATTCGTGATTGAAGCGAACCTTTGTTTTTTGACGGTCGAGAACGTGATAAGCCTGTTCGGCGTAAGTCCGCGCATTATGCTCGGTCTGTTCCTTGGTCAACACAGCCCGAAGCCGATCCTGGTCGGATGGGTCCCCGACCATGCTTGTTCCTGTTCCAATGAGGAAGGTCACATCATGACCCAAATCCTGGAACTGGCGCAGTTTGCGCATCGTGATCGTGTGACCCAGGTGCAGGTCGGAAGTCCGAGGGTCGTACCCGCAATACACGCGCAGGTGCCTGCCCTCCTTTTCGGCGTCCATCAGGCGTTGGCGCAGTTCGTTCGTCATCGCCTTTTTCAATTCCTCGTCGCCGTATTCGGTGCCTTGCATCAATAGTTCGACTTGTTCTTCGATATTCACTTATGCCTCCAGTTAACGCGAGATTTATCTCGCTGCTCGCGATATCTTTGCCAAGCCAGCGGGCGACACGAACCCTCTTCGGGGACTTTGTGTCGCATTACGACTCCACAAACAAAAACGCGCCCGCGATCTGTGGGCGCGTCATCACACACATCGCAATCTCTCACGGATGGGCGTAATAATAATATTCGTTCGCAGTTTTGAAAATCCACATGCGCCCATTATACACGCGAAGCGGTCCTGCGGACAACAACATCGGCAACCGTAGGACAAATTGCCGATTTGCCCTACTGACCCAGATTGACGACGAAAGACCACGGACCTTTGACCGTGTAGAACTCGTCGCTGTAGACGATCTGTTCCGCCTCCTCCTGGGACATTGTGTCTGGTTTGCTCACGATCTGCATGACCTGCACCCCGCCCGAATCCACACAAGCCAGTTGGATGGCGATTCCGCGCTCATTGAGCGCCTGTTGGATCTTTGGCATGTAGATCGAGCAATATTCCTCGGCGCGCGGCGGCGCGGCGATGGCGTCAATCGTGATGACGGCGTTGGACAGGTCCGCGTCGGGCGGGATGTTGAAGAACGACAGGTCGTCGCACCTCAAGCCCGATTGACCTTCCGCCGCCTCCTGCAAACTCAGCATGGTCGAACCGAAATCAACCGCCGCTCCGCCCGCATATTGCAGGCTGGCGCTCCACACGGACCAGTCGGACGTATCCAGGAGGGTGTAACACACTTCGACGTGAACTTCCTTGCCGTCGCGCCAGGCGCGGTTCACGCGCGCCTCGATCCCGTTGGCGGCTTGAACCGCGGAGGCGGGGGCGGCTTCGACGGTGGGATAGGATGGGTCAATGTACGCGGTGGGCAGCGCCGGTTCCACATTTGGCGCGGACGGCAGGTTGCACGCGGAAAGAATAAGAACAAACAGGACGAATATCTTTTTCATGGGTCTCCTAAAAGCCGCCAGATTGCCGGCGGATTCCATATCATTCGAATATCTCTCTTGCCGCCTCTTCGATGGTTGGAAACTGGAACTTGTACCCGAGCTCGAGCAGGCGTTTGGGCTGGGAGTAATTGCCTTCGGTGAGCAGGACGCTCATTTCGCCGAGAGGCATCCTCAACAGGAATGCGGGAAGATGGAACCAATAGGGTCGTTTCGATTCCCGCGCCAGGGTTCGCATTAAATCGGCGTTGGAAGTGGGGCTGGGCGCGATCAGGTTGAAGGGACCGCGCGCGTTTTCGTTTTCGAGCAGGAAGCGCATCGCGCCGATGTAATCGGAAATGTGGATCCAGGGCATGGCTTGTTCCCCATCGCCGAACCTGCCCCCGAAGAACAATCGCACGGGCAGCGCCATGAGCGGGAACAATCCGCCGCGCTTCGCAATCACAACCGCATTGCGCGTGACGACGCGCCGCACGCCAAGGTCTTCGATGGATTTCGTCGCGTCCTCCCACGTCACGGTGAGTTGGGCGAGGAAGTCGTTCGCGGGGGGCGCGGATTCGTCCGCAATGATCTGGTTTCGCAAGCCGTAACGGTTGATGCCGGAGGTTTGCAGGAAAACGCGCGGGCGGCGCGCAGAGTCCTTTATGGCGGAGGCAAGCGCAAGTCCGGGCAGGACGCGGGAGTCGAGGAATTTCCGCTTCTGTCGTTTCGTCCAGGGCCAGTGTTCGAGTCCGTGTCCCGTCAGGTTGACGACCGCGTCCATTTCAGCGACGCGGCTGCCCCATCCGTTTGTCGTCCTGCCGTCCCATTGAATGTGATTGGGCGTTGCCGGTTTTCGGCGGGTCAGGATGAAAACAGTGTGTCCGTCCCGTTCGAGGGAGTTCGTGAGGGCGGAACCGAGAAAACCGGAGCCGCCCGCGATCAAAACGTTCATCGTTCACTCCGAGTGACAGGTTCGCAGCGTTCCCAAAAGTGGGTTTTACGAAATATGTTAACTGGCATATAATCGTGCCTGTTGCAGAGGCAGAATGCACGAACCAGTGCTGGTGCTTAACGCCAATTTCGAACCGATCAATATCTGTACCACGCGCCGTGCGGTTGGACTGCTGCTGGCGGGCAAAGCCGACATGGTGATGAACGGACGCGGTCACATCAAAACCGTATCGCAATTGATCCCGCGCCCCTCGATCATCCGGCTGGAGATGCAGGTTCACCGCCCGAGACCCCGCGTCAAGTTGACGCGGCGCGAGGTGTTTCGCCGCGACAATTATACCTGCCAGTATTGCGGAAAGCGCGACGGGGGCATGACGGTGGATCACGTGATCCCGCGTCACATGGGGGGCATGCACGTATGGACGAACGTGGTGACTGCCTGCCCGTTCTGCAACCACCGCAAGGGAGGGCGCAAGGTGGAGGAGTCGCACATGCGCCTGTTGCATCCGCCGAAGGAGCCGCCCGCCAGCGCCATGTATATTTTCGGCAGGCATTTGAACGAATGCCGGGAATGGGAACCGTACATTTCCGGCTGGTGATCCCGATCATAAAAGCGACAGTCACCTTCGAGGTGACTGTCGCTTTTATATGTCTATGGTCATAAAATCCCTTGCGAGGATGATTTCGCCCTGGAACGCCTTTCCGGCTTCGGCGACTAGGTCGCCTTTTGCAAAACGCCCCGTCGGATAGTGGATGAGATAAAGCGTCGCCACCTCCGCCCTGGCTGCGATCTCGCCCGCCTGTTCCGCGGAGGAATGTCCGTACGTCGCGCCGCCCGCTTCGTGGATGAGGATGTCCGCCCCATCCGCCAGGCGGACGGTCTGTTCGCACGGTTCCGTATCGCAGGAATAGGCAAGCACTTTTTGGGTTTGTTTGACCTCGACGCGGATGCCGATGGTGGGGACCATGTGATGGACGGGAGAGGAGGATATTTTGAACTCGTCGTCGTCCAACACAAACGCCATCTCCGCTTCCGGCAAGCGGTAAAAGGCGACGGGAAAAAAATTGGGCCACTCCGCCCAACCGTAGAAGCCCATCAGGTCTTCGAGACGATCCATGGTGAAGTGAAGCCCATAGATATTGATCGGCTTGGTCCTGCCCATCAGCCACATGCCCATGAGAAGAAGCGGGACGCCGGAAACGTGATCGGGATGGAAATGTGTGATGATGATGTCGGTCAGTTCGTTGAAATCCACTCCCGCTTCCTCCAGGCGGACGACCGGGTTGCTGACGCAATCCACGAGGATGGAACGTTTCTCGCCAATGATCGCCAGGTGTGTGTTCTCGTGATCACGGGTTGGCACTGCGTTGGACGACCCGAGGATGATGACCTTTGCCAAGACGGTATCCCTCCATCATAGAAATGGGAACGCCATTTTGATCAGCACGGGGGTAAGATAGATCTCGATCACCGCCGCGACCGCCAGCAATGGAACGACCAGGCCGATAAAGACCCGGAACCAGTCGGCAATCGAAAGAAGAAGCGTCTCGCCGATGCTTTTATCGGTATTGGGCGAGACCAGCACAGCGCCCACTCGCAACATTGACGCAGTGGCAAGGACGACCGCCGTCAATTCGAACAATCCGTGCGGCAATATCCCCACCAGGAAGGTAAGGAGCGGAGAAAAACCGATCAGTTGCGCCGCGCCCAAAACCCCGCCTACCAGCGCAAAGTTGAACAAATACAACGCCAGACCGAGCGTGCCGAAGGAGATCAGCCCCATTAACAGGAAGACGACCGTCGTCCGCGCGTTGTAGAAGAACAGCAGCGGCGCGGGCAGCTGGCTCCCCAATTGATCGAGATTGACCAGGTTGTTCTCCACGAAGGATTTGAAGTCCTCCGCGCGCTCCGGCGAAAACTCGATGTAGGCTGGCACGTTGACGACCACCCAGGCGTAGGCGAAGAAGATGGCGACCACGCCCAAAACGACCACGATCACGAGGGGCAGTTTCAATTGCCGCAGGGTGAGGGGGATCTCCACGCGATACCAATCGGCGAACGATTTTGCCCCGCCCACAAAACGGTCGCGGAAGACGCGGTAAACGTTCCTGATATTCAGGGTGTCAATCTCGCGCCCCAGCAGGTACTCGCGTTTGAAATGGGCAAGCCCGAGGCGCACCAATAGACCCGAGAGCAGCGTCACGGCGACGATCGCGAACCACAACACGTCCTCGTTGCCCCAGAAGATCAGGATGGTCTCGCCCTGCAGGAGGAACGCCACAGGGACGACGACGAACGAAGCCATCAGGTTCGCGGAACGGATCGTCGTCGCCTGCACCGAGATCACGATCGCCGAACTGACCATCAGAACCGCGTGGGCAAAGGTCAGCAAAAAGATCAATGTCAGCATGTAGAGGCTTGGAAACTGCACGTCCCGCCGCGAGACCAGGATCAGGTAGATGCCCATGGACAGGTAACTGAACACCAGCGGCGTGGCGATCCCCACGAGCAGTTTGCCGAGATACAATTGTTTGTCATCCAAAGGGGAGGAAAGCAGCGGTTCGATGGTGCCGCGTTCCTTTTCCCCCACGAACGCCTCCAGCGCGACCACCAGCGTGAACGACAGCGGAAAGAATCCGATCACCAGGATCGCAAACGGGATCAAATTATCCAGGATCAAGTCCCCGCCGAAACGGTTCATAAAATTGACCGCCTGCCGCGTGGTGTCGTCCGCGATGAACGGAAACACCGAAACCAGCAAAGCCATCGGGACGACAATGCGCCAGTCTCGAAACTGATCCGTGAATTCGCGCCGCGCCACCAGCCAGATCGCATCCCAATTACGACGCATACGCCACCCCCTGCGCTTCCGCCATGGTCTTCAGATACACCTGTTCCAATTTTCTCGAAACTTCCTGGAAGGAAACGAGCGGCGCGTTGCGGGAGGTCAACGCGCGCACGATCTTCGGGTTGACGACCTGCGGCGCTTCGACCCTGAACCGTAAACTGGTCCCGCTTCGATAAGCCAGTTCCACACCCTCGGGCAGGTCCAACTCACCCGCGTCGAAGGGCTCGGAGAACTTCGCCTCATATTCCACGGGACCCAACACCCTTCGCTTCAATTCCTCCAGCGACCCGTTCAACAGGATCCGGCCGCGATAGATGACCGCGATGGTATCCGCCAGCGCCTCCGCCTCGGCAAGGTTGTGCGTGCATATAATGATCGTCCGCTGGGAGGAACGCAGCCGCGCGATCTCGCTTCGCACCAACTGGGCGGATTCCGGATCCATCGCCGAGGTCGGCTCATCGAGCAGCAACACGGACGGGTCGTGGATCAGGGCGCGCGCCAGCGCCAGTTTTTGTTTCATGCCCTTCGAGTATTCGCCGGAACGCCGGCGCGCCGCTTCTGCCAGTCCGAAGTATTCGAGCAGGTATTGAGTGCGTTTTCTGCGTTTACCGGGATCCAAGCCGTACACCTTGCCGAAAAACTCGAGATATTCCTCGCCGGTCATACGCACGTACAGACCGTGCTGTTCCGTCAACACGCCGACGTTGGCGCGCGTTTCATGCGAGTTCTTCATCACGTCATATCCAGCGACTCTCGCCCAGCCGCGCGTCGGGCTGAGGAGCGCGGTCAACATGCGGACAGTCGTCGTCTTACCGGCGCCGTTCTGTCCCAGTAAAGTCAGAATTTGTCCGGGGCGGACCGTCAACGACACTCCCTCCACAGCCCAAAAATCCCCGTTGTATTTCTTGCTCAGGTCTTCACATTCGATCATTTTAACTCTCTCGTTTCGAGCATAGCATAGACAGATTCATGGTCAATAAGACAAGGGTCATCCCACGCATCTTATCATTAACCAGGGAATTTAAGCCTTACGATGACGCAAATACAACGTCGCCCCCGCGCATAACGCGACGACAGCCATGACGGTCTGATTGATGTTGATTCCCCCGACGAGCGAAGCGTCGAGACGCAAAAAGTCCAAAAGGAAGCGTCCGAGCGGGTAGACGACCAGGTAGGCGAGGAAGATGTCGCCGTTTTTCAAGGACCCGGCAAATCGGCGGGAAATCCACAGCAGCAGGAACAGATTCATCAGGTTCCACAGGGATTCGTACAGGAACAGCGGATGATAGTATTCCACGTTCTGGTAATTCGCGAGACGATGGGCGGGGTCAATGTAAATTTTCCACGGGAGGTTCGTGGGCGCGCCGTAGAGTTCCTGGTTGACAAAGTTCCCCCAACGGCCGATCGCCTGCCCCAGCGCAAGGCTCGGCGAAGCGATGTCGGTCCACTCGGCAAAGTTGACGCCGGTCCTGCGGGAATAGAAATACAACGCGATCAATCCGCCGATGACCGCGCCGGGGATTCCCAGCCCGCCCTTCCAGACCGCCAGCGCGTCGAGCGGATGCGAAAGATACCAACTCGTTGTGACGCCACTCGAAGGCGAGGGGGTCAGGATGTGCCATATCCGCGCGCCGACGATGCCGCCGATCAACAAATAGATGAACAGATCCCAAACGATTTCGGGATCGTAGCCGCGCCGCTTCGCCTCCCTGGTTGCCAGGAACGCGCCCGCCACCGCGCCGCCCATCAGGATAATTCCGTAAAAACGTACAAAGAAAGGACCAACGCTAAAGCCTTCGGGCATGTTTACCTCTATTTTTGTTTTTTCATTTTCGCGCGCGCGAGTTTACGCACGTGCCTGATCCGCTGTAACGCGGTGACGTTGGCAAAGACCGCAAGGATTCCAAGACCAGGATAAACCAGGTTGAAGACCAGAGCCGGGGCAAGCACGAGATACCGCTCGGCGCGCGTGAGCAGACCCACCCTCGCTTCATACCCCAGACCTTCCGCCCGCGCCTTGACGTACGAGACCAGCACCGACCCCGCCGCCGCGCCGAAGGTGAGCATGCCGCCCGTCACGTCTCCAACGGTCAGGAAGTGATACAACAAGCCGCCGTAGATGATCAACTCTGAATAACGATCCGAAACCGAATCAACGTACGCGCCCCAGGCGCTCGCCTCCCCGCGCAGGCGCGCCATTGTGCCATCCAGCGCGTCAATCGGGGTCATCACCGCGATCAGGATGCCGCCGGTCAGCAATTCGCCGCGCGCCAGGAAGTAGGCGCCCACCGTATTGCCCGCCAAACCGAGCATGGTGACCATGTTGGGCGTAAGCCCAAGCCGCAGGAACAATCGTCCCAGCGGGTCCAGCACCCACTTGAACCACAACCGCAGGTAATCGGTGAGCGTCTTTCTCGATGATGTCGCGCCGGCGGATTTTTCCATAGCCTCACTCCGTTTCACCTTCTACCTCTTCATCCAGCGGACCCAACAGCACGTCGCGTTCCTTCCCGCCTCCCTGCGAGGGACCCACGACCTCCATCTCCTCCAATTGATCCAGCAAACGCGCCGCGCGCGGATAGCCGATCCGCAGCCGTCTCTGCAGCAAGGAAGCCGAAGCGCGCTGGCTCTGCCGGACGATGGATACCGCCTTCTCGATCAACCCTTCGTCCTCGTTCTCGTCCGGTTCGGTCAGCAGTTTCTCCCACGGAGGCGCCGCCGCGTCGCTTTCGCCAACGGTCTTCTGCCAATGCGAGATGACGCGCTCGATCTCCATGTCGGTGACGAACACGCCCTGCGCGCGGACCGGGCTTCCCACTTCCGGGTTGAGGAAGAGCATGTCGCCGCGTCCGAGCAGGTTTTCCGCGCCGGTCGTATCCAGGATCACGCGGCTATCCACGCCCGAAGCGACGGCGAACGCCAGCCGCGCCGGGAAGTTCGCCTTGATCAAACCGGTCACCACGTCCGTCGAAGGGCGCTGCGTGGCGACGATCAAATGGATTCCGGTCGCGCGCGCCATTTGCGCGAGCCGCACGAGGTTATGCTCCGTCTGGTCCGGCGCGGACATCATCAGGTCCGCCAGTTCGTCAATCAACACCACGATGCGCGGGAGAGGGGTTCCCTCCTTTTTGCGCGCGAGTTTGCGATTGTAATTTTCAAGATCGCGCGCGTGCGCGGCTTCGAGCAGGCGATAGCGATGCTCCATCTCGACGACCACCCAGCGCAGCACGCCGAGGATGCGCTCCACGTTCGTCTCCACCTTGCCGTACAAATGCGGCAGTCCGTTGAAGCGCAGCAACTCGACCATCTTGGAGTCGATCATCACCATCCGCAGGTCTTCCGGCGCGTTGTTCATCGCAAGGCAAACCGCCAGCGACGTGATACAGATGGATTTGCCCGACCCCGTCGCGCCGGCGATCAACAGGTGAGGCATGCGCGCCAGGTCCGCAACCACAGGCTGACCCGAAACGTCGCGTCCCAACGCCAGAGCCAGCGGCGCGCCGACCTTGTGAAACGATTCGGTCTCCAGCAGCGGGCGCAGGCGCACGTTCGATTGATGCGTGTTCGGCACCTCGATACCCACGTAAGGCTTGCCCGGCACCGGCGCTTCGATGCGCAAACGTTCCGCGGAAAGCGCAAGCGCAAGGTCTTTTTGCAACGAAGCGATCTGCGCCACGCGGACCTTGATCTGCCTTTCCTCCTCTTCGTTCGCGCCCGCCCGCTTCATAAAGCCGGGCTGCACGGCGAACTGCGTCACGGTCGGTCCCACGCGGAAACCGATCACTGTTGCGGAGATGCCGAACTCGGCGAGCGTCTTTTCGATCATGCCGGCCGTCTGATTGATCGTGCGTTCGTCCGGGCGCGCGGCTTGATCCGCCAAAAGGATGTTCAGCGAGGGCAGCCGCTCATCGCGATAACGCGGTTCGACCTTCTTATCCTTCTGCTCGGAGACCTTCAGGGATTTGCGGAACTCAGGAGGCAGCGCGGGGGATTTCTTCCTCGATTCGCGCGGTTTCTTTTCCTCGGCAGCCGCTTCTTTCTGCGCCTCGGGCTGGGTCGCCGTTTCGAGAGGCGGTGTCTCCTCTGCGACCTTTACCAGCCACTTTTCGACCAGCGACCAGACGTTGAATCCGCTCATCACGGCAAGCAGCCACAACACGAACAACAACAACGTCCCCCACAATTCGTCCACGCGCCAGAACAACTCCGTGATGCCCCACCCGATGCGCCCGCCGAATTTGCCGGCTTCCGCGTCGAGGACGGAATTGCCTCCGATAGCCGCGAACAAGCCCAGGGTCAGGAAAGAGGCGAGTTCGAGGGCGAAGAGTTGAGTCCACGTGAGGAAACCTCCGCCGTGTCTCAGCAGGGAGAATCCAAAATATCCGATCCACAAAACGACGAGGTACGCCCCCCACCCGGTCCACAATGAAAGCAGACCCACCCAGGGCACCAGCAGCGCCCCCTGGGTATAACCGCGCAGCGCAAGGAAGGTCATCAGCGCGAACGCGATCAAAACGATCCCGAAGATGTCGCGGACGAAACGCCCAAAGTGACGGTTGAAGATCACGAGGCGATCCAGCCAGCCGTCGCGCGATTCGGATTCGTATTCGCGATCCGCCGCTTGCGAACGTCTCGTCATTCGCGATCCAGATTCATGCTGAACCCGAGGCGTTGTCTGCCTGCGTCCACGTGCAGGACGCGCAATTGAAGGGTCTGCCCAACGGAGAGAATTTCGCGCGGCGTTTGCTCGGACGCAAGCGGCATTTCGGTGGCGTGGATGAGTCCCTCGACGCCCACCACAAGACTGGCGAACGCTCCGTAGGACAGCACGTTCGTAACCGTCCCGGTCACGATGCTCCCAACGGGAAATTCCTCCTCCGCCTTTTCCCACGGATTGGGGAGCAGGCGCTTGCGGCTCAAAGCCACCCGGCAGCGCTCCGCGGAAATGTCCAGCACCTGCACGGCAATTTCCTGCCCAAGTTCGACGAGTTGTTTCGGATGCGAAACGCGTCCCCACGAAAGTTCGGAAATGTGGATCAAGCCCTCGACCCCGCCCAAGTCCACGAACACGCCGAAATCGGTGATGTTCGTAACGATCCCGCTGACCTGCATCCCGACCGCGAGGTTATGGAACAATTCCACGCGCTTGCCCGGCTCTGAAAGCGCGGCGCGCTCCGAAAAGATGACGCGCTCCTCCTCCGGCGCGCATTCGATGACCTTGACCTTCATCGTCCGCCCGTTGTACTCCGCCAGGGATTGGTCGCGGTCAACGGCGGCTTCCCTGCCCGCCAGTTCGATCAAGTGCGAAAGCGGGACAAAACCGGACAAGCCCTCGCCTTCGACGAGCAAGCCGCCGCGGTTATGCCCGGTAACCTTTACCTCGACGATGCGGTCGGTGTTGTAAAACTGCCTGACGGTATCCCAATCCACCGAAACGACGCCGGTCTCGTGGCTTTCCTCAGCCCGCTCGTCAGTGTTCGTAGCGGCCGCCTTTGGATGTGGAGGCGTGTATTTCTGTTCCTCCGCAAGGACGGATTCCCACCAGCCTTCGTCCACCATCGGCATCTCGTTCTGGTATTTTTTTCTGTTATCTCTTTGAACGTTCATCCTGCGCTCCCTGTCCAGCCTTTTCGTTATGTTCCATCTCAAGAATGGCGCGCGCCACCGTTTCGACAGCCACGCGTTGTTTACGGTACAAATCCGCCTCGGACATGGCGAGTCGACTCGCCACGTCGCGCACCTTGCGCCCCTCGATGAATTTCATCTCGAGGATGTTGTAAAGGATCCACTCGCTCGTGAATTTGCGGTCTCCCTCAGGCTTGACCTGGTCCACCGCCTGGCGGAGCAGGGCGCGCAGGGCGTTCGAGGCGTTTCCATCGTAATGCTCCATGAAATTCCGCACGACCTTCAGCCTCATCAACGGGCTGTTCGTCAATTTGGGTCCGCCCCAGTAATGCGTAAGGGCGTCCTTGACCCAGTCCGCCATGTCCGATTCTTCGAAGATCGGTTCGGTCAGTAGGTTGGTCGTGGTGTCGTACCTGCCTGCGGCGCGGATGCGCTGCAACATGTCCATTTGCGGTTGCAGGTCTTCGAGCGAACGGAAGACGCGTTGCTGCAACCGGCGGTCCTCCAGCGCGAGAGCCACGCGGTTTGCCAGCAGCCAGAGCGCGTCACGCTGGTCGCGATCCAGGGAACGGTCCGATCTGCGCGCAATGCCAAGCAAACCCAAAAGGGGCGGCTCCTCGTCGCGGTCGCCGTTGAACCTGCGCTGATGCAGCGGCAAAATCCAGAATTCGCCCCAGGTGAATTCGTGCCGCCCGCCGTTGCCGTTGCCGTATTGCATGACCTGAAGGGCGTCGTTCAGGTTCTTTTCTTCCAACAGGGAGCGGTTCCCGGCAACCAGGTTCAATGAGAGTTCCTCTCCGTCCAACGCGGCGACGAAAGCGCACGGCGATTGAAGATGATCGCGCACCGCCGCCAGCACGTTTTCCAGGAACTGGCGCAGGTCGCCCTGGGTCAACAACCGCTCCTCGATGTTTTGCAGGAGTTGGATCTCTTCGCGGTCGCGCCCGAAGAACAGCACGCGCTCCCACAAGGGAAACAGCAACGTAATGGCATGTTCGAACAAAAGGACGGTCACGACCATGACCAGCGGGACAAAGCCGGTATACGGCTCGCCGCCGAACACCTCCCCCGCGCGGCGGACGATGGTCATAAGACCCAGCGCGAGCGAGGCGGTCACAGGACCGCGCAGCAGCCATTTGAACAGGCGGCTCTTGACCACCCGGTCGGGCCACGAGACCCCGAAGAACGCGACGGCGTAAGCCATGACGACGACCAGCACAGCCACGAGGACGTTGATAACGATGACGATGGACCAAAAGAACAGCGGGAATTGAGCCGCAAAACTGGAACCGTACAACAGGTACGGGTATGAACCGAGCGCCGGCGCGGTCGCGCCCGCCATCAGATACAACATCCGGCGCTGACCGGACCGCGTCAACATGCGGCGGTAGGCGCGGATAAAGTTATATCCCGCCCACGCAATGATCCCGATGTAATAGAGCGTAAAGACCTCGGTCCAAAGCGTGCGCTGCAAATGCGGCGCGGGCTTGCCGTTCACCACCAACCCGCCGACGAGCATGTCCAGAACCAGCAGGATCAAAAAGAAGAAAGAGACAACGTACATGAAGCGGACCGCAAGCCGCCTGCGGCCCCGCGAAGGACGCCCGGCGGTCACAAGCAGGGCGTCGGAAAGGTGCAGGTAGGCGGGGGGCAAAAAGATGATGCCGATCCATTGCGCGCGCAATAGAAACTCGACCCCCCAGTCCGGCGTTGACGTATTTTGCAGGGATTCGGCGGTGAAGACCACCACAACGCAAAGCAAAATGATGGCAAACGAGCGGGCGACGCGGTCGCGCAAATTGAAGGACAGGGCGTACAGGAACAGCGAAAAGGCGGTAATCGCAATTCCTGCCGTCAGGATGCTATTGAGTACCTGAAGCCCCGCCAGTAAGCCATCATACCAACCGTTAAACATTCGATCCTTCCAAACCTTATTTTATTGCTCTCCCAAAGAACAATGCGACATCCTGAGTTGGATAATACTTGTCATTATACCCGCAGAATTCATAACCGAACTTTTGCGCCAGGCGGATGCAGGGATAATTCTTGGACTGCATCTCGATGAGGATGCGCCGCACGCCTCTTTCCAACGCCCAAGCCTGGATCGCGCTCAAAAGGGCGGACGCGGCGCCCTGGCGTCTCGCTTCCGGCGCCACGACCAGGTCCGTCACCCTGGCAATTGCCGAGACGCGGTCCTCCTCCGCGCTCACGTATCCAACGACTTTCCCGCCCTTTTCGGCGACCAGCAAAACGCCGCGTTTCATCCATTCCTCCGCCAGGGCAAGCGGGTCGCGCGGATACGTTACCGTCACCGAGCGCGGCAGGCGCACCTCGTGGAACGCGGCTGTCACGCGCTTTGTTTCGTTTCGCAACTCCAACTGCCAGACGTAGTCGCTCGAACAGGAATGATCCATTCCTGTCAGGCGCGGCAGGTCGCTCGAGGCGGCGGGTCTGATCTCAAAAGAAGCCATTCGTTCTCCGTCACTGGTTTGCCACACGCACGGCGATGACACAGGGTTCCAGCGTCCGACCAACGTTGTCAATGATGACCAGTTGCAGAAAATAATCGCCGTTGGTAAGCGCGGCGGTATCCCATTTTCCGAGTTCGCCATCCCTCACCGGCTGCGCCCCCGCGGAGATGGTCACGAAGGCGCCGGTTCCCACCGGGGCGATCTCGTACTTGTAAAACCCAAAATTGGGAATGCTGGCTGTGCCGCTCAGGGTCACGGTTCCGCTGACCTCTTCGCCGGGCTGCGGCGCGGTGAGCATGATCTGATCCTCCACGCATCCGCTCATGCCGGTCTGGACGGATGGGGCGCCGGGCGACGCCGCTCCGTTTGCCGGGGCTGTTTCGATGGGGGTGGCAAGAAGGTCGAGGGTGGGAGTGGTCATCACGTCGGGCGCGGGCAGGGATGGAACGATGAACACGCTGATATAGAATTCGCCGAAGAACAGCAAAAGCACGAGCAATCCGAACGCGGTCGCCTGTCCCAGCCTGCGTAACGCAAATTCGCGTTCGAGGGAATACACGGCGTCGCGCCATTCCCGCCACGAACGCCACATCCGCCGAAAGGCATATAACGCCATGATCGCCAGGAGGATGTAGATCAGGGGTCCGTACGCGGCAAGGGAACGATAGATCGCGCCCATGAGAAGGGACCGGTCAGAGCGAGCGCAGCACGCCGCGCAGGATGGTTTCGAGTTTGGGGGTGATGACCCTGCCAGCCTCGATGACCTCGTCGTGCGTCGTGATCGTCGAACCGTCGAGATTGGCTTTGTTGCTGATGCCGGAAAAACCGAGCGCCCGCAAACCGCCGTGCCGCGCCACGATCACCTCCGGCACCGTGGACATTCCGACCGCATCCGCGCCCGCCAGGCGCAGGAAACGCAGGTCGGCGGGACTCTCGAAGGAGGGACCGCTCAGCCCGCAATACACGCCCTCGCGCAATGCGATCCCGTTTTCCGCGGCGACATTTCGAGCGATGCCCATTAGTTCAGGGTCATAGGCGCGGCTCATATCCGGGAAGCGGGGACCCAATTCGTCAATGTTCGGTCCCATGAGCGGGTTGGCGCCAGCCATGCCGACCAGGTTCAGGTTGTCCGTAATCAGCATCACGTCGCCGGGGGAGAAATCCGGGTTGATGCCGCCCGCCGCGTTGGTGACGAACATCATCTCGATGCCGAGCCGGATCATCACGCGCACCGGCAGCGTCACCTGCGACATGCTGTACCCCTCGTAGAAATGGACGCGTCCCTGCATGACAAAGACGGACTGTCCTTCCAGTTCGCCGATGACCAGCCGCCCGGCATGTCCGTGGACGGTCGAACGGGGCCAGTGGGGCAGGTCGGCGTAGGGGATGAAGTCGGCTTCTCGGACGGAATCAGCCAGGGCGTTGAGCCCCGAGCCGAGGATGAGTCCAATGCGCGGTTTGTAGGACGAGCGTGAACGCACCGCGTGCGCGGCTTCGTCAATTTGTTGCAGGGTCACATAAGGTTTCATAACGGGTTCTTCTTTTCGGCAAGGATAAGGATCACTGCCCCCCAATGCAGTCGTTCGCGAAAAATTATATCAGATTTGCCACCGCACAAACCTCTCGTGAAAACCCTAAGGGTCAGTAAATTATTAACTTCCCTCATGTCGTTGCGAGTCTTCGAGAAGCAATCTCCTGTTGCCATAGATTTTCCTGCAAAGTGGGGATTGCTTCTTATTTTTTTACGAACCCTAAAGGTCTTTCCTGTAGATTGGGGTTTTGCGAGGGGTAAGGAGACCTTTAGGGTTTCCAGTACGGGAGAGAAATATCGGATAACAACTTGCAACGTTGTAAGTAACCGAGTTTGAACCGGGCGGTCATGCAGGTTAGAATATATCGCCGTGACGATATGCCAACTCTAAAACCGAACCGGTCTCATAAAGCCCAGTTGATCGCCGCCGGGGCGCTATCCATCGTTGCCCAGGGTCTGTTGATCCTGCCCGCCAGCCTGATCCCCCGAATGAGCCTGCCCGATTGGGGAAGCGTCACCATTGGCGTGACGCTTTTTGCAATCGCCACCATTTGGATTCTCTCCACCATCCGTTCGCTCGACGTGGGATGGCGCGGCAACGCGCATTTCATCCTGAACCAGGCGATCATCGTCATCGGCTTTTTCCTTCTCTTGACGTCCTCCGATTCATTCGCACACCTGAGCGGGTTCCTCCTCACGAGCCTGATCACCGTCCTGACAGTGTACGGCATCATTGCGAACACGGCGTCGCCATCTCTTACCGGCGTGGTCATGGAGCAGGAAAGGGAAAAGGAAGCCTCCCTCCCCGCCGACCTTTCTCAAAGCGCGGAAACCCTGAAGGAACTGGCGGAAATCGCAAACCAGAAATTGAACGCGGAAAAGCAACGCGCCGCGCAACTCGCCCACCTGGTCGAGTTGTGCCAGCAACTCCACGATGAACTCGACCCTCCCGTTGCCGCGCAACTCGTGGTCAACACCCTGGAACGCGCCGTGAAATGCACGGTTGTTTCCCTGATGACCTACGAAGCGGATAAAAGGGAATTTGTCATGCTGGCATCGAGCGGACCCCTGACCCACCTCGTTCCGCCCGGACAGTTGCTCGGCGCGAGCAGGGGCTTGCACGAGCGCGTCGTCCGTTCGAAGAAGACCGTCATCGTGAACGACGCCGCGCTCGATTCGGATTTCACCCCGATCAACAACGATAACACCCGTTCGCTGGTCATCGTCCCATTGATGTCGCACGGATCCGTCAAGGGCGCGCTGGAGGCGCGCTCCGACAAGACCTACGCCTTCAACAATACAGACGTTGCCAGCATCGAGGGAGCGGCGTCCGAATTGACGCGCGCCTGGGAACGCGCCAACTACAACCAGCGGTTGACCGAACTCATCCAGTCCGGCATTTCGCTCACCACGCTGCTCGATCCACAGGCCGCGGTGCAGGAGATCGCCCTCCTCGCCCGCAAGACATTCGGGGCGCGTTTTGTCTTTGTCACCCTGCTCGACCAGCAGGGGTCTTTTTCCCGCGTCGCCCATGCCGGTGAGGCGCCGCGCTTGTTGAAGTCCCTGAGTGACAACCCGGCCGGGGAGCCGCTTTTGCAAGCCGCGCTGAACGCGGCAAAGTCGTTCCGCGTGCGCGACCTGAGGAAATACTCGCATGGCAATAACCTGGATATTGACAGTTCCAGCCTGCGGAGCGTGCTGGCGATACCGATCCGATTGCACCGCCTGAGCATTGGAACGATCCTGGCGTTCGGCAAACAGGACGGCATCTTCTTTTCCGAACGGGACGAGTCGCTGGCGGACCTGCTCGGGTCGCAGGCGGCGGCTTCCGTGGAAAGTTCGTGGTTGTACCAGGAATTGCGGGATACGCTCAACATCACGTCCATGCTTTTGCAGTTGAGCAAGGACGTGCTGATGGCCGAGGAGGACAGAAAGGCGGCGGAGACGATCCTGCGCGCCGCGCACAGAGCCGCGAGCGCAACCGAATCGGGGATCATTCTCATGGCGCCCAACGGCGATATCCAGGTGGAGGTCGAACTGGACGGCAGCGGTTTTCATACGCGCCGCCGCCATCCCATGGAAACGATCCGCCAGGCAATCGAGATGGGGCAGAGCGTGTTCGTTTCCAAGAACGAGGGCGTGCTGGTCTGTTATCCGCTGATGATGCGGTCGCGGGGGCTGGGCGCGTTGTGGATGGAGATCCCGGAAAGCCGCGGCAAGAATTTCTCGAACATCCAGTTGCTGGTGAATCAGGCGGCGGTGTCCCTCGAACGCGTGAACCTGCTCGCCGAATCCCGCCGGCAGGCGAGGGAGATAGAAGCCGCGTACGAGGAATTGGAGGCGACCTACGATCAGACCCTCAAGGCTTTGATGTCCGCGCTGGACGCGCGCGATCGCGAGACGGAAGGTCACAGTATGCGCGTCAGCCGCCTGGCTTGTTTGCTGGGGGAAAGGATCGGGTTGAGCGGCGAGCAACTCAAAGCGTTGGAAAGAGGCGCCTTGCTCCATGATATCGGCAAGATCGGCATCAGCGATACCATCCTGCATAAACCTGGCAGACTGACCGACGACGAATGGAAGATCATGCGCCTGCATCCCGAGATCGGCGCGCGGATCGTGGAGCGCATCCCGTTCCTCGAGGAAAGCATGTCGGTGGTGCGTTATCACCACGAACGCTGGGACGGGAGCGGTTATCCGCTCGGCATAAAAGGGGAGGAGATTCCCATCCACGCGCGCATCTTCGCCGTGGTGGACGTGTTCGACGCGCTGACCAGCAATCGCAGTTACAGAAAGCGGGCGACGCCGGAAGAGGCGTTGAAGTATTTACGGGAACAATCCGAGGTCTTGTTCGACAGCGGGATCGTGGAAGCCCTGTCACAACTTCCCTATCGGGATTTCGTCGAAGGGGGCAGGTATTCATGAAAGCCAGCAAGCCGGCCGCGACGTTCGCTCCGCAAGAGGTCAGGCGTTTCATTTCACCGCTCACGATTGCCTCGCTCGTCATCCTGACGGGCATGATCATGGAAGCCGTTTCGAGACGACCGGCGCCGAACCTCCCGCTGGCGTTCTACGGAGGGCTGGGGATCGCCTACATTGCCACCGTCCACATCCTGCTCCTCCGCTCCGCGTTCAGGCATGGGACGTATCGGGTCATCAACTCGGTTCTGGCGGGCATTGGGATCGGCATCCTGACCTATCTGCTCTCCGAGCGCCTGAACGAGATCACGCACATCCTGGTCGTCTTCAGCGTGGTAGTGACGACGATGATCTCGGGACGGATGTACGCTTATCTGACGTTGCTCTTGATCATGGCGGTCAGCCTGCCTGCGGAATTTTCCCAACTCAGGTCGGCGGAAGCGATTCTCGAATACGCGACGCCGTTCTTCGTCTCCGTGATCGTCGCGGAAGTCATCGTGCGGATCAAGCATACCGCCCACCAGCACATTCACCGGCTGGAGATCATCAACCAGGTCAGCCGCGAGATCATGCAAACCCTCGACACAAAGCAGACCTTCGCGCTCCTGGACAAGACCATCCAGGATACGCTCGAAGCCGACACCTATTTCATCGGCATCGTCGAAAACGGGAAGATCCAACTCGAACTATTCTTCGACGACGGGGAGTATTTCAACGGGATGCGCGTCCCCTTCGAGGGGACGCTTTCCGGCTGGGTGATCCGAAATCAAAAGGTATTGTTCCTGCCGGACTTGAGGGAGGAGGTGGAGTTGGACGGCGTCGAACGTTTCATCATCGGAAGGGATCGGACGAGTCTTTCCTGGATCGGGGTGCCGCTCAAAGCCGAAAACGTGACCGGCGTCCTCGCGCTGGCGTCCTACGACGCCAATGCGTTCGACCGCGCCGACCTCGAACTGCTCATCAGCCTCGGTCAGCACGTCACCCTGGCGTTGGACAATTCCATCCGCCACGCGCAAGTCGAAAGGCAGGCGCGGCTCGACAGCATGACCGGCGTCTATAACCACGGATATTTCCTCAAGTTGCTTGCGGAACAGGCGGAGGAGGCATCGAGAACGCACACGCCCCTCAGCCTGATCATGCTCGACATTGATTACTTCAAGCAATACAACGACACGTATGGGCATCTGGTGGGAGACCTCATTTTGAATTCGCTTTGTTCGGCGATCCAGCACAACATCAAACAGGCGGATGCCGTCGGCAGGTGGGGCGGCGAGGAGTTCATCATTTCCCTGCCCGGAGCGACCGGCAGGCAGGCATATCAGGTCGCCCGGCGCATCGGCGAGACCATGAGAAGCCTGCGCGTGGAGGACCGCGATAGCCGCACCGTTCCCATTCCAACCGTCAGCCAGGGGATCGCCGTGTATCCGGGCGAGGCGAACGAAATCTACCGCCTGATTGACGTTGCCGACAAACGGCTATACGTTGCAAAAGGACGAGGCAGGAACCAGGTCGAGCCGGGGGAGGAATTCTTTCAGGAATAGATGTCATTTCGAGCGCATTGTCATTTCGAGCGAAGCGAGAAATCTTTACCCAGCCGAAACAAGAGTTCTCCTCGCGACTCCCTCGCTGCGCGCGGTAAGGTCTCTCACATTCGGTTCGAGAGCGCGCTCGTCGAAACGACGATCTCCGGGGTTTTCAGACGCTCCCTTACCTAGCGCAGCGCCTTCCTGAATGCCGCAACGCTCTTTTCCACCGCTTCATCGTCAATCCAGTAATGCGTCACGAGGCGAAGTCGTCGCGGATGATCCGCGTCCACCAACACGCCGTCCTGCATCATCCTTTCGGCGATCTGGCGCATCGTAAGCGAAACATCGTCCGCGAGGTTCAAATAGACCATGTTCGTGTATGGGGAATTTTCATCAACGATGATCCCGTCAATTCGGCGCAGTCCATCGGCAAGTTTCCTCGCGCGGTTGTGATCCTCGCCCAGGCGGGTCGTCATCTTCTCCAATGAAATGATCCCTGCCGCGGCGATCACGCCCGCCTGCCTCATTCCGCCTCCGAGCATCTTGCGCAAGTGACGCGTCCGCGCGATGAATTTCTCCGTCCCTGCGAGCATCGAACCGATGGGCGCAGCCAGTCCCTTGCTCAAACAGAACATCACTGAGTCGGCGGGCGCGACCAGTTCCTTCACGTCTGCGTTTTGAGCGACCGCCGCATTGAAGATGCGCGCGCCGTCAATATGCAAAGCGAGTCCATTCTTGTGTGCGATCTCTCCCACCTGCCGCGTGTATTCCGCGGTCAACGGGACGCCGCCGCAGATGTTTTGCGTGTTCTCGAGGCAGATCAGACGCGTGATGGGGTGATGCACGTCCTCGGTGCGGATGGAGGCGAGGATGTCGTCCAGCGCGAGAGTCCCGTCTTTTTGATTCGGGATCGGGCAGGGCTGGACGCCGCCCAAAGCCGACATCCCTCCCGCCTCGTTCAAATAGACGTGGGATTGATCCCCGACGATAGCCTCATCTCCCCTCTGACAATGGACGAGCAACGCGAGCAGGTTGCCCATCGTGCCGGAGGGGACGAAGATCGCGGCTTCCTTCCCCACTCTTTCCGCCGCCATCGCCTCCAGCCTGTTGACGGTTGGATCGTCACAAAAAACATCGTCGCCCACCTCGGCTTCCGCCATCGCTGCGCGCATCTCCGGCGTGGGCTTGGTCACAGTATCGGAACGAAGGTCTATGAAGTCCATTTGGGTTTCCTTTTTTACTTTTCACTTCTTCCCTTTCCCCTTTTACTTTTCACTTCGCAAATTTTCCAATACACTGTCCAATTCATCGGGCAAAGGCGCTTCGAAATGCCTTGCCTCTTTTTCGTTCGGCAAAACGACGTTCAAACGATACGCATGGAGGAAGTGCCGTCCAATTTCAACGCTTGGATTTTTCCTTCCGTACACCCGGTCTCCAACAATTGGGCACTTCAGGAACGCGCAGTGCAGGCGGATCTGGTGCGTTCGCCCGGTCAACGGATGGAATTCCAGCAGGGTATGTTTGTCGAATTCTTCGAGGGTCTTGTATTCCGAAATCGCTTCACGCCCCTTTTTCCCGGAGACGATTGCCATGCGTTTTCGGTCCTTCGGGTCGCGTCCGATGTGCGCTTCGACGCGACCTATTGGCGTGGGAGGCTTCCCGTCCACGAGGGCAAGATAGGTTTTGTCAACTTTTCGCAAACGGAATTGGTCCTGCAGCCAGCGGTGGGCGCGTTCGTTCTTCGCAAGCAGGATCAGGCCCGAGGTCTCTTTATCGAGGCGATGGACGACGCCGGGACGTTCCTCGCCTCCAATGCCTTCGAGGTCGGGATCGTATCCGAGAACCGCATTGACCAGCGTCCCGGAGGAATGACCCGCGGCCGGATGAACGACCATGCCCGCCGGTTTGTTGACCACGAGCAGGTCGTCGTTCTCGAAGAGGATATCGAGCGGGATGTTTTCGGGAGTCAAAGCCGTCGGCGCGGTTGGCGGAATCCGAACCGTCACCGTGGATCCGCTTTCGAGGGGCTGACCAGCCTTCCGCGCCGCGCGACCGTCCACATCCACAAACCCATCCGCGATCAGTCCCTGTATCCGCGAGCGCGAAAACTCCTGCAACTGCCCGACCAGAAATTTGTCGAGCCGTTCAGGAGTCTTTTGATCGAAACGGAAATTCAGGACGCGTTCATTCACTGGTTATTTCGCTCGAAGATTCGTTCGGCGGGTTGTCCTGTTCCGCGCCTTGTCGTTTCTTCCTTTCGGCTCGTTCCATTATCCACACCCCAAAAAGGAGCGCCCCCGCGCCGACGGTGATGCTCGCGTCCGCCACGTTGAACACGGGAAAGGAACCGACCGAAATGAAATCGGTCACGTGACCGATCGTGACGCGATCAATCAGGTTGCCAGCCGCGCCGCCCAATTGCATGCTCATGGCGAGGCGCAACGACCAATCCGCCTTGTCCACCTGCGGGTAATAATAAAGGATCAACGCGATCACGACGAAGGCAAGCACGGTGAACACCATGCCGCCATCCTTGAACATGCCGAACGCCGCGCCCGTGTTGTACCAATGCACGATGCGCATGTATGGGCTGAGCCACGCCAGCGACTCGGGAAGCCAACTGCCGCCCAGCGGAATATTTTCGCGCACCAGCGTCTTCGTCCATTGATCCAGCGCGACGATCGCAACGGCGATCAAAACGATCTGCCAGTACCTCTTAACCAAAATTCTCACATTTCACCTCAATCGAAATCGCCCCATTCTACCATCACTCGTTGACGAACACGCGCGGCACGCGCGCGCTGACGTTCGTCAACACCTCGTATTCATTCGTGCCGGTCCACTCCGCAAGGTCTTCGGCGGCGATCCCCTCCCCCAGCAGGATCGCCTCGTCTCCCACATTGACCTCGTCGTCCCCAACGTTCACCATGAATTGATCCATGCAGATGCGCCCCACCTGCGGATATTTTTTCCCCCGGATGACCACCTGCGCGCGGTTCGTCATGCGTCGGAAATACCCATCCGCGTACCCGCACGGGATGGTGACGATTCGCGTCTCCGCCTCAGCCTGCCACAACGACCCGTAACTGACCACACGCCCCGGCCGCGTCCGCTTCGAATAAGCGACGCGCGCGCGCCAGGTGAGCGCGGGTTTCACGTCCACCACGCGAGCCGCCTCTTTGCCGGGATACACCCCGTAGAACATGATCCCCGGCCGCACCAGGTCGAAATGCGCTTCGGGCAGGTTCAACACGCCTCCCGAATTGCACACGTGCCGAATGGGCGGGAGAGGAATATCCAGCCTCCCGTACAGATCGAGAACCGTTCGAAAACGTTCGAGTTGCAGCCGCGAAAAGGATCGGTCTGCCAATTCCGAATTGGCGAGATGCGTATAAATCCCCTCCACATCCAAATGCCCGCACGCCGCCGATTTTTGGATCAACGCCTCCGCCTCATATTCGTGGACGCCCACCCTTTCCATGCCGGTATCAATCTTCAGGTGAGTCCTGATGCGCTTTCCGGTCGTTCGCGAGACCTCGTTGGCGACCTCCAGCAATTCAACGGACGAGCCGGTCAAAGTCAGGTCGTATTCCGCAAAATACGGGACCTGTTCCGGCAGCGTTCCTCCGGCAACGAGGATGGGTTTCGTGATCCCAATTTCCCGCAAATGGATTCCCTCCTCCAGGATCGCGACACCGAAATAATCCACGAACGGTTCGATGAACGGAGCGACGCCATCCACGCCGTGACCGTACGCATTGGCTTTGACCATCGGCATCACCTTCGCGGGCGAAACGTGCGCGCGAATGGCTTCGATATTCCTTCGCAGCCGGGGAAGATTCACTTCAAGATGGACAGGACGCATCGAATTCGACATGACTTAATTTACCCAACACGCAACATTACGAAGTATCCCGCAGGGACGCAGCACGCGCTACCCGTTTCTCCTCCAATGATATTCCACATCCGGCTCGTTCTCCGGCGGGTCGCTGAAACCGAACTTCTCCGCTACAAATCCATGCTTTTCGTAAAAGGCGCGCGCATTGACGTTGACCTGCAAAGTATACAGCCACAAATGCTCCGGGTATAACCCCCGCGCAAAATTCAGCAGGGTTTCCCCGATCCCATTTCGCCAGTGATCGGGATGGACATACAACTGGTCAATGAAATCGTTCTCCATCGCCATGAACGCCACAGGCTGCCGCGCCCTTTCGACCACCCAGACCCTGTTCCTTATCAAGATCTTATTCTGAAAATACTCGCGATCCTCGTAAAAGAAATGCCCTTTGTCCTTCTGGAACTCCGGCACAGATTTCTCCCGCGCCATGCGCCACAGAATGGTCGCCGGGTCGAAATCCTCGGGCTTGTAATCTCGAACGAGAAAACCGCCGGACATATCAACCTCCAAAAATAATATGAGCCAAATGGTTGGCGCCACCCATTTGGCTCAATGCTTTGAGAGGAACAGAACGATCTAGTAATCGCGTCTGTTTTCGCGGTCGCCGCCCTGCCTGCGGTCTCTGCCGCCGCGAAAACCGCCCGGACGTTCCTCGCGCGGACGGGCGAGATTCACGGTGAGGGCGCGTCCATTGTAGTCCTGCCCATTGAACCGGCTGATTGCGGCTTGGGCTTCCTCGGCGGTGGACATCTCGACAAAGCCGAAGCCCTTCGAGCGCCCGCTGGCGCGATCCTTGATCACCTGCGCAGATTTCACAGTGCCAGCCTGTGAAAACAGATTCTGCAAATCAGCGTCCACGGTGCTGTACGGCAGGTTTCCAACATATAGTTTCGCTTCCATGAAATACTCTTCTCCTAGGTGTATGCCGGGGCAGTGAAGCAACCGCCTGCGGCGAAACGGATGAACGATGCATGACTACGGGGATCACAGACACCCAGGCGCCAGGAAGTGAAACTCTCGTCCCCTTCTGATTGCCGAGACCGCCACACCTCATGCACTTACAAACCGATTCTAGCACAAGAGGCAATACACGACCAGAAATCCGCAAGCCCAAAGCGGATCAATTTTTTCGTTCCCGCGCAGGGACAACTGCCCCGGCGCTTCGAGCGCGCCCAACGCCCATGCCTCGCCGCCGGGCGCGCTCGTAACGACCCGCAAACTCCGATCATCCCATCGCTGCAATGATCGCGCCGAAGGCGATGAAGTTGACAAGGTGATTACCCGCCTCGATCGCCCAGACCTTGAGCCCATGACCCGCGAAAAGTTTGTTCACCAGATTCGTCGGCGCGACGAACCCGAGCCAGATCATGAACCCTGCCTGGATGCCCGCGGCAACCGTATTGCTCCCCATCACCGAAAGAAGCAACGAAACGAACACCGCCTGGACCGCCGCGGCAACGAGGGTCAACACCCAGATCATGGGATTCGGGTTGCCCGGCTCACCGGACTTTCCGATCCCCGCCCACCAGGCGGGAAAGAACACCCTTCGGTGATACCAGACGAACCCGCTAACCATGCTGAACACGACGCACGCCACGACGGCAATCCAATTGATAGAACCAATATCCATTTCAGCCTCCATTGCTAAAGTGTGACCGGCGCGCGCCGGTCTCCGGTTATGATAACCCGAATGTTTGTTCTAGGATACGCGGCGGAGGATTTTCAGCAATCCCAGGGATGGGTTTCCACGACCTCGACAGGATATAATCGGCGCGGATATGTCCTTCATTGCCGCATTCGCGTCGCGCCTGCCTGCAAAACTGCGCCGGAAATTCAATCAACTGAACACCCCCTTCGCCATCCAGGAATATCTGGACAGCCTGACCTACAAGGGCGAGGAACGCGACCGTTCCCCCCTCAACGTCATGCTGGATGGACAGGCGCACTGCCTCGACGGTGGATTCCTCGCTGCGCTCTGCCTGTGGCGGATCGGCTTCGAACCGCTTCTCATTGACCTTTTGCCCGATCCCGGCGTGGACGACGACCACGTCCTCGCGCTGTATCGGATCGAAGGGCGCTGGGGCGCGCTGGCGAAATCCAACTACGTCAATCTCGGCTTCCGCGAGCCGGTTTACAAATCCCTGCGCGAACTGGCGATGACCTACTTCGAACATTACGTCAGCATCCGCCAACGCAAGGTCCTGACCGGCTACACGCGCCCCATTGACGCATCGCGTTACACACATCTCGATTGGGCGTGGGACGAAGACGGGGCGAACATCCTGTACCACAAACATTTCTACGGGCGCAAAGCGATTCGCCTCATCACCTCGGGCATGGCGGCGCGCCTGAGCCCCGTCGCAGACAGAGCCTATCGCGCGGAGACGCTCTTCACCGACTTGAACGAGTCGTTTGGGAATCGGGGGCATTGAACGATGACGTTACACGGGGCTTTCGTAATACAACGCGCTTCGCCACGCTGCCTTGCTAAGGGTCAGTAAATTATTAACTTCCCTCATGTGCAATGACATCCATTTCGTGGAAGGTGAGGGAGCTTATTTTTTTACGAACCCTAAGAGAGCACCTGAACCCTGCCATAGGTCATTTCGACGAGCCTGGTCTCGAACGAATGTGAGAGAGTAGCGAGGAGAAATCCTGCCTCGGCTGGGCAGTAGATTTCTCGAAATGACAATGCGGTGGAAATTCCGAATCTGCCGCCCGAAGACGTGAGTCAAATTGTGAGGCAGGGACCGAGAACTCGAAGCGCCGGGGAGGACATTGCATCGAGGATGACGCCTCCCAACTCCTGTACTAAAAATTATATATAATTTATAATGTCGTCAATTCCGCGAGGCGTTGATGACCATTTACCCCACCCCCACAGAAGAGACCGAACTCAATCAAAAAAGACCTCTCAAAGAGGACATCTTCGAAGCCCTGCTGGAGAAGATCATCTCGGGCAAATACAATCCCGGTGACTGGCTCAGGCAGGAGGATATCGCGTCACAGCTCGGCGTGAGCATGACGCCCGTCCGTGAGGCGTTGGATCTGCTCGCCGCGGCGGGAGTTGCAGAACGCGTCCCCTATCGCGGGGTGCGCGTCCCACAGCCTTCGCCTGAGGAGATCGCCGAGTCGTATGCCATGCGGCTGTTGCTGGAAAAAGCCGTCAACCGCGCCGCGGCTCTTAACCGGGAGCAGGCTCACGTCGAAGCGTTGAAGCGGATCGTCGGTCAATCCAAAAAATTGATCCGGCTGGATGACATGTCCGCCTCCCGCAAACTCAGCGGAGATTTCCACTCCACCGTGGCGGAGGCAACGAGGAACTTCACCTTGATCCGCGTGTATAAGGTGGCGGCAAATTCCTTCCCGGATTGGATGCTGTATCAGGCGATGTACGAGCATCCGGACGAGTTGGAGGCAAGTGTCAAGGAGGAATACCAGGAGCATCTCGCCATTGCGGAGGCAATCGAGTCTCGTAACCCGGAACTTGCCGAACAACGGGCGATGGAACACATCCGCGACATCGGCAGGCAGATCGTGTTGTATCTGGGGGTCTCGCAGGAATTATTGGATCAGAAGATCAACCAACTGGGTTTGTAAATCTTTCACAGGAGCAAAGGTATGTCTGAAGAACTCTACAAGCAAATGGCGCAGAGCATCATCGAAGGCGAAAAGGAGACCGCGGTCGAACTCGCCCAAAAATCCATCGAACTGAACATGCACCCGTTGGACACGATCACAAAGGGATTCGTGGTCGGCGTGAATTACATCGGCGACCAGTTCGGGAAGGGCGAAGCGTTCCTGCCGGAACTGGTGATGGCGGGCGAGGCGATGAAGGCTGCGGTGGCCGTGCTCGAACCGGAACTGCTGAAACTCGGCGAGGCGCGCGAGATGATGGGACGCGTGGTGCTTGCAACGGTCGAAGGCGACATCCACGAGATCGGCAAGACGCTGGTCGGCACGATGCTCAGCGCGTCCGGTTTTGAGGTCGTTGACCTGGGCGTGGACCAACCCGCCGAGAAGATCATCGGCAAGGCGCTCGAGATCGACGCGCAGCTCATTGGCATGAGCGCGCTGCTGACCACGACGATGGTTCGTCAGCGCGAGGTCATCGAGGAATTGGACAAGGAAGGCTTGCGTCCGCGCATCAAGGTGATGGTCGGCGGCGCGCCGATCACAAAGGATTGGGCGGACAAGATCAAGGCGGACGGCACGTCGGAAGACGCCGTCGGCGCGGTGCAACTGGCGAAGAAACTGGTTGGAAAGGAATAAATTTTGGACTCCAACGTCTCCTGACGTTGGATGAGAAGGTTCAAAGTCTGGAGACTTTGGACTCCGTGACCAACAAAGAGAGAGTAGAGACAGAAGCCTCGGGAGGGCGCTATGTCAAAAAACATCAAGTCAATCACCAATCCGAAGTTGAAGCTGGAAATCCTGTCAACGGAGGAAGTGCAGAAGATCCACGATGCCACATTATGGATCATCGAAAACGTCGGCGTGCGGTTTCCATCCGAGCGGGCGTTGGAAATTTGGGAAGCCAACGGCGCAACGGTTGACCGCGAAAAGAAGATCGTGCGCGCCAAGCCGAAGGTCATAGAGGACGCGTTGAAGAAATGTCCGCCCGCGTACACGCTCGCGGCGCGCGATCCTCAGCAGGATTGTCCGCTGGATGGGAACCACGTCTTCCTCGGGACGGACGGCTGCGGCGTGGAAGTGATAGACATCGAAACCGGTCAAAAACGGACCTCGAGCCTGCGCGATGTCCGAGACATTGCCCGCGTCGCCGACGCCACGGAGGAGGTCGGCTTCCACTGGGTGCCGGTCTCCGCGCAGGACAAGCCCGCCGAGACGCGCGGCTTGCATGAGATCAAGACCATCTGGGAGAACTCCACCAAGCACGTCCAGACCGAATCGATCTACAGCATCCATGAGGCACATGCCGCGATGGAAATGGCGGCGCTGCTCGTCGGCGGCAAGGACGAGTTACGCAAGCGACCCGTCCTTTCGTTGATGCAATGCACCGCCTCCCCTCTCGGTCACGATGGCGGCAGTCTCGATGCGGCGCTGATCGCGGCGGAGCATGGCATCCCGACCGGTTTCATGACCATGGCATCCTGCCTGACGACCGGTCCCGCAACGATGGCGGGCAACCTGGCGGTCGGCAACGCGGAGGTTATCGCGGGGACGGCGTTGCTGCAACTCGCATTCCCCGGCGCGCCGGTCTTTTATGCCGCCGCGCAAACTGCCGCGGACCTGCAATCCGGCGCCTACACCGGCGGCGGACCGGAGGACTTCCTCTTCGGCGCGGCGACCAACGTGCTGGCAGACTTTTACAACATTCCTCTTTCCATGGGCGCGTTTGCCACCGGCGCCAAGGAACCCAACTGGCAGGCGGGGCTGGAGGGCGCCATGTCCAGTTTCATGGCGGGCGTGGTCATGTCCGATATGCTGCTGGGCTGCGGGTTCCTGCACGGGAGCCGCATCTGGTCCTATGCAGAGATGATGATGGACTGCGAGATCTTCTCCATCGTCCACAAGATGATGCAGGGCATCGAAGTCAACGAGGAGACGCTTGCATTGGAAACGATCGCAAAGGTCGGACCGGGAGGTCACTACCTCGCGCAGAAACATACGCGCAAACACGCCCGCGAACTCTTCCGCCCCGAATTCATGGACCGCCGTCCGTACACGGAGTGGGAAACGAAGAAGGACGACGCGCGCGATTGGGCGCTCGCCAAGGCGAGGCGGATTTTGCAGGAGCATCAACCCGATCCGCTCGACCCGAAGATCAGCGCAGAGATGGCAAGGATCATCGAGGCGGTGGAGAAGGTCTAAATGTCATTGCGAGGAGCAGTTTTTGCGACGAAGCAATCTCAATGAGCAAATAAACGCTTCTACACAATATTGGAGATTGCTTCGCAACGAGCGCTCGCAATGACATAATCGAAGAAAGGAATTAAAGGTATGCAGCCCAAACTCACATTACTTTCCGACGAAGTCCTGCCCCGCATCGTGGACGAGGCATATCAACTCATGCTCAAGCCGGGTATCAAGGTGATGAACGCGGAGGCGCGTCAACTCCTCGCCGAGGCGGGCGCGCAGGTGGACGAAGAAACGTTCGTCGTCAAAATCCCGGAGCAGATCGTCAAGACCGCGCTGAGCACCGTCCCGCAAAAGTTCTATCTTTACGATTACGACGGAAACCCCAAAGTGGAATACGGCGGCGACACGGTGCAGTTCGATCCGGGTTCTTCCGGCGTCACCATTCTCGACCCCGACACCTTCGAGCACAAAACCACCGAAACGCATGACCTGATCAAACTCATCAAGATCGCGGAACAACTCCCGCAATACGACGCGCAATCCACAGCGGTTGTCTGCGACGACGTGCCCAAGGACATCCATGACCTGTATCGTTTGTACCTGGTGATGCTGTACTCGAAGAAACCGATTGTGACCGGCGCATTCACGAACACGACAGTCCACCACATGATCGAGATGCTCGCCATCTTTGCGGGCGGACACGACCAACTACGCGAGAAACCGCGCGCCATCTTCGACGTCTGTCCCTCGCCGCCGTTGATCTGGTCGAACTTCGGCGCGGGGAATCTCATTACCCTCGCACGCGCGGGCATCCCGGCAGAGATCGTTTCCATGCCTCTGGCAGGCGCGGCGGCGCCGGTCACATTGTTGGGCGCGGTCACGCAGCACGCGGCGGAATGTCTCTCCGGCATCACCATCCATCAACTCGCAAAACCCGGCTCCCCCATCGTGTGGGGCGGCGCGCCCGCCATCTTCGACATGCGCAAGGGCGGAACGCCGATGGGTTCAGTCGAAACCGCCATGATCGACTCCTCGTACGCGCAGGTCGGCAAATCGCTCGGTCTGCCCACACACGCCTACCTCGGTACGACCGAATCGAAAGTTCTCGACATGCAAGCCGGTCTCGAAAGCGGCATGGGCGCGTTGATCGGCGCGTTGAGCGGCATCAACATGATCTCCGGTTCGGGCATGTTGGATTCGCTCCTCTGTCAAAGCCCCGAAAAACTCGTCATTGATGCGGAGGGCATTGCCATGGCGAAGCGCATGTTGCAGGGGATGAAAATCCACACCGAGACGCTCGCCACAGGCTTCTACGACAACGACATCAACTTCAAGGGCGGCGATTTCCTCAAACAAAAGATCACGATGAAGTTGTTCCGCGAGGAGCAGCACATTCCGAGCAACGTCATTGACCGGGATTCGATCCGCGGCTGGAAGGCATCCGGCGGATTGGACACCCTCGGGCGCGCCAAACTCCGCGTCAAGGAACTGCTCGCTTCATACACCAAGCCGGAACTTGATCCTGTTAAAGTGGAGCGGCTCCACGCCTTTGTCCTTGACCTCGCGCGCAAGGCGGGAATGGACGCGCTGCCATCGCACGAACTTGCGCCGGTTGTGGCATAGAAGGCACACAAGTAGACAGGTACACAGGTAAATACGTGTCTACTTGTGTACTTGTTTACTTGTGCACTTTACTTCCTCCCCATGCTCGATCTCATCCAACTCCTCCGCGTCCCTTGCGTGGACCCTCACTTCGACATTTCCCCGGACACCTCCAAACTCGCCTTTGCGTGGAACAAAACCGGCGAATGGCAGATTTATGAGGTGGAGTTATCCCCCTCTCCCCATGGGAGAGGGGTTAGGGGTGAGGGCGCGATCCGACTCACTTCCGGTCCCGGCGGAAAGTTCAACCCGCGCTACTCCCCCGATGGCTCGCGCCTCGCGTATGTTTTAGATGCGGACGGAAGCGAAAGTTATCACCTCATCGTCTACGATTTCACCTCACAACAACACACTGATTTAACTCATAATATCTCTCACGCTTTGCAATCCAACTTCTGCTGGTCGCCGGATGGAAGTCAACTCGCGTTTCTCAGCGATGAAAAGGGACATTTCAGCGCGTATGTCATCCCGTCAAATGGCGGCGAACCGCAACTCGCGCTGGACACCGGTCACCCCGCCTGGCAGGTGGAGTGGTCGCCGGACGGGAGGCATCTGGCGGTCTGTTGTGAAATGCGCGGGCAGGATTATGGCGTATTTATTGTCAATCTTGAAAACAAAGAAGTCACCATGTTGTGTCACCCTGAGCGACAGCGACACTTGCACCGTACGCAAGTGCAGGTGAGGGTCTCTGACAACAGCGAGGAGATTCTTCTCCCCTACGGGGCTCAGAATGACATGATAAATGCCCACGAACCGAAATGGTCACTTGATGGAAAGAGACTTGCATTCCATTCCGATTTGCACGGGTGGTTCGACATTGGTGTCTATGATTTAGTCGCGAAAGAAATGGAGTGGGTCACAAAGGGCAAGGGTGATTCACAAGCGCCGATTTTTTTGGAAACCAACAGCAAGCTGTTGGATTTCCAGAAGCAAAATTCTGGATTTCATACCCAAATTGCCTATACGCAGAGCAAGGGAACAATGAATTGGATTGAGGCGTTTCGACTACGCCCCGCTCCGCTCAACGCGAGAAGGTATCAGATTGGACAAGGCATCCACAGCGGGATCAGGCTCACGTCCGATTTGAAGCGGATGGTGACTGCATTCAGCAGTCCAAGCAAGCCGCCCGATCTTTGGATGATTGATCTCGAGTCGGGCAAGTCCATCCAGTTGACGAACTCACTGCCGGAAGAATTGATGGACGTACCGCCCAAAGCAAGTTCCCGCGCCTGCGGTGGTGATGATCCACGGCGGACCGAACTGGCATTACTCGGCGGAGTGGAACCCGGTCATGGCGCATTTGGCGAGTAGAGGATTTGTTGTTTTGTGCCCCAACTATCGCGGCTCGACAGGGTATGGGAGGAACTGGCAATACGCGGCGCGCTTCGATCTGGGCGGTGTGGATACACGCGATGTTGCGGCAGGAGCGCAGTATCTTTTGCGTGAGGGGATCGCAAACAAAGTGGCAGTGACAGGCAGAAGTCATGGCGGTTATTTGACGATGACTTGCCTGACTCAATTCCCGGAGTTATGGTGCGCGGGCTCGGCGGTCGTGCCGTTCACCAACTGGTTCAAGTCGCACGAGGATTCGCGCGAAGACCTGCAGCATTGGAACATCGAGAACATGGGTGACCCAAAGGAAAATCATGAGCGGTGGTATGAGGCATCGCCGTATTTCTTTTTGGATAAAATTCAAGCGTCTGTGCAGATGATCTGCGGAGGCAACGATCCGCGCTGCCCGGCGAGCGATTCCATTGAGACGCGTGATAAACTTCTGTCACTTGGCAAAAACGTGGATTTTCTTTTGTATGAGGATGAGGGGCATGCCTTTCTGAAGATCGGGAACATCGTCAACTCGGAAACAAGACGGGTTGAGTTTTTGGCGAGATCGTTGGAAAAATAATCATTCCGTCATTGCGAGCGAAGCGAAGCAACCCCCAACATAACAAAGGGATTGCTTCGTCGGGCTTGGTCTCGATACGTGCGGGAAAAGCACTCGCTCCACTCGACCACCAACCCTCCTCGCAACGACATAAATCAGAGGAGCAATCATGCCGCCATTGAAGTTCCTATCCGACGACGATATCCAAGCGATGCACGAAGCCACGCTTCGGGTCCTGCAGGAGGCGGGCGTCTTTTGGACGCACAAGCCCAGCCTCGAAATCCTGCAAGACGCGGGATGCACCATCAAAGGCAACCGCGTCTTCTTCCCTCCCGACCTTGTGATTGATTCGATTGCGAAGGCGGACAAGCGTCCCGTCATCCGCGGACGCAACGGACAGGTCAACGAGTTGGGAGGCGGGAACTTATACTTCCACAACCTCGGCGGTGCGAGAGACGTGTTCGATACGAAAACCGGCACACGCCACGTGGCAACCGTACAGGATTCGAAGGATGCGGTGCGCCTGCTCGATGCGCTTCCCAATTGTCATACCGTCACCCCATTCTTTACGCCGCCCGACGTATCCAATGAAATGCTTTCGCTGCACATGTATCGCAGCGCGCTCTCGTACACGACCAAACCCGTGCAGGGACCCGGCATCCAGTTCGGGCATGAGGTACGCTACGCGGTGGAAATGGCGGCAGTGGTCGGCACACCCGCGCATGAACTCACGTTGTCGCTTTCACCGGTCAGCCCGCTCACCATGCACGACATCGCCGCCGAAGCGATCATGGAGATGGCAAAGCACGGCGTGATCCAATCCAACCTGCCCTGCCCAACCGGTGGCGCCACCTCACCGATGACCATTACGGGCAGCGTCGTGCAGCAAAGCGCTGAGACGCTCGCTCCGCTGGTACTGGCGCAGCTCATCAATCCGGGATGCGGCGTGGTGTATTGCGGGAGACTGGGGATGCTGGAGCCGCGCACCGGCTTGATCTGGGGAGGCGCGGAACTGGGCTTATCCTCCGCCGCCACGGTTCAACTCGGACATTATTACGGATTCAGCGTCAACGTATATGGGTTTTCAACGAACGCCCATACGCTCGACGCCCAGAACGCCTTCGAGCGCGGACTCAACGCCGCCATCCCTGCCCTGGCTGGCGCGGATGAACTCTCCGGCATCGGTGAAATGGAGGCGGGCGTGATGGGCTCCTTCGCGCAAATGGTTCTGGATAACGAACTTGCTGGAAGCGTGTTGCGATTACGCAAAGGACTCTCGGCGGACGCCGAACACCTCGCAGTGGACATCATCCTTGACGTCATGAACGGGACGCGCAATTTCCTCGGCCAGAAGCATACGATGAAACATCTGCGCGGCGGGGAAATGGCGCTGACAAAACTTGCCGAACGCAATTCCTGGGATACCTGGGACGAAAAACTCGAACGCAAACAAATGGCGGATCATGCCATCGCCGAAGCGGAGAGGATTCTGCGCGAACACGAGGTCCCGCCGCTTTCGCCTGAGCAGGAAAGAGAACTTGATAAAATACTGGCGGCGGCTGAAGCGGAAACGGCGAAGAAGAAATAAAACAACCTTCATTGCGAGTCCCTGAAAAGAGCGAAGCAATCTCCCATAAAATGACTGTGCAAGGGATTGCTTCGGGATTTCGACGCTAACGCGTCTCAACCCTCGCAATGACATAGGAGATAACATGCTCAAACAATCCCACGCAATCTCGGAAGAACTGATCGAATGGCGGCGCGATTTCCATCAGCATCCGGAGATCGGTTTCGACCTGCACCGCACGTCGAAGATCGTGGCGGAGGAGTTGGAAAAGATGGGGTACAGAGTCAGGCGCGGGGTCGGGAAGACCGGGGTCGTCGCAGAGATCGGGGAGGGCGGCAAGGTGGTCGCCATCCGCGCGGACATGGACGCGCTGCCCATCCTCGAACAGAACGAATACGAGTACGCATCCAGAACGCCCGGCGCGATGCACGCCTGCGGGCACGACGCACATACCGCCATGGCGCTCGGCGCGGCTTTATTGTTATCGAAGGAAAAACTGCCGGGGCGCGTGAGATTTTTATTCCAACCCTGCGAAGAAACCACGGATGAGGAAAACAAAAGCGGCGCGCAGCGCATGGCGGCGGAAGGCGCAATGGAGGGCGTGGATTTCGTCATCGCGCAACACGTGGATCCGGCGCAGCCCGTCGGCACGATCGGCATCAACGCCGGTCCGTGTTCGGGCGGCGTGGATAATTGGTACGGCGTGATCACAGGCAAGGGCGGGCATGGAGCGCATCCCGACCAGACGGTTGACCCGTTCCATTTGCTGGCGCACGTGATTTTGGGATTGAACGGGATCGTCTCGCGCAGGCTCGATCCATTCGAACCGGCGGTCGTCAGTATCGGCATGGTCAACGGGGGACTCACTGAAAACGTAATCCCCGACGTGGTGAAATTGAGCGGGACGCTCCGCTATGCGAATCCCGATATTCACGAACGATTGCGCGAGGAGATCGGGCGGGCGTTCGATATTGCAAAGGCGATGGGAGGCGATTACGAACTGCGCTTCGAGTACGGCGGTCCGCCGATGGTCAACGACAAAACGGTCTCGGATGAGATCGAAGCGACCGCCAGGGAAATGCTCGGCAGTGAGAAGGTGCATGAAATCGGAAAAACGCTCGGCGCGGAGGATTTCGGCGTGTTCCTCGACCTTGCGCCCGGCGCGATGTTCACCCTCGGCACACAGAAAAAGGGGCACGAGGAATACAAACTCCATCACCCCAAATTCGACCTCGACGAACGCGCCCTGCCCATCGGCGCGGCGATGCTCGCGGAGACGGCAAAACGCTTTCTCGGTCGGGAATAGAACCGTGATCCCGCGTCGTGCCGGGCGCGGGACATTTGTTGCTTGCAGACAAAATATGGAATTTGCTATAAAATAAACGCAGGGAAACTTTCCGGGGTATGCTGATCGCTAACGAAGGCGCTTGCTTTGTCGGTTACCTCCTGATCTCACTGGTCATTTATTTGTGCGCAGGATATGTGTACCGCGTCAATGCCAGACGAAAGGCTGACGACCCCGAAAAAAGGGACTACCACCCCGCGGCTGTGCCGCTGTCTCTTGGGTGGCCCCTTCTGGTCCCGTTGATGGTCATTTTATTCGTCCTTCGGGCATTGGCGTACGGCGTATTCCTGATCCTTTTCACTGTGGGGCTCGTCGTCATCCGAAAACCCTTCCTGCTGGTCTGGCTGATGAAGGCAGCGACAAAGATCGGAACCATGCTCCTGAATGCAAACACCTTCCTGATTCGTAGATTCTTTCCCGAGTCCAAACCCGCGCCCGCGTAAATAAAGATCCCGCCTGTCTGCGGGATCTTTATTTATCGTGAATATTACGAACCCTGGGGAAATATAAATGATAGGGAATCATCATCAGGAAACCGATGGCGATCACGATCTGTCCCGCCAGCACGCCGCCGGATTGCCACGGACCGAAATACGGCACCATCGGCAACAGGTGCGAGCCCAAGCCGAACACGTCCGCCATGCCGGTGAAGACCGAGACAACGTACCCCGTGCCGACCAGGCGCATCCCAATATCGGCGACGATGCTGCGCGGCTCCCTTCCCCACAACGCCACCAGACCGACGTAACCGCCGATGCAGATCAACCCCAATCCGATCAGGAACACGGCGATCTGGATGAACCCGACCACCGGGCTGCGATCCCAGCCGAACCAGCCGGGCTTGGCGCCAACAGTGAAGACAAACAAGCCGAACAACACCGCGATCAGGCTGAAGCGGATACGCAGGTATGAGATGCGAATATCGGGTCCGCCGTTCATGCCGGAAAATTTCTCCTCAGGAAGCGCAGCCAATTCCCGCCCATGACGTTCGCCGCGTCGGTTTCGCTGTATCCTCGCTCGATCAGTTTCGCCGCGATGAGCGGCAGGTCGGCGACCGAATCGAGTTCGGGAGGAATGGACTGCAAACCGAATCCCCCGTCGAAGTCCGAGCCGATGGCGGCGTGGAGGGAATCTCCCGCCAACTGGCAGACGTGGTCAATGTGCGCGATCAACGCCTCCAGCGGGACCTCTTCGCGGCGGCTGCCGTTACTGCGCAGCCATCCCGCCTTGAGGAACGCATTGTACGGCATCAACCCGATGACGCCTTCGCGTTCGAGGACGCCGCGGATCACGCCGTCCGATAGATGACGATTCGTCTCTGCGCCGCGCAGGAGCGCCGCGCAATTGGCATGGGACGCCATGACCGGTCCTTCGTAACGTTCGAGCGATTCGTACGCGGCGGGTTCGTCCATGTGGCTGAGGTCGAGGATGAAGTTGAAGTCCGCCATCGTTTTCAGAAGTTGACGACCTTCGTTCGTCAATGGTCCCGGCTCGTCGGTGCCGCCGCAGTAGCGCGTGCCCGCCCAGGCAAGACCGATCATGCGCAGACCCAGGTCCCACCACTCGGAGAGTTCGCGCGGGGAGCGGATCGCGTCCGCGCCTTCCATGAGGAGGATCAAGCCGACGGGATGCCCGCTGGAATCGTGATCAGGGTTGGACCAATGCCCGACGACGGAATCCAGTTCCGGGGTCGAGGTAATGAGGCGGAATTTGTCGGGGTGGGAATCGGTAAATTTGCGGTAGACATCCACCTGCTCGCGATGGAGGCGATACGCGGAGTCGGAATCGGTATACAGGAGGGTTTCGCCCGGTTCCTTTTTTCTGAGGGGCGCCGCGAATAACGTCGCAAAGGCAAGCGCCACTCCGCCCTGCTGGTACTCGGGCCAACCCAGGAGACAATCGCCGTTGCGTTCGGGAATTTCCGTGCCAGCCTCGAGGCGACGGGTCTCTTTTACGGAGCGCGTGTAATCGCGGCCAAAGGTAAGGATGTTCCAGGCAATATCCTGATGCGCGTCTATGATCAGCATTTCACAAAAGAACGTCCCGCTCAGGCGGGACGCTCTCGCTCTACCCGGTTTCGGAGGTTTCTTCGGTCGTTCCCCCTGTGGAAGCGTCGGGAGCGTCCTGTCCCTCGGCGGGTTTCGATTCGTCGCTGGCAGTTTCTTCGTGTTCCATCGAGTCGAGTTCGGCGGTCATCAATTTGAAGTCCTTGTCGGCGAAGGCGGCGGAATCCACCTTGCGCAGGCTCAAACCGATGCGGTGCTGTTCCGGGTCAATGCGGATGACGCGCAGGCTTTTGACGTCGCCCTCTTTGAGGACTTCCTTGGGATGTTCGATGCGGCTCTCGGAGATCTCGGAGATGTGGATGAGTCCTTCGATGTCGCCTTCGAGGCGGGCGAACGCGCCGAATTTGGTCAGGCGGGTGATGACGCCCTCGACCAACTGCCCGACGCTGTATTTTTCCAGGCGTTCCTTCCAGGGATCGTTCAACAGGGCGCGGATGGAGAGACCGATGCGCTTCTTTTCGCGGTCAATGTTGATGACCTTGACCCTGACCTCCTGCCCCACTTCGAGCGCCTCGCGCGGATGTTCGATGTGATCCCAGGAAATTTCGGAAAGGTGCACGAGGCCGTCGGCGCCGTTGACGTTGATGAACGCCCCGAAGGTGGCAAGACTGGTGACGCGCCCGGTGTACACCTCGCCCTCCTGCAATTCCTCCAGCACGCGTTCCTTGATGGATTGGCGCGTCTCCGCGGTGGCGGCTTTTTCGGAGAGAATGAGGCGGCGGCGTTCGCGATCCACCTCGATCACGCGCACAGAGATGGGCTGTCCGACCATTTTTTGCCAGCGTTGTTCGGGGGTGTCGCCGATGGATTGCGTGCGGCGGAGCGCGCTGATCTGCGAGGACGGCACAAACCCGCGCAGTCCCTCCACCGAAACGATCAACCCGCCCTTGTTGAAGCCGATGATCTTGCTTTCGATCACATTGCTCTCTTCGAGCATTTTTTCGACGTTATCCCAGGAGATCTGCTCCTGCGCGCGTTTGAGGGAGAGAACGACGTTGCCGTTGGCGTCCTCCGGGCTGATCACATACACGTAAACTTCCTGCCCGACTTCCAACGCTTCGCGCTCCTTAGCCGACAACTGCTCCAATTCCTTGCCCGACACCAACCCCTCGGACTTCGCGCCGATGCTGACGAGGATCTGCGATGGGGTGACGCTCGCAATATGCCCCTTGCGGATCTCGCCCGCCTGGGGCAGATCAATGTTAAGTTCCTGCTCCTTGAGCAGGGATTCCATCGTTAGATTGTTGCTGTTGCTGGATTGCTCTCCCTGCGGTTTGGGATCGCTCCCCTGAGCGGGCAGGGTCTGATTAGGTTCTGTCACTTGAAACTCCGGTTACGAAAAATGTAAGTGGCATTATACAAGCGAAACAGGAAGTTTGCAACCCTGATGCGTCACACAACGGCTTCCTCGAAGTCAAGGCTCAAGGCTTATCGGCGCACGGATTATTCGCCTTTCACGGATTTTTTCCGTTCTTCGAGAAACGTAAAAGGGTCGGCGCAAATGGGCGGATTCTCATTCGACTTTTCGAAAGCCCTGCATTTGCAAAAAGAACGCGCATCGAACGGAAAGCGACAGGCTTCGTCAGGATTTTGATTCACGCGTTATAATCGCAATTCGGAGTTGATACCTGATGCCACCCATTTTTCCCTTTACAGCCATCGTAGGACAGGAGCGCATGAAACGCGCGCTCATTTTGAATGCCGTTGACACGCGCATCGGCGGCGTGTTGATCCGCGGCGAACGCGGCACTGCCAAATCCACTGCGGCGCGCGCGCTTGCAGCCCTGCTGCCCAAGGTCAGGGTCGTGGATGATTGCCGCTTCGGCTGCGATCCCGACAAGCCAAACAGTTGGTGCACCGAGTGCAAGGAGCGGTTCGAGGGAAAACAGGAAGTCCCGTTCCACGTCCGCACTACGTCCTTTGTGAACCTGCCCGTCTCAGCCACGGAAGATCGCGTGGTCGGCACGCTCGACATCGAGCAGGCGATCCAGAAGGGCGAGCGTCACTTCGAACCCGGCGTCCTGGCGGGCGCAAATCGCGGGCTTCTCTACATTGACGAAGTGAACCTGCTCGACGATCACGTGGTGGACGTCCTGCTGGACTCCGCGGCGATGGGCGTGAACGTGGTCGAACGCGAAGGCATTTCCTTCTCCCATCCCGCCCGCTTCATCCTCGTCGGGACGATGAATCCCGAAGAGGGGGAACTCCGCCCCCAATTGCTGGATCGCTTCGCCCTCTCCGTGGACATCGTGGGCATTCGCGAGGCGCGTGAACGCGTGATGATCATGGAGCGCAACATCGCCTTCGAACAGGATTCGGAAGCCTTCCGTCAACAGTGGATGCCGAGGGAACAGGAACTCTCGCGCCAGATCGAGCGCGGGCGCGAACTTATCGGGCAGGTCACACACACCAGCCGCGACCTGCTCTCCATCGCCGCGCTGACCGCTTCGTTGAACGTTGACGGTCACCGCGCGGACCTGGTCATCCTCAAAGCCGCGCGCGCCCAGGCGGCCTTCGAGGGCCGCACCAAGATCAACGATCACGACATCGCGCTTGCGGCGGAACTGGCTCTCCCTCATCGCATCAAGCGGACTCCCTTCCAGCAGGCGGAGATGACAACCGAGCAGTTGCAGGAACGCATCGAACAGCTGGCAGGCCAGTCGGTCCCGAATGAAGCGGAAGCGGACGAGTCCGAATCCCAGCAAAGCAAGTCCGAGGAAAAAAAAACTTAAAACTCGAGGATGAACGCGAGGAGGGTCCGCAGGAGGGCAAGCCCGAACCGATGAAACAGGACGTGTTTGCGAACACATCCGCCAATTGGTGGGAGGGCGGACAGAAGGTCAAACCTGGCGAAAAGTTCCAGCCGCGCAAGTTGAACACCCCGCTCGATAAATTAGCCCGCAAACACGCGGGCAGGCGTTCATTGACGAAGACCGAACGCAAACACGGACGTTACATCAAGGCGCGTCCCGCCGGTAAACGGAAGGACGACATCGCCTTCGACGCGACTTTCCGCGCCGCCGCGCCTTATCAAAAGAAGCGCACCGAAAAAAGAAAACGTCTTGCCTTTGCAATCGAATCGTCCGATTTGCAGCGCAAGGTGCGAGTCAAACGCGTGGCGAATTTGGTTTTGTTCTTGGTGGACGCCTCGTGGTCCATGGCGGTTGCGGAGCGGATGAACGCGACCAAGGGCGCGATCCTGTCCCTGTTGACGGATGCGTATCAACGCCGCGACCGGGTCGGGCTGATCGTCTTCCAAAAGGACCGCGCCACGCTCGTGTTGCCCCCGACCAACTCCGTGCAGCTCGCGCAACGCGCGCTGATGGATATTCCCGTCGGCGGGAAAACCCCGCTTTCCGCCGGGCTGCTCCTCGCCGCGGACGTGCTGCACCAGGAAAAAATTCATCATCCCGACATCGAGCCGCTGCTGATCGTATTGACCGACGGCGCGGGGAACGTGTCCATCGGCGCGCTGCCCCCGCAGGAAGAGTCCTATCGTTTCGCGGAAATGATCGTGCACGAAAAGGTCAAAAGCGTGGTCATCAACATGGAGCACGCCGCCTTCGACCAGGGCCTCGCCCAACAACTGGCGAACCATCTCAAAGCGCCGTGTTACGCGTTGAGCGAATTGAAAGCCGAGAACCTGTATCACGCCGTGAAGGATGAGATGACGAGACCGATGAAGAAGTGAGCGAGAAAAACCTTCTCACCTCGGCGCTTCCGCCGCGAGCAGGGCTAGGATTTCCTCGGTCTTCATCACCCTTCCATAGGACTTCAACGCGGCGAGAAACGACTTATGCGCCAGTTCCGCAGGGATGACCGTCCCGCCGTAGTTCAGGTCGCGCGTCGCGCAGGCGTCCTCCGCGACCAGGATTTGAAACCCCAGGTCCGACGCGGCGCGGGCGGTCGCATCCACGCATAGATGCGTCATCATCCCGCAGACGACGACGCGCTCGATCCCCCACTCGTTCAACATTTCCAGCAGGTTCGTCCCACGGAAGGCGTTGGGATAATGCTTGTAGATGATCGGCTCCCCCTCGAAGTGCGCGACCGAATCGTGAATATCCGAACCGCTGTCCCCCTTGATGAAAAAAGCCGCTGCGGGATCCAGTGAAATGTGCTGAATGTGGACGTGATGCCCGCCGTGTTCGCGGAAACATTGAAGCAATTGATACGCGTTCCGCGCGGCTTCCAGCGGGTTGACGAGCGGAAACTTCCCACCGGGAAAATAGTCGTTCTGGATGTCAATGACGAGGAGGGCGGTCTTCATAAGGATCCTCTTTCAACGTCCAAGTATACACGCGGACGGGCGCGCCCGCCCAACACAGCATCCATTTTTCAGGTAGAATTGTCTCCACGCGTCAGGTGGAACAAACATTCATCCGCGCGTGTCTAATGGAAACAAGGAAAACCCCATGCTGAATCGAACACCACCCAACAGACCCCCCAGCACGTCGAACGTGATCAAATCCTATCGCAAGAGGCGAATGCAAAGGGGTCCGCTTCTGGTCTATGGAGCCATTGCGCTGGTCGTCGTCGGCGTGATCCTGCTCGTCGTCTGGCTGATGGGACCGGGACAGCCGCTCGGCGCGATGTTCGCCACCGATACCCCCACCGTCACCGTGACCTCCACGCCCACCAACACAACCACACCCACGGCAACAGCGACCATCACAGAAACACCCACAGTCACATTCACGCCCACACCTTCCGAACCATTCCCATATACGATCCAGGAAGGCGATACGCTTCCCGCCCTCGCCGAAAGATTCAATCTCGGCGATGATGGCGTGCTTCTCATCCTCGATTACAACCCGGTCATTCTCGAAAACGACGGCATCTACTTCGTGGGACAGACGATCATCATCCCGCCTCCGGGAACCCAGCGCGCGACAGCGACCCCCATCCCAGCCAATCTCCCGCGCGGCACGCGGATCGAATACAGCGTCCTGCCCGGCGACACACTCGCAGGCATCGCCGCCAAATTCAACAGCCGCGTGGACGACATCATCGCGGCGAACGACCTCGAGGACGCCAACGCCCTTCTGGTCGGACAAGTCCTGCAAATCCCCGCCAATCTCGTGACCGCGACCGCGACGCTTCCTCCCACATCCACGCCTGTCACTCCCACCGTGGCTGGACAGCCAACCCAAGCCGCCACCGCTTCGACCGGCGCCTCCACAACCTGCCCGGTCACGGAGAACGCCGCCTTCGTCACCGAATTGCAGACGCTCATCAACAACGCCCGAACCAGCAATAACCTGTCCGCGTTGAACGTCAACCAGCGGCTCGCCGCTGCCGCGCAGGCACATGCGGTTGACATGCTCTGCAACAACTACCTCAGCCACGTCGGTCTGGACGGTTCCACGCCGCAATCGCGCGTCGCCGCGCAGGGATACGCCGCCACCCTCGCGCTGGAGGACATCTACGCCCTGCATCCCGCCTACGGCATCAACGCGCAAGCCGCCTTCAACTGGTGGATGAACGATCCCGCCCACCGCGCGGACATCCTCAACGCGGAAACGACGGAATTCGGCATCGCATACGTCGAAAACGAGGACAGCCTGCTCGGCGCCTACTTCGTCCTCGTATCCGCCAAACCGTAGGTTCCTGGTCATTCCCCACATCCCGCGCGTATGGCGCATTATGGGAAATCACCGATGGGTTTTTCTGGACAAATCGAGGAGCCTCATGTAAAATAACGCTCCTGTGGCGGAAAAGACGACCGCCGCTTCATTTTGAAAAGCAGGAATTTTCGGAGGAAGACCTTGGCAAACATCAACTCTCAGATCAAACGGAACAGGCAGAACGAAAAACGCCGCCTGCGCAATCGCATCGCGCGCGGCTCCGCCCGCACTGCCGTCAACAAAGCGCGCGCCGCATTCGAGGCGAATTCACCCGAAACCCGGGAAGAAGTAATGAAGGCGATCAGCGCGCTCGATAAAGCCGCCGAACAGGGCGTGATCCACAAGAACAACGCCGCGCGCCGCAAAAGCCGCCTGATGAAGAAACTCGCATCGCTCAAGACGGAATAGGCGGTTACCCTGGCGTACGAGATCGCGGGAGTCTTTCGACTCCCGCTTTTGTTTAACGCGCTGCGGTTGTGGCATAATCAACGCATAGCACAGACCCATGAGGATTTTCTCTCCATGAAAAAAATAACCGCCACCTTGCTCGTTCTTCTCGCCCTGCTCTCTGCGTGCGCGCCCGCCGCGTCGCAGGAAACAATCACGTTGAAGATCGCCGTCCTGCCGATCATTGACACGCTTCCCATGTACGTCGCGCAACAGGAGGGACTATTCGCCAGGCACAACGTCAACGTCGAGTTCGTCCCCGTCGCTTCCGCGCCCGAACGCGATCAATTGCTCGCCGCAGGCCAGGCGGACGGCGCGGTCAACGAAACGCTCGCCGTGATGCTCTTCAACAGGGAAACCATCCAAATGCAGGCGGTGCGCTACGCGCTTCGTCCCGCGCCGGGCTACGGACATTTCTTCATTATCGCTTCGGGTCAGAGCGGCATTACCTCTGTTGACGGGTTGAAGGGCGTCGAGATCGGCGTCTCGCAAGGGACGGTGATCGAATACGTCACCGAGCGCCTCCTGCAAGCCGAAGGCTTCACCGCCGACGAGATCAAAACCATCGCCGTGCCGAAGATCCCCGACCGCATGTCCCTGCTGGCTTCGGGCGAGTTGCAGGCGGGCGTCATGCCCGATCCGCTCGCGTCGCTGGTCGTGGCGCAGGGCGGTGTGATCGTGGCGGACGATTCGACTCATCCCGAATACGGCTTCAGCGTCATCTCCTTCCGCAAGGCTGTGATTGATGAAAATCTCGAAGCGGTCAAAGGTTTCCTTGCCGCCATCGAAGAAGCGACGTCCGCGCTCAACGCCGACCCCGCGAAATACAAAAATGTTCTGAGCGAACAGAACCTCGTTCCGCCGCCTCTACTGGAAACCTATCAGACGCCGCCCTTCCCCTCGGCTGGCGTGCCAACCGTCGAGGAATGGAACGACGCGTTGAACTGGTTGAAGGAAAAAGGGATATTGACCGTTGACGTCTCCTACGCGGACTCGGTCAACGCCTCGCTTCTTCCTTAACTGGAAGTTGATCCCGCCACCCATCCCGCATCGTACCGTGAGGTTTATCTCGCAAGGGGGCGACATGAATGTCGCGGTACGATTCGCCCCGATATGATTCGAGTTCGTTCGCTTACCTTTGGTTATCCACAACAACCGCCCATCTTCCAAGCCTTCGATTGGACAGTGGAGCGCGGCGAGACATGGGCGGTCATCGGATCATCGGGTTGCGGGAAGACCAGCCTGCTTTATCTGCTGGCAGGCTTGCTGAAACCAACCAGCGGGGAAATTTTGATCGAAGGCGAAGCCATCTCCCGTCCGCGTCCCGGTACGGGCTTGATCTTGCAGGAGTACGGTTTGCTTCCGTGGTCAACCGTCAGACAGAATGCGGAATTGGGATTGCGCGTCCGCAATTTCTACGGACCCGATGGAATGCACGCGCCGCAGAGTCATCAAAGGACACAAAACGTCATGCCGTGGCTGGAACGATTGGGCATCGCGCATCTCGCCGACAAATATCCGTCCCAAATTTCAGGCGGGGAACGCCAGCGCACTGCCATCGCCCGAACCCTCGCCTTGCGCCCCGACATCCTGCTCATGGACGAACCTTTCTCCTCGCTCGACGCGGTCATACGCGAAGACCTGCAATCGCTGACGTTGGAACTGTGCGAAGAACAGGGCATCACCCTGATCATGGTCACGCACGCCATCGAGGAGGCGGCGGTCCTGGGGAGGAAGATTCTGATGCTGGGTCAACCGCCGAATACGAAGCCGGGCATCTTCGAGAATCAAAACGCGGGGAACGCCGAATATCGGGGGACAAAAGAATATCTTGAGATGTGCAAGACCCTGCGGAGGGAACTGAACGATGAAACGCCGTGACGTCCTGCTGGCTGCATTGGGGCTGTTCATACTCTGGCAGATCATCGCCATGCTGGTGAATCGTCCCATCTTGCCGACGCCCATCGTCGTGACCCGGGTCTTTTTCAGCGAATTGACGCGCGGACTCGCCGATCACGCTCTTGCCAGCCTGTGGCGCGTGGTGGCGGGGACGATGCTCTCGGTGTTGACGGCGGTCCCTGCGGGGCTGGGGATCGGCGGGTCCGCGCGGCTGAACCGTTTCGTCTCTCCGGTCATATATTTGTTGTATCCGATTCCCAAAGTCGTCTTTGTGCCGGTCATCCTGTTGTTTTTGGGGATCGGCGACGCGGCGAAGATCACGATCATCTTTTTGATCTTGTTCTTCCAGATCGTCGTCCTGGTCAGGGACCAGGCTGCCGCGCTGCCGCCGCAATTGTTCCAGAGCCTGCGCAGTCTGGGAGCGGGACGGCGCGCCTTGTTTCGTTTTGTGTATCTGCCCGCGAGTCTGCCCGCCATATTGACCGCGCTGCGCCAGTCGGTTGGGACGGCGGTCGCCGTGTTATATATCGCCGAGTTGTTCGCCACCACGCGCGGACTTGGTTATTACATTTATTACAACGGAAGCACGCTCTTGAATTATCCCGCCATGTACGCGGGCGTGATCGCCATGTCCTTGTTGGGGCTGGGTTTGTATTTCACCGTGGATTGGATGGAGCGCATATTATGTCCGTGGAAGTTTGTTGGTTAGTCGGAGAGTCTGATAGTCGAAGAGTCGAAGAGTCGGATAGTCGGATAGTCGGAGAGTCTGATAGTCGAAGAGTCTGATAGTCGGATGGTCTGATAGTCAATGGTCTTGGCTCATCTATGAAAAGTGTGCAAAAACATTCGCGTGTAGCGGACGTTCTCTAACGTCTGCACACGAATCACACATGAGCCGTGGTCTTTTCCTGAATTTCCGACTATGAGGCTACGAGAACAATAACCCCACCCAAAACAACAGGCTGAACGCCAGCGCGGTTCGACCCGTGCCAGCCAGCGCGACATTCAACGGGCGTCCTTTTTGCGTCAACGTCACGCGCGCGGCTCGATAGGCGATCGGTAACGACAGCCACGACAGCATGGTCGTCCACGGCACGATTCCCTTCCATGCCGCGAGCGGGAGAATAAGATAGGCTATCGTCATGCAAAGCACATATTGAATTTTGGTTCTGCGTTCACCCAACAAAACCGCCAGCGTATGCTTGCCCGCCTGGCGGTCGTTTTCCAAATCGCGCAAATTGTTCACCACCAGAATCGCAGTGACGATCAACCCCGGTGGGATCGCCATCCACCACGCGGCGGATGAAATGAAACCCGCCTGCACGTAATAGGTCCCTGCCACGGATGCAAGCCCGAAAAAGATGAATACAAAAAAATCGCCAAGCCCGTAATACCCAAGCGGGAACGGTCCGCCCGTGTAAGCGATCGCCGAAAGGATCGCGGCAATGCCGATCACGATGATGGGCAGCCCGCCGAGCCATGTCAGATACAAACCGAACAACGCCGCCAAGCCGAATACGGCTGCCATGCCAAACTTCACCTGTGATGGCGTAAGCAGTCCTGCTTGCGTGACGCGTGTAGGTCCCAAGCGTTCGGGCGTATCGGCGCCGCGTTCGAAATCGAACACGTCGTTGGCGAGGTTGCTCCCGATCTGCAACAACAGCGCGGCGGACAGACATGCCAGCATCGCGTCGAGCCGCAAGAATCCATCATGCCAGGCAAGCGCGCCGCCCATCACCACGCCGGATGCGGCGGCAGGCAGGGTGCGCGGGCGGATCGCCAATATCCAGGTCTTCCAGTTTATTCTTCGTTCACTAAAGTTGTTTTCCGAATTCATGCGGGGCAGTATAACGTATAATGGCGCAAATTCGATGCAGGAGACCCCATGACCCAATTGACAGGCGGCGAACGCGCGGCTTACGTGCAAGACATGTTCACGCGCATCGCCAGACGCTACGACTTGATGAATAGGCTGATGACCGGCGGACAGGACGTCCGCTGGAGGAAACGCGTCATCGAACTGGCGCGGCTGGACGACAACGCCTCTCTTCTGGACCTTGGGACCGGCACCGGCGATTTGGCGCGGGAGGCGCTGTCAGCGTTTCCCCAAGCCCGGGTCGTTGGAGCAGACTTCACTTTGGAAATGATGCGGGTGGGTCAGGAAGCGGGCAGGCTCGATTTCTCCGCCGCGGACGCGCTTCGTCTGCCCTTCGATGAATCAACTTTCGAGGCGGTCGTCTCCGGCTTCCTGATGCGCAACGTCATTGACCTGAACAACGCACTGGAGGAACAATACCGCGTCCTCAAAAGCGGCGGTCGCATCGTCATCCTCGATACCACGCGCCCGAAGAGAAACATCCTTTCTCCGTTCATCTGGATTCACCTGCACTTCGTCATTCCCACGCTCGGCAAACTGGTGACGGGAGTCGGCGAGGCGTATCGTTACCTGCCCGAAACCACCGAGGGCTTCGTCACCGCCGAGGACATGGTCGCGCGCATGGCTTCGGTCGGATTCAAAAATATCGGCTTTCGGCGCTTCATGTTTGGGACCATCGCCATCCATTGGGGGGTGAAGTAATGCGGGTTGATCCTTCGATGGTAAATACCGCCGTGATCTCCTTTCGACGAACGTCCTGGGCTTTGATGAGAAAATGGAGATGCGCAAGATCGGCGAACGACAATCCGAGATCGAAGGTCGGCAAAGAACATTGCCGATCATGGAGATGACTTTATGACCGCCTACTGCGATTACGTCAACGCTCACCCCGAAGATACGTTCAACAAGGAATATCACGATACGCAATATGGATTTCCCATCCGCGACGACAACCTGCTTTTCGAGCGTCTCATCCTCGAGATCAACCAGGCGGGGCTTTCGTGGATCACCATCCTGAAAAAAGCGGAGAACTTTCGCAAAGCCTATCGCGGGTTCGATATTGAGGAGGTGGCGAAGTTCACCGAAAAGGACCGCGCCCGTTTGCTGGCGGATGCGGGCATCATTCGCAATCGTCTCAAGGTCAACGCCGCGATCGAAAACGCCAAACGGATTCAGGCATTACGAAAAGAGTTTGGTTCCTTCAAAGGCTGGCTGGACGCGCATCACCCGCGTACAAAAGATGAGTGGACGAAACTCTTCCGAAAGACATTCGTCTTTACAGGCGGGGAGATCGTGAACGAGTTTCTTCTGTCAACGGGATATTTGCCCGGCGCGCACGACAGGAATTGCCCGATTTACAAAAGGGTGGCGTCGCTGCGCCCTGCGTGGATGCGCCGCAGATAGTCTATAATTCAACACATGTCACAGATCATCGCCACCGCGGAGCCTTTCTTCCTTTTGGGCGACCGCTCGAAACCCGCCTGCCTGCTCATTCACGGATTCACCGGCACGCCCAAGGAAATGCGTTCGCTGGGGGAATACCTCAACCAAAACGGATATACCTGCCTCGGGATTCGACTCGCCGGTCACGCCACCGGCCCCGAAGACATGATCCGTTCGAACTGGACCGATTGGGTTGCCTCCGTCGAAGACGGCTTTTCCCTCCTCCGGGATTCGACCGATGCGGTCTTCCTCGTCGGGCTTTCGATGGGAGGAGTATTGTCCCTGCTCATGTCCACGAGGTTCGATTCCCAAAGGATCAGGGGCGCGGTCGCCATGTCCACGCCGTATAAACTGCCCGACGACCCGCGCCTGCGTCACATTGACTGGATCGCCAGGATGATCCCGTACATGCCGAAGAGCAACGAAGAACCGGGGGCGAGTTGGTTCGATAAAGAGGCGTGGAAGGATCATATTTCGTACCCGCAGAACCCCGTCCGCTCGATCGGGCAGTTGAACAAGTTGCTGGGAGAAATGCGCGCCGCGCTGCCGAAGATCCGCGTGCCGGTGTTGTTGATGCACTCGAAGGATGACAGGTATGTATCCCCCGAAAACATGGAACTTATCTTCGCGGATCTGGGGAACGCGTCGGACAAGACGAAGGTTTATTTAACGGGGTCCAGCCACGTCGTCACGCGCGATGCGGCTCGTCATCAGGTGTTCGAAGCCGTGCGTCAATTCATCGGTCGGGTCGGAGGTCGTGCTTGAATCGCAATCTCGTGTTTGTCGCCGCCGCCCTGCTCACGTGGGGATTCGGCGAGGGCTTGTTCTTCAATTTCCAACCCATTTATCTGAAATCGCTGGGGAGCGACGAACAACAGATCGGTTTGATCCTGGGGGCGTTCGGCGCGGCGATGGCGATCACGCACATCCCCGCCGGGCGGCTGGCGGACCGCATCGGGCGCAGACCGTTGTTGTTCGCGGCGTGGATCATGGGTCTGATCGCGGCGATCGTCATGGCGATTGCGAACTCCCTGCCGGTGTTCGTAACCGGCATGTTGCTTTACGGCTTGACCGCCTTCGTCGCCTCGCCGTTGAGCAGTTACGTGACCGCGGCGCGCGGCAAGTGGTCGGTCGGCACCGCGCTTTCGCTCACGACCGCCACGTTCAGCGGGGGCATGGTGCTGGGTCCCATCACCGGCGGATGGCTCGCCGACCGTTTCGGATTACGGACGATCTATTTCGTGGCGGCGGGATTCTTCGTGGTTTCCACGCTCTGCATCCTTTTCATTCAAAAGCAACCGATTGATCGTCACGATCTCGAAACGCCCCCGCCGGGTTTGTTCGGCAACGCCCGCCTGCTGGGTTTCGTCGGCGTCGTGGCGTTCGCCGTGTTCGCGATGTACCTTCCCCAGCCGCTCACGCCGAACTTTCTCGAAGACGCGCACGGTCTTTCGCTCGGCAGGATCGGAATCGTTTTCACGATGGGCGCGCTGGGGAACGCAGCGCTCGCCGTCTTTTTGAGCCGCGTGAATCCCTATTACGGTTTTCTTGTGGCGCAGTCCATGGTCGGCGCGTTTGCCTTCCTCATCTGGCGCGGCGCAAACCTGCCCATCCTTGCCCTCGGGTATTTCCTTCTCGGCGGGTTTCGCGCCGCGCGTCCGCTGGCGTTGGCGCAGGCGCGCGCGCTCGTCCACGATTCGCAAATGGGATTTACCTACGGTTTGATGGAGACGGTCAACTCCGTGATCTTCATCCTGACTCCGCCCCTGGTTGGATTCCTCTACAAAACGGATCCCGCCGCGATCTACCCGCTCGCTCTCGGACTGATCGCTGTTTCCGTTCTAATCAGCCTTATCTTCCCGAGGAGGCTTCTCCATGCTTGAGATCGTTTCCTTTACACTCGGTCCCGCGCAGACCAACGCGTATCTCGTCGCCGACCCTGACACAAAGGAAGCCGCGGTCATTGACCCGGCCTGGGATGGACTCATTATTTTGAATGCCGCGCAAAAACGCGGCTGGCGCATCGGTCATTTGTGGTACACGCACGCGCACTTCGATCACATCGGCGGCGCGGCGGCGATTGCGGATGCGTCGAATCCATTGCCTCTCGTCGCCTTGCATCCGAACGATCACGTGCTGTGGCGCGCGGGCGGAGGCGGCGCGCTCTTCGGCTTCGACATTGATCCCGGTCCCGAGCCGACCATTGATTTCGTCCACGGCATGAAGATGAAACTTGGCTCGAGCGAATTCGAAATCCGCTTCACGCCGGGACACACGCCCGGTCATTGCATTTTGTACGTGGCTTCGGCTGGAATTTGTTTCTGCGGCGATTTGATCTTCGCCGGCGGCGTCGGTCGCACCGACTTCCCCGGCGGGAGTCGGGAGCAATTGGAGCAAAGCATTCGAACGCAGGTATTTACCCTTCCTGACGATACGCGCCTGCTATCCGGTCACGGACCGGAGACGACGGTGGGGGAGGAGAAGAGGGAAAATCCGTTTGTGAGGGGATGATTCTCGTTTCGTAGTGCGTACTGCGTATTCCGTATCAATGGGTTACGCAGTACGCACTACGAAACATGCAACACTCAATATCTACTTCGCAAATTCCGTTGACCGCGTCTCGCGGATCACCGTCACCTTGATCTGACCGGGGTATTGCATGGTCTCTTCGATCTTCTTGGCGATGTCGCGCGCCAGGCGGGCGGAGGTGAGATCGTCAATCTTTTCAGGCTTCACAATCACGCGCACTTCGCGTCCCGCCTGGATGGCAAAGGCTTGTTCCACGCCCTCGAACGAAGTGGACAGTTCCTCGAGCGTGCGGATGCGTTTGATGTACGCTTCGAGGTCCTCGCGGCGGGCGCCGGGACGCGCGCCGGAGATGGCGTCCGCAGCCTCGGCGATGATGGCTTCGATGGATTCCTGTTCCACTTCGTGGTGATGCGAAGCGATGGCATTTACGACCCTGGGGTTCACGCCGTAGCGTTTGCAGAACTCCGCGCCGAGCATGGCGTGCGTGCCTTCCTGGTTGTGATCCATGGCTTTGCCGATGTCATGCAGGAAACCGCCCTGCTTGGAAAGTTCCACGTTCGCGCCGATCTCCGCGGCCAGGATGCCAGCCAGTTTGGCGACCTCGACCGCGTGGGCGAGTTGGTTCTGCCCGTAGGACGTGCGGAATTTGAGCCGCCCCATCATACGGAGGACTTCGGGATGCAAGCCTGAGATGTTGGCGTCGAACGCGGCTTGTTCGCCCGCCTCGTTGATGATCTTCTCGACCGCCTTCGTTTCATCCTGCACGACCTTCTCGATGTGCGCGGGATGGATGCGCCCGTCGAGGATCAATCGTTCGAGGGCGCGGCGACCGATCTCGCGGCGAACCGAATCGAAGCAGGAGATGGTCACAGAATCGGGGGTATCGTCCACGATCACGTCCACGCCCGCGGCTTGCTCGAAGGCTTTGATGTTGCGTCCGTTGCGCCCCACGATGCGACCTTTCATCTCCTCGCTGGGAAGAGTCACAACCGCGCGCGTGACCTCCGCCACGTGTTCGGATGCGACGCGCTGGATGGCGTCGGCGATCAGTTTGCGGGCGCGCTTTTCGCCTTCCTCGCGCGCCTCGGCTTCGATCTGGCGCATGATGCGCGCCATGTCGCTGCGCGCCTCCTTCTCCACCGCCGCAAACAGTTCCTTCCTTGCGTCCTCCTGGGTCATCTGCGCGATCTGCTCGAGTCTTTTGACCTGCTCCTCGTACAATTTGTCAATTTCGTTGCCGCGCCGGTCCACCTGCGACTGGCGTTTGTTGATCGTCTGTTCGCGTTGTTCGAGACGGTCGGCGCGGCTGTCGAGTTCGGAGCGGCGTTTATCGAGACGGTCCGATTCCTTGTTGAGTTCGATGCGGCGTTCCTTGATCTCCGCCTCCGCCGCCTGGATGATCTTGACGGCGTTCTCGCGCGCCTGGCTTTCGATCAGGCGCGCCTGTTCGTTGGCGCCCTTCAGGATGGTATCCGCCTTGTCCTGCTGCTGTTTCGCCCTTTGCTCCGTCTGATACCTGTGTAAGAAGTACCCGGCGATCACACCCACGAACAGGACGATCACATCTACAAAAATCAATATCGGGTTCATGTTGTGTCCTCTTCTTCAAAATGTCGTTCCTCGGTGTGCGATTCGTTCCACACCCGGCTGACCGCGCTTGCGATCACCGAATAGGAAAAACCGCGTCGGGCGAGGAACCCGGAAAGTTTCGTTCTGAACTCGCTCCACTCCAGACCTTTGAGTCGGGTCGCCCGCTTTCGAGCGGCTTCGTAGGCGAGCGCTTCGTCGTCCACACCTTCGAGCGCGGACTTCGCCGCCTCGTCTTCGAGTCCCTTCTGGCGGAGTTCCAACGCCATCAGGCGGCGGCTGCGCGGGCGGAACGCGCTCCTGTTTTCGACCCAGGCGCGGGCGAACTGGTCGTCGTTCGCAAGCCCGTCCCTGCGCAGGCGTTCGAGGGTCTCCCCGATCACGTCTTCGGGAATCTCGTGTTTTTGGAGATTCCTGCGGATCTCGGATTCGGAGCGGGCGCGGTAACTCAAAAAGAGCAGCGCCTGCTGGAGCGCCCGTTCACGCGCGTCCTCAGCCTGCAACTGTCCGATCTTCTTTTCGTCCAATTCCTGGCCCACTCTCAGCCAGGCGGCGGTGATGCGTTCCAGCCCGAAGGCGAATTCCCCATCGAGGTAGACGTTCACCCGATTGGAGTTCCTTTTTTGCGCTTCGATGGCGGTGATCTTTTTCATGGTCGTTTGTGCAGCAGGCGTTCTCCAACACTGTTTTCGGCAGTCATCGCAAGAGAGCGATGACTACGCCGAGGCATTAACCGCGCACAGCAGGCGTTCTCCAATGCCGTTTTTGGCAGTCATCGCAAGAGAGCGATGACTACGCCGAGGCATTAACCGCGCACAGCAGGCGTTCTCCAACGCCGTTTTCGGCAATCATCGCAAGAGAGCGATGACTACGCCGGGGCATTAAACGCGCACAGCCGAAGAACCGTCCAACGGTTCCTCGGCTGTCGAAAGCTGCCGCACAGCGACGTGCGTCAGAGGTGGGAAATGTCTGGGTAGGTTGAGCAGGCCCCAGGTCACGCGTGAAGCGTGTTCGGGTGCGAATCAAATCACAAGGCAGACGACCGAGTCGCGCCTTGTGAGCAGGTTAAGGGGGGTGGAAGTCCGATGCCGTTTCAAAATGTTCCTAACTCGACTTCACAAATTAACTCCCAAACCGGGGGAGATTCTTGCTCTCGTATCCAGAATCCAGTACAGCCAGGACCGCGGGGGCGGTGGAGGTAAGCGGGTTCGTATCCTTTCGGATTTTCCTGATTATACATGTATTTTAAGATTTGGAACCTGAAATTTTCGTAGCATTTTTTGGCGGGCGGGTTATATACATAGAATCGTGACAAATGGAACTGGGTGAAACCCCGAAGTCGTGGAATAATGCAAGGGATTTTTACACCAATGGAGGCAGTATGGCAAAGTTTACGCGTGAAGACGCACTCGAATATCATCGTTTGAAGGGCAAACCGGGCAAGGTGGCGATCGTGCCGACCAAGCCCATGGACACCCAGCGCGACCTGAGCCTGGCATATTCGCCGGGCGTGGCGGAGCCGGTTTTGGAGATCGAGAAGAACCCGCAGGACGCGTATGAGTACACGTCGAAGGGCAATCTCGTGGGCGTGGTCTCGAACGGGACGGCGATCCTGGGACTCGGCAACCGCGGCGCGCTGGCAAGCAAGCCCGTGATGGAGGGTAAGGGGGTGCTGTTCAAGAAGTTTGCGGATATTGACGTGTTCGACATCGAGGTCAATTCGCACGACCCGGACGAGATCATCAGGGTGGTGGCGGCGATCTCGCCGACCTTTGGCGGGATCAACCTCGAGGACATCAAAGCCCCCGAATGTTTTTACATCGAGGAGGAATTGAAGAAGATGCTGGACATCCCCGTCTTCCACGACGACCAGCATGGGACGGCGATCATCTCGTCCGCCGGACTGGCGAACGCGCTGGAGATCGTGGGGAAGAAGCACGAGGATATCCGCCTCGTCATCTCGGGCGCGGGCGCGTCGGCGATTTCGTGCGCGGAACTGGCGATCCGTTGGGGCGTGAAGCGCGAGAACATCATGCTCGTGGATACGAAGGGCGTGGTGTACAAGGGACGCCAGGAGGGCATGAACAAGTACAAGGAAATGCTTGCCGTGGAGGACAAGGGGCATCGCACGCTGGCGGACGCGGTAAAAGGCGCGGACGTGTTCTACGGTCTCTCCGTGGCGAACGTGCTGACGCCCGAAATGGTCAAGAGCATGGCGGACGACCCGATCATCTTCGCAATGGCAAACCCCGACCCGGAGATCAAGCCCGAACTGGCGCGGGAGGCGCGCAAGGACGTCATCATCGCGACGGGGCGTTCGGATTACGTGAACCAGGTCAACAACGTGCTGGGATTTCCGTTCATCTTCCGCGGCGCGCTGGACGTGCGCGCGAGGCAGATCAACGAGGAGATGAAGTTCGCGGCTTCCAAGGCGCTGGCGGCGCTGGCAAAGGAGGACGTGCCGGATTCGGTCATCCGCGCTTATGGCGGCGAGCCGATCAAATTCGGGCGCGAGTACATCATCCCCAAGCCGCTCGATCCGCGCGTACTGTTATGGGAGGCGCCCGCCGTCGCCGAGACGGGGATGAAGACCGGCGCGGCGCGCAGGACGATTGACATCGCCGAATACAAGGAGCAACTTGCCTATCGCCAGGGAGCGGGCGAGCGCATCCGTTACTTCTTCCAGAACAAGGCGCGCACCTCAGGAGGAAAGAAGCGCGTGGCTTTTGCCGAGGGCGAGGAGCAAAAGATCATTCGCGCCGCGTATCAGGCCAGGGAGGAGGGCATCGCCACTCCCATTTTGCTCGGACGCCCGCAGGTGATCCAGAAACACATCGAGGATCTGGGACTTTCCTGGAGTCCGACGGTGCTCGACCCTTACGATTTCGAAAAACACGAGACATACGCTCAAGCCTATTTCGAACTGCGCGGGCGCAAGGGAGTGACGCTTGCCGTCGCGCGCAAGCGCGTGCGGCAAGCCAACATTCTCGGTTCGATGATGGTCAAGATGGGCGACGCCGACGCCTTCGTCTCGGGGCTGACCTACGATTATCCCGATGTCATCCGCCCCGCGCTGCGGATCCACCACACCGCGCCAGGCGCGGCGCGCGCCGCAGGCGTGTACATCATGATCGTGGACGACCGGGTGTACCTGTTCACCGATGCGACCGTGAACATTGACCCGACCGCGGAAGACCTGGCGGATATCGCCTGCCTCGCCGCGGACTATGCAAGGAAGTTGGAGCTCGACCCGCGCGTGGCGTTCCTCTCCTTCTCGAACTTTGGCTCCACCCCGCATCCCCTCTCGGACAAGGTGCGGCGCGCGGTCGAATTGACCAAAGCCCGCCGCCCGGACCTGCTCGTGGACGGCGAGATGCAGGCGGATACGGCCGTGGTCGCCGACATCATCGAGAACCGCTATCCGTTCAGCAGCGTCAAGGACGCGAACGTGCTGGTCTTCCCGTCGCTCGAATCCGCGAACATCGCTTATAAACTGCTCGCTCGTCTCGGCAACGCCAAGGCGATTGGACCGATCCTGCTCGGCATGGGCGCGCCGGTCCACGTGCTGCAAACGGGCGACGACGTGAATACCATCGTGCAAATCGCCTCCGTCGCGGTGATGGACGTGATGAGCCGCGAAGGGAAGTAGGTTGTGAGGCGTCCTGCGGGATACTTCGTATTGTGGCGTGATGCGTGGCGCTTATTTCGCGTTGCGTGATGGAAGTCCCCGGGTTTGCGACTCGGGGATTTCTGTTTTTTTCGCTTCCATCGTCCTCCACCGTTTTATTCCCAGCCATAACCCGGCGGCAAGGAGGAGGAGTCCCAAAGTCAGCCCGCTGATATTTCCGGTCAGGTCGCTGATCATCTCCCATTGCGATCCGAAGAGGTATCCCAGACTGCCATAGCCGAAGATCCAGATCGCTTCGCCGAAAAGGTCGTAAAGGAGGAAACGCCTGTAGCCGAACCTGCTCGTCCCTGCGATGAGGTTGACCGGCACAGCAATGCCCGTGACGAGGAAGCGCGTCCAGAATACCGCCATGCCGCCCCAGCGATTGAACGTGAGATCCGCTTTGATCCACCTCTCCGAATTTTGAAAGCGGCGCAGGACGGCATCGCGCGCGTAACGCCCCATCGCGTAACTCAAGCCGTCCCCGGCAACGACGCACGCCAGCGCGATGAGACCGGTGGTGTGCCAGGCAAGGAGTCCCTGCCGGGCGAATGCGCCGACGGCGATCACGATCAATGTGCCGGGGAAGGGCGCGCCCATCGCGCCGATGAACACGATCGCGCCGAGGATGGGCGCGCCGTAATTGATGATCTGAGTCAACAGGAAATCGGACATGGGGTTCGGTCTATGGAGGGATGGGTCCTATCGGCCGAATGGGCGGATTACGGGGAACGGGGGTCGCGGTGGGCGTGTCCCGCGTCTGGTATTCAAGGATGGCGGCTTTGACGCTGGCGACGACAAAGTCGCCCGCCTGCGGATAATATTCCTCGTTCAGTTGTTCGAGGCTTTTCCCGCCGTTGCCCATTGGGGAAATTTCGAGCGCATCGAAGAGCAGCCCCGGCGGAACGTTGTACATCCTGGAAACATACGGCACGGTCATCCAGCCGCGAATCAACTCCACGTCCGTTTCGACGCGCTCCATGTTCGACGCGGCGATGGGCGGCGGGGAATGTGCGCGGAATTGCCTGAAGGCACGAAGGGCGCGCAAACCGAAGACCGCGGCGATCGCGAACCCGATGAGGATCATGCCAAAGATCAAAGCGCGTTGTCGTGCGGGGGTCATGTTTGCTCCTGCTTCCACAGTTCGAAAGATTCAAACCTTTTGCGGCTGGGATTGCGTCTCGAGATAGACCTGTTCCCTGTCGTCGTTATAAGCGATCAACTCCGCGTAGCGTCCCCAGTTGATGAGGGTGTCGAGTTGTTTTTCCGCTTCTTCGGGCGGGAACTCCAGTTCGAGCGCGGTCTGGATCACGTCCCATGTGAGGGAACGGTTTTCAGAATGGGTCAGCATGTTCGTCAACCAGCGCACCAGGGGCAGGCGGCGGATGCGCGTGGCGAAGATCTCCTTGCGCGCCAGGATGCTGGCTTCGGCAAAGGTCTCGCCGAGCGGCGTCAGGAGGATGTCGCCTTTCGCGACGGTCGCAAATCCCAGGATCTCCGCGGCTTCCGTGAGGTTGAAGAGGTGATTGGAGTCAATGCCAAGTTCCTCCGTCAAACGATAAATGTCGGCGCGGTCGTTTGGGAGTTCGGACAGATGCTCGAGCAGACCAGCCAGGTCGGTGATCGTGACCTGCGGCAGAACGCGCGTGCGACCGGGCTCGCCCGGGGCGGTTCCCAATTCGATGAATTCGGGTTCGGTTTGTCCCGCAAGCATGGCGTACACTTCGTCCACAACCTTCTGGAATTCCTCCGACTTGCGCTGGCGGGGATGCGGCAATTCCACCTTCAGTTCGGAGATGATGTGTCCCGGCTCCTTGTCCATAACGACGATGCGGTCCGCCATGAAGACGGCTTCCTCGATATTGTGGCTGACCATCAGAATGGCTTTGGTGGGGATGTTTCCGCTCGTCCAAAGTTCCAGTAATTCGCCGCGCAGGGATTCGGCGCTCAACACGTCCAGCGCGGAGAACGGCTCGTCGAGGCAGAGCAGTTCCGGCTCCACCGCCATGGCGCGGGCAAATCCGACTTTTTGGCGCATCCCGCCGGAGAGTTCGCGCGGATAGGCGGTCTCGAAACCGTCCAAGCCGACGCGGTCAATCAGGTCCAGAGAGCGAGGCGTGCGGATGTCGGATGGGACATTTCGGGCTTTGAGCGCCAGTTCCACGTTCTCCAGGACGGTCAGCCAGGGAAACAGCGCGAAGGTTTGAAAGACGATGGTCGCATGCGGATTAACTCCGCGCAGGGGCTGATCGCGGTAAAGCACCCTGCCTTCGGAGGGCTTTTGTAAGCCGGTGATGATCCGTAAAAGCGTGCTCTTGCCGCAACCGGAAGGACCGAGCAGAGCCACAAACTCCCCCTCGAAAACCGTCAGGTTGACGTCCTGCACCGCCGTGAAGCGGCGATTCCCACTGGTGAATATCTGTTGAACGTGACGCAGTTTGAGCAGGGGATTGTCTGCGGTTGTCGAAGCCATGATTTACTCCATTCGATACTTTTCCCCGGCGATCAGGTACATCCGCCGCCAGAACAATCGGTTGATCAGGATCACCGCCAAAACCATGACGAGCGTGGAAGCCAGCAATAACGGATAATCTCCCTTCGCCGTCGCCTGCGAGATCAACGATCCGATGCCGGTGGTGAACAGGGTTTGTCCGCTGAAATGCACGTACTCCGCCACGATGCTGGCGTTCCACGCGCCGCCCCCGGCCGTGATCGCGCCGGTGATGATGTAGGGAAACAGCGCGGGCAGGATCAACGTGCGCCACCTCTCCCGGCGCGAAAGCCCCAACAGGGCGGAGGTGTATTTCAAATCCTGCGGGATGGCGCTCGCTCCGGCGATGATGTTGAACAACAAATACCATTGCGTGCCCATCAGCATCAGGAGGATGGCGGCGACGTTCAGTCCGCCCGTCAGGTTGATGAAGACCAGCAAAATGACGGGAAAGACCGCCGTGGCTGGGATCGCCGCCGTCACCTGGACGATGGGTTGGAGCGTCGCGGCGACGCGGCGATTCGTCCCGATGGCGACGCCGACCGGGATCGTCCATGCCAGCGCGAGCAACAGGGAGACGGTCACGCGCAGGAACGTCGCCAGCACGCCGATCCCCATTTGCGCCCATTGCGCCAGCGGGATCGAGACCAGCATGAGCGCGGAACGATATCCGCCATAAAGGATCACGCCGCCGAACGCGGCAAGGAACAGGATCGTTTTCCAATCCGTTCCTTCCTTCCCCTCCCCGGCCTCCGCTTTCATGGGCGCGCGGCGGACGATCCACCGATCGAATCTCTCGGACAGGTTTTTCAACAGTGAACTTGCCCACAAAAACAATCGCGAAGTGTGGATCAGGTCGTAGAACCACGAAGTGGGCGGATGTTCGCTCTCGGTCATCTCCACTTTGAAACGGTCCGACCATGCCAGCAGCGGGCGCCAGACGAACTGGTTGAGCGCGACGACGGTCAGGATCAGGGCGGTCAATCCAAACCCGATGGCGCGGAAATTCCCCTGGTTGGCGGCTTCGTGAAGATACGCGCCCAGCCCCGGCAGGCGGAAGTCGCGTGTGCCGACGGTGAAGATCTCCGCCGCCATCAGGAAGAACCATCCACCCGCCCACGACATCATACTGTTCCAGATCAGGCTGATCATGGAGAACGGCAGTTCGAGGCGTTTGAATTTCAACCAGGCGTTCAGGCGAAAGATGGCGCTGGCTTCCCTCAGTTCCCTGGGGATGGTGGTCAACGATTGATACCAGCCGAATGTCAGGTTCCATACCTGGCTGGTAAAGATCAGTACGATCGAAGCGAGTTCGGCGGCGATGTTCTGGGGGAATATGGCGTTCAAGCCGAGCAGAACAACGGGCAAAAAGGAGAGAATGGGAACGCTCTGCAAGACATCCAGCAGGGGCATCAGAATGGATTCGGCGCGGCGGTTGTATGCCGCGACGCGTCCGTAGGTTAGCGTGAACAGCAATGAAAGCGCGTACGCCGCCGCCATGCGTCCCAACGAAAGCAGGGTATACCCTGGAAGCGCGCCCGGCTCCAAAGAGATTTGCGGACCCTCCAAACTGGGCGGCAGTTCGAATGCAAGCCGCACGCCTCCGTACAAGAGTACGGCAATGAGAAGAATGGCGACCACATCCCCCCACGTGAAGGATCGTTCCATGCGTTCCCTGGGCGGTAGAGCGCTTTGCAGTAAACCCATAAGATCACTCCCGCCATTCCAATTCGAACTCGTCAATGGACACGGTATCGCCGTCCTGCACGCCCGCTTTGCGCAACGCGTCCTTTATACCCAGCGCATCCAACACCTTTTGGAATCGCCTCACGGAACCGTCGTGTTCCCAATACGTCATCTTCGCGGCGCGCTCGATGGCAATTCCCCTGATGCGCCATTCGCGCGCGCCCTCGCGCGTGATCTCGAACTCGCGCGGGTCCTCCTTTGGTTTATAGACCGGCGCGGGCATTTCCGTCGCTTCGGGGAGCGGCGTCGCTTGCAGAATTTGATGCGCTTTGATTAACAGGTCGCGCGTGTTCGTGCGCGCCAACGCGGAGACGGGCATGAACTCCACCTTGCGCCTCCTGAATTCCCTTTGGATTCTTCCGAGTCTTTCCTGGACTTCGGGCTGGTCCACCTTATTGAGCGCCACGATCTGAGGCTTTTTCCCCAAATTCGGATCGAAGAGGGACAACTCGGTATTGATCTGGCTGTAATCCGCGAGCGGGTCTTCGGATAACCCATCGAGCAAATGGATCAATACGCGCGTGCGCTGAACGTGACGCAAAAAATCGTGACCGAGTCCCGCGCCGTGCGATGCGCCCTCGATGAGACCGGGAATATCCGCCAGTACGACGGTCGTGTCGTCGTCAACGTATGCGACGCCGAGATTCGGCTCCAGCGTGGTGAACGGATACGGCGCGATCTTCGGTTTGGCGTTCGTCAAGACCGAGAGCAATGTGGATTTGCCCGCGTTCGGGACGCCGATCAACCCGATGTCGGCGATCAGTTTCAGTTCCAGCCTGAGGCGTTTCTCTTCGTAAGGTTCGCCCTTTTCGGCGGTGCGAGGCGCCTGGTTCCGCGAAGTCGCAAAATGCTGATTCCCGCGTCCGCCGCGCCCGCCTTTGCAGACGATCAATTGCTGGCTTGGCTGGGTCAGGTCGCCGATGAGGTCGCCCGTGTCCGCGTCGAAGATGACCGTGCCAGGCGGAACGTGAATGACGAGGTCTTTGCCGTTTCGCCCGGTCATTTGCGAGGGACCGCCGCGCGCGCCGTCCTCCGCTTTGAATTTTTGATTTTGCCGGAACGACGAAAGCGTGTTGAGCGTGGACCTGACCTCGAAGATCACATTGCCGCCCCTGCCGCCGTCGCCGCCGTCGGGCCCGCCGCGCGGCACATATTTCTCGCGGCGAAAATGCACCATGCCGTCGCCGCCCTTGCCGGACCGAACGTGGATTTCTACCTGGTCAATGAACATGGGATTTATTCTATCCCATTCCTGGATAACGCACTGCATCGCATTTTCGGCTCCCTGCGACCTCCCGTGATTCTGGACACAGACAGCGCGGATGGCGCGGAGGAAAAATCCAAAAAATTCTGTGTATCGAAAAGCGCCGCGCCGCGAGACCACGGTCTCGCGTTTGCCGGGCAACATGAATGTCGCGGTACGAGCAAACTGCATTAACCAAATTGTCAGGCGGGAGGTGGGGAAAACCCGTATTTTTTACCGTGAAATATGGTTATATCATGTCGGTATGAAAGAGTTACCAAACGACCTCCCCTCCTACGAACAGGGCGTATTCCTGATCGTGAACAGGCAGATCATCCCCCTAAAAAAGAAGGTCACCACACTTGGGCGACAACTGGAGAATGACATCGTATTTCACGAGGAATTCCTCTCCCGATTCCACGCCGAGATCGTCCAGGAGGACGGGGCATACGTGCTGTACGACAAGGATTCCACCAGCGGCACTTTCGTAAATAGCAAGAAGATAGACCGCTGCGTGCTGAATTCCGGCGACCTGATCTCGCTCGCGAACATCAACCTGATGTTCGTGAACAACAGCCCCAAGATCACCGGCAAGGCTTTGGGAACGACGCAAAGCCTGCACCAGGATGATCCGCCCGGCAGGAAGAACAAAAATGGATAAGACACCCTCCATCCTTATCATTGACGACGAACCCGCATTGCGGCTCGGACTGGCGGCTTTGATCAAACGCCACGGATATCGCGTGACCACCGCCAACGACGGACACGAAGGCTTGAATAAAGCGAAGGAGATCCTTCCCGACCTCATCCTCTCGGACGTGATGATGCCCCCTCCCAACGGATTCGAAATGCGGCGGCTCATGAGTCAGGACCCGCAGCTGGCTTCCATTCCCTTCATCTTTCTCACCGCCCGAACCGGGGTGGCGGACAAAGTGACCGGCATCCGCGACGGCGCGGACGATTACGTCACGAAGCCCTACGTCCCCGACGAATTGCTGGCGCGCATCGAAGCCGTCCTGCGGCGCGTGGAGCGCGAACAGGCTCGCGGGCGCGAACAGATGCAGGCGATCGCCCAACAAAACATGGAAAGGTTGAAGCGGGAGATCCTGCAAAATTTCCACCACGAACTGCGGACGCCTCTCACCAACATCATCATGCCGCTCGAAATGGTGGTGACCAACAAATTCGACACCCCCGAGGAACAGATCCGCTTCATCCGCATGGCGCTCTCCAGCGTGGACCGGTTGGAATCGCTCGTGACCGATTTCATTCTGCTGACCAACATTGACCACGGCGACCTCAACCGCATTCGACAGACCATTGACGTGGAGAACCACATCCTCCTGCCGGTGCGAAAGAGGCTGGAAAGGTACGCGTCGAAGAATCTCGAACTCATCCAGGAGGTCTCCGCGCGAACCGGCATCCTCGCGCCGCGCGCCGAATTCACCCGCGCCATTTTGCACCTCGTGGATAACGCCTTCAAGTTCAGTCCCAAAAACGGCAGGGTGAAGCTGACGGTCGAGTCGGGCGCAGACGGAGGCGCGATCGTGACCGTGCAGGACGAAGGACCGGGCATCCCGGCGGAGTTGCGGGAAAAGGTATTCGAGCGGTATTACCAGATCAGCCAGGGAGACAACCGGGAACACGAGGGCTTGGGAGTCGGTTTGACCATCGCGCGCGCCGTGTTCGAAAACATGGGCGGAACGCTCAAAATCCTCGACACTCCCAAAGGCTGCCGCGTGCGGGCGACGCTTCCCAACCGGGGACCCCAGGACGTCGTCTATGGCTGACGAGACCATTCCGTTGGAAAAATTCTTCATCGAGACAGAGGCGGCAGTGCAAAAACCCGATAACAAATGGGGCGACGACCTGCACTACCGCGCCCTCTTCGAACAAACCGGGGAATGCGTGTTCATCATCGGGCTGGACCTGCGCTACATCGCCGCAAACCAACAGGCGTTGAGTCTGTTGGGATACGAAGAGGACGAATTGATCGGCATGCCGGTCGGCGACATCATGTCCCTCGACGACGAACTGGGACACGTCGCCTTCAACGACGAAAATTCCCGCCTGTACGAACGCATCCTCAAACGAAAGGACGGCGCGACGCTCCCCGTCGAGATCAGCGCCTCCATCGTCTACAACGAGAGGAACGAACCCGCCTACATCCAAAGCATCGCGCGGGACATCTCCGAACGGAAACAAGCCGAACAGGCGCTCAAACGACATTCACTCATCCTCTCGGCGATCAGCGACGCGACCGTGCGCCTGCTCCGCACCTCGAACATCGAGACCAAGATTCCCGAAGTGCTCGAATCGCTGGGGCGGGTGATCGGCGTTTCATGCTGCGCCATCTTCGAGGTCAACACCTTCTCCGCCAAACCCGACGTAAACATCCAATATCAATGGAAGCAACAGGACGCCTCCGATTTCGACCTGCCCGCCGCGATCGCCCCGTTCCTGCCCTCCATTCTCGATACGTCGGGCGGCTTCTTTTCGAACTCCGCCGATGCGGACGGAGCGAGGCGCGCCTCCGCGCCGTCCTTCGCCATCGTTCCCATCCAGGGGACGCTGGGTTCGTGGGGATTCCTGGGATTGTTCGATCAAAAGGAAAGCCTCTCGTGGATCCAATCGGAGCGCGACGCGATCCAGACCGCGGCAAACCTGCTCGGCTCCGCGTTGCAGCGCAACCGCTACGAGGAGACCATCCGCCTGAGCGAAATGCGGAACCGCATCATCCTCAACACCATCCCCGACCTGCTCATCCGCATTGACATCGAAGGGAACATCCTGGATTACAGCGCGCATCCCGATCACCCGCTCTACCTCCATCGCGACATGATCTCCGGCAAAAAACTGTCCGCCATCTGGCCCCAGGACATCGTGAAGAAGATCGTCGGGAGCGCGAACGCGGACGGTTTCGAAAAATCGCACTGGCTGGAGGGATTCCGCCTTCCAAACAGCAACGTCGTATACGAATCCCGCCTGCACCCGATCAGCGCCAGGGAAGCCCTGATCCTGATCCGCGACGTGACCGAACAGGAGAAATTGAACGAACTCAAATCCGACTTCATCAACCGCGCCTCGCACGAACTGCGCACCCCGTTGACCTCCGCGATCCTGATGATCGAACTGATCCAGGGCGGCGGTACGCCCGATGAATTGCAGGAATACTGGCAGATCCTGACCAGCGAACTGAACCGCCAGAAGATCCTGATAGACCGCCTGTTGATCGCGGGACGCCTCGAAAGCGGCATGATGAAACTCGAACGCGAGCCGCTGGACCTGATCCCCGTGCTGGAGGAGTCGATTCGGGCGGTGAAGCCGATTGCAGGCAAGAAAAAGGTCTCCCTGCAACTCAACGCGCCGGAGGAGAATATCTACATCCTCGGGGATAAAAGCGGATTGCAGCAAGTCTTCATCAACCTCGTCAACAACGCCGCCAAGTTTTCGCCGGAAGGCGCGGCGGTCGAAATTGACGTGACGCAAACGGAGAGCGACGTATCGGTCGTCGTTTCGGACCATGGCTTGGGCATCCCTCCCAAGGCGATCCCGCACTTGTTCGAGCGTTTCTATCGCGCCAAAAATGTCACCATCGCCGAGATCCCCGGCAGCGGCATCGGGCTGTACATCGTCAAATCCATCGTGGAGGAACTGGGGGGAAGCATCACCGTGGAAAGCGTTCTCGGTCAGGGGACCAAATTCATCGTGAGTCTGAAGCACAGTTCGTCGTCGTATTGATCGCGGCAGTCTTCGGAATTGAATATAAAATCGAGAGTCGGATGACGAATTCATCCGACTCTCGATTACCTGCCTCCTTGTCTACCTGTGTACCTGTTACCTGTCTTCCGTGTACCTGCCTACTTCTTTGCCCCAAACTTCTTCATCAAAATATCCTTCAGCGTGGGTTGACCGATCTCCTGCAATTCGTAGCGCACGCGTTGATAGGGCTTGTTCATCCTGACCACGCGTGAGAGGTCAATCGGCGTGCCGATGACGACCATGTCCACGTCCGCCTTGTTGATCGTCTCCTCGAGTTCCCTGGTCTGCTTTTCGCCGTATCCCATGGCGGGCAGGATCGCTCCCGTTGAGGGATACTTTGCATAAGTCGCTGCAATCGAACCGACCGCGAAGGGGCGCGGGTCAACGATCTCTTTTGCGCCAAAGCGGCGCGCCGCCACGTAACCCGCGCCATAAGCCATCTCGCCGTGAGTTAGTGTGGGACCATCTTCGATCACGAGCACGCGCTTGCCGCGAATGGCATCCGGGTCATCCACGAAGAGCGGGGAGGCGGCTTCGACCTGGATCGCATTCGGGTTCAATTTGCGAAGCGACTCGCGCAGTTTGATCACGTTCTCCGCGTCGGCGGTGTCCACCTTGTTGATGACGAACACGTCCGCCATGCGCGCGTTGACCTCGCCGGGGTGATACGTTGACTCGTGCCCGGGGCGATGCGGATCAGCGACCACGATTTGCAGATCGGAGACGTAGAACGAAAAATCGTTGTTGCCGCCGTCCCACAACACAATGTCCACTTCCTGCTCCGCCTGCCGCACGATCTTCTCGTAATCCACGCCCGCGTAGACGATCACGCCGTTGTCAATGTGCGGTTCGTATTCCTCGCGCTCCTCGATGGTGCATTCCTGCTCGTCGAGGTCGTCGTAATCCGCGAAGCGCTGAACCTCCTGGCGGATCAGATTTCCGTACGGCATCGGATGACGGATCGCCGCGACCTTGTATCCCATCTCGCGCAGGATGAGGGAAACCCGCCTCGTCGTCTGGCTTTTGCCTGATCCCGTCCGAACGGCGCAGACCGACACGACCGGCTTTGTGGATTTGACCTGCGTGTACTTCGTCCCCATCAAACGGAAGTCCGCGCCCGCCGCGTTGACGATGCTCGCCTTGTGCATGATGTATTCGTGCGGCACGTCGCTGTAGGCAAAGACGACCTGCTCCACGCCGTGCTTCCTGATGAGATCAACCAGTTCCTCCTCCGCGCGGATGGGGATTCCGCTCGGGTACAAATCGCCAGCCAGTTCGGCCGGGTAGAGGCGTCCTTCGATGTCCGGGATCTGGGTCGCGGTGAACGCGACGACTTCGTAGTCCCTATTGCCGCGGAAGAACGTGTTGAAGTTATGAAAGTCACGTCCCGCCGCGCCCATGATGAGGGTTTTGATCGGCATATACGTTTGTCTCCTTGATTTTTTTATCTGTCATTGCGAGCGGCGCATTTTCGCGAAGCAATCCCCTCGCGGTAGAGGAGATTGCTTCGGATTTCGATGCTGTCGCATCTCGATCCTCGCAATGACATATGATTTCTACATTACGTCCGGCGCCTGAATATCGAGCAGGTGCAGGGAGTTGGCAATCGTCTGCTTTGCCGCGGCGACCAGCCGCAGGCGCGCGTTGCGAATGTATTCATTTTCACTCTGCAACACCGGCACGGCATGATAGAACGAATGGAACGCGGTCGCCAGGTCGTAGGCGAATTGCGCCATCACCAGCGGACGATATTCGTTCGCCGCCTGCTGCACTTTCGCCGGGAATTGCGAGAGCAGGTCAATGAGTTCTATCTCGTGCTTGGTCAATTCATATTGGAAAGTGGAAAGTGGAAAGTGACTTTCTACTTTTCCACTTTCCACCCCTCCCTTCTTCAAAATGCTGTTCGCCCTCACGTGCGCGTTCTGAATGTACGGACCCGTGCGCCCGTCGAACGACAACGCTTCGTCCATGTCGAAGACGATGTCCTTGTTGTTGTCCACCGCCAGCATGGAATACGCCAGCGCGCCCAGACCGATCTCTTTGGCGATTCCCTTGCGCTTGTTTTCGGGGATATTGCCACTGCGTTCCGATTCCACCGCCAGCACGCGTTTGATCGCCTCGTCGTACACATCCTTGAACAACACCACGCGCCCGCGCCGCGCCGACATGGCTCCCTCGGGCAGGCTCACGAAGCCATAACCGAGGTGGTGACACTTCTCTGCCTGCGGGAAGCCCCACAACCTCAAGATGGCGAACGCCTGCTGCAAGTGCAGGGACTGGCGCACGTCCACCACGTAGATCGAGCGGTCAACGTGATACTTCTCGAACTTCTCTTTTGCCAGCGCGAGGTCCTTCGTCAAATACAGCGTTGTGCCGTCCGAGCGCAGGATGACGTTGGTGCGATATTTTTCCTTCTTGAGTCCAAGTTTCTCGTCAATCTTCACGATCACCGCGCCGCCCTGTGGACGTTCATCGTCGGCGATGCCCTTGGCGATCAACTCCTCCACGATGGCTTTCGAGGGTTTGTCCACTTCGCTTTCGAAGAACCACACGTCCATCTCCACGTCCATCATGCGCAGTATGTCGCGCAGTTCCTCCAGGCTCCATTCGCGCGTGGTCCTCCATAATTCCATCACGTACGGGTCGCCCGCGTCCCACTTGCGATACATTTCACGGCGTTCGGATTCATAAGCCTCGCGGCGCGCGGTCTCTTCCGGTGTCTCGTTTTCCTTCTTCTCGAGCAATTGGGTCGCCTCCACGTACAACTTCAACAACCATTGCCCGCGTTCGTGGACGCCCTCGGGCTCCTGCCCCTTGTAGAACTTGTCGTAGATCCACATCACGGTGACGACGCCGAGTCCCAGGTCGCCGGGGTAGGAGGCGCGAATCGTCTCGAATCCGGCAAACTCCACCAGTCGCGCCAGCGACTCGCCCAACACCGTGTTGCGATAATGCCCGATGTGGAACGAATGATGCGTGTTCGGCTGGGCGTATTCGACCATGACCCGTTCGTTCTTCGGCTCGCCTCGCCCGAAGTCCGCGCCTTTGGCAAGCGCCTCGTCAACGACCCGGTGGGCGTATTCGGATGTCGTGAAGTAAAGATTGAGATAACCCTTTACCGCCTCAACGCGGCTGATTCCCTCCACGCTTCCGATCTCCGCCCGAACCTGCTCGGCGATCTCCTGAGCCCGTTGCGGCACCGGGACCTTGTTCCCCTTGCCGGCGCGCGCCTCGTTCGCGGCGGTCTGAAAAAACGACGTGGAGATGCCCCATTCGCCCGCGAACGGGATGGGCTGCCACTTCAGTTCGGCGAGCGCGAGGTCGTTCGCCGCGCAATATGCCTTGATCTTTTCTTCGACAAGTTGTTCTTCTTTTTCGAACATGGCGGGGTGATTATATCATTCAGGGTCAAGGCGACTGTCATCTCGAAGAGGTCAACCGCTTGAGTTGCTTGAACGCCCGACCTGTCTCGAATTTGCCCTCCCGAAAAACTTCTGCATATCCATCCTCAGCCACTCCGGGAAGGAAGCGACCAGAAGATACGCAAATCCCGGAACCATCAGCCAGTTGACGAATTCGTCGAAAACGAAGACGCGGTTGGCTGGGTCCTTCAGGGGAATGAACGGCAAATCAACGTTCAGCAGCAGATGCCAGCAGGATACGAGCGACGCGATCAACACGCCGACCGAAACGAAGCGGCGCGTCCCCTTTTCCCGCCAAATCCATTGTGAAAGTTGAGGGACGACCAGGACGAGGAACGCCAGACGGTAATCCCAGTTGTTGCCGAGCAGGAACGTGCCGAGGTAAATGGAAGCGCCCATGCGAAAGGCGGCGAGATTCCTTTCGTGAGAGCCGGTCAATGGATTCGGTTCACGCGCCGCCCAAATCCCGGCCAGCAGGATCAGGACGAGGGCGACCGCTTCGAACAACCATCCCCACTGCGACGTCGAAAGCAAGCCCGGCAAGATCTCCTGGACATACCCTCCCAGCCTTGTCATGAAGACGAACGCGCCGTATGAAAGCCCATCCCCGCGCATGGTGGTGGTCCATGCCGCGCGCTGACTGTCCAGCGTCAGAAGGCTGTAAGCGACCATGAAGACCGCGCCCGCCGCGAGGAACAGGTAAAACCTTCGCCTCGATTCCTTCAACAGGACGGTGATCCCAAAGAACGGAAACATCTTCACCACCGCGCCGAACAGGATCAAGCCAAAAGTCAGGTACGAGGAATAACCTGCCGCAAGGACGATCATGGCGCAAATGAAAAAGACGATCAGGTCGGCGTTGCCCCTCTCGTACAACAACATGGAGGCTGGCGAAAACAGAACCAGCAGCATCAACAACGCGTCCGGTATCGTGATCTTTTGCGGGAATAAGACCGCGCCTGCAAAATACAGCACCAGCATCGCCACGACGATCCAGATCGTATCGTCCTGTGTGATGTTCGTATAAAAGAACAACCGCCAAAAGAACGGATAGTTGAATATCCTGCCGTTCGGATCGCCCGGATTCGTTATGGTCGGCTCGAAACCGTTTCGAAACGACTCGGCGCTTCCCGGAATCAGGCGGAAGTCCTTGAAGGGCGGCATTTCGGTGGGAACGTTCCACAACTGCCACGTCCTCTCATACCCGTACGCGCTGAATAAAACGCCCAGCGTTGCCCACATCAAAACAATCCCCGCAACGAGCAGGGACTTGCCCTTATTTTCGCGAATTGTACTTATCAATTTGTCACCTGTACCATGACTTGTCAAAAATCTCAGTTCTAAAATCCTTCCATCCCTTCGGGGTTGACCTCTGCGTTACGTGAATTAATACCGATGTTACGCAATGATACCCGTAACGCGAGACTGCGTAGCGTCTCGCTTTTCAAGCGTCTCCTGGGCAAGAGCGACATGAATGTCGCATTACAGTGACCGTTATGGTTTTTTGTGCGTAACGTGAGTCAATAACGGTAGAGCCCGGAATATTCAAGACAGCATGGGGGTCGCCGTAAGCTCCAGCCGCGAAGACTTCGGAAGGCTCAGTGCGGGTTTCTCGAATTGACGCGAAGAAAAAAAATCGAATTCGCGAAACTTGTACCGAGCCATGTCGAGGTATTCGCGGCAAGAAACTACCCAATTACCCTGATTACCTTACAGTCTTAAAAATGGGACGCGGACTGCGGAGCGCGCAGAAAACGCGGATGCAAGGCGCTTTTTCGGACATTTCCTCAAAAAATCCGCGTCCATCCGCGTTAATCCGCGTCCCAATACCAAAGTGTAAGGTAATCAACCAATTACCGTCATTTCCCTCGGCATATCGGACAGCACGTCCGCGCCGGTTTCGGCGATCACAACATTGTCCTCGATGCGCACGCCGTTTCGGCCGGGCAGGTAGATGCCCGGCTCCACCGTAAACGCCATGCCGGGTTCGAGCAATTGCATATTGTCGCCGCGTATGTACGGTTCCTCGTGTCCCTCCATGCCGATGCCGTGACCCGTGCGATGCGTGAAATACTTCCCATAACCCGATTTCTCGATCACCTCACGCGCGGCTTTGTCCACCTCCGCGCACGAAGCGCCGGGCTGTGCGGCGGCGCGTCCCGCCGCGTTCGCCTCCTGCACGATCTTATGAATCTTCCGATATTCCCCGTCCACCTCGCCCACTGCAAACGTGCGCGTCAGGTCGGAGATGTAGCCGCCCCACGCGGCGCCCCAGTCAATCACCAGCAGGTCGCCAGCCTGCAACTTCCGTTCGGTCGGCGAGGCGTGCGGATTTGCCGAGTTCGGTCCGCCGGAGACGATGGGACTGAACGGCATTTCGGAATCGGAGCCGTGCCTGAGCAATTGCATCACCAACTCGCTCGAAAGTTCCTTTTCGGTCATGCCGATCCTGATCAGTGGGATGGTCGCTTCGAGCGCGGACTGCGCGATCTTCACCGCCTCCCGCATCGCCTCGATCTCCGCCCGATCCTTTCTCAGCCGCAGGCCCGCCAGCACCCCGCTCGCATCGGGAAAATCCGCTTCGGGCGCGGCGGATTTGACGTAACGGAATTCCAGCAGGCGGAGCGCGCGCGGCTCGACCCCGATACGCTTCCCATCCAGACCGAGAGCCTGCGCCGCCCTCCGAAAAGCCGCCTCCCACTCTGACGGGTTCTCCGGGTACGCGAACACTTGAAGTTTATATGGCAGCGACGCGACCTTCTGCAATTCCAATTCGGGGAGGACGATGGCCGGGACCTGATCCTTCGCAAAGAACAACACCACCGGGCGTTCCATGAGGTGGAAGCGCAGCCCGGTCAAATACGTCAGCGTGGGACCGGGATTCAGGATAACCGAATCAAGTTCGGAGGTCCGAAGCGAAGCGTTGAGTTTGTCGAGGCGGGATTGAGTCATGACGAGTCTCCATTGGTTCGTTCTGCAACCCTGTCATTTCGAGTCTTGTACCGAGTACAGCGAAGGAACTGGCGGGAAATCTTTTTTCGACGCGGCGAGGATTTCTCCTCGCTGCTCCCTCGCTCCGCTCGGGACAAGGCTCGTCGAAACGACAAGGTAATATCACGATTCCAAACGATGATTGCGTTTCGAGAAGAGATACAGGATCCAATCCACAACCACCGGGAAGAGCGTGTCGAACATGGTGATGACGCGGAACCACCACGGAATGACGAGAGTGCGCACCGGGCGTTTCGCCGCCTCCACCACGCGGCGGGCGACGTACTCCGAGGAGAGGCGTGGATATTTCAATCGCTTGACGGTCTCGCGCGATCTTGTGCGCTGCAATTTTTTCCCAAACTCCGTCCGCGCGGGACCGGGATAGATGCCGCTGACTTTGACGCCCAGCGGAGCGACCTCGCGGCGGAGCGCGTCGGTAAAGGCGCGCACGCCGAACTTGCTCGCGGAATACGTGGTGATGAGCGGCGCGGCGATCAGCCCCCCCGCCGACGACATGTTGATGATGTGACCGCTTCCGCGTTGGAGCATGTGCGGAAGCACCGCCCGCGTGACCAGCATGGTGCCGATCAGGTTGACTTTGATGATCGTTTCGATGTTGCGCACGGGGTCGAGATTCTCGAACCAGTCCACGCTGCCGAAGCCCGCGTTGTTGAAGAGGATGTCAATTTTGCCGTACAGGTCGAGCGCGGTCTGCACCATCAATTCGATCTCGGCCGGCACGTTGACGTCCACCGGAATGGCGAGCGCCTCCCCGCCCTGGTCCTGTATTTCGGCGGCGAGCGCCTGCAGGCGGTCGAGACGGCGCGCGGCGAGAACCACCTTGCATCCCTCCTGCGCGAAGAGACGCGCCGCATCCTCCCCAAACCCGGAGGACGCGCCGGTGATGAGGACGACTTTGTTGCGAAGAGAACTAGAGGAAGATTCAGTCATGCCTTTTTGGAGAATTCTCCATCGCCATTTTCCAATTACTCTTCTTCTTGTGTTTCCTCTTTCCCCTGCCTCCTCGGTCGCGGCGGTTCGATGATGACTTCCGGCGAAAGCGCGATCTTCAACACGTCGTCCATGTGCTGGACCGGGATGATCTTCAACTCGGTGCGCGCGGCTTTGGGCAGGTCCACCAGATCCTTCAAATTCTTTTCGGGCAGGATGACGGTCTTCAGTCCAGCGCGATGCGCCGCCAGCACCTTCTCGCGCACGCCGCCGATGGGAAGGATGCGCCCGCGCAGGGTGATCTCGCCGGTCATGCCCACGTGCCGGTAGACCGGGCGCCCCGTCAACGCGGAGATGACCGCCGTCGCCATCGTGATCCCGGCGGAAGGTCCATCCTTCGGGATGGCGCCCTCCGGCATGTGGACGTGGATGTCCATGCGTTCGAAGACCTCCAGGTCAATGTTCAACTGCGCGGCGCGCGACTTGATGTACGTCAACGCCGCCTGCCCCGATTCCTGCATCACGTCGCCGATCTGCCCGGTCATCTGCAAGCCGCCCTTGCCTTCCAATATCGCCACTTCCACCGGCATGATCTCGCCGCCGTTCTCCGTCCACGCCAGCGAAGTGACCACGCCCACTTCGTCCGAGCGTTCGGCTTCGGGCTGGAAGAACTGCTGCGGACCCAGCAACTTCTCCACCGCTTCGGATGAAATCAAGGTCGGATACTTCTTCCCCTCCGCCTTCAAGCGCGCCACCTTGCGAAGGACCTTGCCGATCTCGCGCTCCAAATTGCGGACGCCCGCCTCGTACGTGTATTCGCGGATGATCCGCCGCACCGCCTCGGACTCGAACCGCAGGTTGATCCCGTCCAATCCATTTTCCGCCACCTGACGCGGGATCAAATAACGATTCGCGATCTCGAGTTTTTCCTCCTCGATGTAACCGGGGAACTCGATCACCTCCATGCGGTCGAGCAGCGCGGGCGGAATGCTGCCCAGATAATTGGCGGTCGTCACGAACATGACCTTCGAGAGATCGAACGGCAATTCGAGATAATGATCGCTGAACGCGTTGTTCTGTTCCGGGTCCAGCACTTCGAGCATCGCCGAGGCGGGATCGCCGCGAAAGTCGGAATACAACTTGTCAATCTCGTCCAGCATGAACAGCGGGTTGGACGTCCCCGCCCGCTTCATGGTCTGGATGATGCGCCCGGGCAGCGCGCCGATGTACGTGCGGCGGTGTCCGCGAATCTCAGCCTCGTCGCGCACGCCGCCCAGCGACACGCGCACGAACTTCCTGCCCAAAGCCTCCGCAATCGAACGCCCCAGCGAGGTCTTGCCGGTGCCGGGCGGGCCCACAAAGCACAAGATCGGCTGACGTTCCTTCTTCGGCTTCAACGAACGGACAGCGATGTATTCGAGGATGCGCTCTTTTGCCTTCTTCAATCCGTAATGGTCGCGTTCGAGGATCTTCGCCGCGTTCTTCACGTCGAGGTTATCCGGCGTGAAATTCGACCACGGCAGTTCCACGATCCAATCAATGTACGTGCGGATGATTCCCACCTCGGGCGCCATCGGCGGCATCTGGTTCAGGCGTTCCAGTTCCTTGAGCGCCACAGATTTGGGCTCATCGGGCAGGTTCGCCGCCTCCAGTTTTTTCTTGAGTTCGGAGGCGTCCTTCGTAAAGACATCGCCCTCGCCCAATTCGTTCTGGATCTGCCGCATCTGCTCGCGCAAATAGAACTCGCGCTGACTCTTATCCACCTCGTCCTGCACGCGCGCGTGGATCTCGTCCTCCAGTTCCAGCACGTCCACCTCCTGCGCCAGGATCTTGTTCAGCGCCCGCAGGCGTTCGCGCACGTCCAGGAGCAATAACAGGCTTTGCTTCGCTTCGTAATTCAAAGCCAGCGAGGTGGCGATCATATCCGCCAGCCAGCCGGGTTCCGAGATGTTCATCGCGAAGAGATGTGCCTCTTCGGGAATGGTGCGGTCCAACTGCACGCAGCGATCGAACAGGTCGAGGACCGAGCGCATGAGAGCCTGCGTCTGGCGGTCCGCAGTTTGAGGTTCGGGGACGACGCGGGCGCGCGCCACAAGATAAGGAACCGTGCGGACGAATTCCACGATCTCCACGCGGCGGCGTCCCTGCACGAGGGCGGAGTGCGAACCATCCGGCATCGCAAGCAGGCGCCCCACCGCCATCTCCACGCCCACCGGCAAAAAATCCCCAATGCCGGGATGATCCTGTTCCGGGTCGGTCTGCGTGAGTCCGATGACGGTCAATCCCTTGCGCTGCGCCTCCTCCACCGCAAGCAGGGAAGCCTCGCGCCCCACAAAGATCGGCGAGACCATGCGCGGAAAAATGATCAGGTCGCGCAGCGGCAGCACCGCCGCCCGGATCATGCCGCTCTCGTCCACCTCGCGGTTGGGGATGCGATATAACTCCTCCGTGCGCTGCGAGAGGGTCAGATCGAAATTATCTTCTTCATACCATTCTTTTGGATGATTCATAGTTGCCTCATGTCTTTGCGGGCGCCGCGAAGCGATCCCCACCCCGATTATGGGATCGCTTCGGGCTTTCGCCCGCGCAACGACACATCAAGATTATTCCATGCCTGCATGACTTCCGCCGTCACAAAGATACTGCCGGCGGACAGGACAATGCTACCATCATTTGCGGAGAACTCCAACGCCCGCGCCAACGCGGACGCAACGGGACTGACCGCTTCATTCGGGATGCCGGCCTGATTCGCCAACCCGACAATTTTCTCCGCTTCGAGCGCGCGCGGATGGTCGGCGCGCGTGACGATGAGTTTTTTGATCTTCGGCTTCATCTCCGCGAACATGCCGGGGATGTTCTTATCCTCCGACGCGCCGAAGATAAGGCAGACCTGCCTGCCTGGAAAATATTCATCGAGCGTTTCGCGCAACTTCGCAAATGAATCCGCGTTGTGCGCCGAATCAAAAATGACCGGCGGATCGCGCCGCACGACTTCGAAGCGGGCGCGCCATTTTACCTGAGAAAATCCCTTTTGGATGGCTTCGTCGGAAATTGGCATCCCGCTGACTTCGAGCGCGGCGTATGCGGTTGCAGCGTTTTCGACTTGGTGGGAGCCGAGGAGAGGGATGTTGACTTCGAGAGAGGGTGAACCTTTGGAAAATGGAAAGTGGAAAGTGGAAAGATGAAGGCTTTGACCATTAAGTGTTGATGTAAGTCGTTCAAACTTTACATCTTTGCCCACCAATGTAAACTCACAATTCTTCAGTTTGGCTACGCGCTCCAAAACTTCGAGGGCTTCCTCTTTTTGAGGGGCAGAGACCACCGGGATTCCTTCCTTGATAATCCCCGCTTTCTCCCCCGCAATCTTCGCCAGCGTATCCCCCAGCACCGCCGTATGATCGTAAGATAACGACGTGATCACCGAAACCCTCGGCGTGACGATGTTCGTCGCGTCCAGCCTCCCTCCCAGACCGACCTCGATCACGGCGGCGCCGCATCCCTGCCTGGCAAAAGCCAGAAATCCGAGAGCGGTCGTAATCTCGAACGTCGTCAAAAATGGAACACGCAGCACCGCCGGTTTGATCTCCTCCACCAATTCGATCATCAACTCATGCGAGATCGGCTCGCCGTTGATTTGAATCCGCTCCACATAATCCAGCAAATGCGGCGATGTGTACAACCCGACCTTGTATCCCGCCGCACGAAGCGCCGACGCGCACAACGCCGAAACCGACCCCTTCCCCTTCGTCCCTGCCACGTGGAGGATGGGATATTGGTTTTGCGGGCTGCCAAGTTCCTCCATCAACGCGAACATGCGGTCCAGGTTGAACTCCGCCTTCGCAAGTTCGGAGGCGTGTTTCAGGCTATAATCCACGAAAGAGTAGAGATAATCCAGGGCTTTGTTGTAGGCGGTTTCGATGTCCATGCGAGGGATTGTAAATCGCAAATCGAAAATCGTAAATCTGAAATTCCAATGCTCGCCACCCTCACCATTCACCTCCGCCTCCCCGCCTGTTCCTCGCTCAAAGAAAAGCGCGGGCGGATCAAGCCGCTGATCTCCCGTTTGCACCGTGAGTTCAACGTCTCTGTGGCGGAGATGGATTTGCAGGATGTGTGGCAGCAGGCGGTCATCGTTTGCGCGATGGTCGGCAACGGGCGCGGGCATCTCGAATCCGCCATGCAGACTGTGGCAAAATGGGTGGAAGCAAACTGGACGGATGGAGATGTGATGGAGGCGCGGATCGAGGTGTATATGTGACAGGTGGGTAGGTATACAGGTGAACACGTGTCTACTTGTGTACTTGCCTACTTTACCCTCCCCTCACTTCCTCCAAAAATCCGCAGGGATCTCGCCCCATAATTCCGTGTCCCATTTCAGAACCGCGTCGTCGAGCAGTTCGTTTTCTGCCAGCCAGTTCTCCGCGCTGCGGATCATGACGAAGAGCGGCGCGTTGCGCGTCGTGCGTTCGAGGCGCGTCCTGCACTCGCCGGTATAGACCCACGCAATCGCGTTTTCGGAGTCCGAATAGACCGGCATGTGCTTATCGTTCTTCGCCATCCACGCCAGCGCGTGGACGATCGCCAGAAATTCGCCAACATTATTCGTCCCATCCGGGAACGGACCCGCCCGGAAAATCTCCCTTGCCGATTCGGTATACACGCCGCGATATTCGAGTTTACCCGGCGATCCGTCGCACGCCGCATCCACGCATACGGATGGAAGGATGGGCTTGACGCTCGCCTCCTTCCATTTCCCCATTGAGGACGGCTTCCCTTTATACGCTTCATACTTCGACCGAAAGGCTGATTCCGCCTCCCTGAGCGAGCCGAACGCCTTGTACTCCGCGCCGGCAAAACCCTTCACCTGTTTTTCACATTCCGCCCACGAGGTGAAGATGCCGGTCTCGCGCCCCTTCCACACGACGTAATACTTTTGTTTTGGCATCGTTCCAACCCATAAGAAAAATCTGAGAAGGTGTCCGAAAAAAGCAGGGAGGCTGGCGTGTACCCGGCATTGTCATTTCGAGCGAAGCGGGAAATCCTTGCCCAGCCGCAACAGGATTTCTCCTCGCGAAGTTTACCCTGAGCAGCGCCGAAGCGCTCGTCGAAATGGCGTCTGGCAGGGTTTTCAGACACCCTCCAGGAAATGAATGATCGCCCCTGCGGGGATCAGACCTCGATCATTTGCCTCCCTCCTGCCAGCCGATCTCCTCCACCGCAGTGAATATATCGGTTGCCGAGATCAAACCGATCAACGCGCCGCTTTCGTCGGCGATCGGCAGGTGATGGATGTGACGTTCCTGCATAACCTTGGAACATTCCATCAACGTCCAACCGGGTTTGCCGGTAACGATGGGACCGGACATGATCTCGCGCACCGTCGTCTCCGCAGGGTTGCGCCCCTCCGCGACGATCTTGTCGCGGATGTCGGTCGTCGTCACGATCCCATACGCGGGATTCTTCTCCGATATGTCCACGACCACGCTATGGATCTTGCGGCGGCGCATCAGCGTGAGCGCGTATTTGACGCTCGAATCCGGGTCAACGACAACGACGGGGCTGGACATCCAATCGCGAACTGTGTTGGGCATGATCTCCTCCGATAAGTTTGTGGAGCGGGGCAATATCCCGCTGCATTATTTTACAACCAATTCCACCGAATCCATGGCAAACAGGGAACCGTCTTCCTGGTTGAAATCCTGCACCCTGATGCGTATCACTGTGCCGGAGAGAAAATTTCCCAGCAGGATGGTCTGCTCGAACGCGCCGGGCGCCCCATGGTCCGGCGCATCCACTGTGATGTGTCCCTCCGAAAGCAGGATGCCGCCCGCGTCATAGATGCCATAGATCAGGTTGTTCTCGAACGGCGCGATCGTTACACTGCCTCTGATCGGGACCGATTTGAAAACCTCCGTTCCGTCGGCGGGCGATTCGATGGCGATCGCGCGCGGTCTTCCGTCCGGGGTGAACGTGACGTAATCGGTCATCTTCAACTGGTTGTGGATCAACCGGTAATGCCGCGTCGTACGCAGCGTGGGACAGCACATCGGATCGTCCGATTTGTGGATCGCGGCGTCCAGAAAGATTTGACCGCCTGCAATCGAAAGATCGTTCAATAGGGGTCTGTCGTCCACCAACGCCGAGGTCCGAAAGGTCGGTTTTCCATCCACGTCGTCGAACACGACAAGAAAGACGAACACGCCCGTGCCGCCGTAATTCTCGGAAACGAGCGCGGCGTATTCATTGCGGTCGTCGCCGTCCAGGTCGCCGCGCGCGGCAAAGCCGGTCAGGGACGCGGAGATGTAATCAACGCCGCCGGGCGCGCCCTGCTCGAATTTGCCGTCGGTCAACTGCACCACGCGAAGCGCGTCCGTGAGTCCGAGTTGGTATTCCGCGTTCATCAACCGGGTCACGTAATCGGGCGCGGGCGTTGGGGTGTCGGGGAGGGAAGTTGGATCGAAAGCCGGGGCAGGCGTGGGGGAGGGTGAAGCGAAACTCCGGCACGCGGTCAAAAGCAGGCAGAGGCTCAAGATCCAATTCAGGGATTTATGGGAAGCCATGTCGCGCCTCCATCGTGGGTTCGATACAACGAACGACGATTGGTCTGATCGAGCGTGACGACCCAGCCCGAATTCGGGTTGACAAAATCCATGACTGCGAACGTGTCGCCGAATTTCACGTCGGGCGGGAGGATGCGCCACGTGCGCGCCGCGTCACGCGTGACGTAGAACTGTTCGCCGTTATAAATGACCGCCTCCTCCGCCGACAAAAAATCCATGGAGCCGCCGTTGGGGATGAGCGTCGGCGTGAGCGTCCACGCGTTCCCGGCGTCGCGCGTGACGTATATGGCGAGTTGATACGCGTCGCCGGTCAGGCGCATGGCGATGAAGCCGTCGTTGGGCGAAACGAATTTCATTTGATCGCGGTCAATGCCCAGTTCGGAGGTTTCCGCGCCGGGCGGCAGGGGCAATGTCGCCTCGCGCCAACTTGCCCCGCCATCGTCGGTGCGATGGAGGTAGACGACGCCGGGCGCGTAGGTGACGCCATAGACCCACGCCGTTTGCATGTTCAACGGCGCAAGCCCGGACTTGAGCCCGCCGAACGGGAGCGATCCATCTGCGTTTTCGAGGTTGGGGTCGTTGGTATATTTTTGAGTCCACGTCGCGCCGCCGTCGGTCGTTCGATATACGGCGACCGCGTGCGAGCCTGCGGCAACGCCAAGATCGGCTAACGCCCAGCCGTTATCTGCATCGAGGAATTGAATATCCGCGCCGCTGAACGGAGTGGTCCGATTCGTCCACGTCATTCCGCCATCGGACGTGTAATATAAAACCCCGCTGTTTGGAAAGTTGCTGAAATCCGGCTTGTGCGCCCAGATATTGTCGTGATCCAACGCAAATAACTCGATGCTGTAGCCTGCCTCGGCGAGTCCCTGAGGCGTGACGTCGTACCACGTGATCCCGCCGTCGTTCGTGCGGACGATCTGCGTTTCGGTCACTCCCCAGCCATCGAGTTCGTTGAAGAAGTGAATGGAGACCAGCGCAGGAGATTCGACCAGCGGCGCGTTTATCGTTGGAGGCGAGGGCGTATCGGGAGAGTAGGGCGCGGGCGTTTCCTCTGTAACCGGCGTGGAGGGAACGTTGCAGGCTGTAATCAACAAGAGAAGTAATAAAAGGAAAGAGATTCGTCTCATTCATCTCCTTGTAAAGTCGAAGGCTTGCCCTGAGCCGCGTCGAAGGGTCGAAGGTCGAAGATCGAAGGTCGAAGGTTGAAGGTCGAAGGTCGCAGGTCGAAGGTTGGATTTTGGCTTTCGACCTGCGACCCTGGAATTCAGCCAAGATATTCGACCACCGTCGCTTCTCCCTGCCCGACGCCGACGCAGAGTGTGGCAAGTCCGTATTTCACGTTTCCGCGTAGACGCATCTCGTGAAGGAGCGTGGTCATCAGCCGCGCGCCCGAACATCCAAGCGGATGCCCGATGGCGATGGCGCCGCCGTTGACGTTGACGATTTCGGGATCGAGACCCAGGTCTTCGACGACCGCCAGCGATTGCACGGCAAAGGCTTCGTTCAATTCGATCAAGCCGATGTCCTTGATTGTCAGCCCCGCGCGCCTGAGGGCTTTCGTCACCGCGGGGACGGGACCGATGCCCATCACGCGGGGTTCCACGCCAGCGGCAGCGGAGGCAACGAGGCGCGCCAACGGCTTATAGCCCAATTCTTTGGCTTTCTCTTCGCTCATCACCAGCAGCGCCGCCGCGCCGTCGTTCAATCCAGACGAGTTTCCCGCCGTGACGGTTCCGCCCTCTTTGGCAAAGGCAGGCTTGAGTTTGGCGAGCGATTCCATCGAGGTGTCGCGGCGCGGACGTTCATCGGTATCCACGATCTTCGGATCGCCCTTTTTTTGAGGGATGAGAATTGGGAGAATTTCCTCCTTGAACCTTCCGGAGTCGCTCGCGGCGATGGCGCGTTGATGAGATCGTAACGCAAACGCGTCCTGCATTTCGCGCGTAATGTGCGGGCGTTCTTTGGCAATGTTCTCCGCCGTTTCGCCCATTGACTCGGTTCCGTATTTTTCTTTCATCGCAGGGTTGGGATAGCGCCACCCCAAAGCTGTGTCCCATGCGGTGAGGTTGCCAAACGAGTATCCCGCCTCGGCTTTGGGAAGCGAGTAGGGCGCGCGGGACATGGATTCGACTCCGCCCGCAATGTACACCTCCCCTTCACCGGCTTTGATGGCGCGCGCGGCTTGATTGACCGCGTTCAAGCCCGAAGCGCACAGGCGGTTCACGGTCACGCCCGCGACTTCCACGGGCAGACCCGCCAGCAGCGCCGCCATGCGCGCCACATTGCGATTATCCTCCCCGGCTTGATTCGCGCATCCGAAGAAGACCTCTTCGACGAGGGCAGGATCAAGTCTGTTGCGTTGGACCATCTCTTTTATAACAAGAGCCGCCAAATCGTCGGGACGAACCGAAGCGAGAACCCCTCCCAGGGCGCCGACCGGCGTGCGAACGGCGTCCACGATCACAGCATTTGTCATGGTTTCCTCCAATTCAATTCAGTTTCATATCGGGATTCTACCACCCCGAAAGAATGATATTTGTACGCTCCGCAGTGTGACGCATGGCACTACACCCAAAGGGCAGATGAAGCGATAATCAGGGTGCGGGAATCCCGCTAAATAATGTCCGACTACTCGTATAAGTGAATAGACCTGACAGGTTTCAGACGCGCCAGTCCGATCATCAACACCCGCGCGGACAATAACCATCACCGACCAACCCCCTGCATAAACCTGTCAGGTCTCCAGATAACAATAACAAAGGAGACTCAATGGCAGCCAAAGGCTGGATCGAAGTCAGCGATACCTACTGTAAAGGATGCGAATTGTGCATCAGCGCATGTCCGCAGGAAGTGATGGAATTGGACATGACGCGGCTTACCCCCAAAGGCTACCACCCCGCGCACATCTTCAAGGATGGATGCACGGGGTGCGCCATCTGTGCGCTGGTCTGCCCGGATGCGGCGATCACGGTGTATCGGGAAATTGTAGGGAAAGGGCTTGCCCCTGTCCCAGCTGGATAACCGCAAGCTGGATAACCGCAAGGGTTATCCCTACGGAGAAATATAAATGACACGTGAATTATGGAAAGGCAATGAAGCCATCGCCGAAGCCGCGGTACGCGCGGGGCTCGAAGCGTACTTCGGCTACCCCATCACCCCGCAAACTGAAATCCTCGAATACCTCTCGAAACGCATGCCCGAACTTGGGCGTGCTTTTGTTCAGGCGGAATCCGAACTCGGCGCGATCAACATGGTCTACGGCGCGGCGTGCGCGGGTGTGCGCGTGATGTCCACGTCGTCGAGTCCCGGCGTGAGCCTGATGATGGAAGGCATCTCGTATATTGCCGGCACTGAGATTCCCGCAGTGCTGGTCAATGTGATGCGCGGGGGACCCGGTCTCGGCAACATCGCGCCATCGCAGGGAGATTACAACCAGGCGGTGCATGGCGGCGGTCACGGCGATTACCAGCCGATCGTGCTTGCGCCCGCCTCGGTGCAGGAGGCGATTGACCTGATGGGGCTGTCGTTCGACCTGGCGGAAAAATACCGCGCCATCTGCATGGTCATCCTCGACGGCTCGGTCGGGCAGATGATGGAACCCGCGCAGATGCCGGAGATGAGACCGATTCAGCGCGCAAATTGGGATTGGGCAACCGACGGGAAGATGGGCAAACGCCCGCGCCGCATCCTCTCCTCCATTTATCTGGATCCCATCGAAGAAGAGAAACTCAACCTCAGGCTTTTGGCGCGCTGGAAAAGCATCCAGGCAAACGAAGTACGCTACAAGGAATATCATCTCGACGATGCGGAATTCGTCGTCATCGGCTTCGGGACGGCGGGACGCGTGGCGTTATCAGCGGTGAGGCAGGCGCGTCAGAAGGGAATCAAGGTCGGGTTGTTGAGACCGATCACCGTCAGCCCGTTTCCGTCCGGGGTCATCGAGCAACTCGCGGGACGGGTCGAGGCGTTCCTTGTCACAGAGATGAACGCCGGTCAAATGCTGGAGGACGTCCGCCTGGCGGTGAAGGGACGCGCCCCGGTCGAGTTCTACGGACGCATGGGCGGCGTGGTGCCGTTCCCCGATGAAATCCTGCGCGAGATCGAACGCATCGCCTCGAGCAAGTTGAGCGTGGAGACAAATCCGCGCGAGGCGTGGCTGGAGAGGATGAGTCCTGCGTAATGTCATTGCGAGGAGGGTTCTTCGACGAAGCAATCCCCTCGTAACATGGAGATTGCTTCGCTCAGGTCTCGATACGGCGGAAAAACGCCGCCTACTCGACCATCGCTCGCAATGACATGACACCAAGAGGTATTTATGACAACAAACAACCTTGTCTACGACCGACCCGAAGGCTTTACCGAAACGCCCACCCATTATTGCCCGGGCTGCACGCACGGAGTGGCGCATCGCCTGGTCGCGGAAGTTTTGGAGGAAATGGGTGCGCTCGACCGCACCATCGGCGTCGCGCCGGTGGGATGCGCGGTGTTCGCCTACAACTATTTCGACACCGATTTCGTCGAAGCCCCGCACGGACGTGCGCCCGCCATGGCAACCGGCATCAAACGCGTCCTGCCGGATCGCATCGTGTTCACCTATCAAGGCGACGGCGACCTGGCTTCGATCGGGATGGGAGAAATTGTCCATGCGGCGGCGCGCGGCGAGAACCTGACCGTGATCTTCATCAACAACGCCAACTACGGCATGACCGGCGGACAGATGGCGCCGACCACGCTGCCCGGCATGAAGACCACCTCCTCCCCCAACGGGCGCGATGTGGAGACGCAGGGCTTTCCCATCCGCATGGCGGAGATGCTGGCGACGCTCGATGGCGTGGGGTACGTCGTCCGCCGTTCGTTACATGACCCGAAGAACATTCGCCTGGCGAAGAAAGCCATCCGCACCGCCTTCGAAACCCAGGCGCGCGGGCTGGGCTTCTCGATGGTCGAGTTATTGTCCACGTGTCCCACCAATTGGGGCATGACGCCGGTCGAGTCGTTGAAGTTCGTGGAGCAGCAAATGGTTCCAGCCTTTCCGCTGGGCGACTATAAAGTGACCGAGGCGATCAAGCAG